>JAZKIW010000111.1:0-43273 GCA_040384625.1 Pseudomonadota bacterium | reverse complement strand
GCGAAAGCGCCGATCGCGGTCGCGACGGCAGCCACAAGGATCAGCAGAGGCTTCAAGTGCATGACTTCCGGTTGACGATTAGAAATGGGCGGCGGCATGGCCGCACAGCATAGTCTGCCGGCGCAGGACAGGATTGGCCAAGCACACGATCTCCCGCGGCAGCGCAGTGCCGTCGGGCCAGCTCGCACTCCGTACGCAGCGGCGGGTAGTTGGTGCTTGGCGTCATGGTGCCGGGAAACGGCTGAGATGTTCATGGATGATCTGCAGCCTGCCACCCTCGACGACGAGCACCCTTGTGCCACGTCCCTGGATGCGGAAGGAGCGGCCCTCCATCGAGCCCTCCCAGTTGTACGTGTAAGTGGCACTGGCGCTGGTGGCGTCGACCGCGAGCACCTCGATGTCGCTCAGGTAGAAGCGCTCTTTCCGGACCCCGACGCTGCCCTTCCAGGTTTTCTCGAAGGCACTGCGCACCGCCTGCCGGCCGACGAAGTCGCCATCGTTGAAGCGAAAGAAGGCGCGTTCATGGACCATGTCCTGGACCAGATCGAAGTCCTCCTTTGCAGCGATCTCCTCGAACCGGTGCAGGAACTGGACGACGACCTGTCGGGTGAGAAGGACCTCGCTCATGCGGTCCCAGGCCTGAGCCGAGTGCCCGCGCGAATGCCTAGCCAGGCCATCGGGAGGTACGCCGCCAACAGGTCCAGGGCGATGAACCAGGCCGGGGCCGGAATCATGAAACTCGCCGCCACACCGCCGCAAAGGAAGACCGCGCCGATCGCCCAGGCCACGTGCGGTCTGTGGCTCGCCGCGATCAAGTGGGCCGCGAGCGCTCCGGCGAACGTACCGATCGCATGCGCCAGAAACGGCATGACGAAATGGCGCGGCTCGAACAGGTGCATGGCCTTGCTCAGGCTCTCCGCGCTGTGGACATCGACGCCCGCCGGCGGCGCAATGAGTAACGGGCTGAGCGTGATCAGTGCCATGTTGACGGCCCCGCCGATGGCGAGTCCCAAGACTAAGGCGAGCACGTTGCGCAGCAGATGGGGCATGGGTATGATTCTTGCCGACACTCAGGCTGCGTCGCCGGTCTCAACCGCCCGGTCTGGCCGATCCCGCCACGGGTGAGCAGACAAGCGAACACTGGCCGGGGTGAGTGCCTTCGCAGGTCGCCTTGGGTCCGCCGGGTTGCCAGTTGCCCTTGCCGGGCTCGCACTTGGCCAGCTTCCACATCGAGAGCAGGCCGCCCTTGTCGACCCGGTACTTGCAGATCGCGGCGGGGCCATGGGTGCTGTTCTCCATGCTGTCGAAGCGCAGGGTCGGCGCCTGGTAGGGATACATCAGCGAGTCGTACGAGATCCAACCCGGGGAAGTCGCCATGACGCCGACCTTGTCGACCGCTGGACAAGTCCATTCTTCGGCCTGGGCGGCACAGAAGGTCGGGATGGAGATGGCCGTCGCGAAGATGGCCAGGGGCATGTGCTTCATGTTGCCAGTGGTGCGCCGTCAGCGACGATTCCTCGGATGTTGACCGGCAAGTCGTTCGTTGCCGTGCTTGTAGTTGCCCGTGATCCGTGCCATCAGTTGCTGGGCATCATGCTCGGATCCAGACTCCACCTCGGCAACGAAGTCTTCCGCGTCCTGCCCGCGCAGGGTCGATGCAAGACGACCGTGGTGATGGATCTCCAAGTCCTTGTTCTTTTTCAGTCTGTAGGTGAAGCCGAGGCCGCTCATGGCAGGATTTCCTTCGGCACCCTCCACGCATGAGTCTCGAAGGGCGGGCCCCAGCGGTCGGCAAGCTTGAAGCCAAGAACTCTGTAGAACACGAGCGCGGCGTCGAAGTCGTCAACCAGGTAGCGGACGGCTGGCATGGACGGCTCCACTGCAAGGCTAGGCATTCTGCTTCGGGATCTGCTTGAGCATGCTGATGCCGGTGACGGCAAAGCCCAGCTGGCCGTAAAGGGCCTGGGCTTGCGGGTTGCTGCCAGAGAGCTGCAGCGTAATGCGCGAAAGGCCCATCGAAGCGACGACGGCCTCGAGCGCTCCGAAGGCCCGCCTGGCGTGCCCCTGGCGGCGAAACGCTTGCTTGACCGAGACATCGTAGACATAGGCACCACGGATGCCGTGCCTCTCCTCGACGGCGAACCACAGGAAGCCAACCGCCGGGCCTGCCTCGGTGGCCCTGATCTCGAACAGGTGGTTGTCGGGCGTGGCAAGGCCTTGCGGCAATAGGGCCTCGAACTCCTCCTGCGAGCGCTCGACCGCGCCATCGGCCGCCCATCGCCCGCACGCCACGTTCTCCTCGGCAAAGGCGGCGACTTCGGCTTGCTTGTACGAGGCGTAGGCCTCGACACTCATCGGCGCCAGAACCGTCACTGCGGCTCCCCGCAGCACTTCGCGCGTCGAGCGCGCCGATTCATGCGCGAACCATGCCGCGGAAGCCCCGCGCCGCGTAGTAAGACTGCGCCCCGTTGTGATAGACAAACACCCGGCCGTAGCGGTGATCGCAGAACAGCGCGCCGCCGAGGTCTCGCAGGTCTTGCGGCGTCGCAATCCAGCTCGACGTCTTGGTGTCGAACGGGCCGGCGCGCTGCAACGCGCGGTACTGCTCTTCCGTGAGCAGGTCGACGCCCATCGCGGCGGCAGCCTCGACGGCGTTGCCTTCGGGCTTGTTCTCTTTGCGTGAGTCCAGTGCCGCGCGGTCGTAGCAGAGGCTCCGGCGCCCCAGCGGGCTCTCGGCCGCGCAGTCGCAGAAGAGGTACTGCCCTGTGGCCTTGTCCTGACCGATCACGTCGGGCTCTCCACCCGTCACCTCCATCCGGCCGATTGCCTCGAGCGCCACCGGATTGGCGTCGAGCCTGGCCAGTACCGCGCGCCACTCGCAGCCTTCGTGCCGGCGCATGTTCTTCTCGAACCGGCCCTTCAGCGCGTGCAGCAGCTTGTCCTTGTCTTGCGATTTCATGGCTTCACCGTGATCGAGGCGTGCGTGCCCATGAGGCGGCAGGCCTGAGCGACCATGCCTTCAATGATTTGCGCGGCCGGCGGTGCGTCCTGGATCATGCCCGACACTTCTCCCATGAGCACGCCGGAGTTGCCGGCATCACCGGCCCTGAAAGCACTCCAGAAGCGCTCGTGCTCGATATCGATGGCCTTTTCCATTTCGCGCTCGTGCCCATGCCACTTGGAGACAAAGTCGTTCTTGAGTACACGAACGACAAACTCCGGATTGGGCCAGTAGCGTTTGCGAACGACGTCGACCGAGTTCGACTTCATCGTGGCGTCGCCATCGGCATCGATGATCGCCTGCCGAAAACCTTGCGGCGCTTCCGACTCCTCGCAAGCGATGAAGCGCGTTCCGACCAGGACGCCGTCAGCGCCGAGCATGAGCGAAGCGGCCAGGCCGCGACCGTCACCCACCCCGCCCGCTGCAACCAGGAGGGTATCGGGCGAGTGCTTGGCAAGATAGTCGGCAGCTTCGGGAACGAGCGTGAACAGGCCTCGGTAACCGCTGTGACCGCCGGCCTCGTTGCCCTCGGCGACGATGATGTCGGCCCCCGCATCGACGGCCTCGCGCAGGTACGTCATGCCCTGCACCTGACAGATCAGCGGCACGCCTTGGGCCTTGATGCGCGACGCGTGTGGCTCGACCTCGCCGAAGGACAGCATCAGCGCGGCCGGCCGCTTGGCCAGAACCTGGTCGAGCAAGGCGGGGTCTCTGGCCATCGACCAGGTGATGAAGCCGCAGCCGACACGTGAATCGCCCGCCGCCGCGAACTGGCGTTCGAGCCAGTCGGCGTCGCCATAGCCCCCGCCGATGATGCCGAGCCCGCCCGCTTCGGACACCGCGGCGGCGAGCCTGCCGCCCGACATGACGCCCATCGGCGCCAGAAGGATCGGGTGCTCGATGCCGAGCCTGTCGGTGAGCCTGGTCTTCAAACGCATGGCGGATCTCCCAAGGCGGGGACCGCATTGTCTCGCCTTGTTGCGCTGCGCACCATCTTCACGACGGGGTACTCCAGCTGCCCCTGCCCTCGAACGAACGTCCCTTCTTCGACCGGCTCGAAACCGAAGCGCGCGTAGAAGTCGACGGCATTCCTCGTCGAGATGACCGTGATGGGTCCGTCGAACGCCGCTTCGGCGCGAGCCAGGCCGCGCATGAAGAGCTTGCTGCCGAGGCCATGGCCGGCTGCTTCCGGCAGGACGAAGAGGGAAGTGACCTCCCCCGGCAACGCGCCCACGAACCCCTGGATGCGGCCCTCGAGCAGGGCCACCAGGATCTGGCCGCGTTCGAGAAGCGGCAGGTAGATCTCAGGCGTGCGGCCTTCGAACCACGTGTCGATGTGTCGAGCGGAGTACGCCGCCGAGCACAAGCCGCGAACCGACGCCTGATGGACGCGGAACAGCGCGTCCACGTCATCGACCGTTGCCTCGCGAACGGAGACTTCAAGCTTCGGGTTCGTGGCAAACCACTTCGATGTTGTGCCCATCCGGACCAATCACGAAAGCCGCGTAGTAGTTCGCGTGGTAGTGCGGTCGCAGGCCGGGGGCGCCGTTGTCCCTGCCCCCCACCGCCAGCGCAGCGCGGTGGAAGGCATCGACTTGCCGGCGATGCTGGGCCGTGAACGCCAGGTGAAGGTGCGCGGGCGTCTCCTCGGTTTTAAAAATGCACAGGGAACACTTGCCTCCGGGCGGGCACAGCTCGACACCGTATGCCGGCGGCCCCTCCGAAACGACAGCGACGCCCAGCGGCTCGAGCGCTGCGAGGAAGAACGCCTTGCTAGCTGCGAGGTCGCTGGCTCCAAACTTAACGTGATCGAACATCAACCCTGTCCTCCGAACCTCACAGCCGATCTCTCACGCGCCTTGGCGGCCTCCGCCTCTCGAGTCCGCGGCTCGGCCCTTGTGACGAGAGATCGCATCAAGCTTCTGGCAGAGGCGGCGACTTCTTCCACCGCGCGCTCGAAAGCCGCCTCGTTCGCCTTCGACGGCACCGTGAAGCCACTGAGCTTTCGAACGAACTGGAGCGATGCGTCGCGGATCTCGAGCTCGGTCGCCGGTGGCTCGAAATTGAACAGGGTCTTGATGTTGCGGCACATGGCTGCTCTACCTCCGCAGTTCAGACGTCTCTGGAGTCTGGATATCGGCGCCTGACATCGGCCACCGATCCCGCAATGAGTGCCTCCAGCACCTTGGCATCCAGGTCCGCCAGGCGCTTGAAGTACAGGCAGGCCTTGCTCATCTTGTGCCTCCCGAGCTTGGCCAGCAGGCCAAGCTGCTCGGGACTGTCCGCGAGGAGGTAGACAACCAGTTCCCTGCCGCGGACGGCGAAGCCCACGAGACATGCGTCGCCCGAGTGTCCGCCCTCGTACCTGTAGGTGTACGACCCATAGCCCACGATGCTCGGCCCCCACATCTTGGGCTGCTGTTTCGTCACCCGCCTGCACATGGCCATGACAGCCTTGCAGTCCGCCAGCTGCTCAGGGTTGGCTCTGGACGCGAGGTACGCATCGACACTCGCGCCTGTGGGTTTGGTCTTGGTCTCGGTCATTTGCGCTCCGCAAGCGCACGCGAACGCGCATGCGCGATCACAAGCCGAAGGGCCCGCGGCTGTCGCGACGGGTGGATCGCATCGGTCAGCAGCGAGCCGTAACGGACCTTGCGGCGCGCGCGCGTGCCCATGAACCGATGCAGATGCGCGCAGTGACTTCGCTCTCTTTGGGCTGGCTGCTCCTGAAACCGGCGAAACGAGTCGAGCTCGCCTTCCGCACGGAGTACGGCCTCGACGCCGTCGGTGCCCAGGGCGCGGATCAGCTCATCCTCGAGATCGGCCTCGCAGACGAAGAAGCCCTGGGCCTCGAGGCCGGCACGGTCGAGCCCCGCCCCCAGTCCTGCCCGCTCGAGGCTTCGCTTGACATAGCCCTCCTCGGCGGCGTCGCACACACCGGCCAAGCCCAGGCCAAGCCCTTCGACGCCCAGCGCCCTGATGAACGCACCGAGGTTCGTCACGCCCCCGATGGGCAGGGTGAGGATCCCTTCGGCGCCCAGGTCCCACTGACCGCGGCGTGCCAAGGTCTCGATGGCGGCCTGGTCGCTCCAGCCCTCGACGAGGATGGCCGCCCTGGCAGCCGTGGCGAGGGCCAGCTCGCGTGCCCCCGCCGGGGTCAGTGGCGTGCGAGGACCGGGCGTCACGGCGGGGCTGTCGTCGAACGGCCTCACTTGGCGCGCCAACCGTCCGGGGTTTCGTTCGTTGTCTCGGTCGCCAGGGCCTTCGTCTGATCGAGCGGGCGAATCTCGAGCGTCAGGCCGAACGCCAAGCATGGATTCTCGGCCGCAAGATGGGCAGCCTCGTCGAGGCTGCTTGCCACGATGAACCAGTAACCGCCGACCAGCTCTTTCGCTTCGGTGAACGGACCATCGTTGATCCTTCGCCTCGACACCAACTTGCCTTGCGTCTTCAGCCGACTGCCCGGCAGCATGCAGCCCGACGCCAGGTTCTGCTCGTACCAGAGATAGAAGCGGTCGATGGCAAGCTGCACATCCTCCTTCGTGGCAGCTTCGTCCCACTGACCTCGGGAAATGACCAGGTACTGGTTCTTGACTGTGGGCTGGCTCATGGGGACACCGCTAGGCCGTTGACTGCTGGACGATCTGCAGTTCATTGCCTGCCGGATCTCGAAGAGTTGCGAGCACGCCGCCCCATGACTGCTTCTCGGGTTGGCCAGAGAACTCTACGCCCAGCGCTAGCAGCTCCCGGTGCTCCTCATGAACGTCGGCGACCGAGAACGAGAGCCCGGTGAACCTGCCCACGAGCAACTGGTCTTCCTGCGGCGCATCATCGGCGACGGTCTCGACAACGAGCTTCGCAATGCCAGCTTCGAAAACGACGTAGCCAAACTCCGCGTTGCCCGCCACGGGGGTCAGACCCAAGCTCTCTGCATAGAAGGCTCTGGCCTCCGAGAGGTCTCGCACGAAGACCCGAGCAGTGTTGAGGTTCATGGCGCTGCGTCGCTCGAGGGACCCGCAGCGGGAATCAAACCAAGCGTTCGCAGATTTGCCTGCAACTCGGCGACAGAGCGCCAAGGAAGGATCGGGGCGTTGGCCCGCTCGTCCGGAGGGTTCGACGGCAGCTCGTCCGACCAGCCGCCGCAGCCCACCAGTGGTAGCAAAGGACGCTTGTGCAGCCAGGCCAAGTGAACTTCGGACTTGGTGCCCGCGCGACCACCGATGACGATGCAGGCATCTCCGGCCAGGGCCATCAGGAGGTTGCGGGCATCGCCCATGCCACACGGAACGACGACGGTTGCGGGCCAATCCGGTGGCGGCATGTGATCCGGCGGCACGATGCTGAGCACCAGACCGTTTGCCTCGATGGCGCGTTCCGCGGCGACCTGGGTTGCCGGACTGCCGCAGCCGCTCACCACCGTGATGCCGAGCTGGGCCAGCATTTCACCCGCCTGACCGGCAAGCTCATAGGCAGGCGAGCCGGGCTCGGCGCTCCCGAGGACGCAGACCTGGGGCTTGCGGTTGCTCTTGACGGAGGGGTCAGCGCGCACCATTGCTCTCGGGCGGCGGAAGGGTGGTGGGATCGCCCATGACCTGATTGAGATCGAGGGCTTCTCGGACCAGCCGGACCACGGTGGACTGCGCCAATGCGGTGCTTTCGGTCAACTCGAGCGTGGCCATCTCGTACTTGCCGCCAGGCTTCAGCCTGGGTTCGATGGGGCGAAGGCGCTGGCCACGCCAGAAGCCAAACAGAACACGCCGCGGCTCTGCACGAATGAGCAGCACCGGTCCATTCGCGAAGTACACGAGGTGCCCCCATTTGATGAGCTCTTGCACTGAAGCGGCGCCCAGCACCGTTGAACGGAGGGCCTTCACATACAGATGATGCCAGCCATCGAGCGAAGCGACGTACGCCTCGGGGCTCGCCGGTGGGGGGGTCTTCTGCATCTGTGAGCTTTGGTCAGGCCTAGTGTCGGTCGGCGGGGTGGTGGACCCCGTCGTTGGTGGGAACAGCGCCCAGCGCGAACGGATCGACGCCGTCCAGGCAGCCGACGTTGTAGCCGTACTGGCTGGGGTTGGATCTGCGCTGGTGGTGAGTGTAGATACCGCAGTGGGAGCAGAAATAGTGCTTCGCCGTCTTCGTGTTGAACTGATAGAGCTTGAGAGAAGACTCGCCCTGGATGACCTTGACACCCGAGAGCGGCACTGAAGCCACGATGGCGCCCTTGCGCCTGCAGATCGAGCAATCGCAACGCCGGGGATCGACGATGCCGTCCGGAAGGTCGAGTTCGAGCACCACGGCCCCGCAGTGGCAAGACGCTCGATGCTTCGACTTGATTTCGGTACCACCGACGTTCTTGATCATGCGTGCTCACTGCCAGGCCGAGGCGCTCCACGTCGGCGCAGCTTCGGTGATGAGTCGGAGAATGTCGGGCGGCAGGTCTGCCGAGCCCGTCAGTTGACGAACCTCCAGGATGTCGTCCGAACCGAAACCGGACGGAGCGCGCAGGGCCCATTGAATCGCCTCGTCGAGCGAGGCCACGTCGACGAGGTAGAAGCCGCCCACCAACTCCTTCGACTCGGCGAAGGGGCCGTCCACCAGGTAGCGTTTGCCATTGGCCACCGCAATGCGGGCTCCTGGTGCTGCAGGGTTGAGACCCTCCGAGGCCACGAGTACGCCGGCTTGATGCATCTCCTCGTTGAAACGCATATAGGCCTTGAAGAGTTCCGCATCGAAGTCCGACGGCTGGCCGGCCGCCCTCTTGTCCGCACTTGCTTGCGCCGTGATGATGAACCGCATGGATCGCTCGCTGAATGGTTGTTGCCAGGTAAAGCTACGACGAACGAGCGCCAGTCAAATCGACAAGCCGCGCAGTACCACGGAGCTGGGACCTGCGCGCGGGCCTGGGCCTCACTGCGCGACGCGTTTGTAGCGCACATTCACGTTGACACTCCAAGGGCCGCCACCCGTGGCTGACTCTTCGGTGAATTGCATGTCGCCGTCCGCCACCTGCGTGATGGTGACTCGAGTCGCCGTCTTCGCAGCCCCTGCGCCCTGCTCGGAGGTGAACAGCCAGCCGTCATCCTTAGGTACGCCGCGCTGCGTGACCACCGAACCTCCCGCCCTGAAGCCGTGATACAGGTAGTCCGCAGTGTTGTGGCTGTAGCTGATGACGCTGAGCGCCTCTCTTGGTGCGGTTGCCGTCGTCCAGCGAGAGCGGCACAGCATGTGACGCCTGCCTTCGCCGAGCCAGGCGCAAGTCTCTCGAAAGTTCTGCCCGGGCGGGGCCTCGACCATGGTCCAGGTGCCCTCAAAGAAGGCGAGGCGTTCGTGGGGCGCCGATGGCACGCTTGGCGCGGGCGATTGTGGAAACGTCGATGACGGCGTCAGCGCGGCCAAGGCGACAGCAGCGACGCGCGAGGACTGCAATTGCATAGTGAGCGCAGACGCCATGTCAGGGCTCGCTGCGGCTCAACCGGCAGTAGCCATGGGCAGCAACCACGCCAGCCAACACCCAGCCAACTCGACTGCGTGACGATGAGTGACGAACGTCGACGGTCATAATCCTTCAGCGACTGAGCGGGAGATTGGATTGGATGCTTCGCGTGAAGATACCGCAGAACGGTTCTCCCGGTTCTGCTCAACCATGCGCTCGACCGGGCTGCGTCGGGCTCTGGCGGAACTCGCCGCGCCCACGAACTACAGGTTCATTGCCATCTTTCGCACTGCGGGCGACCGGGCCAACGCTGCGGTGTTCTACGACCGGGAGAACCCCGGCGTACTGGCCGTCGACGAAGTGCCGACGAGCGCAACGTATTGCAGCTTCGCACACAGATCCCGCAGTCCCTTTGTCACTGAGGACGCTGCGCAAGACCCCCGACTGCTGGCGCATGTGGCGCGCGAACACGTGCGAGCCTACTGCGGCGTACCCATCATGACACCAGAAGGTCAGGTGCTCGGAACCTTGTGTCATTACGATCTCGTTCCGCGCGACCACTCGCAGGTTGACTTGGCGCTGTTGTGCGAGATCGCCAGCGCCCTGGAACAAGGACACCACGTGCCGCCGTATCCGACGTGACGTCGGGACGCGCGGGCGAAGGTTCAGGCGCCGCCGGTTGGCGGCTCCGTGGATTCGCGGTCGTAGTAGTCCACCCCTGCTTCAGCCCTGAACATCCTTCGTACGCCGGACGTTTGCGAGGTGCTTGCGAACACGCCGATCTTCTGAGAGTCCGGATACTCGCAAACCTCGGTTGCTGAGACGCCTGAGAGCGACAGGTAGCGCATCGTCGTCTTGCCCGTATTGATGATCTGGTGCGCAACCTCCGCACCACCCGTCGGGCAGGCGACCACGTCATGACGCCGAAGCTTGAACCTCTGCTCACCGAAACGCAGCTCGCCCTCGCCTTCCAAGATGAGGAACATTTCCTCTTCTTCACGGTGGGAGTGGAACGGGCACTGCGCCTTCCCCGGAGGAAGCTCTGTCAGGTTGTAGCCGAGCTTGCGTGCGCCGATGCTGGCACTGAACAGGGCTCGCCTTGACGTGAAGTACCCGTTCTCTTCGATGTCGTCGAACTGAACCTCGTCGAGGTTGACCAAGGGCTTTGTCATAGAGGCTCTAGCTCCTTTGCGGTCTCACGGTCAGGATCGGGGGAGACGGCGGCAAGGACCGCTGCGCCTGACTGCTGCATTGCTGACGGCTCGCCGCTTGACCGAAGGCTCAAGCCCCGCCTTGCGATGGCGGCTCACTGTTCGAGAGCGACTCATCAAAGAACTTCCAAGTGTCGGCGCCATCGAACTTGCGCACCTTTACCGCCGCCACGAACTCGGGGGCAAAGTTCCCCAGATGAACGCCGTGTTTGGCGCCAGGCTTGAGTTCAAGTGGTTCCCAGTGCGTGACACACCCGCAGGTCCTGCAACGGATCGTCCGCAAAGTCCTGTCGCCTTGGATGTACTCGGCAGTGTTCTCGGGGTGTCCTTCGATCTCGACCGTGCCGAACTCGAAGTAGACCCATGGCCCACCAATGCGACGGCACAGCGAGCAATTGCAGGCCGTCGCCACCGTGGGCGTGTACGGGAGCTTCAGCTTGACGGCGCCACAGTGGCAGGTACCTTCATGCATGCAGAGGTGCTTTTCCGAGGATACGAGCCTAGTGCTGATTGCCATAGCGGGTCGGGCCGGGCGAAGGGTCAGTTCGCACTGTTGCCCCGCCCCGAAGGTGCTGCCAGCGCCTGAGGCCAAGCTGCGGGCAGCGGTGGCAAGGCATCCCAGAAGGGAATGACCCGTTGAATGCGACCGTCCGGTGCCAACTCGATGAGCGCGTGGCCCGTTGCACGGATGGCGCCGTCGTCACCCACGATGGCGCCCCCCATGCGTGCGCTGTTGAGAAAGATGTTCAAGCCTGTAGCAAGGACCAGGCGACACCCGGGCCAGTTCTGGTGAAAGCCGGCAATCTTCTCCGAAATCTGCTCATGGCAGACGAATACGCGCTTTGGTCCCCAGATCTGAGCATCCTCCGTCATCGCGGCGTTCAGCAGTTGCAGACGCTTTCGTTCATCCGTTTCGGCAAACGCCTCGTAGTACGGCCTGAGAGCGCTGAGAAACTGCGATTCATCCACGCGGAGTCTCCTCGATGCGTTTATGCAATCTGAGGTTTGCGCTGACCGGGCGCCACTGGCAGAGGCGATCGAGTGAAGTGTCAGGCGCCACGTCGTGACGGTTCGATGTCGAAGTGAAGCACCTCTTCGCGGATGCCCAGCTTCGTGTAGAGCTTGATGGCCGGATCGTCGCCGTAGTCGGCCTGGACGAAGATGACCCATGCACCAAGGTCGACTGCCCGCGCTTGCAGCTTCTTGATCATCGCGGTCGCCACCCCTCGCTGGCGGTGGCTCTCTGCGACCGCCAGGTCATAGATGTAGATCTCCGACCTGGCCTGCTCGAACTTTGGGAGGACGTACGCCGCCAAGCCACCTACGACGTCTGATACGTCCAGCGAGGCGATGGCAATGAAAGTGGAGTTTGCGAGCAGCCGACAGAGGTACTCATCGGTTGGCTGGTTGGTGATGTAGGTTCCAGGTTCGTCGAACGCTTCGCCGAACAGCGACAGCATGCCTCGCATGCTTGCGAGATCGCTAGGACCGAGAACTTTGGCTTCGTACTGCATTTGGTCTGTGGCTTTGGCGAGCTGCGCACAGGCTTGTCATGCTACGCGCAAGCCGAGCCCGCCTCGCCCTTGTCGCCGCCCGGGGCCGAACCCACGCCCTGCCGCGCCAGCGCAATCGCTTCGCGCAGCAGCGTCAGGTCGCCGATGTGGTTGGCCAGCAGCAGCACCAGGCGGGCCTGCATCAGCTCGCTCTCCTCGTCGCTCAGGCCGCGGTGGCCGGCGATCAGTGCGTCGTAGAAGTCGTCGCCCGGGCTGTAGGCGTAGCGCTGGCGGGCGCCGGACGGGTTGAAGAAGTGGGGCTGGGTGTTGAGCGGCATGAGGGTGCTGCCTTTCGTGCTTCAGTGTTTCACTGCGTGTGGCCGGTGGCGCGCCGCAGTGCGGCACGCACTGCGGCGGCACTGAAGCACCGCCAGCGCGCGGCCACGTGCTGGTCGGGCCGGACGAGGTAGCAGGTGCCGGGGCGCGCGTCGTAGCGGCTCGCCGCCAGGCCCTCGCTGTCGCAGACCACACCCGGGCCGGCGTCGGCAGCGGCCTCCGCCGTGCTGAGCACGGTGACCAGTGCCAGGCCCAGCGTGGAGGCGGCGTCGCGCGTCGCCGCGGCGACGGCACCGAAGTGCAGCAGCACGAAGGCCGCCCCCTCGGCCGGGCCCAGCGCGCGGAGCAGCCAGGCCGGTCCGTGCCGCTCGCCGTCGGCATCGCCCACCGGCGCGTCGTCGAGCGGCGCACCCGGCGACATCCAGCCTTCGAAGGCCTCGCCGTCGGGCGTGTTGAGCGGCGAATCCGACAGCCGTGTCGGTACCGACAGGCGCCCGCTGTTGACCAGGGCGCGGCCGGCCGGTACGTCGTCGGCCAGCGAGAGCACAGCGTCGCGCAATAGGTGCGCCACGCGCGTCTTGGGCGTCATGAAGTCGGTCGAGCGGGTGGAGTTGAGGATGTTCTCGTCGGCCGCGGCACCGCGTTCCTGGTCGTAGCTGTCGAGGAGGGCCGCGGGTGCGGCGCCGTCGATCACCCACTTCAGCTTCCACACCAGGTTGTCCGCGTCCTGGATGCCCGAGTTGGCCCCGCGCGCGCCGAAGGGCGAGACCTGGTGCGCGCTGTCGCCGACGAAGAGCACGCGACCGTGGCGGAACTTCACCATGCGCCGGCACTGGAAGGTGTACACGCTGACCCATTCGAGATCAAAGCCGATGTGGGCGAAGCCCTGCTGGTCGAGCGCGGCGCGCACGCGCGCCTGCACACGGCCAGGCTCCTTCTCGACCTCCGGGTCCGCGTCCCAGCCGAGCTGGAAGTCGACGCGCCAGACGTCGTCGGCCTGGCGGTGCATCAGTGCGCTCTCACCGGCGTGGAAGGGCGGCGCGAACCAGAAGCGGCGCTCCGTGCGCTCGCGCGGAAATAGGTCGCCATGCAGCACGATGTCGGCGATGAGGAAGCGGTCCTGGAACACACGACCTTCGATGTCCAGGCCCATCTGGCGCCGCACCGTGCTGCGCGTGCCGTCGGCGGCAACCAGCCAGTCGGCGTGCAGCGTGTAGGGGCCGTCGGCGCTGTCGATGTCGAGCCGCACGACATCGTCGGCGGGCGTCACCTGCACCAGCTTGTGCTGCCAGCGCAGGTCGATCAGGGGGAGCTGGATGGCTCGCTCCACCAGGTACTGCTCCAGGTAGTACTGCTGCAGGTTGACCATGCCCGGCCGCTGGTGCCCGCTGTCGGGCAGCAGGTCGAAGCTGAACACCTCCCGCTCGCCATGGAAGGTGCGGCCGACGTTCCAAGTCACGCCCTTGGCCAGCACGCGCTCGGCCAGCCCCAGGCGGTCGAAGATCTCGAGCGTGCGCTTGGCGTAGCAAACCCCGCGTGAGCCGACCGAGACGGTGTTGTCCTCGTCGAGCACGATCACCGCCTGCCCGCGCAGCGCGGCGTCGATGGCCGCCGACAGACCCACCGGGCCGGCGCCCACGATCAACAGCGGCACGCGCCTCGCCGCCGCAGCATTCAGCTCCGGCGCAGGCCGGTAGGAGTAGCGCGGCCAGGTATAGGTCGAGAGCACGGCGCGCTGAGGGACTCAGTGCTTCTTGTGCATCCAGTCGGCGTGCTTGGGGGCGCGCTTGGTGCGGCTCCACTCCTCGAGCATGGCCCACTTCACT
Organism: Pseudomonadota bacterium; assembly: GCA_040384625.1. Lineage (GTDB taxonomy): Bacteria > Pseudomonadota > Gammaproteobacteria > Burkholderiales > Burkholderiaceae_C > CADEEN01. The sequence goes on along the minus strand of JAZKIW010000111.1, from coordinate 28,970 downwards.
TCGTCCAGCTTGCGGTTCATCTCGGGCGTCGCGGTGTCGACGGCCAGTTCGAGGCGGTGGCCGTTCGGGTCGAAGAAGTAGATCGACTTGAAGATCGTGTGCTCGGTCGGGCCCAGCACCTCGACACCGCCGGCCTCGAGCCGCGCCTTCGCGGCCATCAGCTCGTCCAGGCTCGCGACCTTGAAGGCGATGTGCTGCACCCATTCGGGCGTGTTGCCGTCGCGGCCCATCGGCGCGGCGTTGGGCAGCTCGAAGAAGGCCAGCACATTGCCCTGCCCCGCGTCGAGAAAGACGTGCATGTAGGGGTCGGGCGCACCGGTCGAAGGCACGTTGTCCTCGGCGATCGCGAGCACGAAGTCCATGCCCAGGTGCTTCTGGTACCACTCGACGGTCTGCTTCGCGTCGCGACAACGGTAGGCCACGTGGTGGATACGTTGGGTGATGGTCATCTCGTCGTCTCCTAACCTTCCAGGGCTTTCCACATCTCGATGTCGCGCTCGGCGGTCCAGATGCGCGGGTCGCGGTGCTGCGTGGCTTCGTCGTATGCGCGGGTCACGTCGAAGGGCAGGCAGTGGTCGAAGATGACCCAGTGACCGTAGGTCGGCCGTAGCCGCGCCATCGTCTCCTTGTAGACCGCGTTCAGGTCCTTCTTCTGCGCCACACCGGCCTGCACGCTGGCGTACAGGTCGCTGATGAAGGCGCGCGTGCCAGCCAGGCCCGCAGCCACTTGTTCCGGCGTGGTCAGCGCCGCACCGCGGCCGGGCACCAGGGCGCGCGGCTGCAGCGCGGCGATATTGTCCAGCGTGGCAGGCCAGTCGCTGAAGTAGGCATCGCCGGCATACGGCGTGGCGTCGAACTCGACCAGGTCCCCGCTGAACAGGATCTTTTGCTCCGGCAGCCAAGCGATGGTGTCGCCCTTGGTGTGGCCGCGGCCGAGCTGGATCAATTGCACTTCAAGCTTGCCGAGCCAGATCGACATCCGCCCGTTGAAGGTGATGGTCGGCCAGGTCATGCCCGGCGGCACCGACTCGACGGCCTGAAAGAGGCGCGGAAAGCGGCCGATCTCGCTCGCCTTGTCCTGCTCGCCGCGCTCGACGATCAGGTCGTAGGTGTCGCGGCTGGCGATGATGTGCTCGGGCGCGTACCCCGACGCGCCGAGCACACGCACCGCGTGATAGTGGCTCAGCACGACGTAGCGGATCGGCCTGTCGGTGACCTCGCGGATGCGCCGGATCACGTCCTGCGCCATCACCGGCGTGGCCTGGGTGTCGATCACCATCACCGCGTCGTCGCCGACGATCACGCCGGTGTTCGGGTCGCCTTCGGCGGTGTAGGCGTAGGCGTTGTCGGACAGCTTGGTGAAGCTGACCTTCTTGGCCTCGAGATCGGCCTGGGAAGCGAAGGTCTTGGTCGCGGTCATGGACGGGTCTCCGGCATCGACGCAATGCCCGAGCAAGCTTACACGCCCGCCCCAGGGCGCAGCGCCGGGGCCTCAGTCGCGCAGGATCCGGACCTCGATGCGTTCGAGCCACCGGACGTGGCGCGGACCGGTCCGAGTGTCGCCCGGTGCCTCCAGCGTCAGCGGCCCTTCGCTGTCGGCCAGCGCCTGCCCGTCGCGCTCGTAGGCCACCATCACCGCGCTTCCGGCCTCCATGTTGAACAGTTCGGGCCACGAGAACACCACGCGGTAACCGTCGCGTGCGCTGACCACGACCACCGTCTTGCGCCAGTCGAGCCGGTCACGTTCTGCCAGCGCCGCGCGCTCGAGCAGGGCGCGCAGCGCCACGCCGCGCAGCGTCGTTTCGCGTTGCTGGCCGTTGGCTTCGCGCGTGAGCTTGTAGCTGCGCTGCGCGGCAGCGTCGAAGCTGCGCAGCTGCGCCGCGCCGAGCGACAACGTCTGACGCACGTCGCCGTCGATGCGCACACCCAGCGCGTCGGCAGCGCGGACCGGCGCCGTCACCGCGCCGGCAGTCAACAAGAACGCCGTCAACCAGGCACGCAGCCCGCTGGTCATGGCGGCGAGAAGCCGTGTTCGGCCAGCAGGGCCTGCCCGGCGGCGCCGAGCATGAAGTCGGCGAAGGCGTCTGCCGCCGCGGGGGCGTCGTGTGCGACCGCCAGGCCGTAGCTGGCGCTGACCTTGAGCCCCTTCCGGCAGTGGCACCTGCGTCAAACCGGGCGCTTCGGCCAGCGCCAGGCGGGCATTCGTGCAGTAGGTAATGAAGATGTCGGCCTGGCCCTCGGCCAACAACATGGCGTACACATTGCGATCGGCCGGCGGCAGCGCGGAGTCCGGCCCGCCGGTGAGCTGCAGTGCCTTGGCGCTGAGCGTGGCGAAGGCGCCCGCGTGCCCTTCCTGCTCGATGCGCTCGAACAACATCCAGGCGTAGTCGCCGGACGGATCGGCCTTGGGCGTCGACGTGCCGACGCGGATGCCTGGATGGAGCATGGTCTCGACAAGCGCGTCGCTGGTGATGGCCAGGCCCGGCGCCACCAAGGCACACAGCTCGTTGCGTGCGAACGAGCGCAGGTCGCGCGCGTCGCCGTCGGCGACCAGGGACTGCGGATGTTCGAGGTTGGCAGAAGCGAAGACATCGGCGCGCTCGCCATAGCGGATGCGCTCGAGAAGCAAGCCCGAAGCGCCGAAGGCCAGCTTGACGCGCTGACCCGGCGTGGCCAGTTCGAAGGCGGCGACCAGCGCGGTCATCGCGCGGCGCAGGCTGCCGGCGGCCATGACGGCCAGGCTGCCGGTCGCGGCGCCCGCTGCGCGCTGCACCCCGCCCGGCGCCAGCGGCGTCATCGGCCCCTCATCGCGCTTCACTTCGAACCGGCATTGGGGAAGAACAGTTGCTCGCCACCGATCTTGTAGCCGGCAATCGACGCTTGCCCGGCCGGCGACACCACCCAGTCGGCGAAGGACTGCGCCAATGCGACCTTGACGTGGGCGTGCTTGGCCGGGTTGACGACCATCACGCCGTACTGGTTGAACAGCCGCGTGTCGCCTTCGACGACGATGCCCAGGTCGGCGCGGTTCTTGAAGTTGAGCCAGGTGCCGCGATCGGTGAGCGCGTAGGCGTTGCTCGATGCCGCGATGTTCAGCGCCGGGCCCATGCCGCAACCGCAGGCCTGGTAGCCCTTTGACGGGGCGCCAGCGGCGTCGACGTTGGCCATCTTCCAGTAGCGCAACTCGGCAGCATGGGTGCCGCTCTTGTCGCCGCGCGAGATGAAGGGCGTGCCCTGCGCCGCCAGCTTGCCGAGGGCGGCGACGATGTCCTGGCCCTTCACGCCGGCCGGGTCGGCCTTCGGGCCGACGAGCACGAAATCGTTGTACATCACCGGCAGTCGCTTCAGGCCGAAGCCCTCGGCCACGAACTTCTCCTCGGCCACCTGGTCGTGCACGAAGACCACGTCGGCGTCGCCGCGGCGCGCGGCATCCAGCGCCTGGCCGGTGCCGAGCGCGACGACCCGGATGTCGATGCCGCTGGCCGCCTTGAAGGCCGGCAGCAGGTGCGCGAACAAGCCCGACTGCTCGGTGCTGGTGGTCGAGGCCATCACGATGAAGCGCTCTTGCGCCGGCGCACCCGCAGCCCAGGCGAGCAGCAGGCCCACGATCCAGATTCGACGCTTCATCATGTTGACCATCCCAATTCCCCTTTGACGAAAGCCGCCGCCGGTTCAGGCAGCGATTGGTTGAAAAACGATGCGGTGGGCAGGTCGACGATCAGGCGCCCGCCTTCGAGGTAGACCACCCGCGTCGCCAGGCGCTTGGCCTGGCCGAGGTTGTGCGTGCTCATTACTACGGCCATGCCCTCTTGCGCGAAGGCGGCGATCAGTTGCTCGACTTCGCGCTTGGCGCCGGGGTCGAGGCTGGCCGTCGGTTCGTCCAGAAACAGCACCGTCGGCCGCACGGCCCAGGCGCGCGCCAGCGCCAGGCGCTGCTGCTGGCCGCCCGACAGCACGCGCGCTGGCCGGTCGCGCTGATCGGCCAGGCCGACGCGCTTCAGGGCCTGGTGCGCCTGCGCCGCGCGTTGCGCGCGCGGCACGCCGGCCAGCCACAACGCGAGCAGCAGGTTGTGCCACACCGACAAGCGCAGCAGGAAGGGGCGCTGGAAGACCATCGCCTGCGCCGGCTCGCGCCCGCGCGCATCGACGATGGTGCGGCGCTCGCCCTCGTGCGCGAGCTGGCCGTGCAACAGGCGCAGCAGGGTCGTCTTGCCCGATCCGTTGGCCCCCACCAGGGCCACGCGCTCGCTCGCCCGCAGCGCGAAGCTGACGTCGGCCAGCGCAGTCAGCGCGCCGAAGCGCACGCTGGCACGCTGCACCTCGATCAGCACCGCGCTCATCGGTCAAGCTCCGCGCTTCGCACTGCGCTGTTCGCCTCGGGAGCGGCAGAGCGGCTCATTTACCCACCGCCTCGGCGTGCGCGCCCTGGCGCCGCTGCACCAGGGCGATCAGCGCATTGATGGCGCCGACCAGGGCCAGCAGCACGATGCCCAGGCCGAGCGCCAGCGGCAGGTCGCCCTTGCTGGTCTCCAGCGCGATGGCGGTGGTCATCACCCGCGTGACGCCTTCGATGTTGCCGCCGACGATCATCACCGCACCGACCTCGCTGATCGCGCGGCCGAACGCCGTCAGCATGACCGTCACCAGGGCCAGACGTTCGTGCAACAGCAGCAGGCCGGCGCTGGCCAGCGGCCTGGCACCCATCGAGCGCAACTGTTCGCCATTGCCGCGCCAGGCGTCGGCGATGAGCTGGCGCGTCAGCGCGGCAACGACCGGAAAGACCAGGATGGTCTGCGCCACCACCATCGCCCGCGGCGTGAACAGGATGCCCCAGGCGCCGAGCGGCCCGGAACGCGAGAGCAGCAGGTAGACCACCAGGCCAACGACCACCGACGGCAGCGCCAACAGGGTGTTCAGCGCAGCGACGATGGCGCGGTGGCCGGGAAAGCGAGCGACCGCCAGCCACGCACCGCCGGCCATGCCGAAGCCCGCGGCCAGGATGCAGGCGCTCGCACTGACGCCCAGCGACAAGGCCACGATCTGCGCCAGGCGCATGTCGAAATTCATCACCAGGGCCCACGCTGCGCCCAGGCTGTCGGCGAAACCGCCACCCATGCCAATCCTTCTTCACTTGGGGGCGATTGTTGGCAAGCCGGGTGCCGCTGGCGATATGCCGTCGATTGCATAGGGCGGCCCGGCCACAGAGCTTGTGGCACAGTCGGCGCCCCATGGCCCTCAAAGCAACCATCTTCAAAGCGCAACTGCAGATCGCCGACATGGACCGTGGGATCTATGGCGACCACGCACTCACCTTGGCGCAGCACCCGTCCGAGACCGAAGAACGCATGATGGTGCGGCTGCTGGCCTTCGCCCTCAACGTGCCGGCCGACAACCACCGCGGCGACCTGGTGTTCGCGCGCGGTCTGGCCGACACCGACGAGCCCGACCTCTGGCAGTTGGACCTCTCTGGCCAGCTGGTGCACTGGATCGAGGTCGGCCAGCCCGACGAGCGCCGCATGCTCCGCGCCGCCTCGCGCGCCGAGCAGGCCACGTTCATTTCCTACAGCGCCAGCACGCCGATCTGGTGGGCCGGGGTGAAGAACAAGCTCACGCGCACCGATCGCCTGTCGGTATGGCAGTTGCCGGCCGAACAGAGCGCTGCGCTGGCGGCACTGTCCCAGCGCTCGATGCAGATCCAAGTCACGGTTCAGGACGGCCTGGTGTGGTTCAACGACGGGCAGCGCACCGTCGAGCTGGGTCTGCAGCCGCTGCTGGGCCAACCCGCATAAACCCGGATCGAACGCATGTCGTCACCCCTCGACACGGCACCGAAGGTCGAACACGACCTGGCCGGATCACGCTTCATGGCCCATGTCGCCGGACAGACCTGCGTGGCCGACTACCACTTGGCCGGCACGCTGATGACCATGCACCACACCTACGTCCCTCGCCCGCTCGAAGGCCACGGCATCGCGGCGGCCCTGGTGGCCGAGGCGCTGGCCCATGCGCGCCGCGAAGGCTGGCGCGTCCAGCCGACGTGCAGCTACGTCGCGCGCTACATGCAGCGCCACCCCGAAACGCTCGACCTGCTCGCGCGCTGATACCACTCTAAGAACGGAGACCGAAGATGCGACCGACCATCTGCCGCCGCTGGGCCCTGCTGCTCCTGCTGGCCACGCCGATGCTCGCGTCGGCCCAGGCCTTTCCAAGCAAGCCAGTGAAGATCATCATCGGCTTCCCGGCTGGCGGGCCGCTCGATGCCCATGCCCGGCTGCTGGCCGAGCGCCTGGGCCAGTCGCTCGGCCAGCCGGTGATCATCGACTACCGCGCCGGCGCGGGTGGCACCGTGGGGGCCGAGTTCGTGGCCAAGAGCGAGGCCGACGGCCACACCCTGCTGATGGCCAACACCGGCACGATGGTCATCAACCCGGCCGTCTACGCCAAGCTGCCGTACCAGACCCTGCGCGACTTCGTGCCGATCGCGCGCACCGCGCAACAACCGTTGGCCCTGGTGGTGCACCCCGACGTCAAGGCGCGCAACGTGACCGAACTGGTGGCCCTGGCCAAGGCCAGCCCGGGGCGGCTGAACTACGGCTCGGCCGGCAATGGCGGCATCAGCCACCTGGTGCCGGAGATGTTCAAGCAGGCCACGGGCACTTTCATCGTCCACATCCCCTACCGTGGCAGCGCGCCGGCCTTCACCGACCTGATGGCCGGCCAGGTGCAGCTGATGGCCGAATCGATCCCGCAGGCGGCGCAGTACGTCAAGGCCGGCAAGCTGCGCGCGCTGGCCGTCACCAGCCGTGAGCGCAACGCCGCCCTGCCCGAAGTGCCGACGATGATCGAGGCCGGGCTGAAGAACTTCGAGGTGGTCGGCTTCTACGGTGTGCTGGCGCCTGCAGGTACGCCCAAAGCCGCCGTCGACAAGCTCTCGGCCGCCTTCAAGGCCACGCTCGACACACCCGATGTGCGCAGCCGCATGGTGACCCAAGGCGCGGATCCGGCCTTCCTCGGTGCCGACGACTTCAGCAAGTTCCTGGCCGCCGAGATGCCGCGCTGGGCCAAGGTGGTCAAGGACTCGGGCACCAAGCTGGACTGAAGGCCGTGATGCCACCCACCGCCCAGGCCGTGCTCGACTTCTGGTTCGGCGCGCCCGACGACCCGGGCCACGCGCAGACCCGGCCGCAGTGGTTTCGCAAGGACGATACTTTCGATGCCGCCATCGCAGAGCGCTTCGGCAGCCTGATCGAGCGCGCGCTGAACGGCGCCATCGACGACTGGGCCGCGCCACCGCTGGCGCCACTGCCGGCACTGGCGCGCGTGATCGTGCTCGACCAGTTCACGCGCAACGCCTTTCGCGGCAGCGTCCGCGCCTTCGCTGGTGATGCGTTGGCCCTGCAGACGGCGCGCGCCCTCGTCGCCAGCGGCCTGGACCGCGAACTCAGCGGCGTGCAGCGCCAGTTCTGCTACCTGCCCTTCGAACACGCCGAAGACCTGGCGCACCAGCACACGTCGCTGCAGTTGTTCGAACAGCTCGGCCGTGACGAGCCGGCGCTGGCCGGCCTGCTCGAGTGGGCGCAGCGGCACCACGACATCGTCGCGCGATTCGGTCGCTTCCCGCACCGCAACGCACTGCTGGGCCGCGCCTCGACGGCCGAGGAAATCGCGTTCCTGCAGCAGCCGGGTTCGTCGTTCTAGGGCGAGGTCACGCCGGGCCGACCCTGGCGCCGGCCCGTCACTGGCGTCCGCGCTGGATCGCTTCCTGCTCGCGCATCTTCACGCACTCGGCGTGGCCATGCAGCGCCGGATCGTCGCACTCGCGCTTGACGCAGATCAGCATCGACAGGAAGTTGCGCTCGCCGCAGCGCGCACGTGGCCCGAGCGCCGCGGCAGGCAGCGCCGCCGCGGCAGGGGGGGCGGGGTCGTTGTTGGCGCGCGGGCGCACGGGCGCGGCGGCCTCGATCGGCCGCGGCGCTGGCTCGCTCGCCGCTGCCGCCGGGCGCGCCGGCACGGGGCGCGCCGGCAGGACCGACAGGATGGTTTCCGAGGCCGGGCCTTCGGGCGCCGGTGCGGCAGTGACGACGGGGGCCGCCTTGCCGGTCGGCAGCGACGCTGGCGCGGGCGCCTCCAGCGTCGCCGCCACTGGCGGCTGGGCCGCCTCGCTCGGCGACGGCCGGGTGAACCACCACCAGGCCAGAAGGTTTAGGCACACCAGCGCGCCGAGCAGGCCCAACATCCTGGATGGCTGACGCGGCGCCGACGCGGCCGGTGCGACCGGCGCGGCACTCGCCGTCGCAACCGGGGCCGCGGGCGCGAGCGCCGGCATCGGCGCGACCTGGATCAAGGTGATCGCGGCCGCCTTGGCGGCAGTCGCCGCCGCAGCGGCTGCATCGTCGTCGGCGCGCGCGCCGCTGTGCACCGGCTCGCTGGGGTCGATGTCGGTGCGCACCGCGGCACCCGCCACCGTGCCGAGGCGCGCGGCCACGCCGGGCGCGGTCTTGTCTGCGGCAGCGCGCCCAGGCAGCGTGATGCGGCCCTCGAGTACGTCGCGCAGCATGTGCACGCTCTGCGGGCGCTCCGGCGGCTTCAGGGCCAGCATCCAGTCGATCGCGGACAGGAAACCCTGTGTGCAGTCACGCGGTCGCAGCTCGGCCAGGCGCGGCTGGTCGTCGTGCAGGGCACGCGAGGCGGCCGCCACCGGCTCCTGCGCGGTGAGCAGGAAGTACATCGTGCCACCCAGGGCGTACAGATCGGTCCACGGGCCCTGACGCATCGCGCTGGCATCGGCGTACTGCTCGAGCGGCGCGTAGTGTGGCTTCATGATCGAGGTCAGGGCTTGGGTGCGGTCGCCGAGCACGCGGCGCGCGGCGCCGAAGTCGAGCAGCACCGGCAGGCCGTCGTCGCCGAGCAGGATGTTGTCGGGCGCGATGTCGCGGTGGTAGACGCCCTCGCGGTGCAGGGTCTCCAGCGCCGACAGCAGCGCGTCGAGCACACGCCGGCACGCACCCTCGCCCGGCGGCACGACCATGCCCTGGCGCGCCTGGCGCAGCGTGCGGCCCTGGTAGTAGGGCATGACCATGTAGGCCGTGCCGTTGTCCTCCCAGAAGCGGTAGACCTTGACCAGCGACGGGTGGTCGAAGCGCGCCAGCAGCCGCCCTTCGTTGATGAACGAGCGCAGGCCCAGCGCAAAGGTGTCGGCGGTGGCTTTCGAGCGCACCGACACCAGCAGCCCCGCGCCGCGGCCGGCCAGGGTTCCGGGCATGTACTCCTTCAGCGCGACCTCGCGCTCGAGGGCGTGGTCCCAGGCCAGGTACACGATGCCGAAGCCACCGCTGCCGAGCACCCGCCGCACTTCGAACTCGGCCACGCGAGTCCCGACCGCGAGAGCCTCTGGGGCATCGGCAGACAACAGCGGCGGCGCGGCCTCGGACATGAGTTCGAGCTTACTTGACCGGCCTGCCGGCACGCCGGTCGTGGTGCCCGATGCTGCGGCATACGCCACGCCGGGAGCACCTCTGGCAGGCCCCTAGAATCCCGCACCTCCATCTCTCGAGGGTTCGATGAGTCTGTTGCGTCGCCGGCTCCTGTGCGCGGCCCCCTTGCTCGGACTGGCCGCGCGGGCATCGGCGCTGGATGCCCCCAGCGGCAGCGTCGTGCTGACCATCAGCGGTGCCGTCACCCTGCCCAACCGCGAAGGCCGGGCAGACTTCGACATGGGCATGCTCGAGCGACTGCCGCAGCGCAACGTTCACACCGAGACGCCCTGGTACAGCGCAGCGCGCAGCTTCAGTGGCCCCCTGTTGCGCGATGTGCTGGCGGCGGCCGGCGCCAAGGGCCGCGCCCTGCGTCTGGTGGCACTGAACGACTACCGCGTCGAAATCCCCTTCGACGATGTGCAGCGCTACGACGTGGTGCTGGCGCGCCAACTTGACCGCAAGCCGATGAGCGTGCGCGAGAAGGGGCCGCTGTTCGTGATGTACCCGTTCGATGCGCAACCGCAGCTGCGCAACGCGGTGTATTTCAGCCGCTGCATCTGGCAGCTGCGTTCGATCGAGCTGGTGTGAACCAGGCCGGTCACCGGCGGCGCGTCGGCCTGCCGCGTCAGCGGGCACTGCTGTGGATCACCGTCGCCCTGCTGGCCCTGGCCCTGGCCGCGGCCGCCTGGGTCCAGGTGCGCCAGTACCGCCTGCTCGACGGCTCGGCGCGCTACCAGGACGACTACCTGCAGGTCAGCCTGCACGAACTGCAGGCCGAATACCTGCGCCTGCGGGCGGCCGTGCAGATCGCCCGCAACGACGGCTTGCGCGGCCGCGACGCGCTGCAACTGCGCTATGACGTCTTCGTCAGCCGGGTCGAGCTGCTCGATGGGCAGCGCGCAACCCAGCTGATGCCCGGCCAGCCCGAGTTCATCGACGCCGCCGCACGCACCCGTGCCTTCGTCGCCCATGCGGATCGGATGTTGGGACCGAATCCCGCCGAGGCGCTGAGCGGCGACGCGCTGCAGGCCCTGGACGCTGAGCTGGCGACGCTCGATGCACCCCTGCGCAAGCTCACGCTCGACGCCTCGCATGTCGTCTCGGCCCAGCTGGCGTTGCGCAACGCCACGCTCGCCAGCTACAACCGCGTCGGCATCGCGCTGACCGTCCTGCTCTCGATCACGACCTTCGGCTTCGCCCTGCTGGCGGTGGGCCAGCTGCGCCGGCTCGATGAGCGCCGACGCTCGCTCGAACGGCTGGCCGGCGCGCTGCGCCGGGCCCAACACGAGGCCGAGTCGGCGAACCGCGCCAAGAGCGTCTTCCTGGCCAACATGAGCCACGAGATCCGCACCCCGTTCCAAGGCCTGCTCGGCATGCTGCAATTGCTGGACACGGCGTCGCTCGGCGCACTGCAGCGTGCGCAATTGCACACCGCGCAGGACTCGGCCGAACACCTGCTGACGATCCTCAACGACCTGCTCGACATGTCCAAGCTCGAGGCCGGCACGCTCAGCGTCGGCAGCGATCCCGTCAAGCTGCGCAGCCTGATCGCCGACGTGCAGCGCTTGATGCAGACCCAGGCTGCCGCCCGCGGGCTGGTGCTGCAGACCAGCGTGTCGGCGACCCTGCCCGAACTGGTACAGCTCGACGAGACGCGCGTACGCCAGGTGCTCTACAACCTGATCAGCAACGCGATCAAGTTCACCGACCAGGGCGGCATCACGCTGGACGTGCAAGGCAGCGGCAACGAGCTGGTGTTCACGGTGATCGACACGGGCATCGGGATCGACGCGGCGACCCTGCCGCGCCTGTTCAAGCGTTTCGGCCAGGGCGACGATTCGCGCTCGCGGCGCCACGGTGGCACGGGTCTGGGCCTGGAGATTTCGCGCAATCTGTCACGCCTCATGGGGGGCGACCTGACCGTTCAGAGCGAGCCGGGTCAGGGCAGCCGCTTCGAGATGCGCCTGCCCCTGCGCGCGGCCGCCGAGCCGACGGCGCCGCTTGCGGCCAGCGCTCCGGCAATCGCAGCGCTCCGGCCGCTGCGGGTCCTGGCCGCCGAGGACAACGCGGTCAACCGCGAGGTGCTGGCAGCGATGATCGAGATCGACGGCCACAGCGTCAGCTTCGCCGAGAACGGCGTGCAGGCGGTGAACGCCGTCAGCGCGCAGCCCTTCGATCTGGTGCTGATGGATCTGCACATGCCCGAACTCGACGGCATTGGCGCCACGCGGGCGATCCGGGCCCTCGACGGGCCGGCGGCCAAGGTCCCGATCGTCGCCTTGACAGCCGATGCCTTCGCCGAGACGCGCCAGCGCTGTCTGGACGCCGGCATGAACGAGTTCCTCACCAAGCCGATCGGCCTGGCCGAGTTGAAGCGATTGTTGGCACTGCACGCGGCTGTCGCGTCCTAGGGCCCTCAAGTCGGGCGCCGGTGATGCCGATAAGCGTCGGTTGACCTGCCGGCGCAGGCGCGAAGCACCGATCAGCGCAAGCATTGCGCCCCATTCGACGCTTGACAGATCGCTAAAGTTATTTCCAGGCCCCTCCGATAACCCCACCAACGGGATCGAGAAGTCGAGTTCCGGGGTCCGGAGAAAGCGGCCGATGTTTCGTAGAGGGCACAACCAAAGCAGCCCCTCCAACGAGATCTGAGGATGACTGACACCGGGCGCAGCCAACGAAAGTTGGCACGGCAATGCCGGCGTCTGCCGGGAGTCATTCAACTTTTAGGAGAGCCATCATGGCAATGTCAGTCAACACCAACGTGGTGTCCCTCAATGCCCAGCGCAACCTGGGTACTTCGCAATCCGCTCTGGCCACCTCGATGCAGCGCCTGTCTTCCGGCCTGCGCGTCAACAGCGCCAAGGACGACGCCGCTGGCCTGGCGATCGCCGAGCGCATGAACGCTTCGGTGCGTGGCCTGAACGTCGCGGCGCGCAACGCCAACGACGGCATCTCGCTGGCGCAAACCGCTGAAGGCGCGCTGGGCAAGGTCGGCGACATGCTGCAACGCATGCGTGAACTGGCTGTCCAGTCGGCCAACGCCACGAACAGCAGCGAAGACCGCAAGGCCCTGCAAGCCGAAGTCTCGCAACTGCGTGACGAAATCGACCGCGTCGCCAAGGGCGCCTCGTTCAACGGTAAGAAGCTGCTCGACGGCTCGTTCACCGCCGCGTCCTTCCAGGTCGGCGCCGGTGCCGGCGAGAACATCACGGTCGGCGCACTGGTCAACACCTCGGCTGCCAACCTGGCCAAGATCACCTACTCGGAAATCGAGAGCGCCGACCTGGCCGCCGACGACGCCGACATCACGACGCTCGACGCCATCGATGACGGCGACCTGCAGATCACGATCGACGACGGCGGCGCGAACGAGCTGGTCGTCGAAGTCGGCGCCATCGCCGAAGCAAGCTCGGGCCTCGAGCGCATGGGCCAGATGGTCGAGGCGATCAACCGCAAGACCAGCGACACCGGCGTGTCGGCCTACCTGGTCGCCAACGACGACGGCACCTACAAGTTCGACATCAAGGCCTCGAAGCTCGATTCGGACGGCGCTGCGCTGGCGGTGGAGTTCACCGGCTTCGCCACCACCACGACCGGCCTCGACGCCGGCGACGTTCCGGCCGAAGAGGCGGACGAAGTCGGCATCGCCGACCTCAGCGTCGAGACCGACGGCGACACCTGGAAGGCGATCAAGAAGATCGACAGCGCCCTGGACCAAGTCAACAGCGCGCGTGGCACGCTGGGCGCGATCCAGAGCCGTTTCGAGAACGCCGTGGCCAACATCCAGATCCAGGCCGAGAACACCTCCGCCGCTCGCGGCCGCATCATGGACGCCGACTTCGCCACCGAAACGGCCAGCCTGTCGCGTGCCCAGATCCTGCAGCAGGCCGGCACCGCGATGGTGGCGCAGGCCAACCAGTTGCCGCAGCAAGTGCTGTCGCTGCTGCGCTGAGCGACCCCCGAGACCCGGGCGCCGGCCCCGCCGGCGGCACCTGGGGATCGAATCCTAGGCCCCGCCCTGCAAAGGACGGGGCCTTCTCGTTTGCGGCGCCGAGATGGGTCGCAAAGGCGCCGCTTTTCGACGCATCGCCGGATTGACCTCTCCTGAAGAATCAGGCCACAGACAGCCCCGGTGGCAACAACGCCGGAAATTCCTGATCACCGAAGGAGAACCGCGATGCCCCAGACCATCAACACGAACGTCGTTTCGCTGAATGCGCAACGCAACCTGAACACCAGCCAGTCCTCGCTGGCCACCTCGATGCAGCGCCTGTCTTCCGGCCTGCGCGTCAACAGCGCCAAGGACGACGCCGCTGGCCTGGCGATCGCCGAGCGCATGAACGCTTCGGTGCGTGGCCTGAACGTCGCGGCGCGCAACGCCAACGACGGCATCTCGCTGGCGCAAACCGCTGAAGGCGCGCTGGGCAAGGTCGGCGACATGCTGCAACGCATGCGTGAGCTGGCCGTCCAGTCGGCCAACGCCACCAACAGCGTCGAAGACCGCAAGGCCCTGCAGGCCGAAGTCTCGCAACTGCGCGACGAAATCGACCGCGTCGCCAAGGGCGCCTCGTTCAACGGCAAGAAGCTGCTCGACGGCTCGTTCACTGCAGCCACCTTCCAGATCGGCGCCAACTCCGGCGACGCGATCACGGTCGGCACCTTGGCCACCGCCACGATCAACGTTCTGTCAAAGATCACCTACTCCGAAATCGAGAGTGCCGATCTGCTGCCCGACGACACCGACATCACGACCCTGGACGCGATCGACGACGGCGATCTGCAGATCACGATCGACGACGGCGGTGCAAACGAGAAGGTCGTCGAAATCGGCGCCATCGACGTGGCCAGCTCCGGGCTCGAGCGCATGGGCCAGGTGGTGGAAGCCATCAACCGCAAGACCAGCGACACCGGCGTGTCGGCCTACCTGGTGGCCAACAACGACGGCACCTACAAGTTCGACATCAAGGCCTCCAAGCTCGACGCCGCCGGCGCCGCCCTGGCAGTCGAGTTCACCGGCTTCACCACCACGACCACCGGCCTCGACGTCGGCGACGTGCCGGCCGAAGTGGCCGATGAAGTCGGCATCGGCGCGCTGAGCGTCGAGACCGACGGCGACACCTGGAAGGCGATCAAGAAGATCGACAGCGCGCTGGACCAAGTCAACAGCTCGCGCGGCACGCTAGGCGCGCTGCAGAGCCGCTTCGAGAACGCCGTGGCAAACATCCAGATCCAGGCCGAGAACCTGTCGGCCGCACGCGGCCGCATCATGGATGCCGACTTCGCGATGGAGACGGCCAACCTGTCGCGGGCGCAGATCCTGCAGTCGGCCGGTACAGCGATGGTGGCGCAGGCCAACCAGTTGCCCCAACAAGTGCTGTCGCTGCTGAAGTAAGCCCAGGCCGGGCCACGCCAGGGTCCGGCGGCCTCAAGTTCGCGCAGGGCGCGCCGATAGGTCCGTACCAGTCCGCATCACGGAGCGCGAACGCATGTCCATTTCCTCGCCCGGCATCGGCAGTGGCCTCGATGTCAGCAGCATCGTGTCGCAGCTGGTCGAGCTCGAGCGACGCCCGATCACGATCCTGCAGGCGCAGAAGACCAAGCTCTCGACCCAGCTGTCGTCCTTCGGCCTGCTCCAGAGCTACATGGCCAACCTGCAGTCGGCCGCTGGCGTGATCGCCAAGCCCGACTTCTGGACCAAGAACGTCGCCACCACCACCGACCCCGCGTCGGTGGGCGTCTCGGCCAAGGCCACGGCCGTGCCAGGCAGCTACAGCATCGACGTGCTGAGTCTGGCCACGGCGCAATCCTTGTCGACCGGCGCCGGCGTGATCACCGACGCCAGCAACATGGGTGCCGGCACCGTGACCATCACGCGCGGCACGACCGCGGTGCCCATCACCATTGCAGACGGCAGCAGCCTGGCTTCGGTGCGCGATCAGATCAACGCCGCGAAAGCCGGCGTCACTGCGGCCATCATCCAGGACACGACCGGCCCGCGCCTGGTGCTCAGCGGCGTCGACACCGGCGCAGCGAATGCGGTCAGCATCGCCGTGACCGGCGCCAGCGGCCAGTTGACGGCCCTGTCCTATCCGGCCGGAATGACGCAGGACCGCCCGGCCGCCGATGCGGTGCTGAAGATCAACGGCCTGCAGATCAGCTCGCCCAAGAACACCCTTTCCGGCGTGGTCGACGGTCTGAACCTCACCCTATCCAAAGTAACCACCAGTGCGGTGCAGGTGACGGTCGGCAACGACACGGCGTCGCTCAAGAAGGGGATCAGCGACTTCGTCAGCGCCTTCAACGACATCAGCAAGTACCTCTCGGCCCAGACCAAGTACGACGAAGCGACGAAGGTTGCCGGCGCCTTGCAAGGCGACCGCAGCGCGGTCGGTCTGCAGAATCGCTTGCGCAGTGTGTTGCAGCAGACGTCGCCCGCCTCGGAGGCGTACGACCGCCTGGGCGATCTGGGCCTGGAGTTGCAGCGCGACGGCACAATCAAGCTCGACAACGCCAAGCTCGATGCGGCAATGGCCGATCCGGCCGAGGTGGCACGCGCTTTCAGCACCCTGCAGACCGGCTTCGGACAGCGCTTCAAGGCCCTGGCCGACAGCGTGCTGGGCACTGACGGCCTGATGAGCACGCGCACCAGCGGCCTGCGTGACTCGATCGCCCGCAATGACAAGGACCAGCAACGCCTCGAAGACCGCGTCGCACGCGTCCAGGCGCGCCTGCTGAAACAGTACTCCGCGCTCGACACCAGCCTGAACCAATTGAATGGCCTGGGCAGCTTCGTACAGCAGCAGATCACCAACTGGAACAAGAGCAGGAGCGACTACTGATCGTCTGCGCCGCCTCGAGCTGAACGGCCTGCGCACAACGCAGGCCGTTTTTGCGCGTAACGCCGCCCGCAGGGGCTCAAGCGCCGAGCCGGGCCAGCCGATAACCAAAGCATCCGCAGCCTGCAGTGACCGCAACCCGCCATGTACGCCACCCGATCAGCTCCGGCATTCGCCCGCAACCCCACCATGCCCCAAGCCAGCCTGTACGCCAGCGTCGGCGTTGAAACCGGTGTGTCCGGCGCCTCGCCGCACCGATTGGTGTCGATGCTCTTCGCCGGCTTCGTTGATGCCGTCGCCCAAGCCAAGGGCGCGATGCAAAGCGGCCAGGTGGAGGCCAAGTGCAAGGCCATCGGCCGCGCCGCGCGCATCGTCGATGAAGGCCTGAAGGCCAGCCTCGACATCGGCGGGGGTGGCGCCCTGGCGGCCGACCTGGCCGACCTGTACGCCTATGTCACCCTGCGTCTGACACAGGCCAATCTGCGCAACGACGCGCACGCGCTCGACGAATGCCTGGCCCTGATGCAACCGCTGCGCCAGGCCTGGGCCTCGATCGCGCCCCAGGTCGACGGGCCCCAGGCCTGAAGCGGAGGCACGCCCCCATGAACACCCATCTGCTCAGCTACTACGAGGCGCTGGAAAAAGCCAGCACCGACATGCTCAGTGCCGCGCGCGAGGCCGACTGGGACCAGGTGATCAAGCTCGAAGGCGCCTGCGTGCTGCTGATCGCGCAGCTCAAGCATGCCGCCACCGAGAACGGTCTGGCCGCCGAAGAAGGCAAGCTGAAGACCCGCATCATGCAGCGCATCCTGGTCAACGACGCCGAGATCCGCACCCTGGCCGAGCCCTGGCTGGAGGATCTGGATCGCATGCTCGCCGGCAAGACGCGCATCCTGCACTGAGGTGACGGCGATGCAGCCGAACTTCCAGGACACCCAGCCTGCGCCGCTGCACCAGTTGACAGGCAACGCGCTGGACGAGTTCCGCGTCGGCCACCCGAGCGAGTTGCTGACCCTGCTGCGCCAGTTGGTCGACCAGAACGTGCGGGTGCACCTATCGGCGCCGAACGGCGGTGCCTACACCACCACGGTGTGGACCGTCGACAGCCACCAGGGGCGTCTCTCGTTGGCGGCCGACGCGGCCCAACCGATCGTGCGCGACCTGGTCGACGCCGGTGTGGCCACCGCGGTGGCCTACCTGGACAGCGTCAAGCTGCAGTTCGAGCTGCAGCACTTGGTCCTGGTGCATGGCGCCACCGCCAGTGCCTTGCAGGCAGGGCTGCCCAGCGTGCTGTATCGCTTCCAGCGCCGTGAAAGCTTTCGCGTGCGCACGCCAGGCAACGCGGCGCCCACCGCCACGATGCGCCATCCTTCGGTGCCCGACATGCTGCTGGCACTGCGCATCCTCGACGTGAGCGTTGGCGGCTGCGCCCTGGCCCTGCCGGCCGACGTGCCGCCGCTGGCCGCCGGCATCGCCCTGGGCGGAGTGCGCATTGAGCTCGACGCCGACGCGCGCTTCGAGACCACGCTGACCCTGCAGCACGTGAGCGGCGGCATGGGATCGAGCCAGCCCGGCCAGCGCCTGGGCTGCGCCTTCGCCAAACTCGACGGCGCGGCACAGCGGGTTCTGCAGCGCTACATCGACCAGACGCAAAAGCGCCAGCGCCTGTTCTCGAAGCCCTGACGGGGAGCATTGCCCGGCTTTTCCGGCGATCGGCCAGCGCGCGCTCTGCTCAACTCCCGACACGCCATGCCGATATGGCTTGAGCAGCGCCCTTTTGCGTCTGCCATCTCAACCCAGCCGCAGGAAATCCTCATGAAAAGCTTCTTCAGCGCCGTTGCCGCGAGCCTCGTCATCGTCGTCGCCGCACCCGTCCAGGCCTACGAGCCCAAGGCCACCATCGCCGACCTCGACGCCCGCCTGGCCAAGATCGGCGCCGCGCGCGTCGAAGGCACGGACAACGTCGGCGGCAAGACCGTGCCCGCGCTGTACTTCGGCGAGCGCAAGATCAACAACAACTTCGACGTCGTCGACGCGATCCGCAAGTCGCACAGCGCGACGGCAACCGTGTTCGTCAAGGACGGCGACGAGTTCGTGCGCGTTAGCACCAATGTGCTCACGCCCGAAGGCAAGCGCGGCGTCGGCACCCAGCTGGCGCGCAACAAGGCCTACGAAGCGATCAGCAAGGGCCAGTCGTTCTGCGGCGAAATCGACGTGCTCGGCACCCAGTTCGATGCCTGCTACAACCCGATCAAGGACGCAGCCGGCAAGACGGTCGGCGTGAGCTACATCGGCCACAAGAAGTGATCGCGGCGCGGCCCGACGGGCCAGCGCCTTGCTCGGCAAGCGTCGTGAGGTTTGCATGATGAAGTTCGTCTCCCGCATCGGCTCGGTGTTCTCGCGCCTGAAGCTCTCGCACCAGTTGTTCGGCGCCTTTGCGCTGCTGCTGGCTGTCACCGGCGTGATCGGGACGGCCTCGATGGTCGGCCTGGCGCGAGTGAACCGCACCGCGATCGAACTGGCCGACACCTGGTTGCCAGCCATCGGCCAGTTGTCGCAGGCGCGCACGGGCCTGCTCTCGGTGCGCGAGTTCGAGAGCAAGCATGCGCGCTCCACGGACGCCAGCTACTTCGCCGAGTACGAAGACAAGATCGGCGAACAGACCAAGGCCGTCGACACCGCGCTCGCCGCCTTCACCAAGCTCGCAGGCGGTGCCCAGGCGCAGCCTGGCGTCGGCGCGGTCGGCAAGAACTGGGCCGAGTACAAGCAGGCCCTGACCAAGGTGGTTGGCCTCGGACGCGAGAAGAAGCACCAGGACGCGGCCGACATTTCCGACGGCCTGGCGGCGACCAATTTCGACAATGCCGTCGTCGCCCTGGATGCCTTGACCCAACAGGCCTTCGCGGCCGGTCGGGCCGCTGGCGAACACGCCGACACGGTGTACCGCAAGACGCAGCTGGTGGTGCTATCCCTGCTCGGTGCGACCCTGCTGATCGGCTTGACACTGGCCGTCCTGATCCCACGCTCGGTGATGCGCCAGTTGGGCGGCGAGCCGCGCGACGCTGTGCATGCCGTCGAAGCGGTGGCGGGCGGCGACCTGGGCACGCCCCTGGCCGTCGCGGCCGGGCGCGAGTCGAGCCTGATGGGCCGCATCCGTGACATGCAGCGCTCGCTCTCCGAGGTGGTGCACAGCGTGCGCCTGAACGCGCAGAGCGTGGCCACCGGCAGCGAACAGATCGCCGGCGGCAACAGCGACCTGAGCCAGCGCACCGAACAACAGGCCGCTGCGCTGCAGCGCACCGCGGCGTCGATGGAAGAACTCGGCGCCACGGTCAAGCAGAACGCCGACAACGCCAAGCAGGCCAACCAGCTCGCACTCGGCGCCTCCACGGTCGCGCTCAAGGGCGGCAAGGTCGTCGGCGAAGTCGTCGACACCATGAAGGGCATCAACGACAGCAGCAAGAAGATCGCCGACATCATCTCGGTGATCGACGGCATCGCCTTCCAGACCAACATCCTGGCGCTCAACGCCGCGGTCGAGGCCGCCCGCGCCGGTGAACAGGGCCGCGGCTTCGCCGTCGTCGCGGGCGAGGTGCGCAACCTCGCGCAGCGCTCGGCCGAAGCGGCCAAGGAGATCAAGCGCCTGATCAACACCAGCGTCGAGCGTGTCGAGCAGGGCACCGCCCTGGTCGACCAGGCCGGCGTGACGATGGCCGAGATCGTCAGTTCGATCAAGCGCGTGACCGACATCATGGGCGAGATCAGCGCCGCCAGCAGCGAACAGAGCATCGGCGTGGCCCAGGTCGGCGAAGCCATCACCCAGATGGACCAGGCCACACAGCAGAACGCCGCGCTGGTCGAAGAGAGTGCCGCGGCGGCCGAAAGCCTGAAAGCCCAGGCCCAGCAGCTCGTGGCCGCCGTCGCAGTCTTCCAGCTTGCGCAGCAGGCAGATGCGCCCGCCGCATCCGCGATGCCCTCCAACGGCGATCGTCGTGGGCCCAACCGGGCCAAGAACGTGACACGCCCGGTGTTCGGCGGCAAGGCCACCACGGTGCCGACCCTGAAAGCCGAAGCAGCGATCGCGAAGACGGGCACGGACGGGGAGTGGGCGAGCTTCTAGCAGTCCTGACGTCGGACTGCGGAACCTCTAAGTCCTTCAACGCGGCTTGGACGCTGGCGAGGGCGGTGCGACGCGGGTGGGGCGAATTGGCGCCGCCGAGAAGCGCAGGGGTCCTGGCCGCGCGCGTGAGCGCGCTTCGTGAACTGACTCGTTGCGGGTGTCTGAGCGCAATGATCGCAGCGAATGCAGCGAGTTCCGCAACGGAGTCAGGTGCCCGAGCATTGCAGGACACCCGGCGCAGCGAAGGGCAAGCCGCCCGAGTCCCATCCAGGCCGCGCCGGGCGCCTTCCAAGCGCCAGACGAGCGCCGGAATCAGACCTGCATGTTCATGATGTCGGTGTAGGCACGAACCAGCTGATTTCGCACCTGCAGTGCGGCCTGGAATCCCAGCTGCCCCTTCTGCATCGCCACCATCGTCTGCTCGAGGCTCACCGTCGGATTGTCGAGCTGCACTTCGCGCTGCAGGCGCTGGGCTTCGAGTTGCTGCGAACTGACCGACTTCAGGGCCTCACTCATCGCAGCCGCAAAGCCACCTTCGACGGCGTTGGAGCGCGCGGGCGCCACCGGTTGGCCATTGGTTTGCAGGCCGGCACGTGCGACGGCTTGTGCGAAGTCGAAGGGTTTCAGGCGAACGCTGTCCATTGAGTGTGACTCCTGTCACGCCCGACCCATCGGGGCCGGAGCATGACGGCACTGTAGGCGTGCGGGCGCTGTTGCAGAGGCCCGAAGTGGCGCTGCTTTCGCCGACTGTTCGCGCTATAGCTTTGACACGGCGCGCCGAACAATGGCCCCCATCAACACAGGTCCGAACGGGTTGCCCGACGAGCCTGCGCCGATTTCAAAACACCTGCCCTCATGGACAACGCCATCGCCCAAACTGGAACACCGATCGCGCCCGCGCCGGCCTCGGGTCTGTCGGCCATGCCGAACAAGGCCAAGCTGATGCTGGGCCTGGGCGCGGCCGGCCTGGCCGCCGTCGTCGTCGCGCTGGCCCTGTGGGGTAACAAGGGTGACTACAAGGTGCTCTACGCAAACCTGAGCGAAAAGGATGGCGGCGCCATCATCGCCCAGCTGTCGCAGATGAACATCCCGTATCGCCATGCCGACGGCGGCAATGCGATCCTGGTGCCGGCCTCGCAGGTCCACGATGCGCGTTTGAAGCTGGCCTCGGCCGGCTTACCCAAGGGCAGCATCGTCGGCTTCGAGCTGATGGACAACGCGCGCTTCGGCCAGACCCAGTTCCAGGAACGCCTGACCTTCCAGCGTGGCCTCGAAGGCGAGCTCACGCGCTCGATCGGTGCGCTCGGCTCGGTGCAGGCGGCACGCGTACACCTGGCCCTGCCGAACCAGAACGGCTTCTTCCGCGAACAGCAGAAGCCTTCGGCCTCGGTGCTGCTGACCTTGCATCCGGGGCGCACGCTGGACCGGACCCAGATCGCCGGCATCGTCCACCTGGTGTCGGCCTCGGTGCCCGAACTGAATCCGAAGGCCGTCAGCGTGCTTGACCAGACCGGTGCCCTGCTCTCAGGCCCGACCGAGCCCAGCTCCGGCCAGGGCCTCGATGCCCAGCAGCTGCAGTACCTGGCCCAGGTCGAAGCCAGCTACGTCAAGCGTGTGATGGACATCCTCGAGCCGGTGGTCGGGCGCGACAACCTGCGCGCCACCGTCGCCGCCGACATCGACTTCTCGCAGACAGAAGCCACTTCCGAATCCTTCAAGCCGAACCAGGGCAACGAGCCGGCCGCCGTGCGCAGCCAGCAGACCTCGGAAGCCGGCAACGCCGGACAGGCCACGCCGAGCGGCGTGCCAGGTGCGACATCGAACCAGCCCCCCATTCCCGCGACCGCGCCGCTGACGGCTGCATCGTCGCCCCTGCACACCGCGGCCGCCGGCACGGCTAGCGGCGGCAACCAGCGCCGCGACAGCGTCACCAATTACGAGGTCGACAAGACGGTGCGCGTAACGCGCAACGCGACCGGCAGTGTCAAACGCCTGGCCGCGGCCGTGGTGGTCAACCACCGCGTCACGACCGCCGCCAACGGCAAGACCACCAGCACGCCGCTGTCGAACGACGAGATCGAGAAGCTGACCGCCCTGGTGCAGGAGAGCATCGGCTTCTCGAAGGAGCGCGGTGACTCGGTCAAGCTGATCAATGCCCCGTTCCGCGTCGAAACCTTGCCCAAAGCCGATGCCCAGCCGCTGTGGAAGCAGGACTGGTTCATCGACGCGCTGCGCGCCGCGGCCACGCCGGCGGCACTTGCCCTGGTCGCCCTGCTGATCGTCTTCGCCCTGGTGCGACCGGCCCTCAAGGCCAGTGCCGCAGCAACGCTGGCCCAAGGCTCGCGCCTGCACGTTGTGGCCGACGAGACGCCGCAGCGCGCCGCGCCCCCGGCGCTCGAAGCACCGCGCAGCAGCGCCCAGCTCGACGGCGCCCGCGCCATCGCCAAGCAGAACCCGGCGGCGGTGGCCAACATCGTTCGCACCTGGGTCAAGGGTGACGCCGTATGAGCACAGCCCTCGACGAGAACGGTCTCGAAGACGCCGCGATCCTGCTGATGTCGCTCGGCGAGGAAGAAGCCGCCGAGGTCTTCCGCCACCTCGAACCCAAGGAAGTGCAGCGCCTGGGCGAGACCATGGCCCGCATGAAGTCGATCCCGCGCGAGAAGGTGGAAGGCGTGCTGGAGAAGTTCTCGACCGTGGCCTCTGAGCAGAGCATCCTGGTCGCCGATACCGACCAGTACGTCAAGGACGTGCTGCGCAAGGCCCTCGGCGACGACAAGGCCAACCTCCTGATCGACCGCATCCTGCAGGGCAGCGATGTCTCGGGCATCGAGAGCCTGAAGTGGATGGACGCCAGCTCGGTGGCCGAACTGCTGCGCAACGAGCACCCGCAGATCGTCGCCGCGATCCTGGTCCACCTCGACCACGACCAGGCCAGCCAGGTGCTGAAGTGCTTCGTCGAACGCCAGCGCAACGAGGTGCTGGTGCGCATCGCCACGCTCGACGGCATCCAGCCCAGCGCGCTGAAGGACCTGAACGAGGTGATGAGCAAGGTGCTGGCCGGCGGCGAGAAGATGCGCAAGTCGACCATGGGCGGCGTCAAGACCGCGGCCGAAATCATCAACCTGCTCGGAGGCTCGGTCGAGACCGCCGTGCTCGACTACATCCGCGAAGCCGACAGCGATCTGGCGCAGAAGATCATGGACAACATGTTCACCTTCGACGACCTGGAGAAGCTCGACGACAAGGGCATCCAGGCGCTGATGAAGGAAGTGCAGAGCGAGTCGCTGGTGGTGGCGCTGAAGGGCGCGACGACCGAGCTGCGCGAGAAGATCTTCAAGAACATGAGCACGCGCGCCGCCGAGACGCTGCGCGAAGACCTCGAGGCGCGCGGCCCGGTGCGCCTGTCCGAGGTCGAGGCCGAGCAGAAGGAAATGCTGAAGATCGTGCGTCGCCTCGCCGACGAAGGACAGATCGTGTTGGCCGGCGGCAGCGACGATGAATTCGTCTGAGCGCCCCAGCCCACCGAACCCCTACGCGCGCTTCATCCCGCGCGAGGAGCTGGACGGCTTTGCCGCGTGGCGCCCGAATGCCTTCGGCGACAGCAGCGCCGCGCAGGCGTCGCCCGGTGACGCCCCGCACACCGCCGAACCGCAGACCGCTCAGGCGCTGCGCCAGGCCGGCTACCAGGACGGCTACCGCGACGGCCTGGTCGCGCTCGAGAGCTTCAAGCAGAGCTTCGCCCAGCAGATGGTGGCCCAGCTCGCGCCCCTGGTGGCGGCGTTCGACCAGGCCTTCGTCAATCTCGAATCGCAGATCGCCGACAGCGTGGCGCGCAGCGCGACAGCGCTCGCGCGCCAGGTGCTGCGCAGCGAGCTGACGGCGCGCCCCGAACTGGTGGCCCAGGTGGCCAGCGAAGCGGTGAATGCGGTGCTGCTGTCGGCGCGCCACATCCGCGTCTTCGTGCACCCCGATGATCAGGCCCTGGTCGAGGCCGGCGCCGGCGAAGCGCTGACGGCGCGCGACGCGCGCCTGCTGGCCGATGCCTCGCTGACGCGTGGTGGTTGCCGCGTCGAATCCGACCTCGGGCAAATTGACGCCCGCATCGAAACACGCTGGGCACAGGCCGCCGCCAGCCTCGGGCAAGGGCTGCCGCTGAATGACGAGGCTGCACCGACATGAGTACGGCCGCGGCGCCGGCCTCGACGCCCCGCACCCAACGCTGGCAGCGCTACCTGGCCGACCTCGAGGCCTATGCCGCGCTGCCGCAGGCGCTGCCGAGCACCGGGTCGCTGGTGCGCGTGGCCGGCCTGGTGCTGGAAGCAGCGGGCATCCGCGCGCCGGTCGGCGCTGTCTGCGAGGTGCATGGCGACAACGGCCCGCCGGTGCAGGCCGAGGTGGTCGGCTTCGACGGCGATCGCGCCTTCCTGATGCCCACCGGCGAGGTGCACGGCCTGGCCAGCGGCGCGCGCGTGCGGCCCTGCCCGGCGCCGGCCGCGACGCCGCGCCTGGGTGCCGACAACCACCCCTGGCGCCGCGGCGAAGACCGCGGTCTGCACCTGCCGGTCGGCGACGGCTTGCTGGGCCGCGTCGTCGACCCGCACGGCCAGCCGATGGACCGTCAGGGCCCGATCGGCAACACACGTTCGGCGCCGATGATCCGGCGCCCGATCAATGCGATGGACCGCGACCCTGTGCGCACGCCGCTCGACACCGGCGTGCGCGCGATCAACGCCATGCTCACCGTCGGCCGCGGCCAGCGCATCGGCCTGTTCGCTGGCACCGGCGTCGGCAAGTCGGTGCTGCTGGGCATGATGGCGCGCTACACCGAAGCCGACGTGATCGTGGTCGGGCTGATCGGCGAGCGCGGCCGCGAAGTCAAGGAGTTCATCGAGGACATCCTCGGCCCCGAAGGCCTGCAGCGCAGCATCGTCGTCGCCGCACCGGCCGACGCGCCGCCCCTGGTTCGCATGCAGGGCGCGACCTACGCCACCGCGATTGCCGAGCACTACCGCGACCGCGGCCAGCACGTGCTCCTGCTGATGGATAGCCTGACGCGCTACGCGATGGCGCAACGCGAGATCGCGCTGGCGATCGGCGAGCCGCCCGCCACCAAGGGCTACCCACCGAGCTGCTTCGCCAAGCTGCCGCAACTGGTCGAGCGCAGCGGCAACGGTCGCGACGGCAACGGTTCGATCACCGCCTTCTACACCGTGCTCAGCGAGGGCGACGACCAGCAGGATCCGATCGCCGACGCCGCGCGCGGCATCCTCGACGGCCACATCGTGCTCTCGCGCGAACTGGCCGAAGCCGGCCACTACCCGGCCATCGACGTCGAGAAATCGGTGTCGCGGGTGATGACCAGCGTGGCCGGCCGTGAGCACCTGCAGGCCGCGCGGCGCGCGCGCGCGCTGCTGGCCAAGGTGAACAAGGCGCGCGACCTGATCCAGCTCGGCGCCTATACGCCCGGCCACGATGCCGAACTCGACGCTGCGGTGCGCGCCCAGCCGGCGCTGACGGCCCTGCTACAACAGGACATGCACGAGGCGGCCAGCCTGGCCGACAGCGTGCACCGCCTGACCGACAGTCTCAAGACGATCTGACGATGGACACCCTCAACACCTTGCTGGAACAGGCCGAGGCCGAACGAAACCAGGCCCTGGCTGCCTTCAATCACGCCCGCGCGCGCTGCGACGCGGCGCGCACACAGGCGGTGCAGCTGGACGACTATCGCAGCGACTACCAGCGGCGCTGGAGCCTGCAGTTCGCGCAAGGGGCGGCGCTTGAGATCGTGCGTTGCTACCAGGGCTTTGCCGATCGGCTCGAAAACGCGATCGCGCAGCAGGGCCAGGCCGTGGCCCAGGCCCAGGCGACCCAGGCTCGCGCAGAAGCGGCGCTGACGGCGCACGAGCTGCGCGTGGCCTCGGTGCGCAAGCTGATCGAGCGCCGCACCATGGCTGAACGACAGGCGCGTGACCAGCGCGAGCAGAAGGCCGACGACGAGCACGCGATGCGCATGGCGCTGGCGCGCGGCGGCGCGCTGACGAGCCTCGGCGGGGTGCGCGCATGAGGACCGCCCTGCCCGCCCTGCCCGCACTGGCTGCTACGACCGCAGCGCCCAAGGCGGCGCCCGGCATGGGCGCTCCGAACGACACTGGCCCCGGCGAGCAAGGCTTCGCCAGCGAGCTGCAGAAGGCACGCGCCCCAAACAAGGCAGCGCCGCCAATGCCTACGCCG
Source organism: Pseudomonadota bacterium (assembly GCA_040384625.1). Taxonomy (GTDB): domain Bacteria; phylum Pseudomonadota; class Gammaproteobacteria; order Burkholderiales; family Burkholderiaceae_C; genus CADEEN01. The sequence continues at coordinate 2,298 of JAZKIW010000111.1, read as the reverse complement.
CCGGCACCCGGCAACCGCAGCGAAGAACCCGCCGCGAACGCCGATGGCGTGCCTGCCGAGTCCGAACCGGCCGCGGCCGAGGTCGAACTTCACGACGACGAAGGCCGAGCCCCGGCCCTGGCCGACCTGTTGCCAGGCTGGCCATCGGCAGCCGCTCCGGGCGGCGCAGTCGCCCGGTTGCCCACGCCCACGAGCGAAGCCGACGGCACAGACGCAGACGCGTGCAGCCTCGATGGCGTCGCGGGCCGCCACGTCGCGCTCTCGCGCACTGGCCGCGCGCCGGCATCGGGCGTCAGCGACCCTGTGCCCGGCGCGTTGCCAGGCACGGCCGTCGGAGCCCCTGCAGGCACCGAGTCGCGCCATGCTGCGCCAGGCCACGAGGCGATCGCTGCCGCCGCAGCGACCAAGGCCGGGGCTGAAAGCCCCCCGCCCAGCACCCCCAGCGCGCTGCCGCTGCCCGCCGTGCCGACGCTGTTGGCCGCGGCACAGCCGGGCCCCGCCAGTGCAGCCGTGCATGAAGCCCGCATCGCCGTGCCCCTCGACTCGGCCGCCTTCGCCCCGGCGCTGGCGACCCAGGTGACCTGGTTGGTCCAGGAAGGCGTGCAGCACGCCCGCCTGAGCCTGAACCCGGCCGAGATGGGCCCGCTGGCGGTGCGCATCGTGCTTGATGGCACGCAGGCACGCATCGACTTCAGCGCCGACGTCGCCGGCACCCGCGACGCCATCGAGGCCAGCCTTCCGGCGCTGGCGGCGGCGCTGCACGACAGCGGCCTGACACTCAGCGGCGGCGGCGTGTCGGACGGCCGGGCTCGCGATGGCGCCCACGCCCATCGACACGACCCCCTACCCGCGCCGGGTCGTCCAGGCTCCGACGGCGACGGCGGCAATCATGCCGACGCCGGCGGCCGCACCCTGCCGGCGCGTGCGGCGCGCGGCCTCGTCGATCTGGTCGCCTAACCCTGGGAGCGCCGAAGCAGGCGCACAAAGCACCCGCTTATCCAGGCTTTCGCGAAGCCCCCACTTTCAATAATCCATTCGTGATCCCGCGGTGGCGCTGCATGCACCACCCGCCCGCCCAAACAGGAGTCCCGAATGTCCGCCGTACCCGCCGCCGCTGCCGATGCCATCGACGCCGTGCCGGTGAACAGAGGCAAGAAGAAGAAGCTGATCTTCGGTGCCGTCGCGCTGGCCGTGCTGCTGGCCGCCGGCGCGGGCACCACCGTGTTCGTGATCAAGAAGCGGGCCGCGGACGCCGCCGCGGCGGCCGAGGCCGGCGAGGGCGACGACAGCAAGGCCGAGGAAGAGGCCTCCGCCGCCAAACGCGTCAAGGCTGACCTGAAGCACGCCCCAACCTTCGTTCCGCTGGACCCCTTCACCGTGAACCTGGCCGACCGCGAGGCAGAGCGCTACGCCCAGGTCGGGATTACGCTCGAACTCAGCGACGCCAAGTCGGCCGACCTGCTCAAGGCCTACATGCCAGCGATTCGCAACAACATCCTGCTCGCCCTGGGCAGCAAGACGGCTGCCCAACTGATCGAGCGTGACGGCAAGCTGCGCCTTGCCGCCGAGATCCGGCGCGAGGCGCTGCGTCCGCTCGGCTACGACATCGCCGCACCGGTCGAATCCGCATCCGGCGTGCCCGCGCGAAAGCCGCGGGTCGCCGACGACGACGACGAATCGGTGCCGGTGCGCGCCGTCCACTTCTCCAACTTCATCATTCAGTAAAGCGCAGCGATGAGTCAGCAGATTCTTTCGCAAGACGAAGTCGATGCGCTGCTGCAAGGCATCACCGGCGAGAGCCAGAAGCTCGAGCAGGAAGAGGTGCCGCAGGGCGCGGTGCGCGACTACAACCTGGCCAGCCAGGAGCGCATCGTGCGTGGGCGCATGCCCACGATGGAGATCATCAACGAGCGCTTCGCGCGCAACATCCGCATCGGCCTGTTCAACTTCATCAGGAAGAGCCCTGAAGTCTCGATCGGCGGCATCAAGGTGCAGAAGTACAGCGCCTTCCTGCGCGAGATCGTCGTGCCGACCAATTTCAACATCGTCAGCGTCAAGCCGCTGCGCGGTTCGGGCCTGATCATCTGCGATCCGAACCTGGTGTTCGCGGTCATCGACTCGCTCTTCGGCGGCGCAGGCAAGTACCACACCCGCATTGAAGGACGCGACTTCAGCCCGACCGAGCAGCGTGTGATCTCGCGCCTGGTCGACGTGATCTGCACCGAGTTCAAGAAGGCCTGGCACGGCATCTACCCGCTCGAGCTGGACTACCAGCGCTCGGAGATGCAGCCGCAGTTC
>JAZKIW010000110.1:0-14962 GCA_040384625.1 Pseudomonadota bacterium | reverse complement strand
GCAGGGCGGCGGCGGCGGTCGGCGCGGTGGCGGTGGCGGTGGCGGTGGCGGTGGCCAACGAGGTGGCGGCCCGTCGGGCAAGGGCCGGTAACCTGCGGGCTACAATACAAAGCTTTGCCAAGCCCTTGTTTTTCTGGAGTTTTTCATCATGGCGATCGAACGCACGCTGTCCATCATCAAGCCCGATGCGGTGGCCAAGAATGTCATCGGACAGATCTATGCCCGATTCGAAGGCGCCGGCCTGAAGGTGATCGCGGCGCGTTTGGCGCACCTCTCGCGCGGCGAGGCCGAGGCCTTCTACGCGGTTCACAAATCGCGCCCGTTCTTCAATGACCTGGTCAGCTTCATGATCTCGGGCCCGGTCATGATCCAGGTGCTCGAGGGCGAGGGTGCCATCGCCAAGAATCGCGAGTTGATGGGTGCCACCGATCCGAAGAAGGCCGACAAGGGGACCATCCGCGCCGACTTCGCAGCAAGCATCGATGCCAACGCTGTGCACGGCTCGGACGCCGCGGAAACAGCCGCCGTCGAGGTGGCGTTCTTCTTCGCCGGCATGAACGTGTACAGCCGCTGACGGCAGCGATGCGCGCGAACCTTCTCGATTTCGATCTCGAAGGGCTCGCGGCCTGGTGTGCCGGCCTGGGAGAGAAGCGTTTTCGCGCGACCCAGCTCTTTCGCTGGATCCACCAGAAGGGCGCCAGCGACTTTGCGCAGATGAGCGATTTGGCGAAATCCCTGCGCGACAAGCTTGCTGACGGCGCGGAGATCCGGCCCCTCACGGTTGTGTCCGAACACCTGTCAGCCGACGGTACGGTGAAATGGCTGTTCGACGTCGGCAACGGCGACGCGATCGAGACCGTGTTCATCCCGGAAGACGACCGCGGCACGCTGTGTCTCTCATCGCAGGCCGGCTGCGCCGTTGGCTGCCGCTTCTGCTCCACGGGACACCAGGGCTTTTCACGCAACCTGACCAGCGGCGAAATCGTGGCCCAGTTGTGGCACGCCGAACATCAGTTGCGACGACGCTTGAAGTCGAAGCCCGGTGAGCGCGTCATCAGCAACGTGGTGATGATGGGCATGGGAGAGCCGCTGCAGAACTACGCGGCGCTCGTGCCCGCTCTGCGGGTCATGCTCGACGACCACGGCTACGGCTTGTCGCGGCGTCGCGTGACGGTCAGCACCTCGGGCGTGGTGCCGATGATCGACCGCCTGCGAGGGGAATGCCCGGTGGCACTGGCGGTGTCCCTGCACGCCCCCGACGACGCATTGCGCGACCAGCTCGTGCCGCTGAACAAGAAGTACCCGTTGGCTGAATTGCTGGCGGCGTGCAAGCGCTATCTCGACGCGGCGCCGCGCGACTTCATCACCTTCGAGTACTGCATGCTCGACGGTGTCAACGACAGTCCGGCCCAGGCCGATGCGCTGGTGCACCTCGTGCGAAGCGCCGGTGTCGCTTGCAAGTTCAACCTGATTCCGTTCAACCCGTTTCCGGCCTCGGGTCTGACACGCTCACCGCGCGAGCGCGTAGCGGCATTCGCCCAGCGCTTGCAGGATGCGGCGATCGTCACGACCGTGCGCAAGACGCGTGGCGACGACATCGATGCCGCTTGCGGCCAGCTGGCCGGGGAAGTGCAGGATCGCACGCGCGCCGACGAGCGACTCCGGCGCATCCCGGTCACGGTCGCGCAATCGACGCAGCGCGTCTGACAGCCATGCGTCGTCGATCGCTCGCCCTGCTCCTGTGCGTTTTGACGCTGCTCGCCTCCTGCGCGAGCCCGGGCAACGTGCCCGCCGCCCCGCCCGCGGCAGAGCTGCGCACGGCTTCGGACCAGACCGACGCCGATCGCCGCGCTGCAGTGCGTATGGAATTGGCGGCACTGCACTTCGGCCGGGGCCAGTACATCACGGCGCTCGACGAGATCAAGCTCGCACTGCAGTCGAAGCCCGATCTCGGCGCCGCCTACAGCCTGCGTGGCCTGGTCTACGCGAGCATGGGTGAAGATGCGCTGGCCGACGAGAGCTTCGGTCGCGCGCTGCAGATTAATCCGCGCGATGCCGACGCGATGCACAATCGGGGCTGGTTCCTGTGTCAGCGCAAGCGATTCGCCGAAGCCGACCGATCCTTCGAGCAGGCGCTTGCCCTGCCGCAGTACCGCGATGCCCAACGGACCTATCTGGCGCAAGGCGTGTGCCATGCGCGCGCCGGGAAGCTGGACGAGGCCGAGCGCAAGTTGTCGCGCTCGTATGAGCTCGATCCATCGAATCCGACGACCGCCTTAAATCTGTCGGACGTGTTGTACCGGCGTGGCGAGTACGAGCGCGCACGCTTCTACATCCGCCGCGTCAACCAGCGCGATGAGCAGTCCAATGCGCAGACACTGTGGCTGGCGCTGCGCATCGAGAATCGCATGGGCAATCGCAGCGGGGTCGACGAGTTCGGCCGCCAGTTGCGCAACCGCTTCCCCCAAGCCACCGAAACCCTGGCCTATGAACGAGGACGCTTCGATGAGTGAGTCGAGCGATTCGTCTGCGCCGATCGGTGTGGCGAGCCTGGACGGCACGAGTGCCGGCGCCCTGCTGCGCCGAGCGCGCGAGACGCGCGGGCTGCACATTGCTGCGCTGGCGGCGTCGATCAAGGTCTCTCCGCGAAAGCTCGAAGCCTTGGAGAGCGATCGCTATGCCGACTTGCCCGACATGACGTTCACCCGGGCCCTGGCTCAGACGGTGTGCCGCGCCTTGAAGATCGATGCCGAGCCCGTGCTCGGCAAGTTGCCACAAGCAGGTGACATGCCGAAGTTGTCGCAGCTGGGAGGCGGGCTCAACGCCCCCTTCCGCGCGCCCTCCGGAGGCCATGACCCCGGCGATTTCACTTTCCATCGCAAGCCCGTGTTCTGGGCCACGCTGCTGGTGCTGGGTGGCGCCATGGCGCTGGCCTTGCTGCCGGAACGGTGGATGCCTTGGCGCGGCACAGCTGGCAATCCGGCGTGGGTGCCTGGCGCAGCGTCGACGGCGGTAGGGATCGCTGCGCCCGCTTCGGCAGCGGAGTCGCTGGCGGCATCTGCACCCGTCGCAGCGCCGGTCTCCGCGTCAGGGCCAGTCGTCTCGGGCACGGGTGCGGCGGCCGAGGTCGCCGCGCCAGCGTCGGCGTCGGTTGCCGCGGCACCCTTGACGCCGATCCAGGCTTCGGACAAGTCGGCCGCACCGGCCGGTACGGCCGCTGCGCTGGCCGTGCGCACGACGGCGGAGTCATGGGTCGAGGTCCAGGACGGGCGGGGCCAGAACCTGTTGTCGCGCGTCGTGCAGCCTGGAGAGACCGTGGGCCTGGATGGTGCGCTGCCGCTGCGCGTGACGATCGGCAATGCGGCGGTGACTCAACTGGTGTTTCGCGGCCAAGCGGTCGACCTTGCAGCGAGTACGCGGGACAACGTCGCCCGCCTGCAGCTGCCGCAATGAGTTTGACACCTTGAACACCGAGAGCGACTTCCAGCCTGTCGCGGGGGCCAGCCCGACGCGACACGTGACGCGGCAGGCCCGCGTCGCCTGGGGGAGCCGTGTGGTGACGGTCGGCGGTGACGCGCCGGTGCGCGTGCAGTCCATGACCAATACCGACACCGTCGACGTGATCGAAACCGCGATCCAGGTCAAGGAGCTGGCGATCGCCGGGTCGGAACTGGTACGCATCACAGTCAATACGCCCGAGGCAGCGGCGGCAGTGCCGGCAATTCGAGAACAGCTCGACCGCATGGGTATCGACGTTCCCCTGATCGGCGATTTCCACTACAACGGGCATCGCTTGCTGACCGACTTCCCTGCCATGGCGCAGGCGCTGTCGAAGTACCGCATCAACCCCGGCAATGTCGGCAAAGGCGACAAGCGCGACCGCCAGTTCGGCATGATGGTCGAGGCCGCGGCGCGCTACGACAAGGTGGTGCGCATCGGCGTGAACTGGGGCAGCCTGGATCAGGAATTGCTCGCGTCCATGATGGACGACAACGCCCGGCGCACCGAGCCCTGGGACGCCAAGCAGGTGATGTACCAGGCGCTGATCTCGTCGGCACTGCAGTCCGCCGACTATGCCCGCAACGTCGGCCTGAATCCCGACAACATCATCATCAGCTGCAAGGTCAGCGGCGTGCAGGACCTGATCTCGGTCTATCGTGCGCTGGCGTTGCGCTGCGACTATGCCTTGCATCTGGGCCTGACTGAAGCGGGCATGGGCACCAAAGGCACGGTGGCCTCGGCGACGGCGCTGGCCGTGCTGCTGCAGGAAGGCATCGGCGACACGATCCGCGTCAGCCTCACACCGCAGCCCGGCGAGGCGAGAACCCAGGAAGTGGCCGTGGCGCTGGAGATTCTGCAGTCGCTGGGCTTGCGCACCTTCAACCCAAGCGTGACCGCCTGCCCCGGCTGCGGTCGCACCACCAGCACGACCTTCCAGGAACTTGCCAAGCAGATCGACGATTTCCTGCGCGCGCAGATGCCGGTCTGGAAGGCCAGGTACCCTGGCGTCGAAAACCTGAAGGTTGCGGTGATGGGTTGCATCGTCAACGGTCCCGGAGAGAGCAAGCACGCCGACATCGGCATCAGCCTGCCGGGCACCGGCGAAGCGCCGGCCGCGCCGGTTTTCATCGATGGCGAAAAGGCGCTGACGCTGCGCGGCGACAACATCGCCGTCGAGTTCCACCAGCTCGTCGAGAACTACATCGAGAAGCGTTTCGGCACGGTCGCCGCTTCACATTGACATCCTGCCCTGCGGGGCAATCACATGGCCGAAAACAAAGTCATCGCCACAGCGGCGGGTCGCATCAACATCGAGTCGCGCGAGCCGCTGGTTGCGGTCAAGGGCATGAACGACATGCTGCCCGAGGCGGCAGCGCAGTGGGAGTGGGTCGAGGCCAAGGCGCGAGACCTGCTTGAGCGCTGGGGTTACCGCAACCTGCGCACGCCGATCGTCGAGCCCACCGCGCTGTTCGTGCGCGGGCTGGGCGAGGTGACCGATATCGTCGAGAAGGAGATGTTCTCCTGGCGTGACGAGATGAACGGCGACCGCCTGACGCTGCGACCAGAGGCCACCGCCGGCATCGTGCGTGCGATCAATGAGCACAACGCGCTCTACAACGGGCCGTTGCGCATCTGGCAAATGGGCCCGATGTTTCGCCACGAACGGCCGCAGAAGGGGCGTTCGCGCCAGTTCCATCAGCTCGACGTCGAGGCGCTCGGGCACGCCGGCCCGGACGTGGATGCCGAGCTGATCCTCATGCTGCGTGCGTTCTGGCGCGAACTCGGGCTGATCGAGGCGCAGCACATCACGCTCGAACTCAACAGCCTCGGCCAGCCCGAGGAGCGCAAGGCGCACCGTGCTGCCCTGATCGCGCACTTCGAGGCCCACGGCGACCAGCTCGATGCCGAGGCAAGGCGTCGCCTGCACAGCAACCCTTTGCGCATCCTCGACACCAAGAACCCGGCGATGAGCACGGTGGTCGACAGCGCGCCGACGCTGATGGACTTCCTCGGTGCCGAATCGCTCGCTCACTTTAACGCCGTGCGCGCCGTGCTCGACGCGGTGGGCCTGGACTACAGCGTCAACCCGCGCCTGGTGCGCGGCATGGACTACTACAACCTCACGGTCTTCGAGTGGAAGAGCGCGCTGCTGGGCGCGCAAAGCACCGTCTGTGGCGGTGGCCGCTACGACCAGCTGATCGAAACGCTGGGTGGCAAGCCGGCGCCGGGCATCGGCTTCGGCCTCGGCATGGAACGCCTGATGCTGATGCTCGAAGCCGCCGGTATCCGCGCTCCAGCTTCTGTGCCACAGGCCTATGCGCTGGCCATCGATGCGCAGGCGCTGGCGCAGGTGATGCCGGTGCTGGAGGCCTTGCGCGCCGCAGGTGTTGCAGTGCTGATGCATGCAGGCGGAGGCAGCATGAAGTCGCAATTCAAGCGTGCCGACGCCAGCGGCGCGACCTTCGCCCTGATCTTCGGTGCCAGCGAGCTGGCCCTCGGCGAAGTGGCGATCAAACCGCTTCGCGCTGGCGAGGGCGCAGCGCAATTCACGCGACCCCTGTCGCAGGCGGCTTCCTGGGCGCACGAACTGCGCACCGCATAATCCCGCCTTCGTTGAACAGACAACCCCATGGCGACCCATCTCGACCTGCAAGAGCAGGAACAAGTCGATCAACTCAAAGCGTTCTGGCAGCAGTACGGCAACCTGATCACCTGGACCTTGACCCTGGCCCTCGGCGCGTTCGCGGCCTGGAATGGCTGGAACTGGTGGCAGCGCGAACAGGCGGTCAAGGCCAGCGCAATGTTCGACGAGCTCGAGCGGGCCGCGCTGGCCGCTGATGCCGAACGCACCGCGCGAGTCTTTGGCGACCTGAAGGAACGCTTTCCGCGCACGGCCTACGCGCAGCAAGGAGCGCTCCTGACGGCCAAGGTCCAGGCCGACAAAGGCCAGCCTGACGCGGCCTTGGCAACACTGGCCTGGGCCAGCGACAACGCCGGCGAAGACGAGATCCGAACCATTGCGAGGCTGCGCGCCGCTGGCCTTCTCGTGGACAAGAAGCAGTACGACGCGGCGTTGGCCCAGCTCGACGCTGCAGGGCAGGGCAAGGCCGCGAAGGAATTCGAGGCCCTGCTAGCCGACCGCCGTGGCGACGTGCTGTTCGCGCAAGGCAAGAAGGTGGAGGCCCGCACGGCTTTCGAGGCGGCGTACAAGGGGATGGACGAAAAGCTCGAGTACCGGCGCCTGGTCGAAGCCAAGCTGACCGCGATGGGTGCCGCCCCGGTGGCTAGTGGGGCCACGAAATGAAGCCTTGGCTCACCCTTGTGCTGCTCGGCTTGCTGGGCGCCTGCGGCAGCGAAAAGCCCAAGCCGACGCCGCTCGAGGCCATCACGCCCCAGATCGCCGGCCGCCAGGTGTGGAGTGCGCGCCTCGATGGCGCTGTCCCCGGTTTGATCGTCACGGCGCGCGACGGCGAGTTCACCGTTGCCGGTGTCGATGGCAGCGTGCTGGCACTGCAGGCCGACACTGGCAGCGAGATCTGGCGGGGCAGCGCCGGCGCGCGACTGAGCGCCGGCGTTGGCAGCGACGGCCGGTATGCCGCCGTGGTCACCCGCGACAACGAAGTTGTCGTTCTCGAGCGTGGCAATGTTAGGTGGCGCTCTCGCCTGACCTCACGTGTCTCGACGGCGCCCCTGGTCGCTGGCGAGCGCGTCTTCGTGATGGGCGTCGATCGGGTCGTTCATGCATTCGATGCGATCGATGGGCGATTGCTCTGGACCTTGCAGCGACCGGGCGAGCCACTGACCTTGTCGCAGCCGGGCGTCGTCGCGGCTTTCAAGGACACCTTGCTGATCGGGCAGGGGCAACGTCTCACCGGTGTCGATCCGCTGCGCGGCACGGTGCGCTGGGAAGTGGCGTTGGCAAACCCGCGCGGCACCAACGAAGTCGAGCGTCTGTCCGACCTCACCGGTCCAGCGCTGCGAGTCGGCGACGTGGTCTGTGCACGCTCGTTCCAGGTCGGCATCGGCTGTGCCAATGCCCAGACCGCCGCGCTGGTCTGGACCCGGAGTGTCGGCGGTGTGCAGGCCATCGGGGGCGATGCGGATCTGGTGGTCGGCGCCGACGGCAGCGACCGCATCACGGCCTGGCGCGCCGGCAGTGGCGACCTGGCCTGGAACAACGAAAACCTGCGCTATCGCGGCCTGTCTGGCCCGCTGGTGGTCGGTCGCACCGTGATATTCGGCGACGCCGAGGGCCAGGTGCACTTTCTCGATCGGAGTGACGGCAAGGCCTTGCTGCGCCTGCCGACGGACGGCTCGCCGGTCGTCGGTGTGCCGGTTCGGGCAGGCAACACCATCCTGGTCGTCACTCGCAACGGCGGTCTGTTCGCCTTCCGTCCGGAATAGGGCGCCGCGGCTGCCATGAAACCGGTGGTGGCCATCGTCGGCCGACCGAATGTCGGCAAATCGACGCTGTTCAATCGACTGACGAAGAGCCGCGACGCGATCGTGGCCGACTTCGCCGGCCTGACGCGCGATCGTCATTACGGCGACGCGCGCTTCGGTGAGCACGACTTCATCGTTGTCGACACCGGCGGCTTCGAGCCGGACAAGCCGACCGGCGTGGTCGCCGAGATGGCCAAGCAGACCAAGCAGGCCGTCGCCGAAGCCGACGCAGTCATCTTCGTCGTCGATGTGCGCACTGGTGTATCGGGTCAGGACCACGACATCGCGCGTTACCTGCGGGGTGCCAACAAGCGGGTTTTCCTGGCCGTCAACAAAGCCGAGGGCATGAGCGATTCGCCGCATCTGGCCGAGTTCCACGAACTTGGCATCGGCGAGCCCCACCCGGTGTCGGCGGCGCACGGCCAGGGCATTCGCAGCCTGATCGACGCGGTGCTCGAAGGCCTGAACCTGGGTGAGGAGGAAGAAGACGAGTACGGCGCCGGCGTCGATCGCCCGATCCGGCTGGCCGTTGCCGGGAGGCCGAACGTCGGCAAGAGCACACTGATCAACACCTGGCTGGGCGAAGAGCGCCTGATCGCCTTCGATCTGCCGGGAACCACCCGCGATGCGATCCACGTTCCCTTCGAGCGCGGCGGGCAGAAGTTCGAGCTGATCGACACCGCGGGCCTGCGCCGCAAGGGCAAGGTCTTCGAGGCGATCGAGAAGTTCTCGGTGGTGAAGACCCTGCAGGCGATTGCCGATGCCAATGTGGTGGTGCTCCTGCTCGACGCGACCCAGGGCGTGAGCGATCAGGACGCCCACATCGCCGGCTACATCTTGGATGCCGGTCGTGCGGTCGTGATCGCGATCAACAAGTGGGACGCGATCGACAGCTACCAGCGCGAGATGCTCGAGCGTTCAATCGAGTCGCGCCTGGCGTTTCTGAAGTACGCGACGCGGTTGCACATCTCGGCCCTGAAGCGCCAGGGCTTGGGCCCGCTGTGGCAGGCCATTGCCGAGGCGCATGGGTCGGCGACGAAGAAGCTGCCGACGCCGGTACTGACGCGGCTCCTGCTCGAGGCCGTCGAGCATCAGGCGCCCAAGCGGGCCGGCCACTTCCGGCCCAAGCTGCGCTATGCCCACCAGGGCGGGATGAACCCGCCCATCGTGGTCGTACACGGCAATTCACTGGAGCACGTCACTGACAGCTACAAGCGCTTCCTCGAGGGGCGCATCCGTGCGCACTTCAAGCTGGTCGGCACGCCGCTGCGCATCGAAATGAAGAGCTCACGGAACCCTTTCGACGACAAGGATTCCTAGGACTGTTGGCACCGCAGGCGCCATAGGTGGCAACCCTGTGATAACGTGACAGCAACCAGACTTTCAACACGGAGTGAATATCGTGAGCAACAAAGGGCAACTCCTGCAAGACCCGTTCCTGAACCTGCTGCGCAAGGAGCATGTGCCGGTCTCGATCTACCTGGTCAATGGCATCAAGCTGCAGGGGCAGATCGAATCCTTCGACCAGTATGTGGTGCTGCTGCGCAACACCGTGACGCAGATGGTCTACAAGCACGCCATCTCGACCGTGGTGCCGGGGCGTGCGGTCAATTTCCACGCCCAGGAACCGAGCGAGACGAGCGCAGGCTGAAGGCCGTCTGAACGTCAGCGCCGCACGCGACCTCTTGGGTTCCAACACCATCGACCAGAGCCCCACTGTCGCCGCCGCATCGCGCGTAGTGTTGGTCGGCGTCGACCTTGGGCCGGGCTCGTCTTTCGATGCCACGCTCGATGAGTTGGCGTTGCTGGCCGCCTCTGCCGGCGACGCGCCTGTGGCGCGCGTGATCGCGCGGCGCAAGGCACCCGATGCTGCCCTCTTCGTCGGCTCAGGCAAGGCTGACGAGATCAAGGCCATCGTGTTGTCCGAACAGGCTCATGGTGTGATCTTCGACCAGGCCCTGTCTCCGGCCCAGCAACGCAATCTCGAGGCGCACCTGGGTGTCTCTGTTGCCGACCGCACGGCCCTGATCCTGGACATCTTTGCTGCCCGCGCGCAGAGCCACGAAGGCAAGTTGCAGGTGGAACTGGCGCGGTTGCAGTACCAGGCCACCCGCTTGGTGCGTCGCTGGAGCCACCTGGAGCGCCAGACCGGCGGCATCGGCATCCGCGGTGGCCCGGGCGAGGCGCAGATCGAGCTCGACCGACGCATGATCGGTGAGCGCATCAAGACCGTGAAGGCCCGCCTGGAGAAGGTCAAGCGCCAGCACCAGACGCAGCGCCGCGCGCGCGAGCGCAGCGGCACCTTTCGGGTCTCCCTGGTCGGCTACACCAATGCCGGCAAGTCAACGATATTCAATTCACTGGTGAAGGCCCGAGCCTACGCTGCCGACCAATTGTTCGCCACGTTGGACACCACCACCCGTGGCCTGTGGCTGCAGGAGGTCGGCCGTCAGGTCTCGCTGTCCGACACTGTAGGCTTCATCCGCGACCTGCCGCACAAGCTGGTCGAGGCCTTTCGGGCGACGCTGCAGGAGGCGACGGATGCTGACCTGTTGCTGCACGTGGTCGACGCGGCCAGCCCGCTGGCCGCCGAGCAGATCGAAGAGGTCGAGCGTGTGCTGGCCGAGATCGGCGCCGAACGGATCCCGCAGATCCTGGTGTTCAACAAGCTCGATCTGCTGCCAGAGACCCAGACCCCCAGGGTGCTGCGCGACGCGGTCGAGCGCGCGCCCGGTGTGCGGACGCCGCGCACCTTCGTCAGCGCCAAGGATGGCCGGGGCCTGGAACTGCTGCGCGCGGCGATCGCCGAGCAAGTGGCGGCTACCGCCTTGAATCCCGGCGCTGTGCCACCATATCGGCCCCTGCCCACCGACACCGAATCCTTGTCAGGCACCGAAGAACCCACCTATAGAGTCAAGCAAGCATGACCCCACGCTTCGAGCCCGACACCCCTCCGATGAGCTTGCGCATGGCCGAGTTTGGCCGTTCTGCGGGTGCCCTGCTGGCGGGCGTGTTGCGGCCGGCCCGACGCCGTGCCGCAGCGGCAGCCGACGATGGACTGGTTTACAACAACCGCGGCGACGGTCCGCCCGACCTCGACGAGTTGTGGCGCGACTTCAATCGCAAGTTGGGGGGTCTGTTCGGCGGCAAGGGCGGTGGCAAGCCGCCTCCGCGCGGCGCCGGCGGAGGCGATGGGGGCGGCTTCCAACCCGACATGAAGAGCGCGGGCATCGGGCTGGGCTTGATCGGCGGCGTGGCGGTCCTGGTCTGGCTGGGCAGCGGCGTCTTCATCGTCCAGGAAGGCCAGCAGGCGGTGGTGACGTCCTTCGGTCGCTACACCCAGACGCGCGACGCCGGCATCCAGTTCCGCTGGCCCTACCCGTTCCAGGCCCACGAAACGGTTGCGGTGACCCAGTTGCGCTCGGCCGAAGTGGGGCGCAACACGGTGGCCCAATCCACCGGGCTGCGCGACTCGTCGATGCTGACGCAGGACGAGAACATCGTCGACATCCGCTTCACCGTGCAGTACCGATTGAAGGACGCCCGCGCCTACTTGTTCGAGAACCGGAATCCCGAGGAAGCAGTGGTGCAGGCCAGCGAGACCGCCGTGCGCGAGATCGTCGGGCGCAGCAAGGTCGACCAGGTGCTGTACGAGCAGCGCGATGCGATCGCGGCCGATCTGGTCAAGTCGATCCAGGTCCAGCTCGATCGCCTGAACGCAGGCGTGATCATTGCCAACGTCAACGTGCAGAACGTGCAGGTGCCGGAGCAGGTCCAGGCGGCCTTCAACGACGCTGTGAAGGCCACAGCGGACCGCGACCGCTTCAAGAACGAAGGCCAGGCCTATGCCGCCGACGTGATCCCGAAAGCACAGGGCACGGCCTCGCGCCTGAAGGAAGAATCCGAGGGTTACCGGTCGCGCGTGATTGCGCAGTCCGAAGGCGATGCGCAGCGCTTCCGCTCCGTGCTGACCGAATACCAGAAGGCACCCCAGGTCACGCGTGACCGTCTTTACCTCGAAACGATGCAGTCGGTGTACAGCAACGTCAGCAAGGTCATGGTCGACAGCCGCAATGGATCGAACCTGCTGTATCTGCCGCTCGACAAGCTGATGCAGCAGGCAGGCATTCCGGCTCCGGCGCCCGCCGCGCCGGCTTCGGTGGCGACGCCTGAATCACCGGTCGCGGCCGGTGCCGATGCGCGTTCGCGCGACGGGTCGCGCACCCGCGATCGAGACGTTCGCTGAGTCCGGGAGACACTAGAACATGAACCGCATCGGACTCATTGCCGTCAGCGCCCTGCTCGTGCTGATGCTCGCCGCTTCCACGCTCTTCATCGTCGACCAGCGCCAGGTGGCGGTGGTCTACGCGCTGGGCGAGATCAAGGAAGTGATCACGGAACCGGGCCTGAAGGTCAAGCTGCCGCCGCCGTTCCAGAACGTGGTTTTCCTCGACAAGCGAATCCAGACGCTCGACAGCCCGGAAACGCGACCGATCTTCACCGCCGAGAAGAAGAGCCTCATCATCGACTGGCTGGTGAAGTGGCGCATCTCGGAGCCGCGCCAATTCATTCGCAACAATGGCGTCGATCTGCGCAACCTCGAGAACCGTCTGGCACCGGTGGTGCAAGCCGCGTTCAACGAAGTCGTCACTCGGCGCACGGTCAGCGGCATGCTGTCCACAGAGCGTGAAAAGGTGATGCAGGACGTGCAGAGTCGCTTGGCCGATGACAGCAAGGCCTTCGGCATCGAGATCATCGACGTGCGCGTCAAGCGGGTCGACTTCGTGGCCGATATCACCGACTCGGTCTACCGGCGCATGCAGTCAGAACGCAATCGGGTCGCCAACGAACAACGTTCGCAGGGGGCGGCCGAGTCGGAGAAGATCCGCGCCGACGCCGACCGCCAGCGCGAAGTCATCATCGCCGAGGCTTACCGCGACGCCCAGAAGATCAAGGGCGAGGGCGATGCGAAGGCTTCTGCGCTGTACGCGGACGCCTTCGGCCGCGATCCGCAGTTCGCGCTGTTCTATCGCAGCCTAGAGGCGTACCGGGCGAGCTTTCGCAACAAGAACGATGTGATGGTCCTGGACCCGAGCAGCGACTTCTTCCGCGCGATGCGTGGTAGCGGTTCGGCGCCGGCCGCACCGGCGAAGAAGTAGCACGTCCTCTGGCATGGGCGACTTGCTGTTCGGCGCGTTGGCGCTGATGCTGGTCATCGAAGGACTGTTGCCGCTGCTGAGTCCGGCGGCGTGGCGACGCATGTTCGAGCGCGCGACGCGCATGAACGATGGTCAGATCCGCTTCCTAGGCATGGCCAGCGTCCTTGCCGGCGTGCTGCTGTGGTGGCTCTGGCGCGACTAGGCTCGGAAGGACCTGCGTGCGAAGCGCCTGCTGAAGAGCATGGTGAACCGCAAGCAGTGGGCTTCGCTGTTTCTGTTGCAGCACGGACAGTGTGCGCGTTGCGGCGGGGCCTTGTCGGACAAGACCGGTTGGCACGACCATCACCTGGTTCCTAGGGCGCGTTGTCGAACCGGGTGCTTCTGCATCCGGTGTGTCATGTTCAACTGCATGCCACCGGTTTGGCCGTTGTGAAGCCGGCTTCAGGTAAGAGGCTTCGAAGGTGGGAGTGAGGGCTGTAAAATGAAACCTTGAATACTCCCGCACACTTGTTGTGCTTGAGCCGGATGCGGTGAAAGTCGCAAGTCCGATTCTTAGGGGGGATGGATCAGCAAGATCTGTCCCTACCCTCCACAAGGCTGCGTTTGTCCCATGTCGCGTGCGTGGCTGTTGCCCGAGCAGATTGCCGATGTATTGCCGAGCCAGGCGCGGCGCATCGAGGAGCTGCGGCGCATGCTGATCGACGGTGCTCGCAGCTATGGCTTCGAGCTGGTGATGCCGCCCTTGCTCGAACACCTCGAGTCGCTGTTGTCGGGTACCGGACACGCCCTCGACCTTAAGACCTTCAAGCTCGTTGATCAGCTCTCCGGACGCACGCTCGGCCTGCGTGCCGACACCACGCCACAGGTGGCGCGCATCGATGCGCACCTGCTCAATCGACGGGGCGTTGCGAGGTTGAGCTACTGCGGCCCGGTCCTGCACACGCGAGCCGACGGCATGCAGAGCACGCGTGAGCCGCTGCAGTTCGGTACCGAGATCTATGGCCACGCCGGGCTCGAGGCTGACCTAGAGATCATCGATCTGGCGCTCGACAGCCTGCACGCCGCCGGCGTCGACGACGTGCTGCTGGATCTGGGCGATGCGCGCATCGTTCGCGCGGTGCTCGGCACTGCGGCGGTCGACGAGGGCCTGATCGGGGCGCTGGCGCGCAAGGATTCGGCGGCCCTGGCGGAGCTGTCAGGCTCGCTGTCAGCCGAAGCCCGGCAAGGGCTGGCCTCGGTGATACGCCTGTACGGCGGGCTCGAAGTGCTCGAAGCTGCGCGCGCGATGCTGCCGCCGCAAGCAGACATCTCCCGTGCCCTCGACGATCTGACCTGGCTGGCCAGCCACGTGCAGCTGGCGCATCCGACGGTACGGATTGGCATCGACCTGGCCGACACTAGCGGCTATGCGTACTACAGCGGCACCTGCTTTTCGCTCTACGGTGCGGCGGCCAATGGGGCCCTGGCGCGCGGTGGACGATACGACGAGGTGGGCGCGGTGTTCGGCCGCAACCGGCCCGCGGTGGGATTCAGCCTCGACGTCAAAGCCCTTGCGCTGGCGACCGACGAACACCCGACGGCGGCGGCCATTCGCGCGCCCTGGGGCGAGGGCCCGGCGTTGCGCGCAGCGGTGCGCCGGTTACGCGAGCAGGGACAGACGGTGGTCTGCACCCTGCCGGGGCATGAACACGAAGCCCAGGAGTACGACTGCGACCGCGAGCTGATCGAGGTCGACGGGCGCTGGGTGCTGCGCGCACTTTGACATCATTCGAGACTCGGATTTCAAGACCATGCAACAAGCAACCGGCCGCGGCCGCAACGTCGTCTGCAATCTGCTGTGGTGTGCGGCCGGATTCCGC
>JAZKIW010000109.1:0-18141 GCA_040384625.1 Pseudomonadota bacterium | reverse complement strand
AGGACGCGATCCTGTTCGGCTCGGCCGGCGACCCGCACATCCCCGACCACATCACTCTGTGGGGCCTGCGCCTGAAGATCTGCCAGGGCTTCGATCAGTACGCGAACGTGCGGCCCACGCGCATCCTGCCCGGCATCGACGGCCCGCTGAAGCGCTGCGGCCCCGACGACCTGAACTGGGTCATCGTGCGCGAGAACTCCGAAGGCGAGTACGCCGGCGTCGGCGGCCGCGTGCACCAGGGCCACCCGATCGAGGCTGCGACGGACGTGTCGATGATGACCCGCGCGGGCGTCGAACGCATCATGCGTTTCGCCTTCAAGCTCGCGCAGTCGCGCCCACGCAAGCTGCTGACCGTCATCACCAAGAGCAACGCCCAGCGCCACGCGATGGTGATGTGGGACGAGATCGCGCTGCAGATCAGCATGGAATTCCCGGACGTCACCTGGGACAAGGAACTCGTCGACGCGTCGACCGCGCGCATGATCAATCGCCCCGCGACGCTGGACACCATCGTCGCGACCAACCTGCACGCCGACATCCTGAGCGACCTGGCCGCGGCGCTGGCCGGCAGCCTGGGCATCGCGCCCACCGGCAACATCGATCCCGAGCGTCGCTACCCCTCGATGTTCGAGCCGATCCACGGCTCGGCCTTCGACATCATGGGCAAAGGCCTGGCGAACCCGATCGGCACCTTCTGGTCGGTGGTGATGCTGCTCGAGCATCTGGGCGAGTTCGACGCCGCGAAGAGCGTCATGAACGCGATCGAGCGGGTCACGGCCAATCCGGCCTTGCACACCCGCGATCTGGGCGGCAAGGCGACCACGGCCGAAGTGACCCATGCGGTCTGTGCGCTGCTCTCTGATCGCACCACGCGCGTGGGGCCCGCATGAACCCTTCCCCGACCCGTGCCGCGCCGCTGCGCATCGGCATCCTTGGCTGCGCCAACATCGCGCGCCAGTTCAGCCGCGATGTCGCGGCCAGCCCGGCAGTGCGGATCGTCGCCGTCGCCAGCCGCAACGCCGGCACGGCCGCGACCTTCGCGGCGCAGCACGGCATCGGCCGCCACCACGGCAGCTACGAGGCGCTGCTCGACGATGCCGAGGTCGACGCCATCTACCTGCCCCTGCCCAACAGCCTGCACGCCGAGTGGGCGATCAAGGCGGCGGCCGCCGGCAAGCACGTGCTGAGCGAGAAGCCGCTGGCGCTGAACCTGGCCGAGGCGACGGCGATGTTCGACGCCGCGCGGCGCCACGGCGTGCTGCTGCTCGAGGCCTACCCGTACTACTTCCAGCCGGCGACGGGGCGCCTGGTGGCGCTGCTGCAGGAGGGCGCGATCGGAGAGGTGCGCTCGGTGCAGTCGTGCTTCGGTTTCACGATGGCCAACCCCGCTAACAACATCCGCGCGAAGCCCGAGCTGGGCGGCGGCGCCCTGCTCGACGCCGGCAGCTACGCGCTCAGCATCATCCGCCTGGCGATGGGCTGCGCCCCGCAGCGCGTGCGCGCCGATGCGACCAGGTCGGACACCGGCGTCGACATCAGCACCATGGGCACGCTGTTCTATGCCGACGGGCGGCGGGCCCAACTGTCCTGCGCGATGGACGCGGCCCAGCACCGGCGCGCGATCATCGTCGGCAGCGCCGGCACGATCGACACCGAGTACCTGAACCACACCAGCGCGCAGGCGGCAGGCCACCCCTGGGGCTACCTGCCGAACCTGATGCGCCTGCGGCGCGGCATCGCCAACACGGTCCCGTTCGAAGCCATCGAGGCGGGCACCGGCAGCGGCTTTCGTTTCGCAGCCGAGATGTTTGCCCAGCTCGTCGCATCACGCGACTTCGGCGCGATGGAGCGTGCCGCGGCCGCCAGCCTGGACAACGCCGCGACACTCGAAGCGCTGGCGCGCAGCGCGCGAAGCGGGGAAGCGGTCGACGTGCAGCGCTGAAGCGGCGAGGCCCCGATCAGAACAGGCCCCGCACGCGCGCCGCGAGGTCGACCGGCACCAGGGTCGCCAGCGGCGTGAGCGGCTCCGGCTCCGCTGACGGGCCACAGTGTTCGAACAGCGACGCAAGCTCCGGCGGAATGAAGCGCGTCACCGACGCGTACAGGTGCCGGTCACCATACCGCGCCTGCTGCGTGATGTGAAAGCGCTGTGGTACCAGCAGCGCCAGGTGGCGCTTGGCGCGCGTCATGGCAACGTAGAACAGGCGCCGCTCTTCGTCGATCTCGGCCGCGCTGCCGGTCGCCAGGTCGGCCGGCATGCAGCCGTCGACGGCATTCAGCACGTAGACGGCACTCCATTCCTGTCCCTTCGCCGAGTGCATCGTCGACAGGATCAGGTAGTCCTCGTCGCGGTGCGGGGCACCGGATTCGTCGCTGGTGGCCTCGGGCGGATCGAGCGTCAGCTCGGCCAGAAAGCGTTCGCGGCTCGCAAAGCCCTCGGCCATGCGCGCCAGCTGCGCCAGGTCGGCCGAACGTAGCGCCGCATCGTCGTGCAGGCGCTCCAGATGCGGCTGGTACCAGCGCGCGGCCTGCACCATGCTGTCGGGCCAGGCGCCATTCGACAAGGACTGGTGCGTTTGCAGCCATTCGCGCCATGCGCCTTGCGCCGCCGCCGGCGGTTTGAATTCGCGCATCGCCTGCAGCGCATCGCCCGCTGGCGCGCTCGCGGCCATCGCATCGAGCAGACGCCGGGCCGATGTCGGCCCCATGCCGGGCATCAGCAGCGCCACGCGAAAGCCTGCCAGGCGACTGCGCGGGTTCTGCACCCAGCGCAGCACCGACAGCACGTCCTTCACGTGCGCGGCTTCGAGGAACTTGAGGCCGCCGAACTTGACGAAGGGGATCCGGCGCCGCGCCAGTTCGAGCTCCAGCACCGCGCTGTGGTGCCCGGTGCGGAACAGCACTGCCTGCTGCTTCAGCCTGAGCCCGCCTTCACGCTGGCGCAGCACCTCGTCGGCGACCCAGCGCGCCTGCGCTAGTTCGTCGGCGACCGTCACCAGCAGCGGCCGTGGGCCTTGCACCTCGCTCCACAGGCGCTTGCGGTAGCCCTCGGGAGCCAGCGCCATCACCGCGTTCGAGGCGTCGAGGATGGCTTGCGTCGAGCGGTAGTTGCGCGACAGAGTGACCACGCGCGCGGCGGGCTCGAACTGGGCCGGGAAGTCAAGGATGTTGCGCACCTCGGCACCGCGGAAGGCATAGACCGACTGCGCATCGTCACCGACCACGGTGAGGCCGCGGCCACCGGGCTTGAGCGCCTTCAGGATCGCGGCCTGCAGGCGATTCGTATCCTGGTACTCGTCGACCAGCACATGGTCGAAGCGCGCGCCCATGGCCGTGGCCAGGGCCGGCTCGGTCATCGCCTGCTGCCAGTAGAGCAGCAGGTCGTCGTAGTCGAGCTGCTGTTGTTGCTGCTTGTCGTTCACGTAGGCGCGAAACAGGCGCCTCAATTCGCCTTCCCAGCCCAGGCACCAGGGGTACAGGGTCTGCAGGACCTGCTCGAGCGGTTGCTGGCTGTTGACCACGCGCGAGTAGATCGACAGGCAGGTGCCCTTCATCGGGAAGCGCTTCTCGCTGGCGGCCAGGCCCTCGGCCTGGCGCAGCAGGCCCATCTGGTCCTCGGCGTCGCCGCGGTCGTGGATCGTGAATTGCGGCGACAGACCGATCGCCTCGGCGTAATCGCGCAGCAGGCGTGCACCGATGCTGTGGAACGTGCCGGCCCAGGGCAGGTCCGGTGCAGCCGCGGTGGCGCGCAGGCCGAGTGCGGCATGCAGCAGCGCGGCGCTGCGGCGTTCCATCGCCTGGGCGGCGCGGCGCGAGAAGGTCAGCAACAGGATGCGCTGCGGGTCGGCGCCGTCGAGCACCAGGCGCGCCACGCGCGCGGCCAGGGTCATCGTCTTGCCGGTGCCGGCGCCGGCGATCACCAGCAGCGGCGCCGCCGCGCCGCCACCTTGGCTCAGGCCGTGCTCGACGGCGGCGCGCTGCTCGGTGTTGAGCGTGGCGAAGGCAGCGTCGGGGAGCGAGAGGGTCGGGGTCGGCATGCGGAGTTCCAGCTGCAACGATACTGGAGTTTCATCCAGGCGTGGTGTGGACAGTGGCGCCGACCGATACCATGCCCGCCATGGGACCCCTGGCCGGTTTGCGCGTGCTCGAGTTCGAAGCGATCGGCGCCGCGCCCTTCGCCGGCATGCTGCTGGCCGACATGGGCGCCGACGTGCTGCTGGTCGACCGCGTCAGCGCCCCCGGCCTCGGTCTGGAGAGCCCGCGCTGGAGCGAGCTGATGCTGCGCGGCAGGCGTTCAGTGACGCTCGACCTGAAGTCGCCCTCGGGCGTGCAGGCCGCCATGGAGCTGGCCGCCAGGGCCGAGGCCGTGATCGAAGGCTTTCGGCCCGGCGTGATGGAGCGCCTGGGCCTGGGCCCGGATCTGCTGCTGGCGCGCAACCCGAAGCTGGTCGTCGGCCGCATGTCGGGCTGGGGCCAGACCGGGCCGCTGGCGCCGCGCGCCGGACACGACATCAACTACATCGCCCTGGCCGGTGTGCTCGGCGCCATCGGCCGCGCCGGCGAAGCACCGGTGCCACCGCTCAACCTCGTCGGCGACTTCGGCGGCGGCATGCTGCTGGCCTTCGGCGTCGCCTGCGGCGTGATCGAAGCTCGGGGCTCGGGCCGCGGCCAGGTCATCGACGCGGCGATGATCGACGCCGCGTCGACGATGAGCACGATGTTCGCCGGCCTGCGCGCAGCCGGACAGTGGCGCGACGAGCGTGGCGTCAACGTCATCGACTCGGGCGCGCCCTGGTACGACAGCTACCCGACGCGTGACGGCAAGCACGTCGCCGTCGGTGCGATCGAGTCGAAGTTCTACGCTGCGCTGATCGAGCGCCTGGGCCTGGCCGACGCCGGGCTGCCGGGCCAGCACGAACGCGCGCGCTGGCCCGAACTGCGCGCGCGCTTTGCAGCCGTGTTCCTCAGCAGGACGCGCGATGAGTGGTGCGCGCACTTCGACGGCGTCGACGCCTGCTTCGCCCCGGTGCTCGACTTCGCCGAGGCCCAGGCCCACCCGCACAACCAGGCGCGCGGGCGTGACGTCGGCGTCGACGGCATCGTGCAGCCGGCGCCGGCGCCGCGCTTCGAGCGCACGCCCGGCGCCGTGCGACACGGCCCGCCCGAGCGTGGGGCGATGGGACGCGAGGCCCTGAGCGACTGGGGCTTTGGCCCGACCGAGGTCGACCGGCTGGCCGCGCTCGGACTCGGTTTCTTGGACTGAGCTAGCGCGCGAGCAGCTGCCAGGCGACGCAGGCCTGCGCCAGGAAGCCGGCGGTGAAGGACAGGGTGCGCACCCAGGGCACGGCGAAGGTGTACGCCGCAGCGTGCACGACGCGGGCCCAGAAGTACACCATCGCCGAGGTCGCGATCGCCGGGCCGCTGATGCCCGCCGCACTCGCCAGGAGCACCAGCGGCGCAAACACCACCAGGTTCTCGACCGCGTTGGCATGCGCCTTCATCAGGCGCCGCGCCCACGGCGACTGCGGCTTCGGGTTCTCGGGGTAGCCCACGGCATCCATCAGGCCGCGAACCCTCAGGCGGTCGAGGATATAGGGCACCCACAGCAGGCCCGTCAGTGCAGTGACGAGGGCCAAGTACATTAGTTCGGTCTTCAACGTTATCTCCTCGTTGCAGCGAAATCAGCGCACGAACTGGTCCACGTAGTCCTCGCCAAGCCCGACCTCGACATAGTGCTTGCGACACATCGCGATCTTGGTGAACACGTCTTCGTAGCCGGTGCTGTTGCCCCCCGCGTCGACGTAGACCATCGCGCCGGCGATGTTGAACAGAGTGATCATCTCGGGCGAGCCACCCGCCGCCTCGTCGACGACCAGGGTGTGAATCTCGCCCGGCGGCTCGTAGACGAAGGCCCCTTCGTGAGCCACCCAGTCGTGCTCGAGGTAGCGCCACGCACCCTTGATCACGTAGCCAGTGACCCACGAGGGGTGAATGTGGCGCGACAGCACGCCGCTCTTCCTGACACGCAGCAGGTTGCACCAGCTGCCGGTCACGGTGTTGAGCAGCAAGGGGCGGAACCAGACCTCGGGCGCCTGCGGCACCCAGACGCGCTCGTCGTCGGGGATCGCCTGCACGGCGATCTCGGGCTGGATGCCGGGGAGCTGGACGATCATGCTGGCTTGCCTCTGTGTGTTCGGTTCAGGCGATCAGGTAACCACCGTCGACCGGCAGCACCACGCCGGTGACGAAACGCGCTGCCGGGCTGGCCAGGAAAAGCACCGGCCCGGCCACGTCGTCGGGCGTACCCCAGCGCCCGAGCGGCGTGCGCGCAAGGATCGGCGCCGAGCGGGCCGCGTCGTCCTGCAGCGGCTGAGTCAACGGCGTCGCGATCCAGCCCGGCGCCACGGCATTGACGCGGATGCTTTCCGCGGCATAAGCGATGGCCAGCGATTTGGTGAGCTGGGCCACGCCGCCCTTGCTGGCGCTGTAACCCGGCACCAGGCCACCGCCGAAGAAGCTCAGCATCGACGCGGTGTTGACGATGCAGCCGCGGCGCTGCGCGAGCTTTCGGCGCGCCGCGGCGCACAGTCGCATCGTGCCGGTCAAGTTGATGTCGAGCACTTCGGCAAAGACCGCCGGGTCGTGCTCCGCGCCCGCGCGGCGGATCGTGCCGGCGCAGTTGACCAGCACGTCGAGCGTTTCGAGCGAGGCCAGCAGAGCCTCGACCGCAGCGCCATCGCGCACGTCGAGCACGCGGACGTCGATCTCGGCGAAGGCGGCCTCAAGCTTCGCGGCGAAGACCTCGGCTTCGCTGGCGCCGGTGGCCACCACCGCACAGCCCTCGGCCGCAAAGGCGCGCGCGATCGCAGCGCCGATGCCGCTGCTGCCGCCGCTGATCAGGACTTGGCGCGGAGAGTGGGAGTTCGAGTTCATGGCGCAAGGTTAACCGGCCCAAGACTTCTGAGCGCGCATCGCTGCAAGGCGCCGATGCGCGAAGTGGATGAACGCGAAGGGGTGTCAGTGCACGGCCCGCACGCGCCCGGCCGCCGCGCGTTCGATGGCCTTGGCCAGTTGCTGCAGGTCGATCGGCTTGGAGACGTAGTCGTCCATGCCCGCGGCGATGCACGCCTTGCGGTCGTCGTCCAGGGCATTGGCGGTCATCGCGATGATCGGCAAGCGCGATTGCGGGCCTGGCAACGCGCGGATGGCATGGGTGGCGCTGACGCCGTCCATCTGCGGCATCTGCACGTCCATCAGCACCAGGTCGTAGGCGCCGGACTGCACTTCGCGCAACGCGATCGCGCCGTTGTCGACCACGTCGCTGTGGTGGCCCATGCGTTCGAGCACGGCCTTGATCAGGATCTGGTTCACCGGGTTGTCTTCGGCGACCAGGATCTGCAGGCCTTCGACCGTGCGCCGGCCGGCGCTCGCCGTGACGCTGGGCGCTTCGACCGGCGCCGCGGCCGCGAGCGCGCAGGGAATCACGACACGGAACATGCTGCCGGCGCCGGGTGCACTCTCGACCTCGATGTTGCCGTCCATCAGACGCACGATCTCGCGCGTGATCGCCAGGCCGAGGCCGCTGCCGCCGAAGCGTCGCGCGGTGGTGCTGTCGGCCTGCGTGAAACGCTCGAACAGGGTGGGCACCGCGCTCGGGTCGATGCCGATGCCGGTGTCGGCAACCTCGATCACCAGGCGCACCATGCCGGCGGACAGAGGCTCCTGTCGCATCACCGCCCGCACCTCGCCTTGGTCGGTGAACTTGAGCGCATTGCCGAGCAGGTTGAAGAGCACCTGGCGCAGGCGGATCGGGTCGCCCTGCAGCAAGGGCGCCAGGTCCGGGTCGACGACCAGGTGCAGGGCCAGGCCCTTGGCCTGCGCGCGTTCGCGCATCAGGGCCACCACCTCTTCGGCAGCGCGCGTCGGATCGAAGGGCACGACCTCCAGCTCCATACGCCCGGCCTCGATGCGAGAGACATCGAGGATGTCGTTGATCACCGCGAGCAGGATCTGGCCCGAGCTGCGGATCAGTTCGGCGTGCCGGCGTTGCTCGGGCCCCAGCGGCGAGTCGAGCATTAACTGGTTCAGCCCAAGCACGGCATTCAGCGGCGTGCGGATCTCGTGGCTCATCGTCGCCAGGAACTGCGACTTGGCTTCGTTGGCGGCCTCGGCATGGGCCTTAGCCTGGGCCAGCTGGCGTTCTGCCGCCGAGATGTCGCGATAGACGCTGACGATCCCGCCATCGGGCGTGCGACGTTCCATCGCGTCGACGAACACCCCGCTGCCGAGCTGCTGCGCCCAGACACGTTCGCCCGAGCGGTGCATGGCGATGCGCATCTTGATCCAGGCCTTGCGCTTGGCATCGTCGGCATCGGGCACTGCTTCGTTGGCGCCCGCCTCGGCCAGGCGCTCGAAGGGCACGCCCACGCCGATCACCGGCTTCTGCCAGGGAAACAGTTCTAGATAGCGCTCGTTCCAACGCAGCACCCGGTCTTCGGCATCGCAGAGCAGGAAGCCTTCGGCCATCGAGCCGAGCGCCTGGTCGAGCGTGGTGCCCGCGACGGCCAGCGCCCGACGCGCGCGCAGCAGGCGCCCCACCTGCCAGTGCGTGAGCGCCCCGATGACCAAGACCAGGGCCGTTAAGGCAGCGGCGAAGGCCAGGATCAGGTTGCGGCTCTGGCGCCAGCCGGCCAGCGCCGGCTCCAGCGGCAGGCTGACCGATACCAGCAGGTTGCGGTAGAGCAGCGGCCGTACACCCACCACGGCAGGCACGCCCGAAAGGCGTGCCGCGCCTTGCACCACGCCGGTCTGGTCGGCGCGCAGCGCGGAGCCGAGCGTGCGCCCCGTCATGCGGTCATTGGGGGGCACGCTGACCAGCAGCTGGGCATCGTCTCGCTCGAGCGTGACCGCCAGGTTGGGCTCGTCGAGCGAGGGTGCCATCAGGTCGGCGAGTTCGCTGGCATGCACCTCGAGCACCGCGATCGCCCGGCGCGAGCCCGGCAGGATGACCCGGCGTGCAAAGAACAGCGAAGGAGTTCCGGCGGTCGCGCTGACGACCGGATCGCTGACCAGCATCTGCGGCGACGCCTGCGCGAAGACGCGTGCCGCAAAGCTGCTCGGCAGCCGGAAACCATCGCGCGCGCTGGTGTCGCGGCCGGCGGCCAAGGTCGTCCCTTGTTCGTCGATCAGGGCGATGTCGCTGATCGACAGCTGACGGTCGATCAGGGCGGCCAGGGCCCGGCTGGCGCGCCCGCTCTCGACGATGCCCAGGGCCGTCAAGGCCGGCTGGACCACGTCGGGCACGCCAGTGAGCAGCAGGTCGAGTGCCAGCAGCCTGCGGTTCAGTCCAGCGGCAGCGCCGCTGACCAGGCGCGCCGCGCGCTCCTCGATGCGCGCGCGGGCTTCCTGCTCGCCGTCGCGCACCAGCCAGGCGGTGGCCAGCAGGAGCGCCGCGACGAAGATGCCCACCAAGGCCCACAGCACGAGGCTCGAACGGCGTTCGCTGTTCATGGCAGGTGTGCGCTCAGCGCGGCTTCGCCTCGACGCCGGCCACGGGTGCGATGCTGCGGTTCCAGACGGCGGCGCAGCCCTCGCCGCAGCGCTGCAACCAGCGCGGCAGCACGGTGCTGGAGAAGATGGCGCGCCGGCGCTGCTCATCGGCAGGCGTGATGGCCAGACCCGTCATCTGGCCGCGCCGGCCCTTGCGGCAGGTGGCGGCGCCCACACTGCAGGCGAAGCCGTCCTCGGTTTCGCGTTCCGCCTCGTCCCAGACCGCCTGCTCCAGGCGCGGCAGCTCGCGCCGCAGCAAGACCTGCAGATCGGGTGGCAGAGCGGCCCAGGCCGCGCTGTTGGCGGCAAATATCGACAGGCCCCAGGTGATCGCCATCGGATGGATGTGGGTCGTCAGCTCGTGCAGGCCGATGGTGTTGCCCGACATCGTGCCGGTGATGGCGCAGTCGATGCTGCCGCCACGCAGGTTGGGCAGGATGTCGACGAAGCTGGTGGTCACCGGCTGGCCGCCGAGCGCTTCGACCCAGTCGGCCTGGGTTGGCCCCGAGGTGCGCACGCGCCGGCCCTTCAGCCCGTCCAGGCCACTCAGGGCCTCCTTGCAGAACAGCACCTGGGCCGGGTAGACGTAAAGCGCAAGGGCTTCGATGCCATGCCGTTCGCGCAGCATGGTTTCCATGTGGGGCCGGATCGCGGCCACGGTGCGGCGCAGGGTTTTCATGTCGGGGTTGAGGCCGGCCAGGTCGACAGCCAGGATCTCGGCGTCCTTCACGCCGGCCGACGAGGCCTGCACAGTGGCAAAGGGCACTACACCCAGGCGCAGCAGGGTCAGCACTTCCTGCGAACGGATGCCGGCCCGGTCGAAGGGCACGATCTCGGCGCCAAAGCGTCCGCCGCTCAGCCGGGCCAGCTCACGGGTCCAGAACGGCTCTTCATGGTTGACGAACACGTTCAACCCGGCCAGCCCGCCGACGATGCGCAGGCGCTGAGCCGGCGCGCCCTGAGGCTGTGCAGCAGCTGCGCCCAGCCACAGCGCCAGGCACGCCCCTATCGCGCTCCGGTACGAGCGCCCGCCGAAGCTGAATGTCGTGTATGTCATCTGGGTCATGACCGCCGATTGGACCACCGGCGGGTACGCAGCACCATCGGCACATCCGCGGCGAACTTGAGCACAGACAAGGGCGTTCTCCGCCCCTGTTCCAACGATCGCGCGTGAAGCCTTGCCTCAATGTTCGCCACTGGACGTCGAAATCCAGATCAAGAGTCGCCCGATGTTGCGGTACGCATCGAGTCGCCAAGGCAGTCGGCCACTTCAGGGGGGCCTTTGTTGCAAGGTGAACAGATGAAACACGCAATGCACTGGCGCGCCGTAGCGGCCGTTTCCATGCCTGCCATCCTGATTGCAGCGCTCACGCCGGCACCCGGCTGGGCCGCCACGACCAGCGGCACCTTCAACGTGACTGCGAGCGTGGTGGCCACCTGCAGCGTGTCGGCGACGGATGTCGCTTTCGGCACCTACACCGGGGCGCAACTGGACGGCAGCGGCAGCATCAGCGTGACCTGCACCAACTTGCTGCCCTACACCGTTGAACTCAACGCCGGCATCGGAGCGGGCTCCACCGTGGCCAGCCGGCTGATGACGGGGCCCTCGAGCCAGACCATCAGCTACAGCCTGTACCAGAACGCCGGGCGCACGACCTTGTGGGGCACGACGGCAGCAACGCAGTCGGTCGCCGGCACAGGGATTGGCACAGCGCAAGCGCTGACCGTCTATGGCCGGGCACCGGCAGCGCAGACGCCCGGCGTCGGCAGTTACAGCGACACGATCACGGTGACCGTGACCTACTGACTTCGGAGTCGACTTCATGTCGCACCTGCTCCGCTTGCTCCTGATCGGTGCCCTTTGCGTTGCCGGCGCAACGTGTCGTGGCGCTGCCCTCGAAGTCTCGCCGGTGCGGCACGACATGGCCGTCGGCCGGCAGACCCTCGGCATGACGGTTGCCAACCGCGGCGCCATCGCGACGACCGTGCAGGTGCGCGCCTTCAATTGGACCCACGACCACGAGGGGCGGGACACGCTCACGCCGGCAACCGAGGTGCTCGTGTCGCCGGCGATCTTCAGCCTGGAGGCCGGGCGCTCGCAGACCGTGCGCGCGCTGTTCGGCGACGGCGCGACCGAAACCTCGCCGAACTACCGTCTTCTCATCGACGAGATTCCCGCGACTTCGGCTGCCGAGCCGGTGCGTTTCGCACTGCGACTGTCGGTACCGGTGTTCCGCCAGGCCGCCGTGCCGGCCCCGGCCTCCCTGAGCTGGCGCCTCGAAGGCCGCCGCGCCAAGCTGGTGGCCGTAAATGCCGGCGCGACGCACGAACGTTTGCGAGACTTGCAGCTCGTGTCGGCGCAAGGCGCGGCTGCTCGACCTACCAGCCCATGGGGCCCGTACCTGCTCGGCGGCCACAGTCGCCACTGGTCGGTCGACGCCGGCGTGCTGAATCCTGGCGACCGATGGACTCTGACGGCGCTGACGGACGTGGGACGGATCGAGGTCCCCCTTGTCGTGGCCCCATGACGCAGGACGCTGGTCGCGACACGCCCTGGCCGCGGCGGCGGCCACCGTGCTCGGCGGCATCGCGTACGCGCAAGACGCGGTGCTCGAGGTCGTGGTCGACGGCCGCCCAGCAGCCGTCGGCCGCTTCCTGATCCGCGACGGCATCGCGCACGCCACGCTCGCCGCCTGGCGTTCCTGGGGGCTGCGCGTACCGCTGGCTGTGGCCGACGTTCCGGGCACCTTGGTCGCCGCAACGGCGTTGCCGGGCGTGACATCGCATGTCGATGCCGCGACGCAGACGCTGCGTATCAGCCGCCGGCCCGACCTGTCGAATCTGACCCTGCTCGGCCGAGAACCCGCGACCGGCGAGTCGACGCCCCCCGACTTCGGTGCCCTGCTCAACTACGACGCCGTGCTGCAACGCGCGGCGGCGCAGACCCGGGGCAACGCCTTGCTCGACATGCGCCTGTTCGGGCCGCTGGGCCTGTTCGAGCATGGTCTCATCGTCTCGGATACGGCAGGCGCGAAACGGCTGCGCCTGAACACTAGCTTCACGCAGGTCGACCCGCAACGCATGCAGCGCTGGCGCGCCGGCGACTTCGTCGCCGGAGGGCTGACGTGGACTCGCCCGGTTCGGTTGGCCGGCCTGCAGGCGATGAAGGACTTCGGCCTGCGTCCGGATCTGGTGACGACGCCGACACCCGATCTCGGCGGCACGGTGGCGGTACCGTCGACTGTCGAAGTGCTGGTCAACGGCGTGCACCAGTTGTCGCAGGCCGTCGACCCGGGGCGCTTTGAGTTGCGCCAGCTGCCGATCGTCTCGGGCGCTGGCCAGGTGGCTGTGGTGGTGCGCGATGCGTTGGGTCGCGAGACCGTGCGCTCGCTGCCGTTCTACGCCGCCGCGCAGCAGCTTGCACCGGGCCTGGCACAGTACTCGCTGCAGGCCGGCTGGGTGCGACGTCGCTTCGGCATTGCCAGCGAGGACTACGGGCCGTTCGCGGCCAGCGCATCGCTGCGCGGCGGATGGAGTCGCGAGCTGACCCTCGAAGGGCATGCCGAAGCCACTGCGGGCACGGCCATGGCTGGCGGCGCGGCGCTCCTGGCCCTGCCCCAGCTCGGATTGCTCAGCGCCAGCCTTGCCACCAGTCGCGGCGCAGGCCGCCAGGGCGCGTCGTGGGGCCTGGGTGCCGAGCGGCGCAGCGACCAGGGCCACGCTGCGTTCGCGCTCACGCGCAGCAGCGGCGGCTTTCGCGACATCGCCGCAGCGCTGGGAGAGGCTTCGCCGCCGCGCAGCCTGCGCCTGTCAGCAGGCACAAACTTCGACCGCCTCGGCTCGATCGGCCTGGCCTGGTTCGATCTGGCGGCCATCTCGCCCGCTGCCGCACGGCAGCGGATTGCCACCGGGTCCTGGAGTGTGTCGCTCGGGACCTCGGTACAAGCCTTCGTCAGTGCTTACCGCAGCCTCGGTGAGGACAGCACTCATGGGGTCTCGGTCACCCTGACCCTGCCCTTCGGCCTCCGTTCGTCAGGCAGCACCGGCGTGACAGTTGACCGGGCCGGCAGCTCGCTCGCACTGCAGGTGCAACAGCAAGCCGTCGAGGTCGGCGAAGTCGGCTGGCGCATGCAGAGCGAGCGCCGCTTCGATGGCGACACTCTCGCGCGGCAGCAGGCCAGCGTCGAGTACCGCGCCCCCGCCGCGTGGCTGGGAGCCACCGCGGAGAGCGCCGCTGGCGCCAGCGCGCTGCGCTTGTCGGCGCGTGGCGCATTGGTCTACGCGGCCGGCAGCATGCATGCCGTGCCACCCGTGGGTGACAGCATGGCCGTTGTCGACCTGCCGGGCCTGCCGGGTGTGGCCGTGTACCGCGAAAACCGCCTCGTCGGGCGCACCGACGGACGCGGCCAACTGCTGATCCCCGACCTGCTGCCCTATCAAGCCAACCGTGTCGCGATCGAGGCGCTTGACCTGCCGCTGGACGCCGAGTTCGGCAACCTGACCCAGGACGTGCGCCCGCAGGAACGCAGCGGGTTGTTGGTGCGCTTCGACATCCGTCGCGTGGCAGCTGTCTTGGTGCGGCTCGAAGATGCACAGGGCCAACCGCTGCCGCTGGGGGCGGTGGCCAGCATGGACGGAGGCATCACGCGTTACCCCGTCGGTCACGACGGCCAGGTCTATCTGCGCAACCTGGCTGTGTCGAACAGCCTCGTCGTGACCTGGGGCGCAAGGCAATCGTGTACGGCGCAGGTTCGGCCGGCCGAACTCGACGCCCGCAACGGACGCCTCGGACCCCTGCCATGTCACTGACGCTGCACATGGCGCGGCGGGCCGGCTCCTTGGCAGTCGCAGCTTTGCTGGCGTCCGCTCTCGACGCGTCGGCAGCGAGTTGCACGGTCAGCGCCACGGCAGTTGCCTTCGGCTCCTACAGCCCGCTATCCTCGACGCCGGCAGACGCCAACGGCAGCGTCACCGTGAGCTGCGCGCCGGTGCTGGTTGCTCTCACGCTGCCATACACCATCGCCCTTTCGACCGGCAGCCAGGGTAGCTTCCTGCCTCGGCAGATGAGCGCCGGCTCCCAACACCTGCAGTACCAGCTCTACACCGACCTGCTGCGCACCACGGTCTGGGGCAATGGCAACTCTGGCACCGCGCTCATGAACGGTAATCTCGGGCTGCTGCTGGTCTTCCCGGCGTCGGCGATGCACACCGTGTACGGCCGGATTCCGTCGTTGCAGAGCAGTGCCGCCGCCGGCGCGTACAGCGACGTGATCACGGTCACAGTGACCTACTGAGCGGCCCTAGCGCCGATCGCGTGACCCTCAGCTGACGGCCTGCTAGCCTCGCTGCATGACTGAAGGCAAGACGCTGGCGGCCGACAGGCTGCGTTCGCTGACGATCGAGCGCGCGGCACACCCGCGCGGGCAGGCCCACGTCAGCGCCGCCAGCGGGCTCGTCTGCCGCCGTGGCCGGGCCTACGTGATCGCCGACGACGAGCATCACCTGGCCGTGTTCCACGACCGCGCCTCGCCCGGCAGCTTGCACCGCATCGCCGCGGGCGACCTGCCCCACGGGCGCAAGGCACGCAAGCGACGCAAGCCGGACTTCGAATCCTTGCTGTGGCTGCCCGGCGCGCAGCGAAGCGCGGCCGATCACCTGCTGGCCCTGGGCTCCGGATCGCGACCGAACCGCGATGGCGGCCTGGTCATCGAACTGCGCAGGGACGGCACGCCGCGGCCGGCGCCGCGCCACTTCGATCTCGCCGCCCTGTACGGCCCGCTACGCGCCCGCCTGGGCGAGATCAACATCGAAGGCGCGTTCATCAGCGCCGGCCAACTCGTGTTGTTGCATCGAGGCCTGGCCCCGCACACGCAGAACATGGCCGTGCGCTACGGTCTCGATGACCTGCATGCCGCGATCGCAGGCCAGCGCACGATGGTCGACCCCCTATCGATGCAGGCCTACGAACTCGGTTCGATTGAGGGCGTGGTGCTCGGCTTCACCGACGGCGCCGCCCTGCCCGATGGCAGTTGGGTCTTCACCGCCGTCGCCGAGGCCAGCGAAAGCAGCTACGCCGACGGGCCGTGCCGCGGCGCGGCCGTCGGGATGGTGGCGGCGAACGGCACATTGCTTTGGCTGCGCCACCTGACGCGCGCGGAAAAGATCGAAGGCATGGACGTGCGAACTGACGCCTCCGGCACGGTGCTGTTCATGGTCACCGATGCCGACGACCCCGAGCAACCGTCCTGGCTGCTCAGCGCCCGCGTCTGAGCGTCGTCAATTGCGGCGCGGGTCGTTCGGCGCGTCGTCGCGCCGGTTGGGCACCCCGTCGCCGTCGCGATCGCGGTCGTTGCGATTGCGGATGCCGTCGCCGTCGCGGTCACCGCGCGCCCAGGCGCCGCGTCGCAACTCCCAGCGCCCGCCGCGATCGACCCAGACCGGCGGCGCGTAGTGGTAGCCCGGCCGCACCCTGACCCAGGCACCGGGCACCCAGACGTGACGGTGACGGCTGGCATTCCAGTTCCAGTAGCCCGGCACCCACTGGTAGCCGCGGCGCGGTGCCGGAACCGCTTCGTAACGCAATGCCGGTGGGGCGACCCTGATCGACACCGCCACCTGGGCCGTCGCCGGCACCGAAGTGACGGTACCGAGTGCGGCCACCATCGCGGCCGCGAGCAATGCGCGCTTCAACATGCTGATCTCCTGTCGGTCAGTGAGACCCCAATATGTCGCACCGCGCGGCCACAGGCTGTAGGCCGAACGGCCGAACCGCTGTCGGCCGAGGTCGACGGCTACACCAGCACGCCCTGGCGCAGGCGCAACACGCGGCCACAGCGGGCGGCCAGCGCCTCGTCGTGCGTGACCAGCACGAAGGCCGTGCCGCGTTCGCGCGCCAGTTCGAGCATCACCGCGAACACGGTGTCGGCGGTCTCGCGGTCGAGATTGCCGGTGGGCTCGTCGGCCAACACGCAGGCCGGTCGCGACACCAGGGCGCGGGCGATGGCGACGCGCTGGCGCTCGCCCCCCGACAGTTCGCTCGGGCGGTGCATGACGCGGCCGGCCAGGCCGACCTGGGTCAGGGTAGCGGCGGCGGCGGCGCGTGCGTCGGCGACGCTCTGGCGCCGGATGCGCAGCGGCATCGCGACGTTGTCGAGGGCGCTGAACTCGGGCAGCAGGTGATGGAACTGGTAGACGAAGCCGAGCTGCTCATTGCGCCAACGGCCCTGGGCGGCGGCGTCCATCGTCGTGAAGTCACGCCCGGCCAGCTCGACGCTGCCCGCGCTGGGTGCGTCCAGGCCACCGAGCAGGTGCAGCAAGGTGCTCTTGCCAGATCCCGAGGCACCAACGATGGCGACCGTCTCGCCACGCGCGATCGCCATGTCCACCCCGCGCAGCACCTCGACGTCGAGATCACCCTCGTGAAAGCGCTTTCGCAGGCCCTTGCACGACAGGACCAGTTCACTCATAGCGCAGTGCCTCGGCGGGATTGACCCGGCTGGCGCGCCAGCTCGGGTAGATCGTGGCCACGAAGGCCAGGGCCAGCGAGATCAGCACGATCGGCACGATGTCGGCCGATTGCGGATCGCTCGGCATGCGACTGATCACGTAGATGCTGGCCGGCAGGAAGCTGGTCGACAGCAAGCGTTCGAGCGCCGGCACGAGGGTGCCGATGTTGAAGGCGACCAGCAGGCCGAGCAACACGCCGGCCGCGGTGCCGGCAATGCCCGAGGTAGCGCCCTGGATCATGAAGATGCGCATGATCGCGCCCGGACTGGCGCCCAGAGTGCGCAGGATGGCGATGTCGGCGCGCTTGTCGGTGACGGTCATCACCAGGGTCGAGACCAGGTTGAACGCCGCCACCGCGACGATCAGGGTCAGGATGATGAACATCAGGCGCTTTTCGAGCTGTACCGCATCGAACCAGTTGCGGTTGGTGCGCGTCCAATCGCGCACGTTGACGTTGCCCGGCATCACGCGGGCGATGCGCGAGGCCGCCTCGCGCGCCATCTGTGCATCCGTCAGCTTGAGTTGCACGCCGGTGGCGCCCTCGACCCGCAGCAGGCGTGCCGCATCGTCGAGGTGGATCAGGGCCAGCGCGCTGTCGTACTCGTAGTGGCCAGCCTCGAAAGTGCCGGCGACGGTGAACTGCTTCAGGCGCGGCACGATGCCCGCCGGCGTGACCTGGCCGCCGGGGGTCACGACGGTGATCTGCTCGCCCTCGCGCACGCCGAGCGAGCGCGCCAGTTCGATGCCCAGCACGATGTTCCACTCGCCCGCTTTCAGCTTGGCGAAGGTGCTGCCCTGGAGCTGCGCGGCCAGCGGCGTGACGCTGGCCTCCTCGGCGGGAGAAATGCCGCGCAGCAAGGCCCCGCGCATGTCGTCGCCGCGCGCCACCAGCACCTGGGCCGAGATGAAGGGCGCCGCGCCGAGCACCTGGGCCGGCATCGCGTTGCGCGCCTGCTCGGCCAGCGCACGCCAGTCGGGCAGCGCCGCACCCTGCGCATCGAACAGTTCGACATGTGCGATCACGCTCAGCATGCGGTCGCGCACTTCCTTCTGGAAGCCGTTCATCACCGACAGCACGATGATCAG
>JAZKIW010000108.1:0-67612 GCA_040384625.1 Pseudomonadota bacterium | reverse complement strand
GACCAGAATCACAATCTGGGACTCTACCAACTGAGCTACAGCCACCGTAGAGCCATAGATTATAGCCAGCGCGCTGCGTGCGACCTCAGTTCGCCGCGGCCGAGGCAGCGCTGGCAGCGGCGACGGCCTCCACTTCGAGCTTGACCTTGTAGCGTGCCTTGAGTGCGTTGTAGTACGCCTGAGCCTCTGCAGCCCCCCAGGCTTGCGCGTAGCGCGGCAAAAGCTGGGTCAGTTCCGGTGCCTCCGTCGCGAGCGGCTTCACCGCATTCAAGCGCAGAACCGCATAGCCGGCGTCCCCGAGGTCGACCCCGAGCCACAGCGGCAGCCGCGTAGCGTCGGCGCGCAGCACGGCGTCGATGATCTGGCGCGGCTGGTTCTGCGGATTGGCGCGCGACAGCACGATGGCCGGCGACAGGGTCGCGGCATCGGCGCCTGCGCGCAAGGCCGCCAGCCTGGTCTCGCCAGCCTTGCGCGCCGCCGTGGCCGCCTGCTCGGCCACCACGCGTTCGCGCACCTGCGGCATCACCTCGGCCAGCGCCTGCACGCGCGCTGGCTCATGCTTGAGCACGCGCGCCGTGGCCAGCTGGCTGGGACCGACCTCGACCGCCTCGGTGTTGCGCTTGTTCTTCACCGCGTCGTTGCCGAACACCGCGCTGAGCAGCTTGGCCGAAGCCAGGGCGCCCGTCGCTCCAGGGGACGGCGTTCGCTGCACCGTGGCGCTCAACTTCTTCAGCTTCAGCTTGTCCACCAACGGTTGCAGGCTATCGGCCTGCTCGTAGGCGGTGTTGGTGAACTGTTCAGCGGCCTCGGCGTACTTCTTCTGCGCCAATTGCTTCTTCACCTCGTCTTCGATCCCGGCGCGCACGGCCTCGAACGGCTTCTTGTCGCCGCCGCGCACGGCATCCAGGCGGATGATGTGATAGCCGAAGTCGGTTTCGACCACGTTGCTGATCTCACCTGCCTTCATCGCATAGGCCGCGTCCTCGAAGGGCTTGACCATCGCGCCGCGGGCGAAGAAGTCGAGATCACCGCCACGCTCGGCCGAAGCCGTGTCGCTCGAGTTCTTCTTAGCCACTTCGGCGAACGAGGCCGGGTTCTTGCGAAGATCGGCCAGGAGCGCTTCGGCCTTGGCCTTGGCTTGCGCACGCTGCGCTGCCGGCGCGTCCTTCGCCGCAGCGATCAGCACGTGGCTGGCGCGGCGCTCCTCGGCCACCGTGTAGCGCGCCGCGTTCTCAGCGTAGTACTTGCGCAGTTCGTCCTCCGGCACGCTGATGCCGCTCTTCAGTGCGTCCAGATCGAGCACCACGTATTCGATGCTGGCCTGCTCAGGCGCTCGGAACTGTGTCTCATGCGCCTTGTGGTACGCCGCCAGTTCCGCTTCGCTCGGATTGATGCCGGCGACCTGGTCCTTGCTGTCGAAGCGTTGCACCTGCACCTCCCGCTGTTGCAGCAATGCATCCAGCGCGGCGCGCCCGGGGGCTCCACCGGGCGGCACGCTGCTGCTCACGCTGCCGAGCACCTGGCGCAGCGCCAGGTCCTGGCGCATGTTGGCCTCGAAACCCTGCGTGCTCATGCCCTGCGATTCGATCATCACCTTGTAGGCAGCCACGTCCATGCTGCCGTCCGGCCGACGCAAGGCCGCCAGTTGCGGGATAGACATCAGTTCGCGTTGGAGACGTTCGTCGGAAACCGACAGGTGCGCGCGGTTGGCGGCGGTGAGCAAAACCCGCTCGCGCACCATGCTGTCGAGGGTTTCGCGCTTGACTTCGGGGCTGTCGTAGAACGCGGCGTCCAGATTGGGCATCTGCCGGCGCATCTGTTCGGCCTGGCGCCGGTGCGCGGCGTCCCACTCCGCGCGTGAGATCTTCTGTCCGTCAACCTTGGCCACCGCCGCACCGGCGGGATCGTTGAACTGGGTGTAGCCCTGCACACCGAAGAACACGAAAGACGGGAAGATCAGCAGCACGATCACGAAAAACAACACGCGACTGTGGGAGCGGACGAAGTCGAACATGGGCCTGAAACCTCTTGCGAAATGCGGCGGTCGAAGCAGGCCCCAGACGGCACAAAGGCGAACCGGGGTTCGCCTTCGTTGCGTGTGCTGCGGGCTGCTCTCAGCAGAGCTTGGATTCTAGCCGAGCGCGGCCCGCTGCCGCGCCTGGTGGGTGCTGACGGGCTCGAACCGCCGACCTACGCCTTGTAAGGGCGCCGCTCTACCAACTGAGCTAAGCACCCGGCCCGATCAGCAGATCGAAGCCCGGGGCAGTGCGACGGCCGGACGCTGCCCGCCGTCGCGCCTGAAATCACATGGCGTCCTTGAGACCCTTGCCCGGACGAAACTTCGGAACCTTCGCGGCCTTGATCTTGATCGCCGCGCCGGTGCGCGGATTGCGGCCCGCGCGTGCAGCGCGCTTGGTCACCGTGAACGTACCGAAGCCGACCAGCGACACGCTGCCGCCCTTCTTGAGCGTTGTCTTCACGCCGCCGATCATGGCTTCCAGCGCTCGCGTCGCTGCGGCCTTGGAAATGTCGGCCTGCTTGGCGATGTGCTCGATCAGTTCAGACTTGTTCACGAAAGGGTCCCCTCATTCGTCAGTTGGGTTGTTGCAGGGCCTCGCAGCCGACCGGATCATTACAGCCGCGCCCTCACCGGGTGTCAAGGCAGGTACTCGACGGGAGCGCGATTCTATGCGCATTCATTTCGCACTCGACAGTGCCTCGACCACAGCGCGTCCGACGTCAGCGGTGCCGGCGCGACCACCGAGATCGGGGGTCCGCGGTGCACCGCTGGAGGGTTCGAGCACCGCCTCGATGGCGGCGACGATGGCATCGTGCGCATCGCGGTGGCCGAGAAAGTCGAGCATCAGGGCGGCCGACCAGATCTGCCCGATCGGGTTCGCCACGCCCTTGCCGGCGATGTCGGGCGCCGAGCCATGCACCGGTTCGAACAGGCTGGGCCACTGGCGCGTCGGGTTGAGGCTGGCGGAGGGGGCAATTCCGATCGTGCCGGTGCAGGCCGGCCCGAGGTCGGACAGGATGTCGCCGAACAGGTTGCTGGCCACGACCACGTCGAATTGTTGCGGGCGCTGCACAAAGTGCGCGGTCAGGATGTCGATGTGGAAGCGATCAACCGCGACGCCTGGATACGCCTTTGCCATCTCGGCAACACGTTCGTCCCAGTACGGCATCGTGATCGAGATGCCATTGCTCTTGGTTGCCGAGGTCAGCTTCTTGCGCGGGCGCTTCATGGCCTCCTCAAATGCGTACTTCAGGACCCGATCGACTCCGACGCGCGACATCACCGTCTCCTGGATCACGACCTCGCGCTCGCTGCCTTCGAACATGCGCCCGCCGATGCTGGAGTACTCGCCTTCAGTGTTCTCGCGCACGATCAGCATGTCGATGGCGCCGGGCTGCAGCGGTTGGCCGTCGCGATCGACCAGGGGCGACCGGATCCCGGGCATCAGCCGCGCCGGGCGCAGGTTGACGTACTGGTCGAACTCGCGCCGGAACTTCAGCAGCGAGCCCCAGAGCGACACATGGTCGGGCACCGTCGCCGGCCAACCGACGGCGCCGAAGAGGATCGCATCGACGCCGCCGAGCTGGGTCTTCCAGTCGTCCGGCATCATCTTGCCGTGTCGCGCGTAGTAGTCGCAGTCGGCGAAGGCAAAGGTCTGCTGATCGATGGCGATGTCGAAGCGCCGCGCGGCGGCGTCGAGCACGCGCAGGGCTTCGGGGATCACTTCCCTGCCGATGCCGTCACCGGCAATCACGGCGATGCGATGTTTGCTCATGGCTTGTCGTCTCCAAAGAAGGCCAGCATGTCGGCCAACAGTTCGGCGGGTCGTTCTTCTGCAATGTAGTGGCCGCAGTCGAGCGCGCGGCCACTGACGTCGCTGGCTGCCTCGCGCCACAACGCCAGCACATCGAAGCAGCGGCCGACCACCCCTTGGGCGCCCCACAGCACGCGCAGTGGGGCCCGCACGCGACGACCGGCGGCGCGGTCTGCGCGGTCGTGTTCGAGGTCGATCGTCGCCGAGGCGCGGTAGTCCTCGCAGATGGCCGCGGCGCTGCCGGGCATCGCGATGCAGCGTTCGTACTCGGCCAGGGCCGCCGGCGTCAACGGACCGAGCCCGGCGAAGCGGCCGCCGATGCCTTCGCGCAACCAGGCCACTGGGTCGGCCTCGATCGCCCGCTCCGGCGTCGGCGCGTCCTGGATCAGGAAGAACCAATGCCAGTAGGCACGCGCAAAGGCCTCGGTCGTGCCTTCGTACATAGCAAGCGTCGGCGCAATGTCGAGCAGCATCAGGCGGCTGGGCGCGTGCGGATGGTCGAGCGCTAGGCGGTGCGCCACGCGCGCGCCACGGTCGTGGGCACAGACCGCAAAGCGATCGAAGCCAAAGTGCTGCATCACGGCCAGCGCATCGGCGGCCATCGCGCGCTTGCTGTACAGACCGTGGTCGGGTGACGGTTGCAGGCGAGCGCTGTCACCGCGCCCTCGCAGGTCCATGGCGACGACGCTGAAGCGCTGCGCCAGTCCTGCGGCGACGGCATGCCACATCACGTGAGTCTGCGGATGTCCGTGCAACAGAAGCAAGGCCGGCCCGGTGCCCCCGACCCAGGCGCGCAGTCGCACCCCCGCGTGGTCGATGTCGTGCGCGCTGAACCCGTCGAACATGGTCGAGCTCATTGTGCAGTGCGGCCCTGCACGACGAGCCAGACGCCCGCGGCCGTGAGCGCGAAACCGGCCAGCACGCTGACGCCGAGCGCTTCGCCGAACAACACTGCTGCCAGCACTGCAGTGCAAGGGGGCACCAGGTACATCAGGCTGACGACCCGCGTCGCTGCGCCACGCTGGATCAGGAGGTAGAGCAATGAACTGCCCCCCAGGGTCAGCACCAGCACCGACCAGGCCATCGCGCCGAACAGCTCGGGGTGGGCCTGCCAGGCACCGTTCTCGATCCAGGCCAGCGGTGCGGTGACCACCAGAGCTGCGGCGAGTTGCACGGTGTTGGCGGTGCGCACGTCGCAGGGCGCGACGAAGCGCTTCTGGTACAGGGTGCCGGCGCTGATCGACAACAGCGCCAGCACGGCCAGGGACAGATTCCACGGCGTGACTTCGCCCAACCCGAGCTTGTGGCCGACGACCAGCAGCAGGCCGCACAGCCCGAGCGACAGTCCGGCCCATTGGCGCGCTGCGACCGCGTGTGCGCTGCCGCTGGCCGATAGCCAGACCGCCGTCAGCACCGGCTGCAGGCCAACGATCAGGGACACCGTGCCGGCACCGATCCCGGCCTTCACCGCCATCCACACGCCGCCCAGGTACCCGGCATGCATCAACACGCCCGAGACGGCAAGGTGCAGCCACTGCGTGCGCCCGACCGGCCAAGCCGCACGGCTCACCGCGATCCAGACAACGAAAGCCAGCACCGACAGCGCATAGCGCAGCGCCAGAAAGCCCAATGGGGGGGCATGCGGCATGCCGTACCGGGCGACGACGAAGCCGGTGCTCCAGATCAGCACGAACACCGCAGGCATGGCGCCCAGCAGGGTCTGTTCGCGCGAAAGCTCAGCGGACCTTGGCACGGATCTCGGGCAAGGCCTTCTGAAGGTAATAGACCATCGACCAGATCGTCAGGATCGCGGCGATCAGGATCAGGCCGGTGCCCCACTGGCGCGTGTCGATGACGCCGAACAGCAAGCCATCGAAGAGCAGGAAGGGAATCGCCACGAACTGCACAGCGGTCTTGACCTTGCCCAGCATATGCACCGCCACGCTGCGGCTGGCGCCGATCTGCGCCATCCACTCGCGCAGGGCCGAGATGGCAATCTCGCGCCCGATGATGACGAAGGCAACCAGGGCGTTGACGCGATCGAGCTGGAGCAGGATCAGCAGCGCCGCGCAGATCAGGAACTTGTCGGCCACTGGGTCGAGGAACGCGCCGAAGGCCGAGGTCTGGTTCAACTTGCGTGCGAGGTAGCCGTCGGCCCAGTCGGTGATCGCCACGGCCACGAACAGGACGGTGGCGATCAGGTTGCGCTCGGGCTCCGTCAGCGGCAGATAAAACACACCGACGACCAGCGGGATCGCGACGATGCGGGCCCAGGTCAGCAGGGTCGGCAGGTTGAAGAACATGGGTGATCGTAGCCGCTTCGGTGCCGGGCGTTCAATCCAGCGCGCGCGGCTTGAAGCGTCGGTCATCGCGAAACAGGAAGACCTCGCTGAACTTCCACGGCCGCGGCAGATGCGACACGTCACCGAACGGTGCCGCTCGGTGAACGGCATCGATGGCCAGCTGCACTGTGTCCTGGGCCTGGGTTGGCCGGCGCTGAACGTGTATCCGCTGCACGCTGCCGTCGCGGTAGAGCTCGATCTCGAGCACCGGAATCGCCAGCAGTGGCTCGGGCACCAGGCCGCTGTACGTCGCGTCCGGGTTGGCCTCGACCATGCGCTGACCGGCCGCGACCTTGTACTCGTCCCAGTTGCGCGCGCGCACCATCGGCGCCGGCAGCGGCCGCGCCGCTGACACTCCGATCGAAGGCAACGCAGCACCTGGCGGCACAGCCGGCAGGGGCGCACGCGATCCGGAACACCCCGCAAGCGCCACGACCAGCGCCATCGCACCCGCCTTCCAAGCAACCGCCGCGGATCCGGCTCCGCCGGTCCGCCAGCGGCGCCCCCTTGAGGGGGAGCGGCGCAGCCGCTTCGGGGGTGGGCTAGTGAAGCGCACGGTAGATCTCCTCGGCCAGCGGTTTGGAGATGCCATCGACGCTTGCCAGATCGGCGACGCTGGCATTGGACACCCCGCGAACACCGCCGAATCGTTGAAGCAGGCGGGCGCGCTTCTTCGGCCCGACACCCGCGATCTCTTCGAGCTGGCTCGCACCGGTGCGCACGCGAGCCCGTCTGGCACGCATGCCCGTGATGGCGAAGCGATGCGCCTCGTCGCGGATCTGGGCCACCAGCATCAGGGCCGCAGAGTCGGGCGCCAGGGCGGCCTTG
Source organism: Pseudomonadota bacterium (assembly GCA_040384625.1). Classification (GTDB taxonomy): domain Bacteria; phylum Pseudomonadota; class Gammaproteobacteria; order Burkholderiales; family Burkholderiaceae_C; genus CADEEN01. The sequence goes on along the minus strand of JAZKIW010000108.1, from coordinate 60,609 downwards.
GGGCGGCCGTCCGCGAAGACCAGTTCTTCGAGACCGACCTTGCGGCCCTCGCCCTTCTCGACCCCGACGATCAGCGACAGATCCAGGCCGAGTTCCGCGAACACCTCGCGCGCCATCGACACCTGGCCGCGGCCGCCATCGATCAGCACCAGATCGGGCAGACGAACCTGCGCAGTGCCCGTGCTCAAGGCCTCAGCCAGCTTCGCATATCTGCGCATCAGCACCTGGCGCATGGCCGCGTAGTCGTCGCCGCCGGTGATGCCTTCGATGTTGTAGCGGCGGTACTGGGCACTCTGCATCTGGTGGTTCTCGAACACCACACAGCTTGCCTGGGCCGCCTCGCCCGCCGTGTGGCTGATGTCGAAACACTCGATACGCAAGGTGTCGAGATCGGCCACCTCGAGTGCCAGCACTTCGGCCAGCGCACGGGTGCGCTCGCGTTGCGAGCCTTCTTCAGCCAGCAGGCGCGCCAGCGCGATCTGAGCACCGTTGACGGCCATCTCCAGCCAGACCCGGCGCTGTTCACGCGGCTGCTGCGTTGCCGTGACCTTTACCCCGCTGTGCTCGGCCAGCGCACCCAGCAGGGCCGCATCGACGGCATGGCTGGTCAACAACTGCGGCGGCACGAAGCCGTCGAGGTAATGCTGTGCGATGAAGGCTTCCAGCACCTGCACTTCGGGGGCAGTGCCCTCTGCCAGTGCGGCTGCATCGTCGACATGGCTCGGAAAGTAGGCCCGGTCGCCAAGATGCCGGCCGCCGCGCACCATGGCCAGGTTGACACAGGCCCGGCCGCCGTGCACCTGGACGGCCAGGATGTCGACGTCCTTGTCGCTCGAACCCAGGCTGCTGGCGTCGACCGCCTGCTGGTGCAGCACCCGGGCCAGCGATTCGATCTGGTTGCGCAATTCAGCCGCCTGCTCGTACTCGAGCCGATCGGCGTGGGCCATCATGCGTTGCTGCAGGTCGTCGAGCACGGCCTCGGTGTCGCCGCGCAGAAAGCGCTCGGTATCGGCCACGTCACGCGCGTAATCTTCGGCCGTGATCAAGCCCACGCAAGGGCCGGTGCAGCGCCGAATCTGGTATAGCAGGCAGGGCCGCGAGCGGTTGGCGAACACGGTGTCTTCGCAGGTGCGCAGTCGGAACACCTTCTGAATAAGCTGGATCGACTCCTTGACCGCCCAGGCGCTCGGGTAGGGGCCGAAATAGCGGTGCTTTTTGTCGACCGCACCGCGGTAGTACGCGACCCTCGGGAACGTCCCCGAAACCAGCTTCAGGTACGGATAGCTCTTGTCGTCGCGAAAGAGGATGTTGAAGCGCGGACTGAGTGCCTTGATCAGGTTGTTCTCGAGCAGCAAGGCTTCGGCCTCGCTGCGCACCACGGTCGTCTCCAGGCGCGCGATGCGCGCCACCATCAGGCCGATGCGGGTGCCGGCATGGTCCTTCTGGAAGTAGCTCGAGACGCGCTTCCTGAGGTTGCGCGCCTTGCCGACATAGAGCACCGCCCCTGCCGCGTCGAAATAGCGATAGACCCCTGGTCGCTGCGGCAGCGCAGCAACCTCGGCAAGCAGGCGCTCGTCGCCAGCGTCGGGTCGTGTCGGTTCGCTCATCGGGTGCAATTATCGTGATGTCGATAATCGCCCGATGCGATGGGACCTGTTCTGCCGCGTCATCGACAACCACGGCGACCTGGGAGTGTGCTGGCGCCTGGCTGCCGACCTCGGTTCGCGCGGAGAGACCGTGCGCCTCTGGGTCGACGACCCGCTCGCGCTGGCCTGGATGGCGCCGCGCGGGGCCTTCGGCGTCAGCGTCATCCGCTGGGTCGATCCCCTGCCCGACTTCGAGCCTGGCGATGCGGTGGTCGAGGCCTTCGGCTGCGACCCGCCGCCCAGGTTCGTGGCCCGCATGGCCGCGATGCCCATGCCGCCGGTTTGGATCAACCTCGAGTACCTCAGCGCGGAGCCCTATGTCGATCGCAGCCACGGCCTGCTCTCGCCTCAGCAGCACGGCCCCGGCGCGGGGCTGCGCAAGTGGTTCTACTACCCGGGCTTCACGCCCGAGAGCGGCGGCCTATTACGAGAGGCGCGCGCACTCGAATCCGGCGCCCCCCAAGACCTGGACTGGCTGGCAGCGCACGGCGTGCCGCTGCGCGCGAACGAGCGCCGCGTCAGCCTCTTCGCCTACGCCGATGCGCCGCTCGAAGGTCTGTTTCAGCGGCTCGATCAGGAGCCGACGCTGCTGTTGTTGGCGGCCGGCGCCGCGCAGGCGCCGGCCCGGGCCCTGTTCGACGCGCAGGGGCGGCGCGGTCGGCACCTCCGGGCGCATGCCTTGCCCTGGTTCGATCAACCCGGCTACGACCGCCTGCTGCGCGCCTGCAACCTGAACTTCGCGCGCGGCGAGGACTCGATCGTGCGCGCCATGTGGGCCGGCGTGCCCTTCGTGTGGCAGATCTACGCCCAAGCCGGCGCTGCACACGCCGTCAAGCTCGATGCGCTGCTGAAGCGCCTGACGACCGGCGCAAGCCCGGTCCTCGCGGCGGCAGTGCGCCAGCTGTGGCGGGCCTGGAACGGTCTGGCCGACTGGCCGGAGGGCTTGCCCGAGGCTCCGGATTGGCATGCACTGTGCCAGGCGTGGCGCCAGCGCCTGACGGACCAGGGCGACCTCGGTAGCCAACTGCTGCGCTTCGTCGCCACAAAACGGTAGAATTGTGGGCTTTGCGCGCTCCGGTTCGTCACCAGCGTTGCACCCCACTTCAACCTCGCAAGACATCATGAAAATCGCTCAAGAGATCCGCGCCGGCAACGTCATCATGCAGGGCAAGGACCCGATGGTCGTGCTGAAGACCGAGTACAGCCGCGGCGGCCGCAATTCGGCCACCGTGCGCATGAAGATGAAGAACCTGCTCAACGGCTCGGGCGCCGAACTCGTGTTCAAGGCAGACGACAAGATGGACCAGATCGTCCTCGACAAAAAGGAGTGCACCTACTCCTACTTCGCCGATCCGATGTACGCCTTCATGGACGCCGAGTACAACCAGTTCGAAGTCGAGTCCGAGAACATGGGTGACGCCATCAACTACCTCGAAGACGGCATGCCGGTCGAAGTGGTGTTCTACGACGGCAAGGCGATCTCAGTTGAACTGCCGACCTCGGTCGTCCGTGAAGTGGTGACCGAGCCCGCCGTCAAGGGTGACACCTCAGGCAAGGTCATGAAGCCGGCCAAGATCGCCACCGGTTTCGAGATCGCGGTGCCGCTGTTCGTCGAGAACGGCGACAAGATCGAAATCGATACCCGCACGCACGAGTACCGCAAGAGAGTATGACGCCTTCAGCAAGAAGGACAGCGGGCGCCCGATGGGCGCCCTTCTCTTTGGCTAAAAGAAAGATGCCAGCGCGAACGCGCCGACCATCGCCAGCACCAGTGCCAGCTTGACCGCGGTGCCGATCATCAGGCCGAGCCAGGTCGCGACGCCGACTTCCAAGGCGCGCTTGGCGTCGTCGGCATGCGACGTCCGCGCGGCCTTGCGCTGTTGGGCCCACCATTCGCCCGCCATCGCGCCTGCCAGCGGCAGGAACAACAGGCCGATGAAGCCGGTGAAGACACCGGCGATGGTGCCGGCGGCAGCGCCGGCGAGCGCCCAAGCGCTCGCCGCCACCCGTTTGGCACCGAGCATCGCGGCAACGAAGTCGGTCGCCCAGGCCAGCGCTGCGAGCACGCCGCAGACCGCCACCACCCACACCGGCACGCGGCTGAAGTCGTCGAGCCACGCGCCGAGGAACACGCCGGCGAACACCAACACCGTACCGGGCAAGGCCGGCAGGACCGTACCGGCCAGACCGACCACAATCAGCAGGAACACGCCCGCCCAAGCCAACCACTGCATGTCCATGGGCAAGGCAAACTCCTGTGCTGACCGCGACGAACGCCAGATGGCGGCGGACCGCGCAACTTCAAGCCGGCACAGCCACGCTGCGTGCGAGACGAAACCTGATCGATGAGCTTCGACTTCGACGCTGCTGTCAGCGCCCCCTTTCGCATGCAACCCGGCCTGCGCCGCATGGCCGACGCTGCCACGCACTTGACGCCACTGGCCGCCGGTTCGCGCCACCAGCGCGAAAAGCTCGCCGTGCTGTCGGCAGCACCGGCCCTGGCCCTGCAGGTCGTGAGGAGCTTCGATCCTGGTCCGGTGCTCCATGCGCTGGCCGCTCACGCTGCTGCCGAGCAACCCGCCACCTTTCAGTGGGACGGTGAGCGCGCCTGCGCCCCGAGCCTCGGCGTCGCGGTCCATGGCGACAGCGTGGACGACCTGGCCAGCGGCAGCTTCGGCCTAGGCGACGAGATCGGTCGCTGTCTGCGCGGCCTGCCAGGCGAGTGGCGCCTCGCCGGTTTGCTGTGCCTGAGCTTTGTCGAAGACTTTGCCCTGGTCGATGGCGCCAGCGGCACCCTGCCCTGGCTGGCGGTGACCCTGCCTTCACACTGGGCACCTCAGGACAAGATCGGCCGCCACTTTCGCGAAGTCCATGCGCCCGTCGCGGACAACGCCCTGCTGCTGCGCGCCGGCGACCACCTGATGCGCATGGTCTGCGGGCCCGAGCGCTGGGAACGATTCGTCTGGAACGTCACCCGCCATCCGCGCCTGAACGCGCACCCGGCGACCGTCGATCACAGCCCGTGGCAGGACGACACGTTCGCTGATCCGCGTGCCCCGCGCGCCTGGTGGCGCACCGAGCGGCAGACCTTCATCGCCCTGCCCGATCAATCGCAAGCCGTGTTCACGATCCACGTCCAGATCGAAACGTTGGCTGCGGCGATCGACAGCGCCGACAAGGCCGCGCGCCTGCACGAGGCCATCGCCACGATGAGCGAGGCGGTGCTGGCCTATCGCAGCCTGAGCGCCGTGCGCGAGGCGTTGCTGGCCTGGCTTGCAGTGCGGGCCGCGTGAGGACCGCCCCAATCGCCGCCGCCGCGGTCGACTTCGACGATCCCGAGGCTGCCCGCGCCCCCGCCTTCGACGACATCTACCACCCGCGCAGCGGCGCCTTCACCCAGGCACGGCAGGTCTTCCTGGCCGGCAACGAGTTGCCCGCACGCTGGCGCGAACGGGAGCGCTTCACGATCCTCGAAACCGGCTTCGGGCTGGGCAACAACTTTCTCGCCACATGGGCCGCATGGCGCGACGACCCTTCGCGATGCGGACGTCTGTGCTTCGTCTCGATCGAGAAGCATCCACTGGCGCAAGCCGACTTGGTGCGCGCGCACGCCGCATCGCCGGCGCCCGGGCTCGCGCAGCAGCTGATCGGCGCTTGGCCCCCCGCCACCTGCAACCTGCACATCCTCGACTTCGAGGCCGGGCGCGTGCGCCTGCTGCTGGCCTTCGGCGATGTGCAGGCCTGGGCGCGCGAACTGGTGGCTCGTGTCGACGCCTTCTATCTCGACGGCTTCGCGCCAGCGCGCAACCCGGCGATGTGGGACCGCGGCGTGTTTGCGATGCTCACCCGGCTGGCCGCACCCGACGCGACTGTGGCCACCTGGAGCGCCGCGCATGCGGTGCGCGAGGGCCTTCAGAACGCGGGTTTCGCCGTCCGGGTCGCGCCGGGCAGCGGCGGCAAGCGCGACATCACGCTGGCGCGCTTTGCCCCGCGCTTCCGCGCACCGGCACCGCCGGGCCGCGTCCTGCCCACGCAGGCGCCAACGCATGCCCTGGTTGTCGGCGGCGGGCTCGCCGGCGCTGCCACGGCGCGCGCCCTCGCCCTGCAGGGGATTGCCTGCACCGTGTTCGACCAGCATGCAGCACCGGCCGCAGAAGGCTCTGGCAACCCAGCCGGCTTGTTCCACGGCGCCGTGATGGGCCATGACGGACCGCACGCCCGCCTGTTGCGCGCCGCGGCGCTGGCGGCACAACCCATCATGTGCGGCGCACAGGCCGCCGGTGTGGCCGCGGGCCTCGACGGCCTGCTGCGCCTGGAGTCGCGTCTGCCGCCGCTGGCGATGCACGCGCTGCTGGCGCGCCAGGCCCTGCCCGCGCGCTACGTGCAGGCGCTGACGTCGGCCGAGGTTTCGGCTTACGCGGGCCTCGCGCTGTCGCAGCCCGCCTGGTACTACCCTGGCGGCGGCTGGATCGACCCGGCGGCGCTAGTGCGCCACTGGCTGTCCACACCTGGCGTGACCTGGCGCGGCAACCGTCGGGCGCAACGCATCGCTCAGGACGGTTCGGTGTGGCGCCTGTTCGATGGCGATGAGCAAGTCCTCGGTGATGCGCCGCTGCTCGTGCTGGCCAATGCCTCCGACGCCTTGCGCCTGGCCGGCTTGCCATCGGCGTGGCTGCGGGACCTGCGTGGCCAACTCAGCTGGACCACCAGCGCCGCGGTGTCCGCACCGCGCGTGCCGATCGCCGGTGGAGGCTATGTGCTGACCCTGCCCGGCGGCCAACTCGTGTTCGGTGCCACTCAGCAGGTCTCTGACAGCGAGCCCGCGCTGCGCGAAAGCGATCACTGCGACAACCGCGACAGGGCGGCTCGGCTGATCGGCGAGGCCGCATTGCCCGACATCCAGGGTCTGCACGGGCGCGTCGGCTGGCGCGCGACCGCGACCGATCGGCTGCCCCTGGTCGGGCGGGCACCGGCCCTCGGCGCCGCCCGCCCGCCGCGTGCCGACGCCCCGCGCCTGCTGCCGCGCCAGCCTGGCCTGTGGCTGCACTGCGGACTCGGCTCGCGTGGACTGACCACGGCCACCCTGTGCGCAGACCTCATCGCGGCTCAAGTCAGCGGCGCACCATGGCCGCTCGAAGCCGACCTCGCGGACGCCATCGACCCGGCGCGCTGGCTGTTGCGCGCCTGAGCCTCAATCGAACTCGAGCCGCTGCACGCCGTCAGCCGTTCCGAGCAGACAGATCCTCGCGCGGTGCCGAGCGAAGATGCCGACCGCGACGACGCCGGGCCATTGGTTGATCTCGGTCTCCAGCGCCAGCGGGTCGGTGATCGAAAGGCCATGCACGTCGAGCAGCGGGTGCCCGTTGTCGGTAATGACGCCGACGCGCAGCACAGCGCGACCGCCGAGCGCCTGAAAGCGTCGCACCACCTGCTCGCGCGCCATCTCGATCACCTCGACCGGCAAGGGAAAGTAGCCGAGCACGCCCACGCGCTTGCTCTCGTCGGCGATGCAGACGAAGCGCTCGGCCAAATCGGCGACGATCTTCTCGCGCGTCAGCGCCGCGCCGCCGCCCTTGATCATGCAGCCGCGTCCGTCGATCTCGTCGGCGCCATCGACATAGACCGGGATGCGCTCGACCTGGTTGGCATCGAAGACGCGGATGCCCAGAGCCTGCAGGCGCGCCGTGCTGGCAGCCGAGCTCGACACCGCGCCGTCGATGCGATCCTTCATGCCGGCCAGCGCATCGATGAACTTGTTCACCGTCGAGCCGGTGCCCACGCCGACCACGCTGCCGGCCACGACATGGGCCAACGCGGCCTGGCCGACCAGGGTCTTGAGTTCGTCTTGGGTCATGCGCGAGCCTCGATCGGTTTGCGAGAATGCGGCAAATTATGGCCTTCGTCCCCTACGCCCTGACCCGCCCTTTCCTGTTCGGCCTCGATCCCGAAATCGCCCACGAGCTGACCCTGGGCAGCATCGCGCACCTGCAGAACACGCCGGCGCAGGCCTTGTGGGCACAGCCGCGGGTCGATGACCCGGTGGTCGTGGCCGGCCTGCCCTTTCCGAACCGGGTCGGCCTGGCGGCCGGGCTGGACAAGAACGGGCGCTGCATCGATGGCCTGGGCGCGATGGGCTTCGGCTTCATCGAGGTCGGCACCGTGACCCCCCTGGCGCAGGCGGGGAACCCCAAGCCGCGCATGTTCCGAGTGCCGGCGGCCAACGCACTGATCAACCGTCTTGGCTTCAACAACGATGGGCTCGAAGCCTTCCTGGCCAACGTGCAGCGCGCGAAGCGCTTTCGTGCCGCCGGTGGGATCGTCGGCCTGAACATCGGCAAGAACGCGGCCACGCCGATCGAACGGGCCGCCGACGATTACCTGCTGGCGATGCGCGGCGTGTACCCGCACGCGGACTACATCACGATCAACATCTCCAGCCCCAATACGCAGAACCTGCGCGCGCTGCAGAGCGACGAGCAGCTGCAGCTGCTGCTCAACATGCTGGTCGGCCGGCGCGCCGAACTCGAACGTGAGCACGGCCACAAGCCGATTTTCGTCAAGATCGCCCCGGACCTGGACGAGGAGCAGATCAAGGTCATCGCCGCCACGCTCAAGCGCCACGGCATCGACGGCGTGATCGCGACCAACACCACGGTTTCACGCCACGGTGTGCACCATCTGCCCAACGGCCAGGAAACCGGCGGGCTGTCGGGCGCGCCGCTGCTGTCTGGCAGCAACCGCGTGATCCGCCTGCTGCGCGCCGAACTGGGCAAGGCCTTCCCGATCATCGGCGTCGGTGGCGTGATGGGCGCGGCCGATGCGCGGTCGAAAGTCAAGGCGGGCGCGAATCTGGTCCAGATCTACACCGGGCTGATCTACAAGGGACCCGGCCTGGTGTCCCAGGTGGCCAAGGCGCTGAAACCCTAGAAGACGTCGAGCGTCGGGTAGCGCGCCTGGCCGTCGATGCAGTCGCGCAGGTAGAGCGCCACGCCGATGTCGCCGGTCCACAGCGAGTGGCGCGCCTGGCCGGTTTGTTCGGCGAATCGCTGCACCTGTTCGATCGCATGCATTGCGAAAGCGCGGGCGCGCTCCAGCCACAACGTGTCGCCCGTGCGCCGCCAGAGCTTCAACAGCGCATAACCATTACCGGCGGTCCCGTGGCAGAGGCCCCCGCCCTTCGCCAGCGGCCCGGCCTGCCAGGTGGCTTCGGCTGCGCCTCGGAGCAACGCGTCCCATGCAGGCACACGCGGCGCGTCGGCCAGGCGGCAGACGATGCCCGGCGCACCATGGCAGTCCTGCAACAGCCACTTCACCGGGCTGGTGGTGGGCGGATCGCAGGCTGGCAGCCAGTTGATGCACTCGCCGTCGCGGGCGGCAGTGGCCGACAGGGTCTGCAGCGCGCGCTCAGCCCAGGCGTCGACCAGTGGCCGCGGCAACAGCGCAGCACCGCGCAGCGCAGGGAACACGTTGCCCGCGAAACCGTGGCCGGCACCGAGGTAGCGCACCTGCTTGCCGTACAGGTCCTGAGTCCAGACCCAGGCGCCCAGCGCCCCATCGAACTGCATCGCGTCCCACAGGATGTGCAGGCCGCGCTCGAGCTGGTCGCGCCAGCGCGGCTCGCCTGTTGCCTCGGCCATCGCGATCGTGGCCAGCAGGGACCCGGGTGAGCCCCACAGCTGTTCGAGCGACTTGTGGTGCAGGTTGGCTTCGCTGGCCGCGAACAGCGCATCGGCCGTGGCCGCGTCGGGCCGCGATTGCCACTGCAACCACAGCAGCCCTGTGTCGCCGAAGAGGAATGAACCCTGCTCACTCTCATCCGCAAGGGCGGCGCGGTTACGCTCGACGAGCGTGGGCAGGGTGGCCGAGAAGTCGAAGTCGCGATCGACGGCACCGGCGCGCCGCAACTGCCGCAGAGCCCAGATCAAACCGCCCGCGCCAAGGTACAAGCCGTGCTGGATTGCGTCGCCGGGCCCCGGGTCGTCCAGCGGATGCGTCGGCCAAAGCCGCTCAGGCGTGAAATCGTGCAGCGTGTCGTCGACGATGCGCGCAATGGCCGCATCGACGGTGCTCTCGCTCCAGCGCGTCGCTGTCAACGGCTCGTGACGTGCAGGGTCGTGCAGTTTCGGCATCGAGGCAGTTCGACGAGCATCGACTCAGCGCGGGCCCGCGGATGGCGCCGGCTCGCCGGGCAGCAGCAGCAGCACGCCTGCGCTGAACAGGGCCACGCCGGCCATCACGACAAAGAGCGTTCCGAAGCCGGCGGCCTTGACCGCCGGCCCGAGCGCCCACACCGCGGCCGAACTGATCGCCAGCGAGATCGCCAATCGCATGCCGGCGACTCGGCTGCGCATGCGATCGTCGACGAAGCGCACGATCGTCGCGTCGGTGAACGGGATCGCACCAAAGATGAAGACCATCGAACCCAACAAAGCCAGCCAGGCCCACCAGCCGGGCGCCATCGCCGCCAATGCCAGCATCGGTACCTGGGCGAGCACGATCGCCAGCCACAACGGCTTGAGCGGATAGCGGTCGATCAGGCGGCCGACGATCACCTGGGCCACCGACGCCACCGCATACACCGCACCGAGCAGCAGGCCAAGCGTCGACGGGTCGTTGACCAGCGCGGCCAGGCGTTCGCCCAGCATCTGGCCGTTGCCATTGGTCGTGAGATTGAAGACCAGGCCGCCCGACGCGGACGCCACGGTCATCACCGCCAGCACCCGTGCAAACTCGCGCGGTGCGAGTTGCACGCTGGCCTTGCGGGTGCGTCGTGCGGGCGCTTCGGTCTCGTGCGGCGCGCGCCACCAGAACAAGAGCCCGAAGACGAAGCAGGCCAGGCCGGGCAGCGCGAAGGCGGCACGCCAACCGGCGTACTCGACCAACAGCCCGGTCAGGATCGCAGCGGCGGCGATTCCCAGGTTGCCCGCAAGCCCGTTGACGCCGATCGCTGCGCCCGGCTTGGTGGCGTGCTGCACCAGCATCGGAATGCCCACCGGGTGGTAGATGGACGAGAAAGCCCCCATCACGGTGAGCGCGGCGGCCATTTGCCAGGGCCCGCGCGTCGCCGCCACAAGCAGGGCAGAGGCGCCCATGCCGAAGAAGAACACCAGCATCATCTGGCGCCGACCCCATTGATCGCCGAGCTTGCCGGCGGGCAACGAGCCCAGGCCGAAGAGCAGGAAGGCCCCGGCGCCGTAGGGCATCAGGTCTTCCCAGCGCGCCAGGCCGAAATCCTTGGCGATCGCGGCCACTGCGGTCGCGAAGATCAGCAGGAAGAGATGGTCGATCGCGTGCGCGACGTTCAGCAGCAGGGCGACCGTGCGACGCATGGGTTGGGCCACGGCGCGGCTGTGCTCAGTGCAACGGCACGCCGGTCTTGCCCTGCAATTCGTCGCGCGTCACGCCCGGCGCCATCTCGACCAGCTTCAGGCCCTGCGGCGTCACGTCCATCACCGCCAGGTCGGTGATGATGCGGTTGACGACGCCCAGGCCCGTCAGCGGCAGGGTGCAGGCGGGCAAGATCTTCAGGTCGATGCTGCCGTCCTTCTTCTTCGCCACGTGCTCCATCAGCACGACAACCTGCTTGACGCCGGCGACGAGGTCCATTGCACCCCCCATGCCTTTGACCATCTTGCCGGGGATCATCCAGTTCGCGAGGTCGCCCTTTTCGCTGACCTGCATCGCGCCCAGGATCGACAGGTTGATCTTGCCGCCGCGGATCATTGCGAAGCTGTCGTGCGAGCCGAAGATCGACGAGCCCGCGATGGTCGTCACGGTCTGCTTGCCGGCGTTGATCAGGTCGGCATCGACTTGGTCGTCGGTCGGAAAAGGACCGATGCCGAGCATGCCGTTCTCGCTCTGCAGCCAGACCTCGATCGCCGGATCGACGAAGTTCGCCACCAGCGTCGGCAGGCCGATGCCCAGGTTGACGTAATAGCCGTCCTTCAGTTCCTTGGCCGCGCGGGCCGCCATCTGGTCGTGTGTCCAGGCCATGATCAAACCCCCGCCTTTTCCGTGATGGTCCGCTTCTCGATGCGCTTCTCAGGGTTCGCGTTGAGAACGATGCGGTGCACGTAGATGCCCGCCAGGTGCACGCTGTCGGGCGCCATCGCGCCGGTCTCGACGATCTCCTCGACCTCGACCACGGTGACCTTGGCTGCCATCGCCGCGGCCGGGTTGAAGTTGCGCGCGGTCAGGCGGAACTGCAGGTTGCCGCTCTTGTCCGCGCGCCAGGCCTTCACCAGCGACACCTCGGGCACCAGCGAGCGCTCCATCACATAGGTCTGGCCGTCGAATTCGCGCAACTCCTTGCCCTCGGCCACGATGGTGCCCACACCGGTGCGGGTGAAGAAGGCCGGGATGCCGGCGCCACCGGCACGCAGCTTCTCGGCCAGCGTGCCCTGCGGCGTGAATTCGAGTTCGAGCTCGCCGGCCAGGTACTGGCGTTCGAACTCCTTGTTCTCGCCAACGTAGCTCGAGATCATGCGTTTGATCTGCCGCGTCTCGAGCAACTTGCCGAGGCCGAAGCCGTCGACGCCGGCGTTGTTCGAGATCACCGTCAGGTTCTTCACACCAGTGTCGCGCAACGCGTCGATCAGGGCCTCCGGAATGCCGCACAGACCGAAGCCACCCACGGCCATCAACTGTCCGTCCTTGACGAGGCCATCGAGCGCCGCTTTCGCGCTCGGATAGATCTTGTTCATCCGCTTGTCTCCACTGAAAAGTGCCGGCGCGCGAGCGTACTACGTAACCCATTAAGTAGTCGTTACGTAGAATTCAGTAATCGACCGCATCTGCGCATGAACCTCGACTACCGCGTCGCCTTCGACCAGGCCCCGATCGGACTGGTGCTGTCGAAAGACCGCCTGATGCAGAGCTGCAACCGGCAGCTGCTGTCGATGTTCGGTGCCGTCCAACCCGAGCAACTCAACGGCCACAGCTTCGAGATGCTCTACCCGACCCACGACGAGTTCGAGCGCACCGGCGCGCGCATCGTCGCCAGCCTCGACCGGGCCGGCTTCTACGCCGACGAGCGGATCATGAAGCGTCTGTCGGGCGAGCTGTTCTGGTGCCACGTCGCGGGCCGCGCGCTCGACCCAGCGCATCCGCACGCGGCTGGCATCTGGAGCTTCGAGGACCTGTCGGCGCGACGCCGTGTCGGCACCGAGCTCACCGCGCGCGAGCGCGAGATCGCCGCCCTGCTGATCGAGGGCCTGACCAGCAAGCGCATCGGCCAGAAGCTGGCCATCAGCCCGCGCACGGTCGACGTTTACCGCGCCCGCTTGATGCGCAAGTACGGGGCGGCCACCACACCCGAACTGGTCAACAAGCTGCTCAGTGGCTGAAGGGCGCATGCTGTTTCCGCAAGCCTTCGATGACCCCGGTTGGGAGGCCGTCCTCGGCGACGACGCAGCACTCGCGGCGGGCGTGGCCGCGCTCTGCAAGCGGCACGGGCTCGACGGCCTGCCGGTCCTGCGCTATGACAGCGGCTCGCTGCCGGTCTATGCGCTGGGCCGCAGCCATGTGCTCAAGCTGTTCCCGCCGCAGGAGGGTGCCCACGCATCCATCGAGGCGAGGACGCTCACCGCCGTACAGGACGCGCTGCCGATCCCCACGCCAAGCCTGCTCGCGGCGGACACACTCGACGGCTGGCACTGCCTGCTGATGACCCAGTTGCAGGGTCGACGCCTGGTGGATGCCTGGCCCGAATTGTCGATCGCGCGGCGCGACCGCATGGCGGACGAGCTGGGTGCGGCCGTCGCCGCCTTGCATGCCGTCGACACCGGTGCGCTCACCGACTTCGAGCCGCGCTGGCAGGCATTCCTGCCCGCGCAGCGCGACAGTGCGCTCGACCGCCAGCGCGCACGGCGCCTCGATCCCTACTGGCTCGAGCGCCTGCCCGATTTCCTCCAAACCTGGATGCCGCCGCTCGACGGCAGCCGGGCGCTGCTGCACACCGAGCTGATGCGCGAGCACCTGCTGGTCGACATCGGCGGCGAGCGCTGCCGTCTGAGCGGGTTGTTCGACTTCGAACCGGCAATGATCGGCGCGCCCGAATACGACTTCGCCTCGTTCGGCCTCTTCGTCGCCTGCGGCGACGGCCGCTTCCTGCGCCGCAGCCTGATCGCCTATGGCTACCGGCCCGACCAGCTCGACGCTTCATTGCAATGCCGCCTGATGGCCTATGCGATGCTGCACCGCTACAGCAACCTGCGTTGGTACCTCGAACGGCTGCCGGCGCAGGGAGCCTCAAGCTTCGAGCAACTGGCGGCGCGCTGGTGGCCGCTGTCCTGAGTCCACATTCGAAAGCGAGTCCGACCATGATCACCGTGCACCATCTCGAGAACTCGCGCTCGCAGCGGGTGTTGTGGCTGCTCGAAGAACTGAACCTGACGTACCACGTCAAGCGCTACGCGCGCGACAAGAAGACCTCGCTGGCGCCACCCGAGCTCGAAGCCGTACACCCGCTGGGCAAGTCACCCGTGATCAGCGATGGCAGCAATGTCGTCGCCGAAACCGGGGCCATCGTCGAATACCTGCTCGACCGCGCCGGCGGCGCCCTGCTGCGACCGGCAGCCGGCACGCCCGAGCGCCTGCGCTTCACGTACTGGCTGCATTTCGCCGAAGGCTCGGCGATGCCGCCGATGGTGATGGCCCTCGTCTTCAACAAGGTGCGCACCGCACCGATGCCCTTCTTCGCCAAGCCGATCGCCAAGGCCATCGCCGACAAGGTGATGAAGGGCTTCGTGAAACCCAACATCGACCGCCAACTGAACTTCATGGAGGCCGAGCTTGCGGCGCGGCCGTGGTTCGCCGGCGAGGCGTTCAGCGCCGCCGACATCATGATGAGCTTTCCTCTCGAGGCCGCGGCGTCGCGCGCCGGCATGGGTGCGCGCTACCCCAGGATCGGCGAATTCCTGACCCGCATCCATGCACGCCCGGCCTATCGGCAAGCGCTGGAGCGCGGCGGCCCCTACCAGCTGGGCTGACCGCACGATCATGAGCATCCTCGTCGCTGGCTCGGCCAATCTCGACTTCGTGGTTCGCGCGACGCACATTCCTGCGCCAGGCGAGACGGTACTGGGCCGGGACTTCCAGACCTTCCCTGGCGGCAAGGGCGCCAACCAGGCGGTCGCCTGCGCACGCGCTGGCGGCGCCGCAACGCAGATGCTGCTGAGCCTGGGCAGCGATGCCTTCGCCGCCCCGCTCGAGGCGTCGTTGAAGAACGCCGGCGTGCGCATGCACATCAGCCGCTCCGCGACGCTACCTACCGGCACCGCCTTCATCTGCGTGTCCGACGATGCCCAGAACGCGATCACCGTCGCGCCGGGTGCGAACCAAGCGCTGCATGCGGCCGACCTGCCCTCGCTGGCAGGCGTCAGCCACCTGCTCCTGCAGCTCGAGACCCCGCTGGAGACGGTGACGGCCTACGCGCAGGCCGCGCGCCGCGCCGGCGTCCGCGTCGTGCTGAATGCCGCACCGGCGCACGCGTTGCCGCCGACCCTGCTGGAGGCACTCGACGTGCTGGTGGTCAACGAAGGCGAGCTCGGCGAAGTCACGGGTGTGTCGGACGACATCGACGCAGCGCTCGCCCGGCTGGCCGTGCCGACGGTCATCGTCACCTTGGGCGAGCGCGGCTGTTGCGCGCGTCACCTCGGCCAGCGGCTGCAGTTGCCGGCGTTTGCCGTCGAGCCCGTCGACACCACGGCGGCCGGCGACACCTTCTGCGGCGTGTTGGCCGCGGGCTTGAGCCAGGGCGACGCCCTGATCGACGCCTTGCATCGCGCCAGCGCTGCAGCGGCCATCGTCTGCACGCGCCCCGGTGCGCAGGCCAGCATCCCTACGCAGGAAGAGGTCGCCGCCTTTCTCAGCGCGCACAAGCGATGAGCGGGCGAGCCCGGCCGTACCTCAAAGCAGAGGCATGGCCTCGATCGACGGCTGCCGCAGCAAGGCCGCGAACTCGTCGGCCAGGCGCTGACTTTCGGCCACCGCACGCGACCAGGCCTTCTGGCGACCGGCCAGGTCGTCGCCGAATGCCTTGAAGTCGCCGCGGTCGGGCAGCTTGCCGTTCGGCAGCGCGCTCCGCACCCACTCCGGGTCCGGCGTCAGCAGCACCACGTTGGCCAGTCGGGCCGTCGCAGCGTGGCGGTGCTTGAGCCCCTTGTCCAACCAGCCCGGCACCACCGTCGGCTGGAAGTGCGGATACAGCACCAGACCCTCGCTCATCTGCGCGTAGTCCAGGTGCAGGTGGTAGTCGGTGATGCCGCCGTCCCAGTAGGCGCCGCGCGGCGCACCGGGAATGTCGTGCACGGCATCGAGCCAGAACGGGATCGAACAACTGGCAAGCAGGCTCGGGCCGAGGTTGCCCGCCGTCAGCGGCACCTGCTTCGTGCGGTAGTCGTGCAACGCGAATGGCAGCGCGTCGCGCAGGTCGGAGAACATCACGCGCTCGAGCCAACCGCCCATCGCACGCCGGCTCACCAGGTTCGTGGCGAAGGCACCGAGGTAGCCGAGCGGCGTGCGCAGGCGACCCTCGCGCCTCAGCAGGTGGCGGCCGCGGCTGGTCAGCACATGCAGGCGGTAGCGCGCCTGGCCCAGCACCTCTTCGCCGCGGCCACCGAAGCGCTCATCCAGCTTGGCGCCGAACATCGCACTCACGTCGCGCGACGTCGGCGCCTTGCCCGGCGCGTGCGGATAGTCCTGGGCGATGTAGTCGGCGGCCAGTTCGGCCAAGGCGGCGTCCGCGTCGGGCAGGCAGGCGCTGGCCATGCGCCAGGCGCCGATCGAGGCACCGAGCAGATGCACCGTGTGCGTGCTGCCGGCGAGCCAGTGGCCGAAGATGAAGCGGTCCAGCGGGTTGAGCACCAGGCCCTTGGGCCCGCCCGCCGCCGCCGGCACGATGCGCACATCGGCGGCAGCGAGCCCGCGCTCGCGCAACTGGGCCCGCGCGCGCGGGCCGGCATGGATGTGCAGCGCGGCCGTCACCGTGGGCATGTCGCGCGAGCGCGCCGTGCCGTCCTCAGGGAGTGTGTCGCGCGATCACAGCGCAGGCGATGCGCCCGCCCGCGTTGCCGGTCGGCTGGGTGCGGTAGTCGTCGGGCATCGCGTGCACGATCAGGCCCCTTCCGACGATGTCGGCGGCGCCGCTGCCGATCGTCACGCCCATCAGGTGGAACCTGACGTCGGCGCGGCCCTGCGCGTCGGCCTTCAACGAGGGCAGGTCGCCGGCATGGTGCTCTGCGTCCTGTGGCCCGTGCGGCTTGCCTGCGGGGTTGAAGTGGCCGCCGGTGCTCATGCCGTCACCACTGCTGCAGTCGCCCTTTTCGTGGATGTGGAAGCCGTGCTCCTGGCCGGGCTTCAGGCCCTCGACCTTGGCATGCACCATGACGTGCTCGCCGTGCTGGTGGAACATGACCATGCCCGTGGTCGCATTGCCACGCGTGGCTTCGAGCTTGGCCATCGCCATCGGGCCGCCGCGGTGCATCATGCCGGCGCACCCCACCAGGGTGGCGGCCAGTGCCAACGCAGCGATCGTGAATCGAGTCTTCATCGTGTGTCTCCTGCCTGTGGAAGCGCCGATGCTAAGGCAAGCAGGTTCCCGGCACGACGCTATCGGCGTTGCTGCGACGGCCAGTTAGCATCGCGCGATGTGGCGTTTTGTGCTGACCCGCCTGGGGCTCGTGGTGCCGACCTTTCTCGGCATGACCCTGCTCGCCTTCTTTCTGATCCGCCTGGTGCCGGGCGACCCGATTGAGACCCTGGCCGGCGAGCGCGGCATCGACCCGGCGCGCCACGCCGCGCTGATGAAGGACTACGGCCTGGACCGGCCCCTGCTGGTGCAGTACGGCCTCTACCTTGGCCGCCTGCTGCACGGCGACCTGGGCAAGTCGATGATCACGCAGACTCCGGTCGTCAAGGAATTCATCGCCCTGTTCCCTGCCACGATCGAACTCGCTGTCTGCGCGATCGTCTTCGCCCTGGTCATCGGCATCCCGGCTGGCATGCTGGCCGCGGTTAGGCGCAACTCGGTGCTCGACCACGGCGTGATGGTCGGCTCGCTGACCGGCTATTCGATGCCGATCTTCTGGTGGGGCCTGCTGCTGATCCTGCTGTTCTCGGTGCAGTTGGGCTGGACCCCGGTGTCGGGCCGCATCGCGGTGGCCTACTACTTCGAGCCCGTCACCGGCTTTCACCTGATCGATGCCTGGCTCTCGGGCGAGAAGGGCGCGCTGCGCTCGGCCGCCTCGCACCTGATCCTGCCGACCATTGTGCTCGGCACGAACCCGCTGGCGGTGATCGCGCGCATGACGCGCTCGGCGATGCTGGAGGTGCTGGGTGAGGACTACATCCGCACCGCGCGCGCCAAGGGCCTGTCGAGCCTGCGCGTCGTCGCCCTGCATGCCTTCCGCAATGCGCTGATCCCGGTGGTCACCGTGATCGGGCTGCAGGTGAGCGTGCTCTTCACCGGCGCGATCCTGACGGAGACCATCTTCTCCTGGCCCGGTGTCGGCAAGTGGATGATCGAAGCCATCGCGCGGCGCGACTACCCGGTGCTGCAGGGCGGCCTCTTGCTGCTCGGCGGCGTGGTGATGGTCGTCAACCTGCTGGTCGATCTGACCTATGGCGTCATCAACCCGCGCATCTCGCGCCATTGATCAATGTCGGCCACGACCACTCCCCTGCCCAGCGCCGCCTCCGACGGCGCCGAGACGCGCCGCCCCCCGGGCCCGTGGCGCAGCTTCTGGATCCACTTCAGCGCCAACCACGGCGCGGTGGCCGGCCTGGCGATCGTGATCTCCGTGCTGCTGCTGGCAGCCTTCGCGCCCTGGATCGCGCCCTACCCGCCCGACCTGACCAACAACACCGCCTTCCTGCGCCCGCCCGCCTGGCAGGCCGGCGGCTCGTCGGCCTACTGGCTAGGCACCGATGCGATCGGCCGCGACCTGCTGTCGCGCCTGATCCACGGAGCACGGCTGTCGCTGGTGATCGGCATCGCCGTCGTCGCGGTGTCGATCGTCACCGGCATCGTGCTCGGTCTGGTGGCGGGCTTCGCGCGCGGCGCGCTCGACATCGTGATCATGAGGGCGATGGATATCATCCTGACCCTGCCCAGCCTGCTGCTGGCGATCGTCATCGTGGCCATCCTCGGCCCCGGCATGATGAACGCGATGCTGGCCGTCGCCGTGGTGGTGCTGCCCCACTACGTGCGCATCACCCGGGCCGCGGTGATCACCGAAACCTCGAAGGACTACGTCACCGCCGCCCGTGTCGCCGGCGCCGGCCGCCTGCGCCTGATGTTCGCCGAGGTGCTGCCGAATTGCGCGGCGCCGTTGATTGTGCAGGCCTCGCTCGGCGTGTCGACGGCCATCCTCGACGCCGCCGCACTCGGCTTTCTCGGCCTGGGCGCCCAGCCGCCTGCCGCCGAGTGGGGCACGATGCTCGCCGACGCGCGCGAGTTTGTGCTGCGCGCTTGGTGGGTCGTCACGTTCCCGGGGCTGATGATCCTGATCACCGTGTTGGCCTTCAACCTGCTCGGTGACGGACTGCGCGACACACTCGACCCGAAGCTCAAACGCTAGCCCGAGATGCCTCTCCTCGAAGTCGAAGACCTCCATGTCGAATTCGCCCTGCAAGGCGCGACGATGCATGCCGTCCAAGGCGTGTCACTGTCGCTCGATGAGGGCGAGGTGCTGGGCATCGTCGGCGAATCGGGCTCTGGCAAGAGCGTGACCATGCTGGCACTGATGGGCCTGGTGGCCTTTCCGGGCCGGGTGCGCGCCGGGCGCATGCACTTCGCGGGGCGCGACCTCATGTCCCTGTCAGCGCGCGAGCGCCGTGCCCTGACCGGTAAGGACGTGGCGATGATCTTCCAGGATCCGACCACCAGCCTGAACCCCTGCTTCACGATCGGCTTTCAGCTCAGCGAGACCCTGCGCATCCACGAAGGCCTCGACCGACGCAGCGCACAAAAGCGCGCCACCGAACTGCTCGAGCAGGTGGGCATCCCTGCGGCCTCGAGCCGACTGAAGGACTTCCCGCACCAGATGTCGGGCGGCATGAACCAGCGCGTGATGATCGCGATGGCCATCGCCTGCAACCCGCGCCTGCTGATCGCCGACGAGCCGACCACCGCACTGGACGTGACGATCCAGGCCCAGATCCTGGACCTGCTGCGCTCGCTGCAGAAGGAGCGCGGCATGGCCCTGGTGCTGATCACCCACAACATGGGCGTGGTGGCCGAGATGGCGCAACGGGTGGCCGTGATGTACGCCGGCCAGGTGGTCGAGCAGCGCAGCGCGGCGGCGCTGTTCGAGTCGCCGCAGCACCCCTACACCGCGGCGTTGATGGCTGCGATGCCCGAGCGCAGCGATGGCAGCGCGCGCCTGGCCAACATCCCCGGCGTGGTGCCCGGGCTGTTCGACCGCCCCGCCGGCTGCCTGTTCGCGCCGCGCTGCGCCTACGCCACAGCGCTCTCGCGCGAGACACGGCCGGCCCTGCGTGATTGGCAAGGGGGCCTGGTGCGCTGCCACCACCCGCTGGGTGACCCGCAGCGCGAGTCAAGCATCGAACTGCACGGACGCCTGGCCACCGTCGCGGCCGGCGCTGCGGCATGAGCGCGGCCGTCGTCGAAGCGCAAGGCCTGCGCCGCACCTACCTGATCCGGCGCGGCCTGTTCCGCACCCCGGCGCAATTGCAGGCGGTCGGCGGCGTGTCGTTTCGCATCGTGGCCGGACAGACGCTGGCCGTGGTCGGCGAGTCGGGCTGCGGCAAGTCGACGTTGGCGCGCCTGGTGACCCTGATCGAGAAGCCCAGCGCAGGAAGCCTGCACCTGGGGGGCGTCGACGCCGTGGCACCTGCGCCCGACGAAGCCGAACGCCTGCGCCTGCGCCGCTCGGTGCAACTGGTGTTCCAGAACCCCTACGGCTCGCTCAACCCCCGCCACAAGATCGGCACCATCCTGGAGACGCCGCTGGCGATCCATGAACGGATGAACAAGGCCGAGCGCGGCGAGCGTGCGCGCGCGATGCTGGCCCGGGTCGGCCTGAGGCCCGAATTCGCCGATCGCTATCCGCACATGTTCTCCGGCGGCCAGCGCCAGCGCATCGCGATCGCCCGCGCCCTGATGCTCGACCCGGCGCTGGTGGTGGCCGACGAGCCGGTGTCGGCGCTCGATGTGTCGGTCCAGGCCCAGGTGCTGAACCTGCTGGCCGACCTGCAGCAGCAACTCGGCCTGGCTTACCTCTTCATCTCGCACGACCTCGGCGTGGTGCGCCACATCGCCCACGAGGTATTGGTGATGTACCTCGGCCATGTGATGGAGCAGGCGCCCAAGGCGCGCCTGTTCGCGCGGCCACTGCACCCTTACACGCGCGCGCTGCTCGGCTCGACGCCCGGACTCGGCCGGCTGCCCGGCGTCGAGCGCACGGTCCTGCGCGGTGAACTACCTTCGCCGCTTAATCCACCGGCAGGCTGCGCTTTCAGCACCCGCTGCCCGCATGCCGATGCCCGCTGCCATGCCGAACGGCCGGCGTTGCGGCCGCTGGCCGGCGTGCAGGTGGCCTGCCACTACGCCGAGCGCTGGGCATAGGCGTCAGCGCAGCCGTTCGTCTCGGTACGAATGCGGAGCGGCTGGGCCTCGCGGCGCGGGTACGATGCGCCCTCTATCGCTGACCATCCCAGGAGTCGCTCCATGAATCGCATCCGCACCACACGACCCCGTGCCCTGGCCTTGGCCGCGGCCACCGTCCTCGCCATCGGCGCCAGCGCCGTCTCCGCCAAGACGCTGGTCTTCTGCTCCGAAGGCAGCCCGGAAAACTTCTACCCCGGCATCAACACGACCGGTACCTCGTTCGACGCCAACAGCCAGATCTACAGCCGCATCGTCGACTTCGAACGCGGCACCACCAAGGTCGTGCCCGGCCTTGCCGAGCGCTGGACGATTTCGCCGAACGGCCTCGAATACACCTTCTTCCTGCGCAAGGGCGTGAAGTGGCATTCGAACCGGGGCTACAAGCCGACGCGCGACTTCAATGCCGACGACGTGATCTTCGCGATCGAGCGGCAATGGAAGGAAGAGCACCCGTACTTCAAGGTCACCAGCCCGAACCACTCGTACTTCAACGACATGGGCATGCCCAAGTTGATCAAGTCGCTGACCAAGGTCGACGACTACACCGTCAAATTCGTGCTCGAGCGGCCCGAGGCGCCCTTCTTGTCGAACCTGGCGATGGAGTACGCCGGCGTGCAGAGCAAGGAATACGCCGACGCGATGCTCAAGGCCGGCACGCCCGAGAAGACCGACCAGGAGCCGATCGGCACCGGACCCTTCTTCCTGGTGCAGTACCAGAAGGACGCCGTGATCCGCTACAAGGCCTTCCCCGAGTTCTGGGGCGGCAAGGCCAAGATCGACGACCTGGTGTTCTCGATCACGCCCGACGCCTCTGTGCGTTGGGCCAAGCTGCAGAAGGGCGAGTGCCATGTGATGCCCTACCCCAACCCGGCCGACCTCGACGCGATCCGCAAGGACCCGAACGTGACGGTGCTCGAGCAGGCCGGCCTGAACGTCGGCTACCTGGCGTTCAACACGACGAAGAAGCCCTTCGACGATGTGCGCGTGCGCAAGGCCATCAGCATGGCCATCAACAAGAAGGCGATCATCGACGGCGTGTACCTCGGCACCGGTGTGGCGGCGAAGAATCCGATCCCGCCCTCGATGTGGTCGTACAACGATGCGATCAAGGACGATGTCTACGATCCCGAAGGCGCCAAGAAGCTGCTCGCCGCGGCCGGCGTGCCCAACCTCACGACCGACCTCTGGGCCATGCCGGTGCAGCGCCCGTACAACCCGAATGCCAAGCGCATCGCCGAGCTGATGCAGGCCGACCTGGCCAAGATCGGCGTCAAGGCCGAGATCAAGACCTTCGAGTGGGGCGAATACCGCAAGCGCATGCAGGCCGGCGAACACCAGATGGGCATGCTGGGCTGGACCGGCGATAACGGCGACCCCGACAACTTCCTGCACACCTTGCTCGGCTGCGCCTCGGCGCAGAGCGCCAGCGGCAGCAACGTCGCCAAGTTCTGCCACAAGCCCTTCGACGATCTGGTGGTGAAAGCCAAGACCGTCAGCAACCAGGCCGAGCGCACCAAGCTGTACAGCGACGCCCAGGTCATCTTCAAGGAGCAGACGCCCTGGTTCACGATCGCCCACGCGGTTCAGTTGAAGCCGGTGCGCAAGGAAGTCATCGACTACAAGCTGAGCCCCTTCGGCCGCCACAGCTTCTACGGCGTCGACATCAAGGAGTGAGTGCGGGCAGCGAGGCGGCGCGCCGATGACGCCGCTGGCGATGCCCGAGGCCGCGATCGAGCGTGCTCGCACGCTCGATGCGCGCTTCTACCTCGATGACGGCATCTACGCTGCGGTGCGCGAGCGCGTCTTCGCGCGTACCTGGCAGTGGATCGGCGACCTGGCCGACGTGGGCAAGCCCGGCTCGCTCGCACCGCGCGTGCTCGGACCGGGCCTGCTCGACGAACCCCTGCTGCTCGCGCGCGATGCCGGCGGCACGCTGCGCTGCCTGCCCAACGTGTGCACGCACCGCGGCCATCTGCTCGTCGATGCGCCCTGCCGCAACGACAACATCCGGTGCCCCTACCACTCGCGGCGCTTCGATCTGGACGGGCGCATGACCTTCATGCCGGGCTTCGAGGGCGCCGTCGACTTTCCTGGGCCGGACGATCACTTGCGCAGTCTGCCCTTCGGCGAGTTCGGCGGGCACGGCTTCGCGGCGCTCGACCCGCTGGTCCCGCTCGATGAGCTGCTCGCGCCGATTCGCGACCACCTGCCCGAACTGGCCTTGCAGACCTTCGTGCACGATCCCTCGCGCGACCGCGACTTCAGCTTCGACGCGCATTGGGCGTTGTATGTCGAGAACTACCTCGAAGGCCTGCACATCCCCTTCCTGCATCCGGGCCTGATGACCGCGCTGGACTGGAAGCGCTACCGCTACGAGTTCCATCCGCACGGCAACCTGCAGCTCGGGCTGGACGAGCAGGGCCGAGTGGTGGCGCACTACTTCTGGCTGTTTCCGAACCTCATGCTCAATTTCTATCCGTGGGGCCTGTCGATCAACCTGGTGCAGCCCCTTGCACCGGGCCGCACGCGGGTCTCATTCCGCGCCTACGTGGCCCGGCCCGACCTGCTGGGCCAGGGCGCCGGCGCGGCACTCGATCAGGTCGAGTTCGAAGACGAAGCCGCCGTGCAATCGGTGCAGCGCGGGATCCGCTCGCGGCAGTACCGTGGCGGCCGCTATTCGCCGCAGCATGAGCGTGGCGTGCACCAGTTCCACCGGCTGTTGGTGCAGCACCTGAACGACGACTGATCTTCGCGAAAAGACCCGCCTGAGCGCGCTGCTCAATTCGATGTCCGGAAACGGCCAGCCGGGCGCAGCCTGCGAGGGATCATCGCTGCATCGAAACTTCCAAGGCCTCACCATGCACGCCTTCCAGATCGTCGGCATCGACCCAGGGCCGTTCGAGCGCCTCTTCAACCTGACGGACGAGCAACTGGCGGCGCTCGGCGCCGTTCGCCGCATCGCCACCGAGAGTCCGGGCTTTCCATGTCGCGTCAGCCTGGAGGACGCCGAGGTCGGCGACGAGCTGTTGCTGCTGCCTTACGAGCACCACACGGTGCCCTCGCCGTACCGCAGCGCCGGCCCGATCTTCGTTCGCCGCGATGTCACGCAACAGCGAATGCCGGCGGGGCACATCCCGCCTTATGTGACCCGCCGCTTGATCTCGGTGCGGGCCTACGACGCCCAGGGCATGATGGTCGATGCAGCGGTGTGCGAGGGCCCTGCAGTCAAGGCCGAGATCGATCGCTGCTTCGACGACAGCCGGGTCGCATACCTGCAACTGCATAACGCCAAGTGCGGCTGCTTTTCTTGCCAGGTCAATCGCTGTTGAATGGCTCCAGCAGGCGGCGCGTGTGGCGGGCGATCTGCGCGTCTTCCTGAGACGCTACCACGCGCACCGCGCAGCGCGACCCTGCGTCGCTGATCAATCTATTAATGGCACCGTTGCCGCGCCGGTTCGCCTCGGGGTCGAGTCGGATGCCCAGCCACGCAAGGCCGGTACAGATGTCGGCCCGCGCCTCGGCGTCGTTCTCGCCGATGCCACCACTGAACACGATCAGGTCGACGCCCTCCAGCACAGTGATCATGGCCGCCAGCTGCTTGGCCGCAGCAATGCAGAACATGCGCACCGCCAGGCGCGCATCGCCGTCGGTCACTGCCGCCTGACGCAGGCGCCGCATGTCGCTGCTCAGGCCTGAAATACCCAGCAGGCCCGACTGCCGGTCAACCAAAGACTCGAGTTTCTCGACGTCGAAGTCTTGCTCGCGCAGTAGATGAATCAGCAGGCCGGGATCGAGGTCGCCGCTTCGGCTGCCCATGATCACGCCGCCACTCGGCGTCAGGCCCATGCTGGTGTCGACAGATAAACCCGCTCGCACGGCCGTCACGCTGCCACCGTTGCCGAGGTGGGCGATGAGCACGCGATCCGGCAGGCCGTGCGGCAGCTCGCGCGCCAGGCGCTGCACGATCGACTCGCACGACAGGCCATGGAACCCGTAGCGCTGGATGCCCTGCGCCTGAAGCGCTTTCGGGACGGGCAGGATCCGCGCTGCATCGGGCAGCGTGGCGTGGAAGGCAGTGTCGAAGCAGGCCACCTGGGGCAGGCCGGGGTACATCGTGCGGCTGCGACGGATCAGCGCCAGCGCTGCGGGTGTGTGCAGCGGCGCGAAGGCGGCCGCGCCTTCGATCTGCTGCAGCACGGCATCGTCGATGACGCAGTGCCGGCGCAGACCGGGTCCGCCGTGCACGACACGGTGGCCTATGGCCTGCGGCCTCGGCAGTTCGCCTTGCGCCAGCCGTGCGGAGATATCGTCGATCGTGTCGATGTGGCCGATGAGCAGGCTGTCGGGCTGCACCGGTCTTCCGACGCGGTACAGGCCGAACTTGAGCGACGACGAGCCACTGTTGAGGGCCAGAACGATCATGGCCGGCCCTGCCAGCGCCAGTCGCGCACCTCGGGCAGGTCCTCGCCATGCTCGGCGATGTAGAGCTTGTGGCGTTCGATGCTGGTCCAGTAGCGCGCCGTGGCGGCTGGCACCTGCCCAGCCAAGCGCGGGATGCGCCGGACGGCATCGAGCGCGAGGTGGTAGCGGTCGAGCTTGTTCATCACCACCATGTCGAACGGCGTGGTCGTCGTGCCCTCTTCCTGGAAGCCGCGCACGTGGATGTTGGCGTGATTGCGCCTGCGGTAGCACAGCTTGTGCACCAGGGCCGGGTAGCCGTGGAAGGCAAAGATCACCGGCCTGTCGGTGCTGAAGAGATCGTCGAAGTCGCGGTCGTCCAGGCCATGCGGGTGATCCGACGAGGGCTGCAGCACCATCAGGTCGACCACGTTGACGACGCGGATGCGGATGTCGGGCACGGCCTCACGCAGCAGCATCACCGCTGCTAGAGTCTCCAGCGTCGGCACGTCGCCGGCGCAAGCCATCACGACGTCGGGATCGCCCGCGTCGTTGCTGGCCCAGGCCCAGCTGCCGGCGCCGGACATGCAGTGGCGCTGGGCGGACTCCATGCTCAGCCACTGCCACGCCGGCTGCTTGCCGGAGATGATCACGTTGATGTAGTGGCGGCTGCGCAGGCAGTGGTCGGTGACCGACAGCAGGCAGTTGGCATCGGGCGGCAGGTAGATGCGCACGACATCCGACTTCTTGTTCGCCACGTGGTCGATGAAGCCCGGATCCTGGTGCGACAGGCCGTTGTGGTCCTGGCGCCAGACATGCGAGGTGAGCAGGATGTTGAGCGATGCAATCGGTGCGCGCCAGGGCAGCTTGCGGCTGGTGTTGAGCCACTTCGCGTGCTGGCTGACCATCGAGTCGACGATGTGGATGAAGGCCTCATAGCACGAGAACAGACCGTGCCGGCCGGTCAGCAGGTAGCCCTCGAGCCAGCCTTCGCACAAGTGCTCGCTCAGCACCTCCATCACCCGGCCATCCATTCGCAGGTCGGTGTCGGTCTCGACGATCTCGGCCATCCAGGCTTTGCCCGACACCTCGTACACCGCGTCGAGCCGGTTCGATGCCGTCTCGTCGGGGCCGAACAGGCGGAAGTTGGCAGCGGCCAGGTTGAGCCGCATCACTTCGCGCAGGAAGGCGCCGAGCACCCGCGTCGCTTCCGCCTCGCTGCTGCCCGGCGTGGGCACGGCGACCGCGTGCTCATGCAGGTGCGGCATCGTCAAGGGCTGCAGCAAGTTCCCCCCGTTGGCGTGCGGATTGAAGCCCATGCGCCGCTGCCCCGTCGGCGCAAGTGATGCGAACTCGTCGCGGAACCTGCCGGCCTCGTCGAACAGCTCCTGCGGCCGGTAGCTGCGCAGCCAGGCGTCGAGTTGCTGCAGGTGTTCGGGCCGCGTGAACCTGGCGATCGGCACCTGGTGCGAGCGCCAGTGACCCTCGACCGCCCGCCCGTCGACGAGCTTCGGTCCGGTCCAGCCCTTGGGCGTGTTCAGAATGATCATCGGCCAACGCGGCGCCTGCTCAGTCGGGCGCAGCGCATCGGGCTGGCGTGCTTCCTCCTGGATACGCCGGATGCGCGCCAGCGCCTTGTCCAGCGTGCCGGCCAGGCATTGATGGACCAGGGCCGGGTCGTCGCCCTCGACGAAATGCGGCTCGTAGCCCTGCGCATGCATCAGGTCGAACAGTGCGGCCCGGCCGATGCGCGCGAGCACGGTCGGGTTGGCAATCTTGTAGCCGTTGAGGTGCAGGATCGGCAGCACCGCGCCGTCGCGTGCCGGGTTCAGAAACTTGTTGGAGTGCCAGCTCGCAGCCAGTGGCCCGGTCTCGGCTTCGCCGTCTCCGACGATGCAGGCGACGATAAGCTCCGGGTTGTCGAAGGCCGCGCCATACGCGTGCGCCAGGGAGTAGCCGAGCTCACCCCCTTCGTGGATCGAGCCCGGCGTTTCCGGCGCCACGTGGCTCGGTATGCCGCCTGGCCAGGAGAACTGGCGAAACAGCCGCCGCATGCCGCTGCGGTCGCGTTCGATGGCCGGGTAGTGCTCGGTGTACGAACCTTCGAGGTAGGTGTTTGCGACGATGCCGGGCCCGCCGTGGCCGGGGCCTACGACCAGCAGCATGTCGAGGCCGTGGTCAGTGATCAGCCGGTTCAGGTGCACATAGATCATGTTCAGGCCCGGCGTGGTGCCCCAATGCCCGAGCAGGCGCCGCTTGACATGGTCCAGCGTCAGCGGCGTGTCGAGCAGCGGGTTGTCCTGCAGGTAGATCTGCCCGACCGACAAGTAGTTCGCGGCGCGCCACCAAGCATGCATCCGCTGCAGGAGGTCGGGCGAAAGGGTCTCAGGCATCGGTGTCCCAGGCTGCAGCATGCGTGCTGCAGAGAAGCATGACCAGCGCTGGATGGTCTGTGCGGTGTCGCACGCACCGCGCGGCCGCCGCGCCGGATCGCCGAGAATCGGGCCTCACTTGCGCTGTCGAGAAGGACGATACCCTTGAACGAAAACAACCCAGCACCCCCTCTGCCGGACCGCCTCTCGACCGACCCGCGCAGCTCTCACCACGTCGCCAGCGTGTTCGAGCATGCGGTCGGCATTCGCCTCAACGACAAGGAGCGCTTCGACGTCGAGGAGTACTGCATCAGCGAGGGCTGGGTCAAGGTGCCTGCGGGCAAGACGTTGGACCGAAAGGGCCACCCGCTGATGATCAAACTCAAGGGCAAGGTCGAGGCGTTCTACCGCAGCGACACGACCGACAAGCCCTGAAGCGTCTGTTCGGCAACGCACAGACGAACCGGCTGCCTCGCGAGCACTGTCAGTAACTGCGACGCCGCGCACACGAAGGACTGCCCATGTTTCGCTGCCCGCCCCTGTTGAGCGCGCTGGCGTTCGCCGCTTCAGCGCTGTCTGCCCTGGCGCAAACGGCCATGACACCGGTGCCGGCGCCGAGTGCGGCAGCCTCTACGCCGGGGACATCGAGGCCCGCCCCCCGGCTGCAGACGCCGACCGAATTGCGCGAAGGTTCTTCCACGCCGGGCGATCTGCGGCCCGAAGGGAAGGTCACGCCGCAGATCGTAGTCCCGTTGCGCAGGGCCACCCCGCCGCCGACGAAGGCCGAACGCGCGGCGACGCGCCCCGTCAGCGCCGTTTCGTCGCCTGTCATCGACGACTCGGCAGCGCGCTGCGAAGCCCAGGTGTCGAAGGCGGCGCGAGACCAATGCGGCGCCAGGGACAAGAAGAAGATGCCAGCGCAGAGCCGCTAGCGCCGTGCTCCCGCGAAGGCCGTATGGCCCGCTACGGGCACTGCAGCAGGCTGCCATGCACGCTGCACAGCCCGCGCGGGCCCACCAGCCCAGGGCCGACGCGTTGCAGGCGGGACCCGTCGCTGGCCCAGCAGCCGACGGCGTCGCAGGCGGTGACGACCAGGTTCGGTTCGACGAGTTTCAGCGTTTGGGCGCCCGGTGCCGGCGCTCGCGGCGCCAGGGCCGGGCGCACCGCGGCGACTGGCGGAACCACGATCGGTTGCCGGACCGTGCCCGCGGGTGCCGTAAGCGCATCGCCGCGGCTGCCCAGGCAGATTCCCGCGGCGCTGCGGCGCAGACGGCGCAACTCGGCATCGGGGGCCGACGCGGCAGACGGCAGGCCGGCACGGCGCGCGCGCGCGAGCGCGTCCTCTTGCGCCTGCAACGATGCCATCGCATGCTGGCAGTCGGCCGATTCCAGCGGATCGCCCGACTGGGCCGCGACGGCTGCCGCACAAGGCAGTGCGGCAGCGAGGGCAAGCAGCCAAGGTGTCATGGGCCTTGGAGCGTCGCACGCCCGATGAGTTCAGCGCTTCAGGCGACATCCTGCCCGAGGCCCACACCAGCGGGGTCCGAGCGGCACTGTCGCAGCCAGGCCGCGGCACCCTGCCCGGCCAGGCGCCCGCTGGCCATCGACGCCTGCAGCAAGTAGCCGCCGGTCGGCGCTTCCCAGTCGAGCATCTCGCCGGCGCAGAATAGGCCGGGCCGCGCCCGCAGCATCAGGCACTCGTCGAGTGCTTCGAGGCGCACACCGCCGGCGCTGCTGATCGCCTCGGCAATCGGGCGCGCGGCGGCCAGCGTGATCGGCAGCGCCTTGATCGCCGCGGCCAGGTGCGCCGCATCGGCCATCGCTTCGCGCGGCAGCAGTTCGTGCAGCAAGGCCACCTTCGCGCCCGCCAAACCGAGCCGGCTTTTCAGGTGCGACGACAGGCTGCGCGCCCCGCGCGGATGCGCCACCTCGCGCGCCACGCGCGCCGCATCGTGGTCGGGCAGCAGGTCGAGCGTGACGATCGCGTGGCCCCGGGCCTCGATCGCATCGCGGATCGCCGCGCTCGTGGCGTACACCAGGCTGCCTTCGATGCCGTACTCGCTGAGCACGAATTCGCCCTGCCGCTCGAAGCCTTCGAAGTGCAGCGCCACCGGCTTGATCGGCGCACCGGCGAAGTGCTGACGCAGGTGCGCGCTCCATGCGGGCGCGACTTCAAAGCCACAGTTCGCGGCGCGCAACGGCACCACGTCGGCGCCCGCCGCCTGCAGCCAGGGCACCCAGGCACCGCTGGAGCCAAGCTGCGGCCAGCTGGCGCCGCCCAACGCGAGCACGGTGGCACGCGGGCGCAGCAGCCGCTCGCCCTGCGGCGCATCGAAGCGGAGATCGGTGCCTTCGTCGCTCCAGCCGAGCCAGCGGTGGCGCATGTGGAACAGCACACCGCGTTCGCGCAGACGGTGCAGCCAGGCACGCAGCAGCGGCGCAGCCTTCAGGTCGGTGGGAAACACGCGACCTGAAGTGCCGACGAAGGTCTCGATGCCCAGACCGGCGACCCAGACGCGCAGGGCCTCGGGGTCGAAGGCTTTCAACCAGGCCGCCAGCTGCGGCTCGCGCGCGCCG
This sequence comes from Pseudomonadota bacterium, assembly GCA_040384625.1. Lineage (GTDB taxonomy): Bacteria > Pseudomonadota > Gammaproteobacteria > Burkholderiales > Burkholderiaceae_C > CADEEN01. The sequence continues at coordinate 29,986 of JAZKIW010000108.1, read as the reverse complement.
TAGCGTTGCCCGAAGATCGGCAGCGGCTCGCTGTGCGTGAGGTTGAGCCCACCCTTGCCGGCAAGCAGGAACTTGCGCCCAACCGATGGCATGGCGTCGAACACCTGCACGGCGACACCGGCCTCGGCTAGCACCTCGGCCGCCATCAGGCCTGCCGGGCCGCCGCCGATGACGGCAACCCACTCTTCTGACGTTTTGGCGCTGGCATTCATGGCGGCATCGTGCCACGCGTGTCAGGATCGACCGTCGGGCACGACCAAGTGCGGTTGCCTTCCGGAGTACCGCACATGAAAACCGCCTTGTTGATCGCCAGCGCCTTGCTGCCCAGCGCCGTCCTCGCCCAGGCCGCGGCTTCCTGCAGCGCCCAGAGCGGCGCGCAAGCCCCGGCCATCGTCGAGCTCTACACCTCCGAGGGCTGCAGTTCCTGTCCGCCGGCCGACCGTTGGCTGTCGACCCTGAAGGGCCGCAACGACGTGATCGCGCTCGCTTTCCACGTCAACTACTGGGACCGGCTCGGCTGGCCCGACCGCTTCGCCACCCCCGCCGCCACCGAACGCCAGCACCAGTTGGCGCAGAGCAGCGGCTCGGGGTACGTCTACACGCCGCAGGTGGTGCTGAACGGCCGCGACTGGCGCCAATGGAGCGGCACCTCACCGGCGCGCCTGCCGGCGAGCACGCTGGGGCTGGGCCTGAAGCGCGAGGGCAACACGGTCACCGCCAGTGTCGGCGCCGGCAGTGCCCGCCTGGCCGGCTACTGGGCGGTGCTCGAAGACGGGCACAACACGCGCGTGCGCGCCGGCGAGAACGCCGGCGAGACCTTGAAGCACGACCATGTCGTCACCCTGTACCAGCCTGTCGATGCCTGGCCGGCGAAGGACGGTGCGAAGCAACACACACTGGCCCTGCCTCCGGCCAGCGGCGGCACGGCACGCCGCATCGTCTTCGTCGTCACCGACGCCGCCACCCAACGGCCGCTGCAGGCGCTGGCCCTGGCGTGTTGAGCTACTGCAGTTCGATGCCGGCCTGCTTCACCAGTTTGGCGTACTTGTCCTTCTCACTGCGGAAGTAGCCCTGCGCGAACTCGGTTGTGCTGACGTTGATGGTGTTGCCTTGCTTGGACATCGACTCCTTCACCACAGGGTCGGCGAAGGCGGCCACCACCGCATCGTGGACGCGCTTGACGTCGGCCGCGGCCATGCCCTTGGGACCGATGACTGCGAACCAGGCCTCGACCACGTAGTTCGGCGAGCCCTGTTCCGCAATCGTCGGAATCTCCGGCGCCGCCGCGGTGCGCTGCGCACCGCCGACGCCGATGGCACGCAGGGCACCGCTCTTGATGTGCTGCTGCACGCTGGGCAGCGCCAGGGTGCCGAAGTCGATCTGGCCGCCGATCAGATCGGTCACCATCGGGCCCACGCCCTTGTAGGGGATGTGCTTGGCCTTGGCCCCTACCTCACCGACATACTGCTCGCCGGTCAGGTGCAGGATGGTGCCGTTGCCGCCCGAGCCGTAGTTGAACTGGTCGGGCTTGCTCTTCAGCAGGGCCGCGAACTCCTTGTGGTTGGTCGCACTCACCTTGCTTGGGTTGACCACCAGCACGATCGGCGTGGCGCCGACGATCGCGATCGGCGTGAAGTCGCCCGGCATGTCGAACGGTATCGTCTTGAACACGCTCGGGAAGATCACCACGTTGTTCGACACCACCGACAGCGTGCTGCCGTCCGGCGCCGAACGGGCCAGCGCCTGCAGGCCAACGATGCCGCCGGCGCCGGGCTGGTTGTCGACCACCACCGGAAAGCCCAGCGCCTTGGCAAGCGCCGGCTGTGCGGCACGGGTGATCGCGTCGACACCCGAGCCGGTGGCATTCGGCAGGATGAACCGGATGGTCTTCTCGCCCACCTGGGCCACGGCGGGGGCGCACAGGGCGCCCGCGACGAGGGCCGCCAGGACGCCACGGCGCGAAAGGGTCTGCTTCGACATGCTGTTGTCTCCTGAAAAGCTAGGGGTGGCCTTCACGCCACCGCGTGGGAATCGAACAAGGCGTCGATCTCGGCTTCGGCCAGGCCGATCGCCTGCAGCACCTCGCGAGTGTGCTCGCCGCGCCGCGGCGGGTTGAGCTTGACGCCTGGGCGCTCGCCGTCGAGCGTGAACGGGAACAGCGTCGTCTTCACCGTCTGCCCGGCGCGCGCGCCGTCGGTGAGCTGGATGTCGGCCAAGCCGCCGGTGGCCAGAAGGTGCGGGTCGTCGAGCAGCTCCTCGGGCTTCATGATCGGCGCAAACGGCAGCCCGGCGTCTTCCATCGTGCGCGAGAGGTCGGCTGCGCTGCGGCTCGCCAGGCGCGTGCGCAATTCGACGAGCAACTCGCCGCGCAACCTGACCCGCTCGTTGTTTGCGGCGTAGCGCGCCTCAGCCTTCAGGTCGGCGAAGCCGAGCGCGTCGCAGAAGGTGAGCCACTGCGCGTCGCTCACTGCAGCTAGGAAGATCTGCTCACCGTCTTTCACCGTGAACACGTCGTAGATCGCCCAGGGGCTGATGCGCGCGGGCATCGGCGCGGCCGGCTGCCCAGTGATGGCGTACTGCAGCATGTGCTGGCCGACCAGGAAGATGTTGTTCTCGTACAGCGCGGCCTGCACCTCCATCCCGCGGCCGCTGATGCCGCGCTGGATCAGTGCACCGAGGATGGCGATGGCCCCGAACATGCCGCCCATGATGTCGTTGACCGACGAGCCGGCGCGCAACGGGTCACCCGGACGGCCGGTCATGTAGGCCAGGCCGCCCATCATCTGCACCACTTCGTCAAGAGCCGTGCGATGGTCGTAGGGGCCGGGCAGGAAGCCTTTCAGGCTGGCATAAATGAGGCGCGGGTTGTTGGCCGACAGCGAAGCATGGTCGAGGCCGTACTTGACCATCGTGCCCGGCTTGAAGTTCTCAGCGACCACGTCTGCCGTCGCACACAGCCTGCGCGCCGCCGCCGCGCCCTCGGGCTTGTGCAGGTCGATCTGGATGCTCTTCTTGTTGCGGTTGAACATCGGGAAGAAGCCCGCCCCAGCGCCGAGCAGGGTGCGCGTGCGGTCGCCCTCGATCGGTTCGACCTTGATCACGTCGGCGCCCAGGTCGGCCAGCACCATGCCGCAGGTCGGGCCCATCACCATGTGGGTGAACTCGACGACCTTCAGGCCCTTGAGAGGCTGCGGCGCTTCGCGCGGGCGTGGTTGGTTGTTCATGCGGCGACGGTCTTGGGCAGGCCGGCGCGCCAGATCGCACCGTGCATCGGTGCGCCGTTGCCCGACCGTTCCAGCCATTGTGCAACCTGCGCACGCAGTGCCATCAAGGCTTCAAAGTCCAGCCCGGTCGGCACGCCCATGCTGGCGAACAGGTAGGCCACATCCTCGGTGGCGACGTTGCCACTGGCGCCCGGCGCATGCGGGCAGCCGCCGATGCCGCCGGTGCAAGCGTCGAAGCGGCGCATGCCGGCCTGCCAGGCCGCGAACACATTGGCCGAGCCGAGGCCGCGCGTGTCGTGGAAGTGGCCGCAAGAGAGCTTGTCGCCGGCAACTTCGAGGCACTGCTCGAACAGCGTCTTCGCTTGGAGCGGATCGGCATAGCCGACGGTGTCGGCCAGGCCGATGCGGTCGATACCGGCAGCCAGCGCCGCACGCACCAGGCGCAGCACCTCGGCCGGCTCGACCCGGCCCTGGATGGTGCAGCCGAAGGCGGTGGACATTCCGACTTCGACGAGGCAGTCCGAGCCCCTGGCGTCGCGCAGGTCGACGATGCGGTGCAGGTCCTGCACCACTTCATCGGGCGTGCGCCGCAGGTTGGCTAGGCTGTGCGCGTGGCTGGCCGACAGCGGCAGCAGCATCGCGTGGGCGCCCGACTCGATGGCGCGCTCGGCGCCTTTCAGGTTGGGCACGAGCACGGAGGGCAGCAGGCCCGGCAGGGTCTTCGCATAGGCCACCAGCTCGGCGGTGTCGGCCAGTTGCGGCATCAATTTGGGCGGCACGAAGGAGCCGACCTCGATTTCGCGCAGGCCGGCGCCATGCGCGGCGCGCAGCCATTCGAGCTTGAGCGCGGTGGGCAGCACGCGCGGCAGAATCTGCAGGCCGTCGCGCAGGCCGACCTCGCGCACGACGACGGACTGGGGCGTGTTCATCGGCATACTGTAGCGACACCACGCGCCGGTGCATCATGGCGGCCTGCATCGATCCACCGACCCTACGCAAGGAGCAAGCGCATGGCGAGCAACATCAAGGGCCCCGGCATCTACCTGGCGCAGTTCGCGGGCGACGCGGCGCCGTTCAACTCCTGGGCCGCGATCACGAAGTGGGCCGGCTCGCTCGGGTTCAAGGGCGTGCAGATCCCGTCCTGGGACGGCCGCTTGTTCGACCTGGCCAAGGCCGCCGAGTCGAAGACCTATTGCGACGAAGTCGCGGGTATCGCCAAGGCCAACGGTGTCGAGATCACCGAGCTCGGCACGCACCTGCAGGGCCAGCTCGTCGCCGTGCATCCGGCCTACGACGAGGCCTTCGACGCCTTCGCGCCGACGGCGGTCAAGGGCAAGCCGGCCGAGCGCCAGCGCTGGGCCGTGGAGCAGATGCTGCTATCGGCGCGCGCGTCGAAGAACTTCGGTCTCACGTCGAACGTGAGCTTCCCCGGCGCGCTGGCCTGGCCCTACCTCTACCCCTGGCCGCAGCGCCCGGCCGGCCTGGTCGAGGCCGCGTTCGACGAACTGGCCAAGCGCTGGCGCCCGATCTTCGATGCCTTCGACGAGGCCGGCTGCCACGTCTGCTTCGAGCTGCACCCGGGCGAGGACCTCTTCGACGGCGTGACCTTCGAGATGTTCCTGGAGCGCGTGAACGACCACCCACGCTGCTGCATCAACTACGACCCCTCGCACTTCGTGCTGCAGCAGCTGGACTACCTGGCCTTCATCGACATCTACCACTCGCGCATCAAGGCCCTGCACATCAAGGACGCCGAATTCCGGCCGAGCGGACGCCAGGGTGTGTATTCGGGCTACCAGCCGTGGATCGACCGGGCCGGACGCTTCCGCTCGCTCGGCGACGGGCAGGTCGACTTCAAGGCCATCTTCTCGAAGATGGCGCAGTACGGCTACGGGGGGTGGGCCGTGCTGGAGTGGGAGTGCTGCTTGAAGCACCCCGAGCAAGGCGCAGCCGAAGGCGCACCCTTCATCCGCGACCACATCATCCGCGTCACGGAGAAGGCCTTCGACGACTTCGCCGGTGCGGCGCACGACGCGGCGCAGCTGAAGCGGATGCTCGGGCTGTGAGCAGCAATCGCATTCGGTTGGGCATGGTCGGCGGCGGCGAAGGCGCCTTCATCGGTGCGGTGCACCGCATCGCCGCGCGCCTGGACGACCACTACGAGTTCGTCGCCGGCGCTCTATCGGCCACGCCGAAGAAGGCGCAGCGTTCGGGCCGAGGGCTCGGCCTGGCGGAGGATCGCATCTACAGCGACTACGCCGCGATGGCCATTGCCGAGGCGGCGCGGGCCGACGGCATCGAGGTGGTGGCGATCGTCACGCCGAACCACCTGCACGCACCGGTGGCCACAGCCTTCCTGAAGGCTGGCATCCACGTCATCTGCGACAAGCCGGTGACGACGGACAGCAAGGATGCCAAGAGACTGCTCGCGCTGGCGAAGAAGGCGAAGCGCATCTTCGCCGTGACGCACAACTACAGCGGCTACCCGATGGTGCGCCACGCGCGCCAGATGGTGCGCGAGGGCGCACTCGGCGAGATCCGCGTGGTGCAGGTCGAGTACCCGCAGGACTGGCTGACCGAGGCGCTGGAGAAGACCGGCCAGAAGCAGGCCGACTGGCGCACCGACCCGGCCAGGAGCGGCGCGGGTGGCGCTATCGGCGACATCGGCACGCATGCCCACCATCTGGCCGCCTACGTCACCGGGCTCGAACTCGACGAGCTCTGCGCCGACCTGAGCCGCTTCGTCAAGGGCCGAGCGCTGGACGACAACGCGCAGGTGATGCTGCGCTACCGCAACGGCGCGCGCGGCCTGCTCTGGGCCAGCCAGGTGGCGCCCGGCAACGAGAACAACCTGCGCCTGCGCGTCTACGGCAGCCAGGGTGGCATCGAATGGCGGCAGGAGCAGCCGAACCAGTTGCACTGGTCGCCCTTCGGCCAGCCGACGCAGACGATCTCGCGGGCGACGGGTGCCGCAAACGCCGCGGCAGCGCGGATCTCGCGCATCCCGTCCGGCCACCCCGAGGGTTACCTCGAAGGCTTTGCCACGCTCTATGCGGAGATCGCGCAGGCGATCCGCGCCGCGCGCCCGGGTGGGCCCAAGACCGACAAGGCCGCGCACTTCCCGACCCTGGCCGATGGGCTGAAGGGCGTCGAGTTCATCGAGGCGGTGGTGAAGTCTGCGTCGCGCGGCGCGCGCTGGGTGCGCCTGCCGCGCTGACAGGCCGCACTTTGACGAGCGACGGCCGATCCCAGGGCGCAACGTCGCCACCGAAGCGCTCGGCCAGGAAATCGATGAGCAGCTTGAGCGGTTGGGGCTGGTGTTGCCGCGACAGGTACACGGCGTGGATCCCCAAGGGTTCGGGCTCATGGTCCGGCAACAGACGCACCAGTGCGCCCCGCGCTAGATCGTCGCCGACGAAGTAGGTGGGCAGCATAGCGATGCCGGCGCCCGCGAGCGCCGCCTGCCGCAGCACGACCGTCTCGTTGCTCGACAGCGGGCCCTTCGCGCGCACCGTGGTCAACCGGCCCGCCTGGCGCAGCCGGTACTCCGCGTGGGAACCGATGGAGTGCGTGATGCAGTCGTGTGCCGCCAGGTCCTCCGTGCGTTCGGGCCGGCCCCGGCGCTGCAGGTAGGCCGGCGCTGCGCAAAGCACCGAACGGCAGCTGGCGAGCCGACGCGCCACGACGCCTTCATCCAGGCGGTTGGTGATGCGCACCGCCAGATCGATGCGTTCGCCGACCAGGTCCACCGCCCGGTCCACAGTGAGGAGTTCGACTTCGATGCGCGGGAACCGGCGCTGGAATTCCACGATCGCCTGCGAGAGGCTCGAGACGGCGAACGACAGGCTCGTCGTGATCCTCAGCTTGCCCATGGGCTCGGTGCGACGCACCCCGGCGACCGCCCGCACGTCGTCGGCCAGCTCGAGCATCTGGCGCAATCGCGGCAAGGCCTCCTGCCCGGCCTGGCTCAGGCTCACGCGGCGCGTCGTGCGGTGCAGCAGCCGCGCCCCCAGCCAGCGCTCCAGGCCTTCGAGATGGCGGCTGACCATCGCCCGCGACAGGTCCAGCGCTTCCGCAGCGCGGGTCAGACTGCCCTGATCTGCTATCTCGATGAAGGTCCGAACGGCGTTCAGGTGGTCCATGAATTGTGTCGATCTGATTGACAATCAATTGCGAGATACGGAGTTTATCGTCTCGATTCGATTCAATAAAGTGGGCGCCATCAACAACCAACCCTTCGATGGAGCTCCCGATGAACACCCTCAAGACCTTGTCCCTCGCCCTCATGCCCACTGCGATGACACTGGGCGTCGTGGCGACAGAAGCTTCGGCGCAGGCGGTACCGCTGCTGACCGTGCAGGTCTACAACGCCGACGGTGCGAGCTTCCACGTCAACGCCGTGCTGGTGAGCGGCAAGAACGATGCGGTGCTGCTCGACACCGGCTTTACGCGCGCCGACGCCTTGCGCATTGCCGCGATGGTGCTGGACAGCAAGAAGACGCTGAAGACCGTGTACATCAGTCAGGCCGACCCCGACTACTACTTCGGCATCGAGGTCATCAAGCAGTACTTTCCGGACGCCAGGGTCGTAACAACAGCCCCCACGCTGAAGAAGATCGAGGCCACCCTCGCCAACAAGCTGCAGGTCTGGGGCCCGCGCATGGGTGCGAACGCGCCGAAGAACGTCCCGCTGCCAGAGGCACTGACCGGCAACACGATCACGCTGGAGGGCCAGACCCTCGAGATTCGCGGGCTCGACGACAGCCTGCCGCACCGCAGCTTCGTGTGGATCCCGTCGATCAAGACGATCGCCGGCGGCGTGAACGTCTACGCCGGGCTGCACCTGTGGACTGCCGATGCGCAGAGCGTGCAGGAACGCGCCGACTGGGCCAGCAAGCTCGGCACGATGGCCGCGCTGAACCCCGTGACCGTGATCCCCGGCCACAGCCTGCCGGGCCAGAAGCACGACGAGTCGCAGATCGGCTGGAGCCGAGGCTATCTGGCGCGCTACGAGCAGGAGTTGCCCAGGGCCGCCAACAGTGGCGCGCTGATCGAAGCGATGAAGAAGGCCTACCCGGAGGCGGGCCTGGGCATCGCGCTGGACATCGGCGCGAAGGTCAACAAGGGCGAGATGAAGTGGTGAGGCGCCGGGTGCGCCTGCCGCGCCGGGCGGCGCGGCCTCAGGCCGCCACGGCCTCTTCGATCTGCGTGCGCGCCGAGGCGAGCGCCAGTTGCTCGGCCTCCGGCCCCATCGCCAGGCCTTCGGCATAGACGAACTGGACGTCGGTCATGCCCAGGAAGGCGAACACCGTCTTCAGGTACGGCACCTGGGTGTCGGCCGGTGTGTTGCGGTACTGGCCGCCGCGGGTCAGGGCGATGTAAACCTTCTTGCCCTTGAGCAGACCCTCTGGCCCCTTGGCGGTGTACTGGAACGTGACCTTGACACGGGCGATGGCGTCGATCCAGTTCTTCAGCGCCGCGGGCACGCCGAAGTTGTACATCGGCACGCCCAGCACCACGACGTCGGCGGCCTGCAGTTCGGCGATCAGCGCGTCGTCGAGCGCGACGCGCGCAGCCTGCTCCGCCGTGCGCTGGTCGGCCGGCGTGAACAGGGCCTGCAACGCGGCCTCGTCCAGCGCCGGGTGCGGGCTGCGGCCCAGGTCACGCACGGTGGTGGTGACAGTCGGCCGATCGAGCGTGGAGGCCAACACGCGCTCGACCAGGATGTTGGCCAGACCGGTTGAATGCGAGCCTTCGGTGCGGGCGCTGGAGTTGATCTGCAGGATGTTCATGGTGACGGCCTCTGGGGTTGGTAAGTCGATGCAGTCACTTTAGTTATCCCACAATCAATCCGGAAGACGTTGAAATGGATAACATTGTTCTTCTGATGGAACAGTGGAACCACCCATGAACATCGAACCCAACGACCTGCTGCTGTTTGCCCGCGTCGTCGACGAAGGCAGCTTTAGCCGCGCGGCCGAGCGCGCCGGCCTGCCCAAATCGACCGTGTCGCGGCGCATCGCGACGCTCGAGGCCGAACTCGGCGAACGCCTGCTGCTGCGCACCACACGCAAGCTCACGGTCACGGACTTCGGCCACAGCGTGCTCGAGCATGCGCACCAGGTGCTGGCCGAGGTCGACGCCGCGTCGGCCCTGGCCCAGCAGCGCCAGGTGCAGCCCAGCGGCCGGCTGCGCGTGTCGATGCCGGCGGACCTGGCCGGCGGCGTGCTGGCCCAGCTGCTCGCGGACTTCGTGGCGCGGCATCCGGCGGTGTCGCTGGAACTGGACTTGTCGCCGCGGCGCGTCGACCTGATCGGCGAGAACTTCGACCTCGCCATTCGCATGGGCGACCTGCCCGACGACAGCACACTCGCCGCGCGCCGCCTGGCGTCCTTCGCCGGCGGGCTGTATGCATCGCCGGCCTACCTGCTGCGGCGCGGTGAGCCGACCGAACCCGAGGCGTTGATGGAGCACGACGCCCTGCGCCTGCTGGCGCGCGGCGGTGAACCGGTGCCCTGGGTGCTGATGCGCGGCGATGAGCGATGGGAGGGCCTGCCGCCCGGGCGCGCCACCGCCAATTCACCCGACCTGCTGATGCGCATGGCCCGCCACGGCGCCGGCATCACCGCCGTCGCGCACCACTTCGCCGAGCCCTACCTGCGCAGCGGCGAACTCGCGCCGGTGCTCGACGCGTGGTCCCTCCCGCCCGCGGCCGCCTGGGCGGTGTTCCCGGGCCGCCGCCTGATGCCGGCGCGCACGCGCGTCTTCCTCGACGCGCTGGAGGCGGAGTTCTCCGCACCGAGGTGCCAGGCGCAGATCGCCAAGGAGCAGCAGACGCGGCGCGAGCGACTCGCGGTGAAGCGAGCGGCGTAAGGGCCGTGGCCGATGGCCTGAAGGGTCGACGACGGTCAGGCAGGAGCCCGGCGGCTAAGCCTCACTCCGCCTGGATGTTGTTGGCCTTCACGACGTCGCCCCATGTCTTGTAGTGGCTGCGGGTCAGCGTGCCGAGCTGTTCCGGCGTGCCGCCGCCCGGTTCGTCGCCGCGATCGACGATGCCCTTGGTGACTGCCGGATCCTTCAGCGCCGTGTTCATCGCGCCATTGGCCTTGGCGACGATGTCGGCGCCGAGTCCGGGCGGGCCGTACAGGCCGATGAACGAGATGATGACGAAGTCCTTAATGCCCGCCTCGGTAGCGGTGGGCACGTCCGGGAAAAGCGGAACCCGCTTTTCCCCGGTGACCAGCAGCGGCCGCAGTTTGCCTTCCTTGATGAAGGGCGCGACCACGGAGGTGGCGTCGAACATCGCGTCCAGGCGCCCCGCCATCAAGTCGATCATCGCCGGGCTGCTGCCCTTGTACGGCACGTGGTTCATGGCCGGGCCGCCCATGCGCTCGCGCAGCAGTTCCATCGTGACGTGCACCAGCGAGCCTGTGCCTCCCGTCCCGTAGTCCATGCCCTTGCCCGCTTTCGCCTTCGCCCTGGCCGCTTCGACAAACTGCGCGTAGGTCTTGATCGGCGACGTGGCCGGCACGGCGAGCACCAGTGCCGACTGCAGCATCACGCCGATGGGCGTCAGCTGACGCGGATCGATCATGCCGAGCTTCGTGTAGACGTGCTGGGTGATCGTCATCGAGCCGTTGCCCACCAGAAGCTTCTGGCCATCTGGCGCTGCCTTCAACACCTCCACAGCCGCGAGGTTCCCGTTCACGCCAGCCTTGTTGTCGATGACCACGGCCTGGCCGAGCGTCGTCTGCATGCCGTTCATCAACACGCGGCCGGCGAAGTCGGTCTGCCCGCCGGGCGGAAAGCCCACCAGGAGCGTGATCGGCTTGGTCGGCCAAGCGGCCGGCTGTGCCCACGCAGCCGGCAACGCGAGGATCCCCAGGCTGACGGCGGCGATGCCCGAAACCAGCGCCGAGCGGCGCAGCGGATGCTTCACGACGTCCATGAGTGTTCGCTCCAATCGAGTTCCGAGCGTCCGACGATAGATAGCACCATGACGCAACGACACCGGTACTTACCCAAACAGAGCCAATGGGTTTGAAACCCCGTGCAAACCCCGATGTGTGATTGATTGATTTATTTATTTGGTGACCTACCATGATCACATCAGCCCGCCGGAACCGATGTCCTCCAACGCCACCATCGCCGACATCGCCCGCCAGGCCGGCGTCGGCACCGCGACGGTGGACCGGGTGCTCAACCGCCGCCCGGGCGTCAACGCCGAGACGGTGCAGCGGGTGCTGCAGGTGGTGGCCGAGCTCGGCGCGCCGCCGCAGCGTGGCCGCCCGCGCATCGGCGAGAACTTCCGCTTCGCCTTCGTGCTGCCGGCCGATGCGGCGCCGTTCAACGAGCTGGTCGACCGGCTGATCGCCCAGGCGGCGGGCGAGTTCCGGCACCAACACATCACCGAGGTCACGCACCGCATCGAAGCCGCCGACGCCACGGCCTTCGCGGCCGAACTGGCGGCGTTGAGCGACTGCGACGGCATCGCGGTGATGGCACCCGACCTGCCGCCCGTCAAGCTCGCCATCAATGAACTGGTGCGCACCGGGGTGCATGTGGTGACGCTGTTCTCCGACGTCGCCGGCTCGATGCGCGAAACCCACATCGGCGCCGACAACCGCGCCGCCGGCCGCACCGCTGGGCTGCTGCTCGGCCGCATGGCCACGGGCGGTGCCGGCGCACGCGACACCCTGCTGCTCAGCTCGCAGGCCACGCGGCTGTCAGGCGAGATCGAGCGCCGCATCGGCTTTGCCCAGGTCATCGAGGAGCGCTTTCCGAAGCTGAAAGTGCAGCGCACGCCCGACCTGCCGCCGAGCGACGCGGGGGCCTGCCGCGCGCTGCTGCGCTACCTGCGCAGCGACGCCGTCGATGCCGCGCGCATAGCAGGCGTCTACAACGTCGGCTCGGGCAGCGCCGGCGTGGCGCGCGCCATCGAGAGCCTGGGCCTGACCGGCAGCCTGGGCGTGGTGGCGCACGACTTCAGCGACGAACACCGCGCCCTGCTCGGTGCCAACGGCCTGGCATATGTGCTGCACCAGGACATCCATTACTGCATCTCGGCGGCGGCGCGTGTGCTGCGCGCGCTGTGCGAGAACGTGCGCGGGGCACTCAACGTGGTGCAACCGCGAATCGAAATCTTGACGGCCGAAAACCTGCATTGATGAAGAACGGCGGTCGGATGTGTGTGCCCGTGACCTGATGAACAACCGTTAAGGAGACCCGTCATGAAATCGCTGCTGACCAAGCTGCCTGCGCTCTCCGCGCTGGCCGCTGCCACCGTCCTCAGCCTGGGCAGCACCGCTGTTCAGGCACAGGGCAAGACCATCACGCTGTGCTGGGCCGCCTGGGATCCGGCGAATGCGCTGGTGGAGTTGAGCAAGGACTTCACCGCGAAGTCCAAGGTCAACATGAAGTTCGAGTTCGTGCCCTGGCCGAACTTTGCCGACCGCATGCTCAACGAGCTGAACTCCAAGGGCAAGTTGTGCGACCTGATCATCGGCGACAGCCAGTGGATCGGCGGCTCGGCCGAGAGCGGCCACTACGTGAAGCTGAATGACTTCTTCGCCAAGGAAGGCATCAAGATCACCGACTTCGCGCCCGCAACGGTGACCGGCTATGCCGAGTGGCCCAAGGGCACGCCGAACTACTGGGCCCTGCCGGCGATGGGCGACGCTTTGGGCTGGACCTACCGTAAGGACTGGTTCGCCAAGCCCGAGCTGCAGGCCGAATTCAAGAAGAAGCACAACCGCGATCTGGCGGCGCCCAAGACCTGGACCGAGTTCAAGCAGGTGGCCGAGTTCTTCTCCGGCAAGACTATCGACGGCAAGAAGGTCTACGGCACCTACCTGTTCACCGAGCGTGGCAGCGAAGGCATCACGATGGGCGTGAGCAATGTGCTGTACCCGATGGGCTTCAAGTACCAGGACCCGAAGAAGCCGTATGCGATGGACGGCTTCGTCAACAGCCCGGACGCGATCAAGGCGCTGGAGTTCTACAAGTCGCTCTACAAGTGCTGCACGCCGCCTGGTCTGACCAACTCGTACATGGGCGAAGGCCTGGACGCGTTCAAGAGCGGCCAGGTGGCGATGATGATGAACTGGTTCGCCTTCTTCCCCGGCCTGTACAAGGACCCGAACGTCGGCGGCGAGAAGATCGGCTTCTTCGTCAACCCGAGCGACAAGACCAAGGGCTCGCAGCTCGGCGGCCAGGGCATCTCGGTGGTCAAGTACTCGCCCAACCAGGCCGAAGCGCTGGCCTACATCAAGTGGTTCGCCGCACCCGACGTGCAGAAGAAGTGGTGGGCGCTGGGCGGCTACTCGGCGCACAACGCGGTGCTGAAAGACCCGGGCTTCACCAAGAGCGCTCCCTTCGCGGGCGAGTTCCTGACGGCGATGGACCAGGTGGTCGACTTCTGGGCCGACCCGAGCTACGCCCAACTGCTGCTGGCCGAGCAGAAGCGCATCCATGACTTCGTGGTGGCCGACAAGGGCACCGCGAAGGAAGCGCTCGATGGACTCGTGGCCGACTGGAAGAAGGTGTTCAAAGAGGACGGAAAACTGAAGTAAGCCCAAGATGGGGCCGGCCCTGCGATCTTCGCGGGGCCGGCCCTGCCCCGACGCATCCCATGACCGCACCCCCGAGTGTCGCCGAACGCGCCGCGCTGGCCACACCACCGCCGCTGGCGCAGCGCATGCGCGGCTTGTCGGACCGCGCGATCGCGTGGCTTTTCATCGCGCCGACGATGCTGCTGCTGCTGGCGATCAACATCTTTCCGCTCATCTGGACGGTGCGCCTGTCCTTCACCAACTTCCGCGCGAATCGGCCCAACGCAGAGGTGCTCGGCATCGGCATCGACCACTACGTGTCGATCCTCACCGACCCCGACATCTGGGGCCCGATGCAGGCCACGGCGCACTTCCTGTTCTGGACCATCACGCTGCAGACCCTGATCGGCTTCGGCCTGGCCTACCTGATCGACCGCAAGTTCCGCGGCCACGGCTTCTGGACCACGCTGATCCTGATCCCGATGATGCTCAGCCCCGCCGTGGTGGGCAACTTCTGGGCCTTCCTCTACCAGCCGCAGATCGGCCTGTTCAACTACGCCGTGAGCTTCTTCACCGGCATCCCGCCGTCGAGCTTCGAGATGCTCGGCTCGGTAAAGCTCGCGCCTTGGGCGATCGTGATCGTCGACACCTGGATGTGGACGCCCTACGTGATGCTGATCTGCCTGGCCGGCCTGCGCAGCATTCCCGACTACATCTATGAAGCGGCCGAGGTCGACCGCGCCTCCCCCTGGCGCCAGTTCTGGAGCATCACGCTGCCGATGGTGTTGCCTTTCGTGATGCTGGCGGTGCTGTTCCGCGGCATCGAGAACTTCAAGATGTTCGACCTGGTGAACCTGCTCACCAACGGCGGCCCGGGGTCGACGACCGAGGTGGTCTCCATCACCCTGAAGCGAGAGGCATTCGAGAAGTGGCGCACCGGCTACTCGTCGGCGCTCGCGATCATCCTGTTCGTCGCGGTGTTCGGGTTGGCGAACATCTATGTCAAGGCGCTTAACGCGGTGAAGAATCGATGAGCAAGATCGGCATCAGCACCGCCCACTCGGTGGTCGAACCCACCGCCACCTCCAAACGCGTGGCGATGACTCTGGTGGTGCTCTACGCGCTGATCACGCTGGTGCCGCTGGTGTGGATTCTGCTCACCAGCATCAAGAGCCCGCCGGACTCGATCAGCTATCCGCCCAAGGTGGTGTTCACGCCGTCGATCGAGGGCTACTGCAACCTGTTCACGACACGTTCACGGCAGACCGAGGAATACATCGCCAGCCTCCCGCCCGCTGCCAACGCCTGCGAGGAGAGTGCGCGGAAGAACAGCATGGTGGTGGTGAGCCGCTCAAACTACCTGCCGCGTTTCGGCAACTCGCTGATCATCGCCATCGGCTCGACCCTGCTGTCGGTCGGCCTGGGCGTGATGGCGGCTTACGCCTTCTCGCGCTTCAAGGTGCCGGGCAAGGACGACCTGATGTTCTTCATCCTGAGCACGCGCATGATGCCGCCCATCGCGGTGGCCATTCCCATCTACCTGATGTACCGCGAGCTCGGCCTCTCGGACACCAAGCTGGGCATGATCCTGCTCTACAGCGCGGTCAACGTCTCGCTGGCGGTGTGGCTGCTCAAGGGCTTCATCGACGAGATCCCGCGTGAATACGAAGAGGCGGCGATGGTCGACGGCTACACGCGGCTGCAGGCATTTCGCAAGGTGGTGCTGCCGCAGGCCACCACCGGCATCGTCGCCACCGCCATCTTCTGCCTGATCTTCGCCTGGAACGAGTACGCCTTCGCAGTGCTGCTCACCAGCGGCGAGGCGCAGACCGCTCCGCCCTTCATCCCGATCATCATCGGCGAAGGCGGGCAGGACTGGCCAGCGGTGGCTGCCGGCACGATGTTGTTCCTGATCCCGATCCTCGTCTTCACCGTGCTGCTGCGCAAGCACCTGCTGCGCGGCATCACCTTCGGGGCGGTGCGCAAATGAGCCTCGCCAAGCGCTGGCCGAAATGGGCGCGCCGCGGCCCGATGGAGATGGTGGCCTGCATCGTCATCGCACTCGGCATTGCCATGATGTTGCAGCCCTTCGCGCTGGCGCTCTTCACCTGGTCCTTCGTCGTGACGCTGGCCGGCGTGGCTATGTTCACCGTCGTCTCCAAGTTTCCGAGCTAGCCGTGGCCGAGATTCGCGTCCAGAACCTGCACAAGGCCTTCGCCGACTTCACCGCGGTGAAGGACTCGACGTTCACCGTGCGCGACGGTGAGTTCTTCTGCCTGCTCGGGCCTTCGGGCTGCGGCAAGACGACGACGCTGCGCATGATCGCCGGTCTGGAGTTGCCGACTTCGGGGCAGATCTTCCTCGGCGACGAAGACGTGAGCTTCAAGCGAGCCTCGCACCGCGACATCGCCTTCGTGTTCCAGCTCTTCGCCCTGTACCCGCACATGAACGTGCGCCGCAACATCGCTTTCCCGCTGCTCTCGCAAGGCATGCCGCGGGCCGAGATCGACACCCGGGTGGCCGAGGCGGCGCGCGTGCTGCGCATCGAGCACCTGATCGACAAGCCGGTGTCGGGACTGTCGAGCGGCGACCGCCAGCGCGTCGCGCTCGGCCGTGCGATCGTGCGGCAGCCGCTGGCCTTCCTGATGGACGAGCCGCTCGGCGCGCTGGACTCCGAGTTCCGCGAGCTGATGTGCCAGGAACTGCGTGCGCTGCATGACCGCCTCAAGGCGACCACCGTCTACGTCACGCACGACCAGCTCGAAGCGATGGCGATGGCCGACACCATCGCGATCATGAACCAGGGCGTGATCGAGCAGCTCGGTGCGCCGCAGGACGTGTACGACCGGCCGGCCAGCGTGTTCGTCGCCGATTTCATCGGCTCGCCTGCCATGAACTTCCTGCCGTTCGAGGGCGGTTATGCCGCAGGGGCCGACCAGGTCCGCATCGGCGGGGCCGTGCTGCCGGTGCCTGCGCTGCGCGAGGACGGCGGCGACAAGTTGCTGTTCGGCGTGCGCCCCGAGCATGTACGCCTGGCACCGGCTTCGGCGCTTCGCGCCGAGGTGCTGGGCACCGAGTACCTCGGCACCAGTCAGGTGGTCACCTGCACGACCGCACAAGGCGCCACGCTGCGCGCCAAGGTGGATGTCGGGCTGCCGGTGCAGCGCGGCGACCACATCGGTCTGGCCTTCGACGCGGCACAGGTGTCGCTGTTCGACCAGGCCAGCGGACGCGCGCTGCGCACCGCGCGGCACGAGGCGGTCTCGACACGCCGCGGCTCGCACGCGGTGGTGGCCAATCCCGGAGGCGCCCATGGCTGAACTGGCGCTGCGCGGACTCGTCAAGCGCTTCGGTGACGTGAGCGCCGTGAGGGAGCTAAACCTCGAGGTGGCGAGCGGCGAGTTCATCGTGCTGCTCGGGCCCAGCGGCGCCGGCAAGACCACGACGCTGCGCCTGGTGGCCGGGCTGGAGACGCCCGACGCCGGCCAGGTGCACATCGGAGGCTTCGACGTCACGCGCACCGCGCCGGCATTGCGCGACGTGACCTTCGTCTTCCAGCAGTATTCGCTCTATCCGCACCTCAGCGTGTTCGACAACCTGGCCTTTCCGCTGCGCTCCCCGATGCGGCGCACGCCCGAGGCCGAAGTGAAGCGCAAGGTGACCGAGGTCGCGCGCCTGCTGCGCATCGAGGACAAGTTGAACAACCCCGCGACCAAGCTCTCAGGCGGCCAGATGCAGCGCGTGGCGATCGGCCGCGCGCTGGTGCGCGAGCCGGCGGTCACGCTGATGGACGAGCCCCTGTCGTCGCTGGACGCCAAGCTGCGCAACGACCTGCGCCTGGAGTTGAAGCGCATCCAGCAGGACCTGGGCGCGACGATGCTCTACGTCACCCACGACCAGACCGAGGCGATGACCCTGGCCGATCGCATCGGCGTGCTTGATCACGGCGCGCTGGTGCAGGTGGGCACGCCGCAGCAGATATACCGTGAACCGGCGAGCAGCTATGTCGCCGCGCGCCTGGGTTCGCCGCGCATCAACCTGTTGCCGCGGTCGCTCATCGGCAACCTGGACGTGCCGTCGGCCGCGGCCACCGTCGGTGTGCGGCCCGACGCCACCCGCGTGTCGCTGGCCAACGGCCACGACAGCGGCCATGTCAAGGCGCTGGTGCGCCGCATCGAGCACCTGGGCGACCAAAAGCATGTGCATGTGGCGCTTGGCGACACCGAACTCATCACGCTGTGCCACGACATCGGCGGCCTGGAGCCCGGCCGCGCGGTGTCGGTCGAATTCACCGCGCCGCTGTTCTTCGACGCGCATGGCCAGCGCATTCCCGGAGCGCCTCGATGAACCTGAAGCACACCATCCAGGCCTGCACCCAGGTGCTGGTCGACCACGTCGAGGAACTGACCGACCTCGACGCGGCGATCGGCGATGGCGACCACGGCCTGAACATGAAGCGTGGGGCGCAAGCCATCCAGGCCAAACTCGGCGAGCTGACGGGCATGTCGCTGAACGAGGCGCTGAAAACGATGGGGATGACCTGCATGTCGACCGTCGGCGGCTCGTCGGGCCCGGTCTTCGGCACCCTGATGGTGACGCTGGGCAAGGAGCTGCCGCCCGCGCCGCAGGCGGCAGACGTGGCCCGTGCGTTGGCGGCCGGCATCGCGGCGCTGAGCCGCCTTGGCAAGGTCGAAGTGGGCCAGAAGACCCTGCTCGACGTGCTCGATCCGGTACAGAAGGTCCTGGCCGCGGGCGGGGACGACCTGGTCGCGCGCGTGCGCCAGTGCGCCCACGACAGCGCTGCGGCGACGGCGCAGATGGCTGCGATCAAGGGCCGCGCGTCCTTCCTCGGCGACCGCGCGCTCGGCCATGTCGACCCCGGCTCGCGCTCGATGGCATTGATCATCGACGCTGTCTGCGACACGATTTGAAGGAGACAAGATGAAGAAACTCATCAACGACGTCGACAGCGTTCTGTCCGAGAGCTTGGACGGGTTTGCCACTGCGCATGCCGACATCGTCACCCTCGGCGCCGAACGCCACTTCGTGCGCCGTCGGGACGTCAAACCCGGCAAGGTGGCGCTGATCTCGGGCGGCGGCTCGGGCCACGAACCCCTGCACGCCGGCTTCGTCGGCCACGGCATGCTCGACGCGGCCTGTCCAGGCCAGGTCTTCACTTCGCCGACACCGAACCAGATGCTGGCCGCGGCGCAGGCGGTCGACGGCGGCGCAGGGGTGCTGTTCATCGTCAAGAACTACAGCGGCGACATGATGAACTTTCAGATGGCCGCCGAGATGCTGGATCGCGAGAACGCAACCGTGATCGTCAACGACGACGTCGCGGTCGAGAACTCGACCTACACCACCGGGCGGCGCGGCGTGGCCGGAACCCTGATCGTCGAGAAGATCGTCGGCGCCGCGGCCGAGCGCGGCGACAAACTGGCGGCACTCAAGACGCTGGGCGACGCAGTCAACGGCGCCACCGCGTCGATGGGCGTGGCCTTGACCTCGTGCACGGTGCCGGCCGCCGGCAAGCCGACCTTCCAGATCGGTGCCGACGAGATGGAGATGGGCGTCGGCATTCACGGGGAGCCCGGCCGGCGCCGCGTGAGGCTCGGCTCGGCCGACGACATCGCCGCTGAGTTGACCGGCGCGATCCTGAAGGACCTGTCGCTCAAGCCCGGCCGCGAGGTGCTCCTGCTCGTCAACGGCTTCGGCAGCACACCGCTGCTCGAGCTGTACCTGATGGTCCACGCGGCGCACAAGGTGCTGGCCAGCGCCGGCATCAAGGTCGTGCGCCACCTGACCGGGCCCTTCGTCACCTCGCTGGAGATGGCGGGCTGCTCGATCACCGTCAGCGCGCTCGACGACGCTGCCCTCGCGCTGTGGGACGCGCCCGTGCACACGGCGGCGCTGCGCTGGGGGCGCTGACCGAGCCGCGACGGGTCGCGCAGCGCGCGGGGTCACAAACCGGTGACCTCGAACGTCTGGTGCTCATGAACGAAGACCTCGGACCTTTCCAGCGCCTGCGCCCCCGCCTGCAGGCCATCGGCTACCGGATGCTTGGCTCCTCGGCCGAGGCCGAAGAAGTCGTGCAGGACGCCTGGCTGCGCTGGCACGAGGCCGACAAGGCGCAGGTGGACAACAGCGAGGCCTGGCTGGTGTCGGTCACCACTCGCCTGGCGATCGACCGACTGCGCAGCGCCAAGGTGCAGCGCGAGCACTACGTCGGCACCTGGCTGCCGGAGCCGGTGATGTCGGACTCGCAGGCGACGCCGGAGCAGATGGTCGAACGCGCCGACGACGTGTCCTTCGCCTTCCTCGCGCTCTTGGAACGCCTGGCGCCCGAAGCACGCGCGGCCTTCCTGCTGCGCGAGGTGTTCGACGCCGACTACGACGAGGTGGCCCAGGCGCTCGGCAAGAGCGAGGCCGCCTGCCGTCAGCTGGTGCACCGCGCCAAGGCGCAGCTGAAGGACGCGCGGCCGCGCTACAGCGTGCCGCGCGAAGCGCAATTGCGACTGTTGCGCAGCTTTGCCGACGCCGCCGTGCGCGGCGAGTTCGCTGCCTTGAAGTTGATGCTGGCCGAGGACGCGCAGCTGATCGGCGACGGCGGCGGCAAGGTGCCCAGCTTCGGTGTGCCGCTGCAGGGCGCGCAGCGCATCGCGCAGCTCTACCTTGCGACCAAGCTCAAGCACGGCGACGCGGTGCGCTTCGAGCCCGTGCTGCTAAACGGCCAGTGGGGCCTGCTGCGCTTCATTGACGGCGTGCTGGAGTCGGCGCAGTCGTTCGAGACCGACGGCGAGCACATCGTGCGGATCCACGCCCAGCGCAACCCGGACAAGCTGGCGCGCATCCTGACAGCACTGTCACAAGCGACCCATCCCGATCGTCTTGAGTGAACCCCCAACCACTCGAGGACATCTCATGAACATCGTGATCATCGGCGGCAGCGGCCTCATCGGCAAGCAGCTGGCGGCGCTGCTGCGGCAGGCCGGCCACGGCGTCACGCCCGCGTCGCCGTCGACCGGCGTCGACTCTGTCAGCGGGCTTGGCCTGGCCCAGGCCCTGCACGGCGCGGACGTGGTCGTCGATGTCACCAATTCGCCCTCATTCGGCGACGAGGCGGTGATGAGCTTCTTCAAAGCCTCCACGCGCAACCTGCTGAAGGCCGAGGCGGAGGCCGGTGTGCGCCACCACGTAGCTCTGTCGGTCGTCGGCGCCGAGCGGCTGCCCGCCAGCGGCTACCTGCGCGCCAAGGTGGCGCAGGAGTCGCTGATCCAGGCCGGCCCTGTGCCCTACACCATCGTGCGCGCGACGCAATTCTTCGAGTTCATGAAGTCGATCGCGCAGGCCGGCACGCAGGGCCTGGCGGTGCACCTGTCGTCGGCACTCCTGCAACCGGTGGCTGCGGCCGACGTGGCGGCGGCCCTGGCCGACGTGGCGACCCAGGCGCCGCTGAACGGAACTTGCGAGGTGGGCGGTCAGCAGGCGCTGCCGCTCGACGAACTGATCCGTGGCGTGCTGCACGCGCGCAATGACCCGCGCGAGGTGATCACCGACGCGGAAGCGCCCTACTTTGGCGCGCGCCTGTCTGAGCGCTCATTGACCGCCGGGCCGCAGGCGCGTATCGGTCGCATCACGCTCGAAGCCTGGCTCGCCAGCCAGGCCGGCTGAGTCACTGCGCCTCGATCTTCGCGTCGCGGATCGCCTTCTCCCACTTGACGGTCTCGGCGCGGTTGCGGCGCGCCAGGTCGTCGGGCGTGCCCGGCTCCACCGAGAAGCCGTTGTTGGAGAACTTGTCCTGGATGTCCTTGCTCGAGGCCGCCGCGTTGACGGCCTGGTTGAGCTTGGCGATCACGTCGGGCGGCGTGCCGGCCGGTGCGAAGACCGCGAAGTAGGCGATCAACTCGTAGTCCTTGATGCCGAGCGCCTCGTTCACCGTCGGCAGGTCGGGCACGGCGGCTGCGCGCTTGGTGGAGGTGACCGCCAAGCCGCGGATCTTGCCGGCCTTGTACTGCGGCACCGTCACCGCGAAGTCGGCGGTGAACACCATCACCTGGCCGCCGATCAGGTCGGTCATCGCCGCCGGGCCAGCCTTATACGGCACCATGTTGAACTTGACGCCGGCCATGCTGGCCAGCATTTCGGACGACACCTGCTGCGAGGTGCTGGCGTAGGCCACGCTGGTCTCGCCCGGCTTGGCCTTCGACAGATCGACCAGTTCCTTCAGCGTCTTCGCCGGCACGTCGTTGTTGACCGCCACCATCAGTGGCACCGAGCCGATGTAGGCCACGGGCACGAAGTCCTTGTCCTGGTCATAGGGCAGCTTCTTCATCAGGAACTTCAGCGCCGCGTTGGTGCTGTTGGTGCCGATCAGGATCGTGTAGCCGTCGGCCGGCGCCTTGGCCACGATGTCGGCGCCGAGCATGCCGTTGGCGCCCGGCTTGTTGTCCACCACCACCGGCTGGCCGAGCGTGGCCTGGATCTTCTCGGCGAAGGCGCGGCCGATCTGGTCGGTGGCGCTGCCGGCGGCGAACGGCACCACGGCACGGATCGGCTTGTTCGGCCAGGCCTGAGCCCATGCGGGCCCGGCAACGGCGAACGCAGCGGCCAGCGCGGCGGCGGTGAGGGTCGAGCGACGGTTCAGCATGGACGGCACGGCAAGGTCTCCTTCGTTGTGGTGGGTCTGGGAAAGGGGCGATTGTCGCGTCAAGCGGAACCGAGACAATCAGCCCATGACGGCAGAGCAGGAACAGTCGCGCGAGATCTTCTTCGAAGGCATCGACCACTTCGAGGCGGGCCGGCTGACGCAGGCACGCGCCTGCTTCGAGCGCTGCCTTGCGCTGACACCCGGGCGACCTTCGGTGCTGGGCAACCTGGGCATCACGCTGTTCCGCCTCGGGCAGTCGCACGCGTCGGTGGCCTACCTGCTGGAAGCTACGGCCGCCGAGCCCCAGTTCGGCGAAGCCTGGGCCACCCTCGGGCTGGCCCACGAAGCGCACGGCGACTGGGCGCAAGCGATCGATGCGCTGAAGAAGGCGCTCGAGCTTTCGGACCGGTCTGCAGCACTGTGGTTCAGCCTGGGCCAATGTGCGACGCGATTGGCGCGCCAGGTCGAGGCACTGAAGGCTTTCGACCGCGCGTTGGCGCTCGATCCGGCCTTCGCGGTGGCCTGGAGCGTGCGCGGCGGCCTGCTGCGGGAAATGGGCGAGCTCGACACCGCAGCGCAGAGCTTCGAAAGAGCGATGGCCATGGGCGCGGACCCGGAACTGCACGCCTACTACCTCGCCTCGGTGCGCGGCGGGTTGACGCCGCCCGCCGCCGCGCCGCGGCAGTACGTGGAAGCGCTGTTCGACGACTACGCGGCGGACTTTCAAGGGCACCTGGTCGAACAGCTGGGCTACCGCGGCCACGAGGTCCTGCTTCGTCCGCTGCTCAACTCGGGTCGGCGCTTTCGCAGAGTGCTCGACCTCGGCTGCGGCACCGGCTTGTGCGCCCCGCTGCTGCACCCTGTCAGCGACCTCATCGTCGGCGTTGACCTCTCGAGCGCAATGCTGGGGCAGGCCGCCAAGCTCGGCCTCTACCGCGAGCTCGTGCATGCCGACCTCGGCGAATACCTGTCCAGCACACCGCACCGCGCGGACCTGGTGGTGGCGGCCGACGTGCTGATCTACGTCGGCGAGCCCTCCCATGTGTTCCGCGACGTGGCACGCATCCTCGAGCCGGATGGCCTGTTCGCCTTCACGGTGGAACTGCCATCGAACGGCGCAGACCTGCAGCTGTTGTCGAGCCTGCGCTACGCCCACTCGGAGGTCTGTGTGCGGCGACTCGCGGCGGCGTGTGGGCTGGACGTTGCCGATCTGCGCCAAGCGCCGATCCGGCATGAGCAGACGAAACCTGTGCCGGGCCTGTACATCACGCTGCGCCGGCGAGGCACGGAGTCCGCGTCGGCGTAAGCGGCCCGCGCGAGTTCCGCGTTTCAGGCCAGTTCCAGCACCGGGCGCAAGGCGCCGGCGGCACCGGTCGCGCCCACCAGGCCCCACAGCGCGGCCGTGACCAGTGCGGTGGCCATCGCCCGGTTCAACGCCATCTTGCGCGACGGCTGGCCGAGCCAGCGCTGCAGGGCCATGCCGGCCACCGCCCACGCGGCCAGGCCCAGCACACCCGCTCCACCGGCGCAGAGCAGGAAGACGCCCTTCTTCACCACCGGCGCCGCAGCCGGCAGGAAGAGTCCGGCGCTCGCAACCGCCGTCAGCCAGGGTTTGGGATTGGCCAGCTGCAGCGTCACAGCAGTGCGCCAAGTCAGCGGCGCGGGCGGCGCCGCCCTGGCGTCGGCGCGCGAGCCCAGCATGCGCCAGCCGAGCCACAGCAGGTAGGCCGTGCTGGCGAGCTGCATCACGGCCTGCAGCATGGGATGACGCAGCAGCGCCGCACCGGTGCCGAGCGCCGCCGCGAGCAGTTGCAGCTCGAAGCCGAGCAGCGCGCCGGCCAGATGCGGCGTGCAACGGGCCAGGCCGAAGCGCGCGCCGGCCGCGGCGATGAGCAGCGCCGACGGGCCGGGCGTCAGGGTCAGCGCCAGGATGTAGACCACGAGCGGCGCCTGGTCGAGAAGGTTCAAGGGGTTCATGTCAGTGCGTTCCTGTCCGAAGGGCAGGCGCAGTTTTGCCCGGGGGGCGTCCCTTGAGCGTTCCTCGGGGCGCGATGGTCGGGGTTGGCGGCGCGCCCTGCTTCGGCGCCGCGCGGTCCAGCAAAGCATCAGCGTTTGATCAGGCGCCGGCAAGGACGGCGCCGCCCCCGCTGCCTACGCTTCATGCACTTGCTTCCTGCCCCACCCGAGGCCCTCCGATGACCACCGACACCTACCTCGTCCGACGCCGCGGCGTCGCCACCACGGCCACCGAACTCCAAGCGGCGCTGACGCGGCTGCGCACACTCGACGAGGAACCGTCGACGGCGCTCGATGCGCGCTGGCTGCACTCCTACGCCCTGCGAGAAGCCGACGGCAGCTTCGGCCTGGCCTGCGTCTTCCGTGCCGACGGCATCGACGCCCTGCGCCGCCACGCGGTGCTGGCCGCGTTGCCGGCGCACGGCATCCAGGCGGTGCTGGCGTCGCACGTGCGGCGCCCATTCGCACCGACGAAGGTTTATCTGGTGTGGCGCCGCGGCGTCGGCCGCGACCCGTCGCAGCTCGCTCAACGCCTGAGCACCGCGCGCCGCATCGCCGACGAGGACATGCCGCGCCAAGTGAGCTGGCTGCGCAGCTACGCGCTGCGCGAGGACGAGGGCGACGCCCTCGGGACCGCCTGCCTGTACCAGGCGGTCGATCCCGGCGCGCTGCGCGAGCACGCGTTGCGCGCCGGTCTGCCGGTCGAGGAGATCACGCCCGTGTTCGGCCGCATCGTCTTCCGCGAAGACCTCGACCCTCTGCATCTCGCCCCCGATCAGGCTCTGTCCGCCTGACTTCTCCACCCCCAACCCTAAGGACCTCTTCATGCACCGCTTCCTCCGCTCCACCCTGTCGCTGGCCGTCGCATTGGCGGCCTGCGCAGCCATCACGTCACCGCGCGCTCACGGCGACGTACCCGCCAGCGACTTCAACCTGCACAAGCTGTTGGCTGACGCGCGCAAGGCCACGGCCCCCTTCACCGACGTCAACGCGGCCATCGCCGCCAACTACGTCAAGTTCCCCGACCTCGCCGGAGACTGCGTCGCGCAGCCCGGCCAAGGCGGCATGGGCGTTCACTACCTCAACGGCACTCTCGTCGACGGTGTGCTCGACCCGCTGCGGCCCGAGTTGCTCGTCTACCGCCAGACCGCGGGCGGCAAGCTGGAACTCGCCGCGCTCGAGTACGTGGTACCTGCGCCGGTGTGGGATGCGCTGCATGCGCAGCCGCCGTCGCTGTTCGGCCACCCCTTCCACCTGCTGCGCGTGCCCAACCGCTACGGCCTGACCACGCCGCTGTACACGCTGCACGTCTGGCTGTGGGAGCACAACCCCGATGGACTCTTCAATGATTGGAACGCCCGTGTTCACTGCCACTGAACTTCGCCCGGCCACGCAGACCGGCTGGCTGCATGCGCTCATGCGCCAGCTGCGCGACCGCGCCGAGCGCCTGGCCCGCGAGCGCCTTGCGAGGCGCACATTGCGCTCGCTGAGTCACCTGGATGCGCACACGCTGCGCGACATCGGCCTGGACGCGAGCGAACTGTCGTCGGCCGCGCTCGAAGTCGCCAGGCGCATCGAGGCCACACGTTGGCATATCTGGAGCCCGCAGCGCGCGCGCTGCTGACGCGTCCTTCCCAGTCCCGGCCGAGCGGTCGCCTTTCCCGCAGCACGACCGCCAGGCTTTCCCTTGCCGCTGCGGCTCTCTACTTTTCCTCCACTTCCGAAAGTCAACACCATGAAACGCTACATGATCGAACGCAACATCCCCGGCGTCGGCGCCATGAACGGCGCACAACTCAAAGACGCCTCGGCCACCTCCAACGCGGCGCTGTCCAAGCTGGCCGGCCATGTGCAGTGGGTGCAGTCCTACGTTGTCGACGACAAGACCTTCTGCATCTACTTGGCCGACGACGAGTCGCTCGTGCATGAGCACGCCAAGCTGAGCGGTTTCCCCGCCAGCAAGGTGACGCAAGTGCGCAACGTCATCGAGCCGATGACCGCCGTCTGACAGCCCCGCCCGCCGCTCCGCACCGCCGGAGCGGCTCCCGCTCCCCCATTCATCTTCGACCTTCCTGGAGCCCGCACCATGCGATTCCTCGTCGCCCTCTATGGCGCGATCGCCTACGCGATCTTTCTCTTCACCTTCTGTTATGCCGCCGGCTTCGTCGGCAACCTGCTCGTGCCGAAGTCGATCGACGTCGGCTCGCCGCCCGGGGCCGCCGGGGACCCGTTGGCCCTGTCGGCAGCGATTGACGTGCTGCTGCTCGGCTTGTTCGCCGTCCAACACAGCGTCATGGCGCGCCCGGCCTTCAAGCGCTGGTGGACGCGGATCGTCCCGCCAGGGGCCGAACGCAGCACCTTCGTCCTTCTGGCCAGCCTAGCGCTCGTCTTCATGGTGCTCGAATGGCGCCCGCTGCCCGCCACCGTCTGGGATGTCTCCGGCAGCCCAGCCGGCATGTTGTTGCGCGGCGTCTTCGTACTCGGCTGGGCCTTGGTGCTGGTGTCGACCTTCCAGATCGACCACTTCGAGCTCTTCGGCCTCAAGCAGGTATGGCGCCTGCTGACGGGCCGACCTGCGCCGGCAGCGGAATTCCGGACGCCGCTGTTCTATCGTCACGTGCGACACCCGATCTATCTGGGCTTTGTGCTCGGCTTCTGGGCCACACCGGTCATGAGCGCGGGGCACCTGCTGTTCGCGACCGTGACTTCGGCCTACATCCTGGTCGGCATCGCGTTCGAGGAACGCGACCTGGTGGCGCAGTTCGGCCAGCGCTATCGCAGCTACCGCGAGCAGGTCGGCATGTTGCTGCCGCGGCTGCCGCGGCTGGTGCGTCGCGACGCGCGCCGTGGCGGTGCGTGAGATGCACGCGCCCGCGGCAGCCTCCGGCGGCACTTTCTGCTGGCTCGACCTGGCGGCGAGGGATGACGACGCGGCGATGGCCTTCTACTCGCAGGTCTTCGGCTGGCGCTTTGCGACACGACACGCCAACGGCGGCCGTTTCACGCACTGCCGCGTTGGCGGGCGCGACGTGGCTTCGCTGTACCGCCTGAGCGAGGCACATCGCAAGCAGGGCATGCCCTCGCACTGGACACCGTACCTGCGCGTCGACGATGTCGATGCGCTTGCGCCGCGCATCGGACCGCTGGGCGGGCGCGTGCTCGTGGCGCCCTTCGAAGTGGAGCGCAGCGCGCGGATCGCCCTGATCGAGGACTCTGTCGGCGCAGTGGTCGGACTGTGGCAGCCGCTGTCCCAAGTCGGCCTTGGCACAATGCGCGCGTGACGGCCGCCGCCCCACCTTTCCGTTTCGGCGCCTGCGAGCTCGACGAGGCGCGTCGCTCGCTGACCGCGCATGGCCGCGAGTTGAAGCTGCAGCCTCTGGTGTTCGACCTGCTGTGCTACCTGGTGCGCCACCGCCAGCGCGTCGTGTCGAAGGAAGAGCTGCTCGAAGCACTCTGGCCGCGCACGATCGTGGTGGACAACGCGCTGCAGCGCGTGGTCAGCCTTGCGCGCAACGCGCTGGCTGACGCCGGCCTGGCCGACACGGTGCGCACCTACCCGCGCCACGGTTACCGCTTCTGCGTCGATGACCTCGAGGCGTCCGCGCCTGCCAGGCAGGCGCCGCTCGCCGACCCCGACGACCCCGTGGCGGCCGCGCGCACTGCCTGCGAGCGCAGCGACTGGCCGGCAGCCTGCGAGGCTTTCGCTGTCGCCGACGCGCGCTCGCCGCTGGACGCCGACGACATCGAAGCCTGGGGCCGCGCTGCCATCTGCGGCGGCCAAGGCCCGAGCGCGGCGCCCGCACTCGAGCGCCTCGTGGCCGAACGTGGCGGCGCTGGTGACCCGTTGACCGCAGCGCGTGCGACCTTGCTGCTGGTGCAGATCCGCACCGACCAGCGACAGAGCGCGATCGCACGCGGCCTCCTGCAACGCGCCTCCCGCTACCTCGACGGGCAGGCCGATGCCATCGAGCGCGGCCATTACGCCTGGATGTCGGCCCGCATGGCGCTGGCCGGCGGCGACCCCGAAGACGCGCTGAATCACGCCGACGACGCCGTGCGCATTGGCCGCGCGCGGCACGACGCTGACGTGGAGTGCCTGGGCCTCACCTACCGCGGCCACGGCCTGATGTCGCGCGGCGACGTCGCCGAAGGCCTGGCGCAACACGACGAAGCCGCGGCGATGATCGGCCTGGGCGGCGTGTGCCCTTGGGCGGCCGGCTGGTCGCTGTGTTCGATCCTCTACGCCGCGCGCTATCGCAACGACTGGCTGCGCGCCGCGCAATTCGCGCAGGCCTATGAGCAATGGAGCCACAGCGCCCGCATGCCTGCATTTCCCGGCACCTGCCAGCTGCACCGCGCCGCGGTGCTCAATGTGCAGGGCGAGTTGGGGCTGGCCGCCGCCGAGGTGCGTTCGGCCGCCACGCTGCTGGCCCAGGCGGCTCCGTGGGCTGAGGGTGACGCCTACTGCGTGCTGGGCGACATCCAGCTCAGCGTGGGCGACCTGGAGGACGCCGAAGCGTCGTACCGCCAAGCCCATGCGCTGGGCTGGGACCCGCAGCCGGGCCTGGCACGGCTGCACCTGCTGACTGGTCGCGCCGTGGAAGCTCAGCGCGGCCTCGAACGCGCCCTCGACGCCCCAGACTTCACGCTGCGCGAGCGCCGTGCGCAGCTGCTGTGCCTGCTGGTCCACGCCGCGGTGGCTACCGGCGACGTGCCGCGGGCGCGCGAGGCGATGGGCAGTTTGGACGCCGAGGCACGGCGCCTGGACAACGAATCGCTCAGCGCGATGCACAGCGCCGCGCAGGCCGAGCTGGCCATCGTCGATGGCGCCGTCAAGCTCGCCGCGTTGAAGCTGCGCCAGGCCGCCCGCGACTGGCACGAGGTGGGGTCGCCGGGGGGTGAAGCGGAAGCACGACTTCGCCTGGCCGAGTGCCTGGCGGGCGATGGCGACGTGGCCGGTGCCGAAATGGAGCTGCACGCGGTGCAGACGAAGTTGGCCTCCGCATACCGTGCGCATCGCGCGCGGGTCGATGCGCTGAGCGCACGCTTGCGTCCGGGATGAACCAGTCCGCGCAGGATGGGCGCGCTGGCGGCCAGGATAGGTCTTTGCAGTTGGCACGCGGGCATCGGCCCTGCACCGTCAAGACATGGATCGCCAGCCCAGTCCCGGCGTCACCGCGCGGGCCTCGCCCTCGCCCAGCACCTGAGGCTGTAGCAGGCCGCTTTGCACCGCCTCGTGCTGAACTCACGCAGCGTGCGCACACGTGCGGCTGGCACACAGGCATCGTTCAGCAGGCGCTCCCAAGTCGGCGTCGCGTTGCGCCAGGCGCTCCGCCTGCAGCGCGCGGAAGGTCAGTGGGTCGCGCGCGCGGGCGAAGCGTGGGCCGTCGTCGGCCGCGGGTTCGAGCGAAGGTGATGTTTCACAAGGGCTGAGGGCTCCGCTGAAAAAGCGGCGCGTGACGTATTGCGCGCCTTGCGCGCATTCATCGCTCCAGACCCGCAAAAGGCCCGCGGCTGCGGGGTGATGCGCGGCCTCGCCTTGGCTA
>JAZKIW010000107.1:0-6615 GCA_040384625.1 Pseudomonadota bacterium | reverse complement strand
GAAGCCAGGGGTTGCTGGTTCGATCCCAGCCGGGCGCACCAGCAGATTGGCGCTGTCCCCGGGGCATGAGGGTCGGAGATTCCCTCGGGCGCATGGCCGGGACCGGCTTCTCTCTGAACTTCGAGGTCAATCCGGCGCGCTGACCGCGCCGATGGCAGCGACGACACTCTGCCCTTCGACGAACACCGCGCGCAGCTGCAACTGCGGATCCAGCACGACCATGTCGGCCCAGGCGCCGACCTCGAGCACGCCACGGTCGGCTAGGCCGAGGTAGCCCGCAGCGTGCGTCGACACGCGCATGGAAGCCTCGCGCAAACCCATTCCGAGGCCCTGGACCAGATTGCGCAGCGCCTGGTCCATCGTCAGCGTGCTGCCTGCCAAGGTGCCGTCGGGCAGGCGCACGCCGGCACCGCATTTGCTAACGGCATGGCGGCCGAGGCGGTACTCGCCGTCGGGCATCGCCGCTGCGGCCGTCGAATCCGTGACGCAGTACAGCGACGGGATCGCACGCACCGCAGCGCGCATCGCGCCGGGGTGCACGTGCAGCAGGTCGGGGATCAACTCTGCGTGTTGCGCGTGCGCCAGCGCGGCGCCCACCGCGCCGGGGGCGCGGTGATGCAGGCCGCTCATCGCGTTGAAGAGGTGCGTGAAACCGCTCGCGCCGGACCGCAACGCCGCACAGGCCTGCTCATAGCTGGCGCCGCTGTGGCCGATCTGCACGCGCATGCCGGCCGCCACCAGGGCGGCGGTGACCTCCAGCGCGCCCGGCAGTTCCGGCGCCAGCGTGACGATGCGGATCGGTGCCAGCGTCGCCAACGCCAGGATCTCTTCGGCCGAAGGCGCGGCCGCGAAGGCCGGCTGCGCGCCCAACCTGTCGGGGCTGAGATAGGGGCCCTCGAGGTGCACGCCAAGCACGCGTGCTGCACCTTCGCTGCGCACCGAGCACGCCGGCGCGAGCCCGCGCAACGCGAGTTCGATCTCGGCCTGCGGCGCCGTCATCGTGGTCGCCAGCAGGGCGGTCGTGCCGTGTCGCGCATGGGTGCGCGCAATGGTTTCGATCGCCGTTCCGGCCTGCATCGTGTCGGCGCCACCCCCGCCATGCACATGCAGGTCGATGAACCCGGGCAGGACGATGGGATCGGCGCCGCCGCGCCAGGCCTCGTCGCCGGCGGGCTCGCCACGCAAGCCGACAATGCGGCCCGCCTCGTGCACGAGCGTGCCGCGCAACCAGCCGGCCGGCGTGAGGATCAGGCCACTGACGAGACTCACAACAAGGGCCGAGCGCTGGGCTCGGCGAAGTAGAACCACTCGTGTCCCGGCGCCGCGTCGACGTCGGGGAAGACGATGTGCCCGTCAGCCTGCGCTACCACCGCACTGCCGTCGTGACGCTCGCCGACATGCTCTCCCGCATGCACCGCATCGAAGCTGCGCCAGGCCCGCACGAACCGATCTCCGGCGTGCTGGCGGTCGACCACTTCGGTCAGGCACAGGGACTCAAACACCGGCGCCGGCGGCGCGAGCGCGATGTCGGCCAGGCCGAGCAACGCGATGGCCTGACGGATCGCGGTGTATGCCACCTCCGGTGCCGCGGGGTCGATGTGCTGGCCGCACTCCAGCGTGACACCGTAGCCGCCTTGCGCGCGCATGTACTCGGTGGTACCGACGCCATAGCTCGGGTCGGCCTCGTCGGCGAGGCCGCGTTCGCGGCGACGCGCCGCACCCTGGGCGTATGCGCTCATCCAGCCTTCGACGATGCGCGTCGGACCCAGGTGCGCAGCCAGGCGGCCTTCGGCGGCCGCATGCGCGAAGGGTTCGAGCGTCTCCCTGTTGTCCGCGGGCCCGCGCATCACGAACGGCCGGCCCGGACCGGAGAAGGAGTGCAGATCGAGCAGCACCTCGTGCGCCGCCAGCCAGGGGCAGAGCAGGTTCGCAATCCGGTCCTCGAACTCTGCAGGTTGTGCGGCGGGCATCAGCCGGCGATTGAGGTTGCGCTCGCCGCGGCGCTCGCCCTTCGCATAGGCCAGCGGATTGGCCACCGGCACCAGGGTCAGCAGGCCACGCTCGATGCGCAGAAGGCCGCTGTCCAGCTCGCCGAGCAGACGCTCGATCGCACGCGTGCCGCAGGTCTCATTGCCGTGCACCGCACCGAGCACGATCAGCCTCGGGCCGGCAGCCTCCAGGCCAGCGAACTGGTGCGCGCGCAGGGTGCCGGGGTTCGCATGCATGCTGAGGCCTCAGAACGGCTCAAAGTCGATCGCGTTCTTGCGCAGCAGCAACTGCACCAAGCGCTTCCAGGGGCCGTCGGGCGTCCACAGCCTCGACACCGCCTCGTAAGCCACGCGCGGGTCTTCGCGCCCGACGATGCTGCGGTAGAGGAAGACCATCGTCGACGCGCGCAGATTGATCTGGCAGTGCACCAGCACCTTGCGACCGGCCAGGCCACGCAGCGCACCGGCGAAGGCCTCGAAGTCCTGCTCGGTCGGGTTGTCGAAGGCCATCGGTATGTTGACGAAAACCAGGCCCTGGCGCGCGACGATCAAGCCTTCGTCGCGCACCGCATCCGACACCGTCGGCGGCGCCAGGTACACCACGGCCCCGAAGCCCGACGCTGCCAGCGTGGCGAGCACCTCCACACTGGGCTGGCCTGAGGTCACCAACCGGGGCGATATCTCGACCGCGTTGGGCGCCCGCAGCGCAGCGGCCTGGGCCCAGGCAAGGCCGCAGAGGAGCAGAAGCAGGGCACTGGCGAGCCAGCGCAGCAGACGCGTCATCGCAGACATGGGTGCCGAGAATACGTGGTCGGCCCCCGCCTCGCGCCAAGGTTTCATGCGAGCACGGCCTCGTCCAGCGTCAGCGTCCCGGCGCCTGCATCCAGCGTCACGCAGGCCCCGAGCGGCAGCGCCCGGTTCGGCTCGGCATGGCCGGCCGGCCAGCCGGTCAGCACCGGCTTGCCCAGACCGGCCAGGTGCTCGCGCAACACGGCGCTGGGGTCCTCATCCTCGGTGAAGCTGCCCAGCACGAAGCCGCGTGCCCCGGCCAGCACGCCCGCCAGGCGCAACTGCGTCATCAGCCGATCGACGCGGTACAGGGCCTCCGACACGTCCTCAAGAAACAGGATCGCGCCCTCGACCGGCCACGCCCACGGCGTGCCGCACAGCGCGGCCACGATGCTCAGGTTCCCGCCAACGAGCCGGCCCGACGCGCGCCCGGCCACGCGCCAGGCGTCTGCGGCCAGCGTGGGGGCCAAGCGATGGCCTGCCGGAAGCGGGTTCATCAGCACGTCGAACAGGGCCTGGGCTTCGCTCTGGGCACCGTCGAGCACGAGGTTCGATACCGGCATCGGCGCATGAAAGCCCAGCCCGCCCACGCTCACCAGCAGAGCGTGCAGGGCCGTGATGTCGCTGAAGCCGATGAAGGGCTTCGGATTCGCGCGCAGCAGGGCGGTGTCGATGCGGTCGAGCAGGCGCGCACTGCCCCAGCCGCCGCGCGCCGCGAAGACGGCGGCGACGTCGCGGTCGGCGAACGCGGCGTGCAGATCGGCCAGGCGCACGGCATCGTCGGCAGCGAGGAAAGCGTGTTGCGGATGGCGTGCATGGCAGCCCGGGTACAGCCGCGCGCGCAGGCCGAAGCGCTCGAACAGCGGTTCGACGAGGGCCATGCGCTCCGGTGCCGAGGGGCCGGCCGGGGCGATCACGCCAACGAGGTCGCCACGGCGCAGGTACCGGCAAGGGGCACTCATCGACCAGGGGGCACCGTCGCTCATGCCAGCGGCGCCTGCAGTGCTGCGTGCACGCTGCCACCGTGGGCCAGCAGCAGGCGATCGGCACGGCGCGTGTCGATACCGCGTCGCAGGGCCACGATGGCCGTCTTGACGCGGTAGTCGCAGGCCTGCAGGGTGCGCTCGGCATCATCCGCATCACAGCCCGTGGCCTGCATCGTCAGGCGCTGGGCGCGGCGCAGCAGCTTGGCATTGGTGGCGCGCAGGTCGACCATCAGGTTGCCGTAGACCTTGTGCAAACGCACCATCAAGGCGCTCGAAAAGGTGTTCAAGGCGATCTTCTGCGCCGTGCCGGCCTTCAGGCGCGTGCTGCCCGAGATGACCTCGGCGCCGGTGTCCAGCGTGACGCCGACCTCGGCAAAGGCCGCCAGCGCCGAGCCGGGGTTGTTGGCGATGCCGATGGTCAAGGCGCCGCTGGCGCGCGCCGCCTGCAGCGCGCCGAGCACATACGGCGTCGCGCCCGAAGCCGCGATCAGCAGCACCACATCGTTCTCGTTCGGGCTCAGGCGGTGCAGATCGACGCTGCCCTGCGGCCCGTCGTCTTCGGCCCCTTCGACAGCGGCATACATCGCCGAGTCGCCACCGGCCATCAGGGCGCGCGACCGTTCGCGTGGCCAGGAGAAGGTCGGATTCAGCTCGACGCTGTCGAGCACGCCCAGGCGGCCGCTGGTACCAGCCCCGACGTAGATCAGCCGCCCACCGGCGGCGATGCGCGGGACCGCCGCATCGACCGCCCGCGCCAATTCGGGCACCGCCGCAAGCACGGCGGCCACGGCACCCTGCTGGTCCTCGGCAAAGGCCGAAATCAGCGCAGGCGTGTCGTAGCGGTCGAGTTCGGGATGGCGCGCATCGGCATCCTCGGTGGTTGGCGTCGACGATGGAGGGCTCGGCATCGCCTCAATCATCGTCCATCGGACGCCCCGCTTCACGCGGGTTCACGCGACATCGTGTGCCGTGCACCGGCCGTAACACTTGTCCGCAGGCCCCCGGGGCATGGAAGTTGCACAAACCGGGCGTGAGACGCTCCAGCCCGCCCTCCCCATCCGAAGTCCCTGCCGCGCCACTGCGCGTGCTGCTGATCGACGACGGTGCGCACCGGGTTGCGCTGATTCGCGATGAATTGATGCGCCAGGGCCATGAAGTCGTCGGCGTGATCGACTCGGCGATCGTGGTTCATGAATGCGTCACGCGCTTGATGCCCGACGTCGTCATCATCGACAGCGAGTCGCCCTCGCGCGACACGCTCGAACACGTGGCCACACTGTCGGGCAGCAATCCGCGCCCGGTGGTGGTGTTCGCCGAAGACGACAGCGACGAACCGCTGCAGCGCGCCATGAAGGCCGGCGTCAGCGCCTACGTGGTCGCAGGCCTGCAACCGCACCGGCTGGCATCGGTGCTGAAGGTCGCGATCGCACGCTTCGAGCAGGAGAAGTCCCTGCGCGAGCAGCTCGTCAGCGCACAGACCGAGCTGACCTCACGCCGCAGCATCGAGCGCGCCAAGGGCATCCTGATGCAGCAGGGCGGCCTGAGCGAGGAGGCGGCCTACAGACAGATGCGCAAGCTGGCCATGGACCGCGGCGAGAAGCTGGTGCAACTGGCTGAACGCATCATCGAAGCGCAGGACCTGTTGCGACCGTCAGGCTGACCGGGCTCTTGCTGCACCGCACCAAATCGATGCGCGCCGCGTGCGCGCGTGGTGCGCTTTTGCCGTCCAGCGGCCGGAACTGCTGGCACGGCTCATGCATCGACTGACCCAGGCACCGCTCACAACGGCGTGTTTGGTGCACAGGAAAACGGGCAAAGGCGTCCGACTGGTGGCGACGGAGGGTTCCTCCGCCGCTGCGGTCGCGGCGCCTTTTTTCATTGGTGATTCGAGGAGCAGGTCATGTCCACACGCGAGGGTCTGATGAGCGACGAACGCAGGCAATTCATCAAGGGATCGGCGGCGCTGGCCGCCGGCGCAGCGGTCGGCCCGGGGGCCTGGGCCCAGGGCTCGGACGCGCCGGAGAAGAAGGAAGTGCGCATCGGCTTCATCCCGCTGACCGATTGCGCCTCGGTGGTGATGGCGTCGGTGCTGAAGTTCGACGAAAAGTACGGCATCAAGATCATCCCGACCAAGGAGGCCTCGTGGGCTGGCGTGCGCGACAAGCTGGTCAATGGCGAACTCGACATGGCGCATGTGCTGTATGGCCTGGTCTACGGGGTGCACCTGGGTGTCAGCGGCCCGAAGAAGGACATGGCCGTGTTGATGACGTTGAACAACAACGGCCAGGCGATCACGCTGTCCAAGAAGCTCGCCGACAAGGGCGCCGTTGACGGCGCCAGCCTGGCCAAGGTGATGGCCGCCGAGAAGCGCGAATACACCTTCGCGCAGACCTTCCCGACCGGCACCCACGCGATGTGGCTGTACTACTGGCTCGCCAGCGTGGGCATCAACCCGATGAAGGACGCCAAGGTCATCACCGTGCCGCCGCCGCAGATGGTGGCCAACATGCGCGTGGGCAACATGGACGGCTACTGCGTCGGCGAGCCCTGGGGCCACCGCGCCATCATCGACGGCATCGGCATCACTGCCGTGACGACGCAGGACATCTGGAAGGACCACCCCGAAAAGGTGCTCGGAACCACGGGCGACTTCGTCGCCAAGCATCCGAACACCGCCCGCGCCGTGGTCATGGCCGTGCTCGAGGCCAGCCGTTGGATCGACGCCAACCTGTCGAACAAGAACAAGATGGCCGAGACCATCGCCGACAAGGCCTACGTCAACACCAGCGTCGATGCGATCAACCAGCGCATCCTGGGCCGCTACCAGAACGGCCTGGGCAAGACCTGGGACG
>JAZKIW010000106.1:0-1517 GCA_040384625.1 Pseudomonadota bacterium | reverse complement strand
TCGCGCACCAGGACCAGGTCGCGGTTGTTGATGGCCTGGAACACCAGACGGCCGACGCCGGGCAGAACGAAGACGTTCTCGACCACGATCGCGCCCGCGATCAGGCTGGCGAACTGCAGGCCCATGATCGTCAGTACCGGAACCATCGCGTTGCGCAGCACATGGCGCCAGAGCACGGCGCGACGCGACAGGCCCTTGGCGCGCGCCGTGCGCACATAGTCTTCGCGCAGCGTCTCCAGAAGGGCCGAACGCGTGACGCGCGTCAGGATCGCAGCCTGCACCGCGGCCAGGGACAGGGCCGGCAGCAGCAGCGCCTTCAGGCCGGCCCACAGCCCCCCGCCATCGTCGCCGCTCCAACCCGGAAAGCCGCCCGCACTGACCCACTGCAGCTGCACGGCGAAGAGCAGGATCAAGAGGATCGCGAGCCAGAAGCTCGGTACCGCGACGCCGAGCTGCGACAGCGCCATCACACCAAGGTCGCCGACGCGGTTGTGGCGCGACGCGGCATAGACGCCGAGCGCGAGCGCGACCGCCACCGTCAGCACCATTGCCAGCAGGGCCAGCGGCAGGCTGACCTGCAGGCGTTCGGCGATCAACTCGAAGGTGGGGGTGTCGTAGGCATAGCTGATCGCACTGTCGCCGCGCAACAGACCGCCGATCCAACTGAAGTAGCGAGCGCCGGCCGGCTTGTCCAGGCCGAGCCGGGCTTCGAGCGCTGCGATCGACTCCGGCGTCGAGGTGTCGCCGAGCATCACCTGGGCCGCGCTGCCGGGCAGCAGTTCGAGCACCGCGAAGACCACCAGCGAGGCGACCAGCAGGGTGGCAGCGAAGGTGGCGGCGCGCCGGGCGAGGAACAGCAGCATGGTGGCGGCGGAGTATCCTGCATCGTCACGATTTAGCGCGCCCCGGATCATGCAAGACCTGCCCCTGCTCGGTGCCAGCAACCACGTCTTCATCGATGGTCAGTGGCGCGACGGCGCAAGCCGCGAAACCCTGCCCTTGCTGAATCCTTCAGACGGCAGCACGTTGGCCCGCATCGCCCGCGGCAATGGCGCCGACATCGACAGCGCCGTCGCCGCTGCGCAGACGGCACTTGACGGCGAATGGGGCTCGCTCACCGCCGCCGAGCGCGGCCGCGCACTGATGCGGCTGTCGCAGCGTGTGCTCGCCGCTTCCGACGACCTGGCCCGCCTGGAGGCGATGGATGTGGGCAAGCCCTTGAAGCAGGCCAAGGCCGACGCGCTGGCCCTCGCCCGCTACCTCGAGTTCTACGCCGGTGCGGCGGACAAGGTGATGGGGGAGACCATTCCGTACGCGCGCGGCACCACGGCACTGACGTTGCGCGAGCCGCACGGCGTCACCGGCCACATCGTGCCCTGGAACTACCCGATGCAGATCATCGGCCGCAGCGTCGGCGCGGCTCTGGCGATGGGCAATGCCTGCGTGCTGAAGCCGGCCGAGGAGGCCTGCCTGACGGCGCTGGCCTTTGCCCAACTGGCGTCGGAGTCGGGCCTGCC
>JAZKIW010000105.1:0-56697 GCA_040384625.1 Pseudomonadota bacterium | reverse complement strand
GGGCAAGGGACGCAAGGCCATGCTCGACGCCATCGCGTCCGGCGCCGCCGGGCTCGTCGTCGGCACGCATGCGGTGATCCAGCACGACGTGGCCTTCGCCAACCTCGGCCTGGCGGTGGTTGACGAGCAGCACCGCTTCGGCGTCGCGCAGCGCCTGGCCCTGCGCGACAAGTTGCAGGCGCAAGCGCTGGAGCCGCACCTGTTGATGATGAGCGCGACACCGATTCCGCGTACCTTGGCGATGACCTACTTCGCCGACCTGGCGGTAAGCACCATCGACGAGCTGCCGCCGGGGCGGACACCCGTGGTCACCAAGCTCTTTGCCGACGGACGGCGCGACGAAGTCATCGCGCGCATCCGCGACGAGGTGGCGCAGGGCAAGCAGGTGTACTGGGTCTGCCCCTTGATCGAGGAGTCGGAGGCGCTGGACCTGCGCAACGCCACCGAGACGCACGCCGAGTTGTGCGCCGCATTGCCCTCGGCGATGGTCGGCCTGTTGCACGGGCGCATGCCGGGGGCGGAAAAGGCCGCGGTGATGTCGCTCTTCACCGGCGCGCAGATGCAGGTGCTGGTGGCGACGACCGTGATCGAGGTCGGCGTCGACGTGCCCAATGCCAGCCTGATGGTGATCGAGCATGCCGAGCGCTTCGGCTTGTCGCAGCTGCACCAGTTGCGCGGTCGCGTCGGCCGCGGCGCAGTGGCCAGCGTCTGCGTGCTGCTCTACACCGCGCCGCTGTCGCCGACCGCCAAGGCCCGGCTGCGCGCGATGGCCGAGACCAACGACGGCTTCGAAATCGCGCGCCGCGACCTCGAGATCCGCGGCCCGGGCGAGTTCATGGGCGCGCGCCAGAGCGGCGATGCCCTGTTGCGCTTTGCCGACCTGACGGGAGACAACGCCCTGCTCGAGCACGCCCGCCGTGTGGCGCCACAGCTGTTGGCCGAACATCCGGCCGCAGCGGCAACGCAGGTGCAGCGCTGGCTGGCCTCGCGGGTCGACTACCTGAAGGCCTGACCGCGCGGGTTCAGCCGCCGAAGTGCAGCTGGT
Organism: Pseudomonadota bacterium; assembly: GCA_040384625.1. Taxonomy (GTDB): domain Bacteria; phylum Pseudomonadota; class Gammaproteobacteria; order Burkholderiales; family Burkholderiaceae_C; genus CADEEN01. The sequence continues at coordinate 55,652 of JAZKIW010000105.1, read as the reverse complement.
ACTTTGCGCCGTCCGAGAACAGGCACACGCCGGTGCCCAGCGCCGCGCCGGTGATGACGTACTCACACTGCGCATTGACGCCCTTGGGGCCGAAGGCATTGGCGACACCGCGCTGGCCCGAGGCGCCGCGCGGCGCCGCTCCGAGCACCTCGCTGTGGATGCGGCCGAAGCCGCTGTAGGCGTTGTCCACGCGTGTGGCTTCGCCCTGCAGCGTGTCGCCCTGGTAGGCCAGCGTGAAGCTGCCACGACCGGTGTGCAGGTCCAGTACCACGGCGCTGAGCAGGCCGCCCTTGTTGGCCTGCAAGTTGAGCGGGTACAGGCGAGCGCTGAGCACCGACTGGTGCGGCGGTGCGGCCGGCGCCGGCGGCATCAGGACGGCGGTGCGCGTACCGCCCTCGGTACCGGGAACGGTGTAGGGATAGGGCTGGCCGGTGCGGGGGTCGACGGGAATCACGACACAGGCGCCGAGCCCAGCCACTGCAACGGCGAGCACACTGATCGACAGGAAGGAACGACGCATGGGACGCTCTCGAAGCGCGGCACATGCCGCTCGATCAAGCTTCGGCTGCGACACCGCGCTCGGCAAGTGGGAGACGCGAAGTAGCGCTGCACGATGCCACGGGTGGCGCGCCGGGCCACCCGTCGGCGTTAGGATCGGATCACCTGTCAGCTCACTCTTCCCGATGGTCTCACTGCAACTTCAGGGCATCGTCCCGCCGGTGGCCACGCCCTACGCGGCCGATGGTGCCATCGACACCCACAGCCTGCGGCGCGTGGTGCGCCACCTGCTCGAAGGCGGCGTGCACGGCCTGTTTGCGCTGGGCAGCACCAGCGAGTGTGTGTTCCTGACCGCGGCGCAGCGCGCCAGCGTGATCGAGACCATCGTTGACGAGGCCGCAGGGCGAGTGCCGGTGGTGGCCGGCGTGATCGACGCGACGACCGACCACTGCATCGCCCAGGCGCGCCAGGCCAAGGCGCTGGGCGCGCAGGGGCTGGTGCTGACCGCGCCGTACTACACGCGCACCAGCCAGGCCGAGATCGTCGACCACTTCGGCTACGTCCAAGAGGCTGCGGGACTGCCGATCGTGGCCTACGACATCCCTGTGTGCGTGCATGTCAAACTGGAACGCGCCACCGTGGCTGAACTGCGCCGCCGCGGCCTGGCCTGTGGCCTGAAGGACAGCAGCGGCGACGATGGCAATCTGCGCATGGTGATGCAGGACCGAAGCGCAGCGGGCCAGACCCCGTTCTTCGTGCTCAGCGGCAGCGAGATCGTGGCCGACGCCGCGCTGCTCGGTGGCGCCGACGGCTGCGTGCCCGGCCTGGCCAACGTCGACCCGGCTGGCTACGTGCGCCTGTACGACGCCGCCCGGCGCGGCGACTGGGCCGGCGCGCGGCGCGAACAAGACCGGCTGGTGGCCCTGTTCCAGATCGTGTTCCAGGGGCTGCCGCACACCAGCATGGGAGCGTCGGGCGTCGGCGGTTTCAAGACCGCGCTGCAGTTGATGGGCCTGATCGAGCACCGCCACATGGCCCGGCCGAACCGACTGCTGCCCGATGAGGCCGTCGCGCGGGTGCGCCAGATCCTGGTCGAGTCCGGCTTGCTCTGAGGCTGGAACTGGGCGCGCGCGCAGCGCGCCGGGGACAGACCTCTGCTCGAAGGCGTTAGACGCCGCGCATCGCCGTCGGCAGCCACAAGGTCAGCGGCGGAAACAGCGTGATCGCCGCCAGCACCACCAGCAGCGGGATCAACCACGGCAGGATGGCGCGCGCCATCACCTCGAAGCGGATGTCGGCGATGCGCGTGACGACGAACAGCACCACGCCCACCGGCGGCGTGACGGTGCCGATGATCAGGTTGAGCACGACCATCACGCCGAACTGCACCGGGTCGATGCCGTAGCTGGCCGCCGCCGGCGCGAGGATCGGGATCAGGATCAGCATCGCGGCCAGCGCTTCCATGAAGCAGCCAACGATCAGCAGCATCACGTTGACGAACAGCAGGAAGACGAGCGGGCTGTCGAACGCGGCCAGGATGATCGGCGTCAGCGTCTGCGGCACGCGCGAGATGCTGATGCACCAGCCCAGCGCGGCCGCACTCATCACCAGCACCGTCACCACGCCGGTGGTGATGGCGGTGTCGACCAGGATCGGACCGAGCTGCTTCCACTGCAGCGTGCGGTAGACGACGAAGCCCAGGAACAACGCATACAGGCAGGCCACGGCCGCCGCTTCAGTGGGCGTGAACCAGCCGCTGAACATGCCGCCCAGGATGACCACCGGCGTCATGATGGCGAAGAAGCAGTGCACGAAGGCCTTGCCGATGGCCTTGAAGCCGGCGAAGGGCTGGCGCCCCATGCCCTCGCGGCGCGCGACGAAGCCCACCATGATCATCAGCGACAGGCCCATCAGCAGGCCGGGGATCACGCCGCCCATGAACAGCTTGCCGATCGAGACATCGGCCATCACGCCGTAGATGACCATCGGCAGCGAGGGCGGGATGATGGGTCCGATGGTGGCTGCCGCGGCGGTGATGGCCGCCGCCGTCTCCGGCTTGTAGCCGGCCTTCTTCATCGCGCGGATCTCGATCGCGCCCGAGCCGGCGGCGTCCGCCACCGCGGAGCCGACCATGCCGGCGAAGATCATGCTGGTCAGGATGCTGGCGTGTGCGTAGCCGCCGCGCACCCACCCGATCAGCGCGCTGGCGAAGACGACGATGCGGTCGGTGATCTTGGCTGCGCCGAGGATGTTGCCCATCAGGATGAACAGCGGCGCCGCGACGATCGGGAACGAGTTCATCGAGCCGGCCATCTTCTGTGGCAGCGTCGTGACCGGCAGACCCGAGATGGCAATGAACGCCAGTGCAGCCAGGCCCATCGACACCCACAGCGGCAAGCCGCCGAGGATGGCCACCAGCCAGGCGCCTGCGATCTTGCCGATCAGGCCGGTCACGGTGCGTTCCTCATCAGGCCGGTCATATCGCCACTTCCTCGGTGTGCGGGTCGGCACCGCCGCGCAGCACGACGACGAGGTCGGCCAGCGCCTGCAGCAGCGTCACGATGCCGGCCGGCAGCAGTGGCACGTACAGCCATGCCGCCGAGACCGGCAAGGCCAGCGACTCGATGTCGGCATTGGTACGGATCAGGTGCACGCTGTACCAGGCGATGACGGCGCCGAGCAGCGCCGCCGCCACGAGGATCACCACCTCGGTGGCGCGCCACACCGTGCGCGGCAGCTTGTCCTGGAAGACGCTGATGCGGATGTGCGCGCCGTGGCGCGTGGCCAGCATCCAGCCCAGGCAGGCCAGCCACACCATCAGGAAGCCGCTGGCCTCGTCGGTCCACGACAGCGGGTGGTTCAGCGCGCGCGACACCACGCCCGACATCACCGTGCCCAGCAGCACGACGACGACCAGACCGGCGACCGCCATCAGCAGGCGGTCGACCCAGACGAGCAGGGACTTCAAAGCCTGAGCAGCGAGTCGAAGGTGCCCTTGCCCCACTTCTCCTCGAAGAGGGCCGGCACCTTGTCGAGCACGGGCTTTCGCCAGGCGGCGACGTCGGGCTCGATGACGGTCATGCCCGCGCTCCTGAAGGTACCCACCAGCGTGGCCTCCTGGCCCAGCAACTCCTTGTCCTGCCAGGCCGCTGCGCTGGCCAGCGCAGCGCTCATCAGGTCGCGGTCGGCCGGGCGCAGGCCTTTCCAGAACGCCTCGTTCACGATCACCATGCGTGGCGTGATGATGTGCTCGGTCAGCACCAGGTACTTCTGCACCTCGAAGAATTTGCCGCTCTGGATCGTGGGTAGCGGGTTCTCCTGGCCATCGACCGCGCCCTGGCTCAGCGCGAGATAGAGCTCGCCGAAGGCGATCGGCGTGGCGCGGGCGCCCCAAGCCTCTGCCATCGCGCGGAAGGTGTCCACCGGCGGCACGCGCAACTTGAAGCCGGCCATGTCGGCAGGCGAACGCACTGCCTTGCTGCCAGTGGTCAGGTGGCGTTTGCCGTAGTAGGTGATGTTGAGCATGCGCATGCCGCGCTTGGCCACCAGGTCGTCGTTGAGCTTGGCGAACAGCGGGGTGCCAGCGGCCTTGGCCATGTGCGCGGCATCGCGCCACAGGTACGGCGCCTCAATCACGGACAGCTGCGGCAGGAAGGTGCCGAGCGCGCCGGCGCCGTCGGTGGTCATTTGCAGCGCGCCGCTGGAGGTGGACTCGATCATCTCCTTGCCCGAGCCGAGCTGGCTGTTGGCGAAGACCTGAACGTCCAGACGCCCGCCGCTCTTCTCCTTCACCTCCTTGGCCACGCGCTCGGCCATCTGCACCTGCGGGTGGTTGGTGGCGAGCGACTCGCCCCAGCGGATAGCCGTGGTCTGCGCGCGAAGCAGCGTGGGCGCGGCCACGCTGGCGGCCAGCGCAGCGGCACCCTGGATCAATTGACGCTTGTTCAGCTTGTGCATGGTCTTCGTCTCCGTGTTGTCTTCGTCGTTCACAGTTGAGCCGCCAGGACCTACCAGCGGCAAGGGGGTTTGCCCGGGTTCGAGCACGAAGCAGCCAGGCAGCGGTTGTCCAAGCAACCGCCGCGGGCCCGGCTTCGCCGGTCCGCCAGCGATGCCCCCTCGCGGGGGAGCAGCAAAGTTGCTGCAGGGGTGGGCATCATTTGACGCCGTAGCCCATGGTCTGCGGCAGCCACAGCACGATCTGCGGGAACAGGGTCATCGCCAGCAGCAGCAGCAGCAGCATCACGATGAAGGGCCAGCCCTCCTTCATCATCTCGCCGATCGGGATGCCGGTCAGCGCCTTGGTCACGAACAGCAGCATGCCGAAGGGCGGGTGGATCAGGCCGATCATCATGTTCAGCACCACCAGTACACCGAAGTGCACCAGGTCGATGCCGAGCACCTTGACCGCCGGCAGCAGCATCGGCACGAAGACCAGCAGCAGCACCGAGACGTCCAGGAAGCAGCCCAGCACCAGAAACATCACGTTGACCAGGAGCAGGAAGGCGACCGGCGACAGGTGCAATGCGTCGACCCAGGCGGCCATCGCCTGGGGCACACCTTCGGCGGTGAAGGCGTAGTTGAGCAGGAAAGAGCCGGCCAGGATCAGGGTGATCACCGCGCTTGATCGCGTCGACTCCAGCACCACTGCGAAGAGTTGGCGCCAGTTCAACGCGCGGTAGACCACGGTGGCCAGGATCAGCGCGTGGGCGGCGGCCACAGCCGCAGCTTCGGTCGGCGTGAAGGCGCCCGAGTAGATGCCGCCCAGCAGCACGATCGGCATCGACAGCGGCAACGCGCCGCGAAACAGCACCGAGGGCCACTCCGACAGCGGCACCGGGGCTTCGCGCGGCATGTTGCGGCGTGCCGCGATGACGGCCACGACCGCCATCATCAAGAGGGCCATCAGCACGCCCGGCACCACCCCGCCGAGGAACAGCGCCCCGACCGAGGCGCCCGAGACCAGGCCGTAGATCACCATCGGGATCGACGGCGGGATGATCGGCCCGAGGGTCGCGCTCGCCACCACCACCGCGCCGGCGAAGCCGCGCGAATATTCGGGCTTCTTCAGCATCTGCTTGATCGTCACCAGGCCCGGACCGGCCGCGTCGGCGATCGCGCTGCCGCTCATGCCCGAGAAGATCACGCTGACCAGGATGTCGACCTGGGCCAGGCCGCCGCGCAGGCGCCCGACCAGGATGCGGCAGAAGTCGAACAGGCGTTCACTGACGGTGCCGGCGTTCATGACGTTGGCGGCCAGCACGAACATCGGCACCGCCAGCAGCACGTAGCTGTTGTAGAGGCCGTTGCAGACCTGCTCGGCGACCAGGCCGAGGTCCTGCTGCTTGACGACGAGGTAGGCGATGCCCGAGGCGATCATTGAGAAGCCGATCGGCATGCGCATCAGCATGCCCGCCAGCAGCACGCCGCCGAGGGTCCAGAGCGAGGCGTTGTTCATGCGACGGGTATCCCTGCGTCTTCGAGGTCGAGCCCGCGCCATGCGCGCCAGATGCCGATCACGCTGCGCACGGCCAGCGCGGCCAGCAGCAGCACAAAGGGCAGGAACACCCAACGAAAGGACACGCCGAGCACGGGGGTGCCTTCGCGCGCCATGAAGTTCACGTAGTCCCAACAGGCCGGCAGGGCCCAGGCCGACAGGCCACCGATCATCGCGTGACCGGCGATGCGCATGACCTGGCGCGAGCGCCGCCCGGCGACGGCCCAGACCAGGTCGAACATCACGTGCTCGCGTTCGGGCACGATGAAGGCCGCCGCCCACAGGATGACCCAGACGTAAAGCATCACGGCCAGCTCATCGGTCCAGGGCAGCGGGCGGTTGAAGCCGAAGCGCGCGACGATCTGGACCATGAAGACCAGAAAGAGGGCCGCGAACAGCCCTGCGCCAACCGCGTTGGCACCCCGCTGGAGCCAGGCGCGCATGGCCCTACTTCGTGGCGTTGATGCGGTCGAGCACGCCGGCCGGCCAGGTCTTGGCCATGTCGCTCGTCGCGTAGGCCGCCTGCACCGTCTTGCGGAAGGCTTCGACGTCGGGCGTCGTTACCGTCAGGCCTTCCTTCTTGAAGAAGTCGATGATTTGCGCCTCTTCCTTGATCCGGTTCTCGTTGTTGAAGGCCGCGGCCGCGTCGGCAGCAGCCTGCACCTTCTGGCGCTGCGGCGGCGTCATTGCCTTCCAGGCTTTGTCGGAGATGGCGATGAAAATGCCGTCCACCAGGTGGTTGGTCATCACGATCTGCTTGGTGACCTCGTAGAACTTGGCCGCGCGCACGCTGGGCAGCGGGTTGTCCTGGCCGTCGATGGTGCCGGTCTTGAGACCCAAGTAGACCTCGCCAAAGGCCAGCGGCGTGGCGGTGGCGCCCAGGGCCTCGCCGAGGAACAGCCACTCCTTGCTGCCGGGCATGCGCAGCTTCACGCCCTTCAGGTCGGCCGGCGTCTTGACGTTGCGCACCTCGCGCAGGTTGACCTGGCGTGTGCCGAGGTAGATCGGGGTCAGCAGGGTGACGTCCATCTTCTCGGTCGCGAGCTTGAACATGTCCTTGCCGATCGGACCGGCGAAGACCTGCTGCTGGTGCTTCGGATCACGGATCACGTAGCCGGCGGTGAAGATCGAGAATTCGGGCACCAGCTTGGCGATGTCGAACGCCGAGATCGAGCTCAGTTCGAGGTTGCCGCGCGCCATCGCCGCCGGCTCGGTGCCCTGCTTGAACAGCGTCGCGTTGAGGTTGATCTGAACGTCGAATTCACCGGGCGCGCTCTTGTCGAGCGTGTCCTTGAAGACGGTCCACATCTTGCCGTGCCAGTCGTCGGGAACGGCCGGCGTGGAAATGCGCAGCAGCACCTTGCTTTGCGCCATGGCGGCAGGCACGAAGACGGTGGCGAAGGCGGCGGCGGCCGCGATCAGGCCGCGGCGCAATGGGGAAAACGGCGTACGGGTCATGGTTGTCTCCTTCTTTGTCGAGCGATGGGTCAGTCGGTGGCTGGGTCGAGGGCCAGGGCGGCCAGTTCCTGCGAGAGGGTCTTGAAGCGGTCGGCGTCGATGGCCACCAGGGGTGCGCGTACGCGCAACCACCCGGCCTCGCCCGTCTGCGCGGCCATGATGGCCTTCAGGGCGGGGATCAGGGCATAACCGCCGAGCCAGGTCAAGAGGCGGTCGACGCGGGCGTGGTCGGCCGCGGTGCGCGCCGCATCCGGCTCGGTCGCCAGGCGGTGCACCACGCGCGGCATGAAGTTGGCCAGGCCACTGACCGCCCCACGGCTGCCGCGCGCGGCCAAAGCCGGCAGGTCGAGCTCGTTGCCGACGTGCACGCCCAGCGGCGGCATGAAGGCCTCGGCCAGGGCCAGCGAGTGCGCGCGATCGCACTGGCTGTCCTTGATCGCGACGATGTTGTTCGGGTAGCGCCGCAGCAGCTCGGCAATCACCGGGTGCGACAGGCCGACCGCCGAGACCTGGGGGATGTGGTACAGCACCACGCGCAGAGGCCGATCGGTCACCGCGTCGAGCACGGCACGGTAGGCATCGACGATGCCGGCGTCGGACACGCCCTTGAAGAAGAAGGGCGGCATCAGCAGCGCGCCCCAGGAGCCGACGTCCTGGGCATGGCGCGTCAGCGCGATCGTGTCGGTCTGCGCGACGCAGCTCACCGAGACCAGGATGCGATCGGCCGGCACGCCGCCGGCGATCAGCGCATCGACGGCGTCGCGCCGTTCGGCGACCGAGAACGACGGGCCTTCACCCGTCGTGCCGAAAGGCGTCACGCCGCCACAACCGGTGCCGATCAAGGCCTTGGCGTGCGCGGCGAAGCGCGCGTGGTCGATCGCGCCGTCGGCGCGCAGGGGGGTCATCAGCGCGGGCCAGATGCCCGGCAGACCAGGGGCAGTCATCGTGTGTTCTCCTTGGCAGGTGTCGGGGCCGGCAGCGACGGCCGTGGCAGGCCGAGCACGCGCCGGTGGGCGCTTTCAATGTGGTGCGCCAGGCGTTCGGTCACCTGGGGCGCATCGCGACGCTTCAGCGCCTCGATGAACCACAGGTGTTCTTCCATCGCCGGCAACAGGGCGTCTTCGGACAACATCGCACGTTCGAGCCGGATCAGGCGCACGCGCAGGCTGTTGACGCGGTACATCTCCGAGATCAGTGCATTGCCCAGGGCGTCGACCATCAGGTCGTGCAGGCCCCAGTCGACGGTCTGGGCATCGGTGAGCAGCGCGGCATCAATCGGGCCCTGGCTTGCGCGCTCGACGATGCGCCTGTGCGCGTCCTCGATCGCGGCCAGGTCGGCATCGCTCACCGTTGCGCAGAAGCGCAGCGCGGCTTCGCGTTCGAGCACCAGGCGCAGCTGGAAGGCATTGTTGATCAGGGCCAGGTCCACATGGGCGATCTGAAGGCCGCGCTGCGGCACCGTGCGCAGCAGGCCTTCGGCCTCCAGGCGCGGGATCAGCTCGCGCACGGCGCCCAGGGGCATGCCCAGCAGTTGCACCAATTCGCGTTGCGAAATGAACTGGCCGGGGTGGATGTTGGCTTCCAGAATCTGCTGGCGAAAGCTCTCGTAGGCGCGGGCGCGCAGGCTGATGGCGGGGGCGACGACGCTCATCGCCCTGCCGCCTCGCGCCACACGCCCTTGCGCAGCAGGAGGTTGCCGTAGGTGCGCTGTTCACCGCTGGCAAAAATCGCGAAAGCTCGCGTCGCGCGCTCGTAGAAGGCGAAGCGTTCGAGCGACGCGGCCGGGCGTTCGCCGCCGTCCTTCAGCGCCGCCTGCAGCGCAACCACGGCCCGGGGCGGCGCGGCTGCGTCGCCCGTCCCTGGCACGGGCTGCATGGTCCAGGCCGATTCGGGGCCGAAGTCATCCAGCGGCAGCAGTGTCAGCACCGCGCGCAGCAATGTCGGCGCATCGACCCCAGGCGTGCGGACCAGGCGGGCTCCGCCCTGCGCCGCCAGACGGGCCGCCGGAAAGTGCGCATCGACAATCGCCAGTTCATCGCCGTGGCCCATGCTCGCCAGGGCGTGCAAGGCATCGGGCGTCAACAGGGCGGGAATGTGCTTGAGCATCGCAGGAGGGTGGCGGCAGGGGCGGGTTCTTCCGCATCTGCACACTGACATGTTAGTCATATCATGCTGGACATTCACTGGTGCAAACCCTGGGCATGACGTCGACACGCTTCCCCCCTTGCGCCAGCGGCGCCCGCCTCGGCCTGGGTGGTGCGCCGCTGGGCAACTTGTTCGCGCCCGTCGACGACACCCAGGCGCGGGCCCTGGTCGACGCCGCCTGGGCCGGCGGCTGCCGCAGCTTCGATACCGCACCGCACTATGGTCACGGCCTGTCCGAACGCCGCCTGGGCGATGCGCTGCGCGGCCATCCGCGCGATGCCTTCGTGCTGTCGAGCAAGGTCGGCCGCCTGCTCACGCCCGACCCCGCCGCGGCGCGCGACCAGCACGGGTATGTCGGCGTCCTGCCCTTCAAGCAGCGCTGGGACTACAGCGCCGGTGGCGTGCGGCGCAGCCTCGAGGACAGCCTGCAGCGCCTGGGCTTGGCGCGGCTGGATGTGCTGTATGTGCACGACTGCGACGCCGCGACGCATGGCGACCGGGCCGACGCTGTGCGGCGCCAAATCGTCGACGAGACCCTGCCGGCGCTGCAGGGCCTGAAGCGCGAAGGCCTGATCGGCGCCATCGGCCTGGGCGTCAACGACGTGCAGATCGTGCTCGACGTGCTGCACGGGGCCGATCTCGACGTCCTGCTGCTCGCCGGCCGCTACAGCCTGCTCGACCACAGTGCCCTGCCCGCCTTGCTGCCGCAATGCACGGCACGCGGGGTGCGCATCGCACTCGGCGGCGCCTTCAACTCCGGCCTGCTGGCCAGCGGCACGCGCGGCGGCAGCGTGGCGCTGTTCAACTATGCGCCGGCGGCGCGGGCCTGGCTTGAGCGCACGGCGCAGATCGAGGCCCTCTGCGACGTGCATGGCGTGGCCTTGCGTGCCGCGGCGCTGCAGTTCCCTCTCGCCCACCCCGCCATCGACGTCGTGATGGTCGGCGCGCGCAGCGTCGCCGAGTGGCAGGATGCGCTGGCGATGGTGCAGCAGCCGATCCCGGCTGCCTTCTGGCGCGACCTGCGCAGCGCCGGTCTGCTGCCGCAGGACGCCCCCACACCGGCCTGAGCCGCGTGATCGTCGACGCCCACTTCCACTGCTGGCGCCTGGCGCGCGGCGACTACGGCTGGCTGACGCCGGACCTGGCGCCGATCCATCGCGACGTCGGAATCGAGGACTGGCTGCACCAGGCCCGACCGCTTGGCGTGCAAGGGGGCGTGCTGGTGCAGGCCGCACCGACCGAGGCCGAAACGGCTTTCCTGCTCGACGAGGCCGAGCGCTTCGAGGCGGTGCTCGGCGTCGTTGGCTGGACCGACCTGCTGGCGGGCGACGCGCCCGAGCGCGTCGCCCGCCTCGCCGCCCGGCCGAAGCTGAAAGCCCTGCGGCCGATGCTGCACGACCTGCCTGACCCCGACTGGATCCTGCAGCCCGCGCTCGCGCCGGCGCTGCAGGCGATGGCCGCGCACGGCCTGGTCTTCGACGCCTTGATCAGGCCCGCGCACCTGCCGCGCATGATCGAGCTCCAAAGGCGCCACCCGACGCTGCAGGTCGTGATCGACCACGGCGCCAAGCCCGACATCGCCCACGCCCAGTGGCAGCCGTGGGCCGATGACCTGCTGTGCCTGGCCAGGCAAACGCGAGCGGTGTGCAAGCTGTCGGGCCTGCTGACCGAGGCCGGCCCTCGGCCGGCGCGCGGGGCGGCGCGAACCTGGGCCGCCCAACTGCTCGACAGCTTCGGCCCGCAGCGCCTGCTCTGGGGCAGCGACTGGCCGGTGCTCGAACTGGCAGCAAGCTACCGCGACTGGTGGAGCGACGTGGACGCCCTGCTGGCGCCGCTGGCAGCCCCCGAGCGCGCTGCCGTGCTGGGCGAGAACGCGCGCCGCATCTACCGCCTTTGAGACAGCGCCCGGCGCGGTCAGAATGCCGGCATGACGCTGACCGAACTGCGCTACATCGTCGCCGTGGCCCGCGAGAAGCACTTCGGCCGCGCGGCGGAGGCCTGCTTCGTGTCGCAACCGACCCTGTCGGTTGCGATCAAGAAGCTGGAAGAGGAACTCGACCTGAAGCTGTTCGAGCGCGGCGCCAGCGAAGTCAGCGTGACGCCGCTCGGCGAGGCGATCGTGCGCCAGGCGCAGATCGTGATCGAGCAGGCGGCCGCGATCAAGGAGATCGCGCGCCGCGGCAAGGACCCGCTGGCCGGCCCGCTCAAGCTGGGCATCATCTACACCATCGGTCCCTACCTGCTGCCCGATCTGGTCAAGAACGTGATCGAGATGAGCCCGCAGATGCCCTTGATGCTGCAGGAGCACTTCACCGTCAAGTTGCTCGAGATGCTGCGCACCGGCGATCTGGACTGCGCAATCATGGCCGAGCCCTTTCCCGACAGTGGCCTGGCCATCGCGCCACTGTATGACGAGCCCTTCATGATCGCGGTGCCGAAGACGCACCCGCTGGCCAAGCGCAAGAGCGTCAGCGCCGAGGAGCTGAAGCAGGAGACGATGCTGCTGCTCGGCACCGGACACTGCTTTCGCGACCACGTGCTCGAGGTCTGCCCTGAATTCGCGCGCTTCTCGAGCGACGCAGAAGGCATCCGCAAGAGCTTCGAGGGCTCGTCGCTGGAGACCATCAAGCACATGGTGGCCTCGGGCATGGGCGTCACCGTCGTGCCGCAGCTGAGCGTGCCGGCCCAGGTGCAGGACCATGTCGCCTACGTGCGATTCAGCGCCCCGGTGCCCACGCGGCGCGTAGTCCTGGCCTGGCGCCGCAGCTTCACCCGCTACGAAGCCATCGCCGCACTGCGCAATGCGGTCTATGCCTGCGCGCTCGAAGGCATGAAGCGTCTATCCTGACCTGTCAACTCTTGCGCGAGCGGCTGTCGAGCACCTGTCGCACCAGCGGCACCAGGTCTTCGAGCGAGTTCTCCTTGTGCATCACGGCGTGGATGCCGATCTGCTGCGCCTGCGCGCGCAGGGTCTCCGTGACCAGGCCTGAACTGATGATCACCGGCAGGTCCGGACACAGCGCGGCCAGGTCGCGGGCCACGTCGAGGCCGGAGAACTCGGGCATGTTGTAGTCGGTGACGACGATGTCGAAGGCCGCGGGGTTGTTGTGCACGGCGGTGACCGCGACCCAGGGGTCATGGTGTGCGGTGACCCGGAAGCCGGCACGCTCGAGCAGACGCCCGACCATCAGCATCACGACCTCATCGTCGTCGATGTAGAGCACGTGCTCGCCGTTCCCGGGCGTGCCCTCCAGCACCGCCGGGACGGTCGCATCGCCGACATCGGCGGCGGGCGCGCTGGGCAGGTAGATGTGGAAGCTGCTGCCTCGCCCCGGCTGGCTGTCGACCGCGATGACGCCATCGTGAGCGGTCACGATGCCGTGCACCACCGACAGGCCCAGGCCGGTGCCCTGCCCGATCGCCTTGGTGGTGTAGAAGGGTTCGAAGATGCGCGCACGCGTCGCTTCGTCCATGCCATGGCCATCGTCGCTGACCCAGAGATGCACGGCCGGGCCATCCTTCAAGCCGCTCGGCCGGTAAGCCGGATCCTCGAGCTCGAGCGGCTCCAGGCCGATCTCGATGCGTCCGACGCCGCCCTTCATCGCATGCCAGGCATTGGTGCACAGGTTCATCAGCACCTGCTGGATCTGCGTCGCGTCGCACATCACGTACAGCGGGGCGGCGGCGAGCCGCACGTCGATCGCCACGCCGGCCGGCAGCGTGGCGCGCAGCAGGGCCACCCCTTCACGTACCAGCGGCGCCAAGGGCCGGCTCGCCAGTTCCTGCGGTTGACGCCGGCTGTAGACGAGGATCTGCTGCACCAGGCTGCGTGCGCGCAGGGCCGCCCGCTGCACCTGCTGCAGACCCGCGTTGGCGCTGTGGCCGGCGCCGATGTCGTCGCGCGCCAGCGCCACGTTGCCGAGGATCGCGCCCATGATGTTGTTGAAGTCGTGCGCAATGCCACCGGCCAGGGTGCCGACGGCCTCCATCTTCTGCGACTCACGCAGCTGCCCCTCCAGGGCCAGGCGCCGCGACTCGTCACGTTTGCGGGCGCCGATGTCGCGGATGAAGGCCGTGAACTCGACCTCGCCTTCGCTGCGCAGGATGTTCACGCTGAGCTCGACCGGGAACTCGTGACCGTCACGGTGCAGCGCATCGATCTCGATCAGGCGGCCGAGCATCTTGGGCGCGCCACCGGCCAGGAAGCGCTGCATGCCCATGCGGTGTGCCTCGCGCTGGCGCTCCGGGATGATGGTGGCGCCGAGTTCGCGCCCGATCGCATACGACGCGCGCCAGCCGAACATGGCCGTGGCGCGGTCGTTCCAGCCAGTGATCTGCCCCGCGGCGTTCATCTGCACCACGGCGTCGAGCGCCGACTCGATGATTGCGCGGTATTTGTCCTGGGTCTGGGTCAAGGCCGCCGTCGAGCGTCGGCGTTCGGTGATGTCCTGCACGAAGCCTTCGATGCTCAGCAGGGTGCCGTCGTCGGCATACACCCCCGCCGCGCGTTCCCAGACCCAGCGCACGCCACCATCGCGGGCGATGATGCGGTATTCGTTGTTGCAGGGCCGGTGCGCGGCCAGTGCGACTTGGCACTTGGCCCACAACGCCTCGCGGTCGTCGGGGTGGACCAAGTTGCTGTAGCTGAATTCATGGTTGCCTTCGAGCTGGCTGCGCTCATGGCCGGTGACGCTCTTGCAGCCCTCGCTGACGAAGACCATCGTCCGGCCCGCGTCGTTCAGGCAGCGGTAGACCATGCCGGGCAGGTTGCTCACCAGGGCCGCGGTGAAGCGCTCGCGGTCGCGCAGGGCCTGTTCGGCGTGCGCGCGCTCGGCGTCGCTGCGGTCGCGAACGTCGAGCATGAGGTTGAACTGCTGCGCCACCGCGCCGACCTCGGCCGGACCGGTGAGCCCGGCGCGGGCCTGCAGGTCCCCGCCGGCAATCCGCTGCGCCACCGCGGCCAGTTCACGGATCGGGCTCACCACCGAGCGCGCGATCCACCAGGACAGCAACAGGATCAGCGACAGCACGAGCAGGCCGAGTCCGAAGGCCCGCACCAGCAGGGCTCGCTGCTGCGCCAGCACGGCGGCCTCCGGCAGGCCGGCCACCACCTGCCAGCCGAGCGTGGGCAGGGTCGCGTGGGCGTACAGGCGCCGCACACCGTCGACGCCTTCGGTCTTGGTTTGAGGCCCCTGGCGCAGCAGCGCCAGATGCAGCAGCGGCGCCGGCTTGCCGAGCCAGGCCTCGGGGTCGCGCGAGCGCAGCACGATCGTGCCGTTGGCGTCGGCGACCGCGACGACCGCTTCGTCGGGCAGTGTGCCGATCACACGTTGCTGCAGCTCAAGCAGGTCAATCGCCAGCAGCACCAGGCCGACGATCTTTCCAGCCTCGTCGCGGATCGGCTGGCTCAGCACCGACACCCAACGTCCGGTGCGTGAGCCAAGGAAGGCCGGGCTGGCACCGAAGCCGTCGCGGCCGAGGGCGCTCTGGAACCAGGGCAGGTGGGCCACCTGGGCGGCGCCGGGCGCATTCGGGCGGTAGGCGCAGACGATGTTGCCGGCCACGTCGCGCAGGTCCAGGCCCGTGAACTCCGGATGCACGCTGATGTACTCGGCAACGAGTGGGTCGCAACGCGCAGGGTCGAGCGCGCGCACCAGTGGCCGCTCCGCGAAGCGCCGCAACACGCGTTCCCGCGCCTGCAGTGCGGCATTCAGTCGGCTGGCACTGCCGTCGGCGAGCAGGCGGGCGCGCTCGAAGGCGTGGCCTTGTGCGTGCTGCCACTCGCGTGCGAACAGCCATGCGAACAGCGCCACCCCTGGAATTGCAATCACCAGGATCAACAGCACGAGCTGCTGACGGACGGACCAGGGTCGCTGCATGGGCGGGATGGCGGGCGGGCGCGTGGCGGGCAGTGCGGCGCCATTGTGCGCGTGCGCAGCGCGCGCTCTCCCGCGGGAACCCCCGCGGGAAACCCGCGCTACAGCGCTGCCTGCAGCGACAGGTAGGCGCCGCGCTGTCCCGGCTTGTTGGCGATGTTGCCCAGGTCGACCCAAGCCAAGGTGGCGCTGAGGTGGCGATTGACGAACCAAGCCGCGAACAGGTCGGCGGCCCGCTCTTCGGCGAAGGCGCCGAGGTTGTCGGGCTTGAGGCGCCACTCGGCGCCGAGCGCCAGATCGTCACGCAACAGGAATGCCAGCGACGCCTCAGCCATCCAGCGACGCCGGTCGGACCGGTCGCCGCCAAAGCCGAGCAGGCCGAATTGATTCGCACGCGTCGAGCGCAGGTTCAGATTGGCCAAGGTGTTGCGCCCGGCCAGGCCGCCGAGCCAGACCTTGGTCGCAGCCAGATAGAAGTCGGTGTCGCGATCGCGCCGGGCACCGAGCAGTGCGGGCACCCCGAAGTCGCGGTTTTGCTTGGCCTGCACGCCCACGGCCAACTGCGGCCAGGGGCGATCCTGGTCGTACACCGCGTCGCCGAAGACGCGCCACTTGAGCCCGACGACGTCGAGCCGGATCGATTCACCGGGCACGGTGTCGGCCAGGCCGAAGCGCCACTGAGCGGCCGACAGCTCGAAGGTGTCGTACACGCCGATCGCGGCCCCGGCGACCTGCAAGGGGTAGCCGCCCTGGGTGCGCAGCGTGGTGGCAAACGCCGTTGCGCCGATCTGGTCTCGGCTGCCGCTGCCACCGATCACGGCCCAGGGCACGAGTCCGCCACCGGCCGCACCTTCGACTTGGCTCACGCCCCAAGTGCCGAGCAGGCGGTCCCCGCCCCAGGCAAGCGATCCGGCGCCCAGGGCCAGCACGGCGCACAAGCTCGCACAAAGGCGTCGAAGGAAGGGTCGGTGCATCGACCACAGCATGCCGCAGCTTCGAGCCGACTCAAGTTCGCCTTGCCCCGCACCGATATGACATATGCCGCAGTTTGGTGCGGTTTGTCGCGGCGGCGCCGGCGAGCTTGTGGACCGCATTCGATCAGACTCCCGAGTCGCCATGTCAACCTGCCGCCGTCCGCTGTCCCTCTGCCTCTGTGCCGCTGCGTTGCTGCTCGCTGCCTGCGCCGTCGATCCGCTCAAGGCACCGAGCCTGCACGATCGCCTGGGCGGCAGCGCCCGCATCGCCGGCGTGGTCGATCGGACGATCGACCGATCGGCCGCGGACCCGCGCACGAAGCGCAGCTTCGACGGCATCAAGCTGAAGGCCGTCAAGGACAGCCTGACCCAGCAACTTTGCGCCATCGGTGGTGGCGGTTGCCGCTACGAGGGCGCGACGATGGCCGATGCGCACAAGGATGCACGCATCCGCGCCGCCGAATTCGATGCCCTGGTGACGATCCTGCGCGAGGAGCTCGACCGCGCGGGCACCGACCCGGCGGCGAAGAACGAGCTGCTGCGCCTGCTCGCGCCGATGAAGCGGGACATCGTCGTCGAGGCGCAGTCACGATGAACCGGCGCCTGCGCCCCAGCTTGAGTGGCCTCGCCATCGGCATGGCGGCGCTGGCCGCCAACGCTGCCTGGGCCACCAGCGCCAGTGTGGCGGTGGTCGATGCCGACGGCAAGCCGCTTGCGGACGCCGTGGTGTGGGCCATGGTCAAGGGCACACGCATGCAAGCCGCGCCCGGCACCAACGCCCAGATCGCCCAGCGCGAGCGCCAGTTCCAGCCGCAGTTGTCGGTCGTGCAAACCGGCACCTCGGTGTGGTTCCCGAACTTCGATACCGTGCGCCACCACGTCTACTCCTTCTCGCCGATCCAGCGCTTCGAACTGAGGCTTTACGCCGGGACACCGGCAGCACCCGTGGTGTTCGACAAGGCCGGCGTGGCGGCACTCGGCTGCAACATCCACGACCGCATGCAGGCCTGGGTGGTGGTGGTCGATACACCGTTCTTCACCCGCACCGATACCGCGGGCACCGCCACGCTGGACCTGCCGCCGGGCGATCACCGCCTGCGGATCTGGCACGCGCTGATGGGTGACAGCCTGGCCCCGGTCGAACGGTCGCTGACCGTCGGCGCCACTCTGGGGGCACGCCTCACGGTTGCCTTGCCGCGGCGCGAGGCTGCGCCGTGACCCACCTGTATCGGCTGCGCTTGGCCTTGCTGAGGCCGTTTGCTCGGCGCCTGGACGTGCGCATCGTGGCGCTGTTTCTGGGCCTACTGCTCCTGGTTCAGCTGGCGGGCTTCGTCAGCATCCGCTACAGCATCGAAGCCAATGCGAAGGCCCAGATCGCTGGCGAATTGCGCACAGGCGAGAACGTGCTGCGGCGCCTGCTGGCGCAAAACGCGCAGCAACTCAGCGATGGCGCCCGCCTACTGGCCGCCGACTACGGTTTTCGCTCGGCGATCAGCAGCAACGACCGCGCAACGATCATCGATGCGCTTGACAACCACGGCACCCGCATCGGTGCCGGCGTCGCCCTGTTCACCGATCTCGAGCGGCGCCCGATTGCCGCCGCCCAACTCGACACGCAGCAGGTCATGTCCCTGGTGCAATCCAATCTGAGAGTAGCGATGCAGGCGGGAGCGGACACCACCGTACGAGTGCTCGGCGGCGAGCCATACCAGTTGGTGACCGTGCCGGTGCGTGCGCCCCAGCTGATTGGCCACGTCTCGATGGGCTTCCCGGTCAACGCCGCGCTGCTCGGCGACATGGAGTCGCTCACGCCCCTGCAGATGGGCATGCTGGTGCGCCCGCTGGGCGGCACCTGGGCCGTGCTGCCGATCGGCGCGCGGACCGAGAAGCTGGCCGCCTTGCCGGCCCAGCTGGCGGGGCGCAATGACAACCCGGATGTGATGCTCGAAGCCGAGTCCTACAGTGCCCACCTGGTGCCACTGGCGCGCGACGCCAGCCACGAAGTGGCGGCAGTGTTGCTGCGCTCGGTCGACGAGGCCGTGGCCCCGTACCGCCGCCTGCAACTGACCCTGCTGGTGATCACGCTGGCGGGTGCCTTCGCCTTCGGCCTCGGCAGCCTGGTCACCGCGCGTCGCATCACCGGGCCGATCAAGGCCCTTTCGGCCAGTGCCGAGCGCCTGGGGGCGGGCGACTATGCGACCCCGATCACGGTCACGACACGCGACGAAGTGCGCGACCTGGCCCAGGCCTTCGAGACTATGCGCGGCGCGGTCCAGGAGCGCGAAGCCCAGGTCCGCCGCCTGGCCTACTGGGACGCGCTAACGGGCTTGCCCAATCGGGCCCAGTTGCGCGAGCGCCTGCAGGCCGCGCTGCGAAGTGCGCAGGCCCAGCACCTACCGTGTGCGGTGTTGATGCTCGACCTCGACCGCTTCAAGCACATCAACGACGTACTCGGCCATGCCTTCGGCGACCGCGTGCTGCAGCGCATCGCCGAGCGCCTGTCGAGCGGCGTGCTGCGCGAAGGGGACGTCGCGGCCCGCCTCTCGGGCGACGAGTTCGCCCTGTGTCTGCCGCGCGCCGACGCCGATGCCGCACGGGCCGCAGCCCAGCGCATACGCCATGCCCTGGAGCAGCCACTGTGGCTCGACGACCAGGCGGTCGACGTCGGCGCCGGCATCGGCGTGGCGCTGTATCCGCAGCATGGTGTCGACGCCGACACACTGCTCGGCCGTGCCGAGGTGGCGATGTACGCCGCCAAGGCGCAACAGAGCGGTGTGCGCTTCTACGCCCCGGAACTCGATTCGGCGAGTGCCGAGTCGCTGTCCCTGCTGGGTGAACTGCGCCAAGCGGTCGATGGCGACCAGTTGCGCCTGTACCTGCAACCCAAGGTCGACCTGGCGAGCGGGCAGGTGATCGGCGCTGAGGCCCTGGTGCGCTGGCAGCATCCGCAGCGCGGCCTGGTCCAGCCAATGCGCTTCATCCCATTCGCCGAACAGACTGGCTTCATCCGGGTGCTCACCGCGTGGATGATCCAGCGCTGCATCGAGTGCCACAGCGCATTGCGCGAGCAGGGCATCGACCTGAAATTCGCCGTCAACCTCTCCACGCGCGACCTTCTCGACAATGACCTGCCCGTCAAGCTCGAACGCCTGCTCGTGCGCAACGCCGTGTCGCCGTCATCGTTCGGGCTGGAGATCACCGAGAGCGGGATCATGGAAGACCCGCAGCGCGCTCTGCTGACGGTGCGCCGCTTGCACGACATGGGTTTCACGCTGTCGATCGACGATTTCGGCACCGGCTACTCGTCGCTGGCCTACCTGAAGCAGTTGCCGCTGCACGAGCTGAAGATCGACAAGAGCTTCGTCATGGCGATGGAGAGCGACCGCGCCGATCTGAAGATCGTGCGTTCGACCATCGATCTGGCGCATAACCTCGGTCTGCGGGTGGTCGCGGAAGGGGTCGAGAACGCCCAGGTCTGGGCCTTGCTGCGCGCCATGGGCTGCGATCACGCGCAGGGCTTCGGCATCGCCAAGCCAATGCCCGAAACAGCTTTCGCCGGGTGGCTGACCGAGTGGGCCGCCCCGGAAGCCCGCCTGCGCTCGGAGTTCGCCGACCTCGTCTAGGTCCGGCTATCGCCGGAATGAGCGTTGCCGATTGGCGCGGCCGCAGCGGCCACGGCACACTGGCGACTCCGCCGTCTGGAGTCCCCCATGCCGAAGAAGAGCCCCTCACCTGCAACGCTCGCCCCCAACATCGGCATCAGCGACAAGGACCGCGCCGCGATCGCCGCCGGCCTGTCGCGCCTGTTGGCAGATACCTACACGCTGTACCTGACGACCCACAACTTCCACTGGAACGTGACCGGGCCGATGTTCAACACCCTGCACGCGATGTTCATGGCCCAGTACACGGAGCTGTGGAACGCGGTCGACCCGGTCGCTGAGCGCATCCGCTCGCT
This sequence comes from Pseudomonadota bacterium, assembly GCA_040384625.1. GTDB lineage: Bacteria > Pseudomonadota > Gammaproteobacteria > Burkholderiales > Burkholderiaceae_C > CADEEN01. The sequence goes on along the minus strand of JAZKIW010000105.1, from coordinate 35,249 downwards.
CGGCCATCCGGCGCCGGGCTCGTACGCCCAGTTCGGCAAGCTGGGCTCGCTGCCCGACGCCCCGACCAAGCCGCCGAAAGCGCTGGCCATGGTCCGGATCCTGGTCGACGGCCACGAGGCGGTGGCGCGAACCGCACGCAATCTGTTCCCACTGGCCGACAAGGCAGGCGACGAGCCGACAGCCGATCTGCTGACCCAGCGCCTGACCGTGCACGAGCAGACGGCGTGGATGCTGCGGTCGCTGCTGGAAGAGTGAAGGTCGGCGGGCGTCCTGCCCGTCGCTGGCGGGCCGGGATATCGCCGGTTTCCCTTCTGCCCACACCGTCCGCCGCCATCCCAGAGAAGGTGCGCCGCCGCCGCACCTTCGCCATCATTTGCCACCCCCACAACAGCCTCTGAGTCAGGCGGGGTCAGGCCGCGACACGGCTGACCCTTTGGCGTGGTTTGCGCGAGGAAAGAGTGTCAAGTCCTGTCATGGTGAGACAGGCCGAGACGGCGGATTTGTGTACATAGCTGCGTACATAAAACCGCCTTGCACGCCCCGCTCTCGCGCTATGTACACACGGGGGTGCGTATGGCGTTTTCGGACACATGGCTCAAGGCCAACAACGGGAAGGAGCGCCGGCGTGGATCACAGGCCGCGACCGCGAGGCTTTCAAAGTCACCGGTTGGGCTCTACGAACCGCAGGCATGTCAAGCTGTTTGGAACAACTTAGGAACAACGATTCTTGGGTTAATGGTCAGTAACTTTCGCGGACCTGAAGCACGCGAAAGTTCGATTTCACTTGCGATATCCTCATAGGAGTGCTAACTTTCTCGTATCTGAAACACGGGAAAGTTAGACAGTGCCCCTCCACCTCGTCGGCGAGACGATTGACAAGACCCGCAGCCATTACTTGGCTGCGACGGGGAAGCTCGTCCAGCTCATGCGGGGCATCTACGTCGATGCGCAGGACGACATCGACCAGACCGTGCTCTCCCATGCAGTGCGCATCGGCCAGTACCTGTACCCGAAGGCCTACCTGTCTGCGGCCAGTGCGGTCCTCTTAGGCCCCACCCCCGAGGGTCGCCTGTACCTGACCGGCCAGCGCGTCCAGCGCACGCGAATCCGTGCTCTCGAAATCATCCAAAACCGCGCGCCGCCCCGGCCTTCGGTGGCCAGTGCCATCGTGGCCGACACTCTCGGCGAGTTCGGTGTCTCTGTCTCCGCCGTCCGGCAGCGCTTCCTGGAGGCCTTCCGCCTGCGCAGCGAACACGCTTCCTCTCTCGACCCTGGCATGCGCGAGGCGCTCGCGGCACGCCTCATCGAAGAGTACGGCGATCCCAAGGCGGCGAGCGATGCCGTATGGGCGCTTGCACGCGAGAACGAGTGGTATCGCGAGGGCGAGGGTGCCGAGAAGTTCCTGCTGCATCGCTCAAGTGCCGTCGCCACCAAGAACGAAGCGGCATTCGATCTTCTGGTCGCGTGGCACGGCCTGCCCATCGGCACACTTTCCCACGATGGCTTCGAGTGGCGCTGGACCGCGACCAAGGACGGCCCAACCCTGCCGCCTGTGATACGCAAGACCATACCCGGCAAGCTCCCGCCCTTCATCGTCTCGCTGCTGCCCGAAGGCTGGCTCGAATCGGTCCTGAAGGACCACCGCGACGAGCGAGCGCTCCTGCGCTCAGGCAAGCGCTACATGTCCAACATCACCATCGCCAAGACGGTCGATGAGCTGGCGGCGCTTCCCGCAGACCTGCTGACTTACAAACTCGCTGGGTTCACGAAGGACGGCCTCTTCACGGGCCGCTACGAAGGTCCCGGCAGAAGCACGATCGAACGTGACTTCGAGCACCGGCTCGCGGCTCTCTACACAAATGCCGACACGCCGCGCCTGTCCGGCGTGCAGATCAAGGCCCCCATGAGCCTGGAGGCAGACGGCAGGCTGTCGCCGAGTGTGGGTTCCTCTTTCACGCACATTCTGAAGCCCGCAGGGACCAGCGGATTTGAGGCGCTGCCGCTGATCGAGTGGATCGGCCTGTCGCTCGCGCGTGCTATCGGCCTTCCCACACCGGAGGCCGCTCTCGTGCGCATGCCCGATGGCATGCCGCCCGCCTTGCTGGTTGAGCGCTTCGATATCCGGGAGCAAGCCGACGACCCTCGATGGCTTGCCATGGAGGACATGTGCTCGGCGCTCGACCTTGAGCCCCACGACAAGTACACGGGGACCATCGAGCGTGTTGCGCGTGCGACGCGCGCGCTGTCCTCGGCCCCTGACGACGACCTGCTGATCCTCCTGCGACGCGTGCTCTTCGCCTGGCTCATCGCCGACGGCGACATGCACCTGAAGAACATGGCGCTCTTGAAGACGGCAAGAAAGGGAGAGGCTGTTTTCGCTTCAGTCCGCCTCGCGCCCGTCTATGACGCGCTGACGACGCGCGTCTTTCCCGGGCTTGAACACGACCGCATGGCCCTGAAGCTCGGCGGCAAAGATGAGCGGCTCCGGCGCGCTGATTTCATCGCCCTGGCTGCGCTGGCGGGCCTGCGTGCAGGCGACGCCAACACGACGATCGATGATGTCCTGCAGCGGCTACCCGTGGCGCTCGACGCCGTAACTCTTCCCGCAGGGCTCGAAGTTGACGAGGGAGCCAAGGCAACGGCAGCGCGAACGCTGGACCTCTGCCGGGTCAGGGCCGCTGCGTTCGACTAGACACGACGACCTTCACAGGAGGAACACCAGACAGTCACACTTAAAATTGGTTGGCGCGCCGGCACAGTCGGCGCGCGTGAAGAGGCTGATGTGCACGGGCTATGAGCACATTTTTGAATGCGTACATAGCTGTGTACATATCGGGGAAAAGTTCTGATGGCAGACGGTTCAATCGCAGAGCAGGTAAGGCGTAGAAGAACGTTTGCCATCATTTCGCACCCCGACGCCGGCAAGACGACGCTGACCGAAAAGCTGCTGCTGTTCTCCGGCGCGATCCAGATCGCCGGCTCGGTCAAGGCGCGCAAGGCCTCGCGCCATGCCACCTCCGACTGGATGGAGATCGAAAAGCAGCGTGGCATTTCGGTCGCATCAAGCGTGATGCAGATGGAATACCGCGACTGCGTCATCAACCTGCTCGACACGCCCGGCCACCAGGACTTCTCGGAAGACACCTACCGCGTGCTGACCGCCGTCGATGCCGCGCTGATGGTGATCGACGCGGCCAACGGCGTCGAACCGCAGACGCGGCGCCTGCTACAGGTCTGCCGCGCGCGCAACACCCCGATCCTGACCTTCGTCAACAAGATGGACCGCGAAGTGCAGGAGCCACTGGCGCTGATGGAGGAGATCGAGCGCGAACTCGGCATGGAAGTCGTGCCTTTCACCTGGCCGGTCGGCATGGGCAAGCGCTTCCACGGCGTGATGGACCTGCGCGAAGAGCGCATGCGCGTTTTCTCGCCCGGCGAAGACCGCCAGCGCGAGGACGACCAGATGCTGCAGGGCCTGAACAACCCGATCTATGCCGAACGCTTCGGCGCCGAGTGGGCCCAGGCGCATCACGACATCGAACTGCTGCAGGCCGCCGCACCGCCCTTCGACGAGGCCGAATTCCTCGCCGGCCACCAGACGCCGATGTTCTTTGGCTCGGCAATCAACAACTTCGGCGTGCAGGAAGTGCTCGACGCCCTGGTCGACCTGGCGCCACCGCCGTCGCCGCGCGTAGCGATGCAGCGCACGGTCAATCCGGAAGAGGCGAAGTTCACCGGCGTGGTGTTCAAGATCCAGGCCAACATGGACCCGGCGCACCGCGACCGTATCGCCTTTGTGCGCGTCGCCAGCGGCCACTTCGAGCGCGGCATGCGGCTCAAGGTGGTGAGAAGCGGCAAGGAGCTGCGGCCCAACACGGTGGTGTCCTTCCTGTCCCAGCGCCGCGAACTGCTCGACGAAGCCTTCGCCGGCGACATCATCGGCATCCCAAACCACGGGGTGCTGCAACTGGGCGACACCCTGACCGAGGGCGAAGCGCTGCAGTACACCGGCCTGCCCTTCTTCGCGCCGGAGATGTTCCGCAGCGTCGAGGTCGCCGACCCGCTGCGGACCAAGCAATTGAAGGCCGGCTTGACCCAGCTCGGCGAAGAGGGCGCGATCCAGGTCTTCCGCCCGGTGGCTGGCAGCGTGCTGCTGCTCGGTGCGGTCGGGCAATTGCAGTTCGAAGTCGTCGCGCACCGCCTCGAACACGAGTACGGCTGCAAGGCACGCGTGATGCCCAGCCGCTTCCAGATCGCACGCTGGGTGACATGCGAAGACCCGAAGGAGCTGCAGCGCTTCATCGACGGCAATGCGCACCGTGTCGCCTACGACGCCGTCGATGCGCCGACCCTGCTGGTCGAATACGCGCCGGAGTTGCGCGCGATCGAGGCCAACTGGCCCAAGATCCGGTTCCACGCCCTGCGCGAGCACGCGGGCCTGGTGTTCCAGAAGAAGCTCGAAGGCTGAGCCCATGACCGTGCAACTGAAGAAACCCTCCGGCGCCGCGATCCCGCTGCACCTGACCGACCGTCCAGCGTTCGCCAAGCTGAGCGCCAGGCTGCCCGCTGCCACGCGCCGCTGGCTTGCCACCGTGGGCTTCGACGGCGCACCCGACAGCCATGCCTTGCTGGCCGACGACAAGGGCCGGGTCGAAGCGGTCTGGGCCGGCGTGCGCGACGTGCGGCACCCGTTCGCGCTGTCGGCCTTGCCGCGCACCCTGCCGCCTGGCCGCTACCGCCTCGGCAACGCCGGCCTGGCGGCCGACGACGAAGCCGCTGCGCTGTCGTGGGAGTTGGGCGCCTACGTCTTCGACCTGTACAAGCCGGCTCGGCGCGAAGCGGCCGACTTGATGCTGGCGCGCAGCCGGGGCGCCACGCGCGGCCTGCTGATGGCCGCCGCCATTGCCGCCACGCGCGATCTGATCAACACCCCGGCCGAGCACATGGGGCCGGCCGAGCTGGCCGAGGCCGCACGCCTGGTGGCCGAGCAGCATGGCGCGAGCTTCAAGCAGACGGTCGGCGAGGCGCTGCTGAAAGCCGGCTTTCCCGCCGTGCACGCGGTCGGACGTGCTTCGACGCGCGCGCCGCGCATGATCGAGCTGAACTGGGGCCAGCCCAAGCACCCCCGACTGAGCCTGGTCGGCAAGGGCGTGTGCTTCGACTCGGGTGGCCTCGACATCAAGAGCGCCGATGGCATGCGCCTGATGAAGAAGGACATGGGTGGCGCGGCGAACGTGCTCGGCCTGGCCTCTCTGGTGATGGCGCTGCAGTTGCCCGTGCGATTGCAGGTGCTGATACCGGCCGTCGACAACGCGATCGCCGGAAATGCCTACCGCCCCGGCGACGTGATCAAGACGCGCAGCGGCCTGCACATCGAGATCGGCAACACCGACGCGGAGGGTCGCGTGATCCTGTGCGACGCGCTGGCCTATGCCGCCGAGGCCAAGCCGGCGCTGCTGATCGACATGGCCACGCTGACGGGCGCCGCCCGCATCGCGCTGGGTGGCCAGCTGCCCGCCCTGTTCTGCCGCCGCACGGACCTGGCGCGCGAGCTCGTCGACCGCGGCTTGGCCTTGCACGATCCGCTGTGGCACATGCCGCTCTGGCGCGATTACCACCCGGCGATCGAGAGCGACATTGCCGACATCGTGAACACCGGACGCAATGCTATGGGCGGCGCGATCAATGCCGCCAACTTCCTGGCCGACTTCGTGCCCGCCGACATCGACTGGCTGCACATCGACCTCGGCGCCTGGAACGACGGCGCACGGCCGGGACGGCCCGCCGGCGGTGAAGCGCAGACGGTGCGCACGCTGCTCGCCCACCTGGAAACACGCTTCGGCCAGGCCTGACGGGCAGCGCGTGAACCGGCTCGCCCTGTACCTCGACCTGATCCGCTGGGACCGCCCGGCCGGCTGGCTGCTGCTGCTGTGGCCGACGCTGTCGGCGCTGTGGATCGCGGCCGACGGGTTCCCGGGTTGGCACTTGCTGGCGGTGTTCGTGCTTGGCACAGTCCTGATGCGTAGCGCCGGCTGCTGCGTCAATGATGTGGCCGACCGCGACTTTGACCGTCACGTCGCGCGCACGGCGCAGCGCCCCGTCACCAGCGGCGCCCTGCCCGTACGGGAGGCCCTGGCCGTCGGCATAGTGCTGGCGCTGCTCGCCTTCGCACTGGTGCTGACGACCAATGCGCCCAGCGTCGCTCTGTCCTTCGTCGGGCTGGCCATCACCCTGGCCTACCCCTACGCCAAGCGCGTCGTGGCGATGCCGCAGGCGGTGCTCGGCGTCGCGTTCAGCTTTGGCATCCCGATGGCCTTCGCGGCCGTGCAAGGGGGCAACGAGTGGTCGCTGGACGCGGTGCGCGCGGCCCTGCCGTGGCCGGCCTGGGCCCTGCTGGCGTCGAATCTGTTCTGGGTCCTGGCCTACGACACCGAGTACGCGATGGTCGACCGCGACGACGACCAGAAGATCGGCATGCAGACCTCGGCCATCACGCTCGGCCGTTTCGACGTGGCCGGCGTGATGGCCTTCTACGCGCTGCACTTGCTGTCGTGGACTCTCCTCGGCCGCGCGCTCGGCCTGGGTGCCTGGTTCCTAGCCGGCATGGCGGCGGCGGCGGCGCAGGCGCTGTGGCACTTCACGCTGATCCGACGACGCACGCGCGAAGGCTGTTTCAAGGCCTTCCGGCTGAACCACTGGCTGGGCTTCACGCTGTTCCTGGGCACGGTGCTCGACCTGAGCCTGCGCTGAACGGAGCCGCGGCAGGCCCAAGCCACCTCAAGGAACGATCCGCAGCACGCTGCCGTCACCGGGCGAGGCGCTGATGCCGACGTTGGACGTGTAGAGCGCGCCGTCGGGGCCGCTCACCAGCCCGTTGGGAAGGCTCGCAAACTTGAGCGCCAGCGCCTTGCGCTTGCCCGTTACCGGATCGAACACGACGAGGTTCGCGTTGTCGGGCGTCCACGCCTGGTCATGCGGAAAGATCTCGACCGCGTACAGGCGCCCACGCCGCCATGCCAGGCCCACGATCGGGTGCAGCGATTCGAAAGGCCGCGTGTAGCCGGCAAAGTCGGGGCCGAACACCGCCAGTTCAGCCGGCCCTTCGTCCTCGCCGAAGGTGCCGACATAGAAACTGCCGCCGTTGTGCGCCATCACGATCGGGTTGTGCTCCGCGTTGTCGATCGACATGTCGTAGAGCTTCACGATCGCGCCGGTCGCCGGATCGACCTTCAGCAACAGGCCACGGTTGGTCTCGACCACGTACAGGAAGTTGCCGACCGCGATCATCGAGTGGAACACGCCGCCAGGCTCCAGGTCGGTGGTGGCCGGATTACTGTCCTTGATGAAGTGGGGCGGGTGTGCCGCGAGCCAGGCGTTGAGGTTGGCGACCGCGGTGGTCGAGCCGTCGGCGTTGACCCGCAGGATAGCCGGATAGTCGTCGGGCATGGCATGCGAGCAGCCGCCCATCTCGATCAGCACATACAGCGTGCTGCCGATGAAGGCGAGGTCGGTTGGGCCGTAGTTGCCGCCGTAGGCATCGGTCATGCTGGGCAGGTGGTCGGCGACCGTCTGCTTCGTGCCGTCGGCCCGCAGCCGCAGAACGCGGCCGCTGTAGCCGGCGGTGTAGGGGCTGTAGATATTGATGTCGGTCGGGCACTCGGGTGTGCCGGCAGGCGCCAGCGCGCCGCCGCTGCCGGCTTCGGCCACGTAGAGCTGGCCGTCGGGGCCGAAGACCAGGCCGCGGGGGCTGGTCAGGCCCGTGGCATATGTGGTGACGGTCGGTACACGGTCGTCGTCGTCACCGCCACCGCCACAGGCAACGACGAGCAGGACGGCGACGAATGCAGCGGCACACATGAAGGTGTTGCGAGTCATGGCTGTCAGCTCGTGCTGCGCCCCGCGGCCGGGGGCCCGCGAGGCAAGGTCGTAGTCGCTTCCGGCCACGTCGCGGAACAGCAGCATCTGCGGGATCTTGGCCGAGGCGCCGTCATGGAAGCCGGCCTCGGCAGCGAAGTACTTCGGGTTGTGGAAGCTGCCAAACACGATGTCCCACAGTGGCAGATCCGAGTAGTTGTGGCGGTGGATGCCGCGCGCGTGGTGCAGGCTGTGGCTCTCCGGTCGCTGCACGATATAGCCCAGCCACTGCGGCGTGCGGATGTTGGTGTGCTGGAACACGCCCAGAAAGGTCGTCGCGTAGAGGAACCAGCTGACAGCCTGCGCGCTGAGGCCCACGCCCAGGGTCAGCGTGAGGCTGCCCAGCACGGTCCAGCCCACGATGTCCAGCGGGCTGAAGTAGAAAGCGCCGAAGCTGTCCACGCGCTCCGCGCTGTGGTGCATCTGGTGGAAACTGCGCCACAGCCAGTTCGTGTGGTGCATCGCGCGGTGCCACCAGTAAACCAGGAACTCATAGACCAGCAGCGCAATGCCGGCACCGACGGCCGGGTGGACCGTTTCCAGGTTGAAGAGCCGGTACTTCGCCAGCGTCTCGCTCCAAAGCAGCGGCAGGTAGGACGAGAGGAAGAAATAGACGGCGAAGACAAGCAGGGCCCGGGTCCGCCAGCCCCGGACCGGCGGCAGGGCGCGGGCCGGAAACAGGACTTCGAGCCCGATCAAAGCGCCATAGAGCGCGAGGACGGTCAGGGAAACAGGGTCCAGCAGGACTTCCAGCGGCGTGGGCATGAGGCTCTCCCTCGTGGTTGCAGGTGAGGCCTACGGTGCGCGCACGGCACGGTCGCTGCATGACGACTGGATAATGTCTGCGTAATCTTTCGATAACGGGCCCGGGGCGAGGGCAGATGAATTACCAGATCGGCGAATTCACCATCGATACGGCCCGGTACCGGATCCGTGCCGGGGACACCGCCATACCGGTCGAGCCCAAGGTCTTCGACCTGCTGGTGCACCTGATCCGGCATCGCGACCGGGTCTTGACCCGGGAAGAGTTGTTCAAGGACGTCTGGGATGGGCGCGAGGTCTCCGACGCGACGCTCAGCAACCACATCAAGAGCGCGCGCAAGCTGTTGGGCGACAACGGCGATCTGCAACAGACGATCCTGACTGTCCGCGGCCGCGGCTATCAGTTCGTGGCGGCGGTGCAGGAGATACCGGATGGCGCCGCAAGCCCTGAGCGGGCTCCCGCGACCGATCGGCCAGCGGCGGTCCCCGCCGATCCGCCGCCCCCCCGGCTCCGCTGGCGCCTGCCCCTGGGTCTGGGCTTGCTGCTGCTGTCTGGCTTGGTGCTGGGGTGGCGCATGCTGGCCCCGCCCGCGGCACCGGCCGGCGCCGGCCAGCCCTATGTCGTGGTCGTGCCCTTCGATGTTTCAGGCGACGCGCCCGAGACCTGGCAGCCCTTTGCCGACCAGGTCACGCGCGAAGTGATCCGCAACCTGCGCAAGATCTCCGGTTTGCGGGTGGTGCCGGTGACATCGGCCTTCACGTTCAAGGGCAAGAAGTCGCGCGAGCACATCCGGGCGCAGCTGCCCGATGTGCGTTATGTGCTCGACGGCGTGGTGAACATCGCCGCCGACAAGACGCTGCGCATCACCGCGGAGCTGGAAGATCTGCACAAGGGCGGGGTGGTGTGGGACCAGGACTACACGGGCCGCACCGACGACACCAACCTCTTCGCCATGCAATCGGGCATCGCCGCCGCGGTGTCGCAGTCGCTGAAGGTGGCAATCCTCGACGACGAACTGCGCGCCTTGGGCGAGCTGCCCACCGCCAACCTCCAGGCCTACGAGCTGTACGTGGCGGGGCGGCACCAGCTGGATCTGCTCAGCCACGAATCGCTGCCGAAGGCGATCGCGCTGTTCAAGCAGGCGATCGCGCTGGACCCCAAGTTCTTCGACGCGTACATCGCGCGCAGCGACGCCTATCGTCAGTTGTTCGCTTACTTCGAGCCGCCGGTCAAGATGCTGCAGGCCGTGGTCGACTCGCTCGCCGAGGCTCGCGAGCTGCGCCCCGATTCCGCCGAGGCCTGGTCATCGCTGGGCCTGACCTACGTGATGGCCTGGCGCTGGAAGGATGCCTGGACCGCGCTGAACGCGGCCAAGCGGCGCGATCCGGCCCTGGCCCAGACCGAACTGGGCTTCGCGCTCTACTACTCCGGCCTGGGTGAAGCGGACAAGGTCAAGCGCGCGTTGGAAGCCGCCAACCGTCTGGACCCGCTGAACGCGGAGATGGCGGACTGGGGCAACTGGGCGCTGTTTACGGTGGGCGAGCGCGACGCGGCGCGGACCTGGGTCGAGCAGAAGATGCGCCAGCACCCGGACATCGGGCTAGTGTTCTCGGGCGCAGGTGTCGGCGCCTCCATCGCCGGCGACCATGCTCGGGCCGTCAAGCTCGCGGAGCGGGGCGCAGAGCTGGACGGCTCCGCGGTCGCGCTGATCATGCTGGCCCACGCGTACGGGCATGCGGGCTACAAGGACAAGGTGCTGCCCTTGCTGGAGAAGGCCGAACGCGCCGGCACCTTCGCCTGCCCCTACGAATCGGCCGCTGCCCATCTGAGCATCGGCGACAAGGAGCGTGCCATCGCCTTGCTGGGCGAGGCGGTCGAGAAACGCTCCAACTGCCTCATCTTCCTGCGCAACGACCCGCGCTGGGCCGCCATCCGGCAGGACCCGCGTTTTGCGGTGCTGCTGCGGCGGGTCGGGCTGGATGACACCTCGCTGGCGTCGTACAAGCGCTAACGGCCGAACTCGTCGCCCAGTTCCTTGGCACGCACCTGCGCGGCCCGCAGCGCTTTCACGAAGGCCGCCTTCACGCCGTCGGCTTCCAGCGACGCGATCGCGGCGTGCGTGGTCCCGCCCTTGGACGAGACACGCTCGCGCAGCAGGGAAGGTGGCTCGTCGCTTTGCATCGCCAGGGCCGTGGCGCCCGCGAAAGTGGTCTGCGCCAGCGCGCGGCCCTGCTCGCGCGTGAGCCCCATCTGACCGGCGGCGTCGATCATCGCCTCGATGAAGTAGAAGACATAGGCAGGCCCGGAGGCCGACAACGCGGTCACCGCGTCGAGTTGCTCCTCACGTTCGAACCACAGCATCTGGCCCGTCGGCGCCAGCACGGCTTCGACGATAGCGCGGTCGGTCACGCTGACGGCCGCGCGGGCGAACAGACCGGCGATGCCCTGACCGATCAGGGCCGGCGTGTTGGGCATCGCTCGCACGATGCGCTCGCTGCCGGTGGCGCGCAGCAAGGCATCGCTGCGAATGCCCGCCATCACGCTGAGCTGCAGCGCTCGACCGACGAAACCCGCGCTGGCCGTTGCCGCCTCGCCAAAACTCTGCGGCTTGACGGCCCAGACGACGACGTCGGCGGCGGACAGGGACGCATCGGCCATGGCGATCACGCGCAGCTCTGGCCAGGCCACCGCGATGCGCTCGCGCTGCTCGGGCCAAGGCTCGACGACCGTGATGTCCGTCTTGGGCCAGCCGCCGCGCACCAGCCCACCGAAGATGGCGCCGGCCATGTTGCCGCCGCCGATGAAAGCCAAGTGCTGTGCTGCCATGAGGCCAAGTTTAGGGCGACGCCATGACGCGCGTCGGTGGGCGCCATGCAAACCCGGCATGGCGGACCGTGACACATTCGGTTCCGGGCGCTCTACAGTGCGTGCCACCACAAAAAAGCGAATCACCGCCATGAGTCTGAGCTACGTGCAACCGAGCCCCGAGAGCCCCTGGGGCACCTACCTGATGCAGGTCGACCGCGTGATCCCGTACCTGGGCTCGCTGAGCCGCTGGGCCGATACGCTCAAGCGCCCCAAGCGTGCGCTGATCGTCGACGTGCCGATCGAACTCGACAACGGCACCATCGCTCACCACGAGGGCTATCGCGTGCAGCACTCGCTGACGCGCGGCCCGGGCAAGGGCGGGGTGCGCTACCACCCCGACGTGACGCTCGAAGAGGTGATGGCGCTGGCGGCCTGGATGACGGTCAAGAACGCCGCCGTCAACCTGCCCTACGGCGGCGCCAAGGGCGGCATCCGGGTCGATCCGAAAAAGCTCTCGCTGAAGGAGTTGGAAAAGCTGACCCGGCGCTACACCAGCGAGATCGGCATCATCATCGGCCCGAACCAAGACATCCCGGCGCCCGACGTCAACACCAACGGCCAGATCATGGCCTGGATGATGGACACCTACTCGATGAACGTCGGGGCCACCGCCACCGGCGTCGTCACCGGCAAGCCGATCCACCTCGGCGGCTCGCTCGGCCGCGTCAAGGCCACCGGCCGCGGCGTGTTCGTCACCGGGCGCGAGGCGGCGCGGCGCATCGGCCTGAACCTCGATGGCGCGCGCATCGCGGTGCAGGGCTTCGGCAACGTCGGCGCATCGGCGGCCGAACTGTTTGCGCAGGCCGGCGGCAAGGTCGTCGCCGCCCAGGACCACACCGGAACGATCTTCAACGGGAACGGCCTGGAACTGGCCGACCTGGTGCCGCACGTCAAGTCGACCGGCGGCGTCGCCGGCTTCAAGGGCGGCGAAGTGATGGGCGACGAGGAGTTCTGGGATGTGCCCTGCGAGATCCTGATTCCGGCCGCCCTCGAAGGCCAGATCGGCAGCGAGCGTGCGCGCCGCATCAAGGCCAAGCTGGTGCTCGAAGGCGCGAACGGCCCGACCACGCAAGCCGGCGACGACACCCTCTCAGACCGCGGCATCCTGGTGGTGCCCGACGTGATCTGCAATGCCGGCGGCGTGACCGTCAGCTACTTCGAGTGGGTCCAGGACTTCTCGTCCTTCTTCTGGACCGAGGACGAAATCAACCTGCGCCTGGACAAGATCATGGTCGGCGCTTTGAAGCACATCTGGGACACCGCCGACCACCACAAGATCACGCTGCGCACCGCCACCTTTGCGGTGGCCTGCGAACGCATCCTGATGGCGCGCCAGGAGCGCGGCCTGTACCCCTGATCAGTTCGAGGCTGCTGGCGCAGGCGGCGCCGCCGCCGGCGCCGTCAGCACCACGCCCGGTCCGATCGGGATGTCGGGGTTGACGGTGACCTTGGTGACGAAGTGGCGCGTCTCGCCGAAGCAGCTGCTCGGCAAACCGACTTTCTCCTCGTAGTGCAAGGTCACTCGCTTACCGACCATCGCCTGCTGGATCTCCTGCGCCGTGGCATCGTCGTGCACCGTGAAAAGGAACTTCTCGACGGTGCTGCCGGGCAGGGACACCAGGGCCAGCTCGCCTTCCCAGGTCTTGCACACCCAGCCCTTGTGCGAGAACTTCTGCACCCACCCGGCGCGCTCGCCGCTGGAGTAGCTCCACTTCAGCGCAAGCCAGAAGTAGCCGGTGACGAGCAAGGCCAGCACGGCAAGCGAGATGAGCAGACGCGTGATCCACATGGCGGACTGGGCAGACGGGTTGGCGAAGGTCCGGATCGTCGCACAGCGCGGGCGCGGCTACGATGCGCACCTCGATCGATGCATCTCTTAGCCCACATGCCCATGAAACGACGCAGCCTGCTCAGCTTGTCCATCGCATTGACGGCCACCCTCGCAGGGCCCGTGCTGGCTCAACCCGCGTGGCCCAGCAAGCCGGTCCGCGTCGTGGTGCCGGCACCGGCCGGCAGCTCGCTCGATCTGATCGTGCGCGCGATGAGCGAGAAGCTCGGCGCCCGCTGGGGCCACGCGGTGGTGGTCGAGAACAAGCCGGGCGCCGGCGGCATGCTCGGCATGGACGTCGCGGCCAAGGCCACCGACGGCCACACGCTGGCGATCGGCTTCAACGGCCCGGTCGCCTTCGCACCTTTCCTGTATCGGAAGATGCCGTACGACCCGGCCAAGGACCTGGTGCCGGTGGTGATGACGACCAGCCAGGCCAATGTGCTCGCCGTCAATGCCGACAAGGTGCCTGCCAAGACCGTGGCCGAGTTCGTCACCTGGGCCAAGGCCCAGGGCGGCAAGGTCAACTACTCGTCGCTCGGCAACGGCAGCTCGGCGCACCTGACGATGGAGCTGTTCCTGTCCGAGGCTGGCCTCACGGCCACCCACATCCCGTTCAACGGCTCACCGCCGGCGGCGATGGCGGTGGCCCAGGGCGAGGCCGATGCGACCTTCATGGTCGCGCCGGCACTGTTGGCCCATGTGCGCAACAACAAGATCCGGATGCTGGCGGTGAGCAGCGCCCAGCGGCCCGATTCGCAGAAGGACCTGCCGACCTTGGCCGACGCCGGCTACCGCAACGTCGAATCCCTGGCCTGGAATGGCCTGTTCGCGCCGGCCGGTACGCCCGATGCGGTGGTGGCGCGCATCAACGCCGACGTCAACGAGCTGCTCAAGGACCCGGCCGTCAAGGCCACGCTAGACGCCCAGGGCCTGACCGCGGTGGGCGGCAGCGCGGCCGACTTCAAGCGCGTGCTCGACGCCGAGAGCAAGCGCTGGGGCCCGATCATCATGCGCATCGGCGTCAAGCTCGACTAGCGCGCCTAGCCGCCGCCGGCCTCGTGCGCCAGTGTCTGGTGCCGGCCCGCGGCAGCCAGCAGTTCGGCATTGCCACCGGCCGCGGCGGTGTTGATGGTCAGAGTCTGCTCGGCGCAGAAGCGCCACAGGCGATCGGGCCGCAGTGCTTCTGCGCGCGTGATCAGGGGCAGTATGGCACCCGGCCGGGCCGCCAGCGCGCGCGCCGCCGCACGTTCGGTCTCCAGGCTCGGTGCGGCCAGGCACACCCCAGCCAGCATCGGATGCGCGAGCACAGCCGTCGCGGCCTCGGCGGGCAGCAGCTCGATGGCCTCGGGTGGCACACCGCCGTCGAGCGCCGCGGCGCGCAAGGCTTCGCCATCGGCCGCGCCGACCAGGACGACACAGTTGCCCGCGACGAGGGCCGCCGCCAGAGCGTGGGCGCTGTGGCGATCGCCGGCACCCCGAGCCAGCACCGCGAAGATGCCGCGGGCGTGCAGACGCAGGGTGTTGCTCTCGCCCGTCGGGCCGGGCAGGGCCTGATCCGCCAGCACGACAGGCGCCTGCTCCAAGCCGGGCTCGAGGCTACGCACGGCCGCAACGCGCTCGTGCAGCGAACGTCCTGACCAGGCCCCGAAGGCCCGCTGCAGGCCATCGAGGCTGGGCGCGTCAGCGCCCACCGACAGGCCCACGCCGGCAGCGGCAGGCGCTTCGCGCGGCAGCGCCGTGAATCGGTCGAGGTAGTGCGGGCCGCCGGCCTTGGGTCCGGTGCCTGACAAGCCTTCGCCGCCGAAGGGCTGCACGCCGACCACGGCACCGATCATGTTGCGGTTGACGTAGACGTTGCCGATGCGTGCGCTGTCAGCGATGCGCTCGGCCCGGCTGTCGATGCGCGTCTGCACGCCCAGGGTGAGCCCGTAGCCAAGGGCGTTGATCTGGGCTACCACCGCGTCCACCTCGACGCCCCAGCGCACCACGTGCAGGACCGGGCCGAAGACCTCTTCGCCCATGTCGGCGATGCGCGCAAGCTCGAAGGCGATCGGCGTGACATGGGTCGGGCCGGACCGGCCGTGCGGCGCCTGCGCAATCAGCCGCGCTTCGCGGCGCAGGCGGGCGACATGCCTTGTGATGTGGCCGTGGGCGTCGGCATCAATCAGCGGGCCGACATCGGTCGCCAGCCGGGCCGGGTCGCCGATCTCCAGTTCCTCCATCGCGCCGGCCAGCATCTCGATCAGGCCTTCGGCGATGCTCTCGTGCACGCACAGCAGGCGCAGCGCCGAGCAGCGCTGGCCGGCCGAGCGGAAGGCGCTCTGCACCACAGCATCGATCACCTGCTCGGGCAGGGCGGTCGAGTCGACGATCATGGCGTTCAGGCCCCCTGTCTCGGCGATCAGGGGCAGGGCCGGGCCGTCCCGGGCGGCGAGGCTGCGGTGGATGGCTTGCGCCACCGGCGTGCTGCCGGTGAAGCAGACCCCGGCCGTTCGCGGATCGGCGACCAAGCCGGCACCGACCACTTCGCCCGCGCCGTGCAGCAGGGCCAGGGCATCGGTCGGCACGCCGGCCTCGTGCAGCAGGGCCACCATGCGGGCGGCGATAAACGGGGTCTGTTCGGCCGGCTTGGCCGCCACGCTGTTGCCCGCGGCGAGTGCCGCGGCCACCTGACCGGCAAAGATCGCCAGCGGAAAGTTCCAGGGGCTGATGCAGACGAAGACGCCGCAACCCGGCGCTGGCGCCCGGCGCTCGGCTTCGTCGGCGTAGTAGCGCAGGAAGTCGACCGCCTCGCGCACTTCGGCGACGCAATCGCCCAGGGTCTTGTGCGCTTCCTTGACCAGCAGGGCGCAGAACTCGG
This sequence comes from Pseudomonadota bacterium, assembly GCA_040384625.1. Classification (GTDB taxonomy): domain Bacteria; phylum Pseudomonadota; class Gammaproteobacteria; order Burkholderiales; family Burkholderiaceae_C; genus CADEEN01. The sequence continues at coordinate 19,012 of JAZKIW010000105.1, read as the reverse complement.
GCAGGCGCGCGTCGAGGGCGTCGGCAGCGCGGCGCAGGACAGCGGCACGTTCCGCGGCCGGCGTCGCCGTCCAGCCGGGGAATGCGGCAGCCAGGCGCGCCATGGCCGCGTCGATGTCCGCCGCGTCGGCACCGGGCACGTCACCCACGCCGATCTCGGCCAGGGCTTGGTCGAGCGGCGCTCGATCGGCCAGGCAGGCCAGGTCGGCGCCGTGCGAATTGGCGCGTGCTGCGCCATACAGCGCACGCGGCAGCGGAAGGGCCTCGGCATCGATGCGCGACAGCGGCGAGGCCAGCAGTATTTCGGCCGCCACCGCCTCGTCGGCCAGCTGGTGCACGAAGGACGAGTTGGCCCCGTTCTCGAGCAGGCGGCGCACCAGGTAGGCGAGCAGGTCGCGGTGCTCGCCGACGGGCGCGTAGATGCGCACCGGCACGGCGGGCGCACTGCGTGCGAACTCGCGGTACACGCCTTCGCCCATGCCATGCAGGCGCTGCAACTCGTAGCGGGCCTTCGCGCCAGTGGCCATTTGCACGATCGCCGCGATGGTGCCGGCGTTGTGCGTCGCGAACTGGGGATAGATCACGTCTGCATGGCCGATCAAGGCCCGGGCGCCGGCCAAGTAGGACGCATCGGTGTGCGCCTTGTGCGTGAACACCGGGTAACCCGCCAGGCCGGCCTCCTGGGCGCGCTTGATCTCGCCGTCCCAGTAGGCGCCCTTGACCAGACGGACCATGAAGCGCAGGCCGTGGCTACGGGCGATGCGCGCCACCTCGTCGATGACCGCCAGCGACCGGGTCTGGTAGGCCTGGATCGCCAGGCCGAAGCCGCGCCAGGCCGGGAACTCGGCTGCAACGCGTGCAGCGAGGGCGTCGAGCACCTCGAGCGACAACTCCAGGCGGTCGCTCTCCTCGGCGTCGATGGTCAGGTTCATGTTGGCGCGCGCGGCCGGTTCAATCAGGTGCCACACACGCGGCAGCAGTTCGGCGAAGACGCGCTCACGCTGCGCGTCCTCGTAGCGCGAAAAGAGGGCGCTGAGCTTGATCGAGATCCCATCGGCCTGTTCGGGCGTCTGGGCGACGCCCACGCGGGCGATGGCATTGATGGCCCCTCGGTACGATGCCAGGTAGCGTTCGGCGTCGCGCTCAGTGCGTGCGCCTTCTCCGAGCATGTCGTAGGAAAAGCGCAGCGACGACTCCAACTTGCGCTGGCTCGCCGCCTCGCCCATCGCCTCGTCGATGGTGCGCCCGAGCACGAACTGGCGCCCGAGGAGGCCAATGGCGCGCACGGTGGCCGCGACCACGGTCTTGGCACCCAGGCGTTGCAGCAGGCCGCCGTCGTTCTCGGCTTCGGGCAGGAAGCGCTTGGACAGCGCAATGGCGCTGGCCGACAGGCTCGCCAGCATTCGGTGCGGGCCTTGCGAGGCAGTGTCGAAGTCGGCGCGGCCGAGTTGGTCGGCAGTGAGCGCGACGGCGGTCTGCGCGTCGGGCACCCGCAGCAGGGCTTCGGCCAGGCGCATCAGGGCCAGGCCCTCGGCGCTGCTGATCGGGTACTCGCGCAGCAGGGACTCCATGGCCCAGAACGGCGCCGGGTTGGCGCGCACACCCTCGACCCAGGGCGTCGCTCGCTCGACCACCGCGCGCCAATCGAGCGCACCGGCCCGGGCCAGCGACGCGTCGATGGCGCCGGACTCAGCGCGGTACGGGTAGGGCAGGCGCGCGCGCTGCGGTGGGCACGGAAAGGTTGTCGAATGCGAGCTCACGGCGGCCCCGGCAGGTTGGATAATCCCCAGCTTACGCGGCAAGACGCCGCGAATGATTCAGACTTTTGCTTCGCTGGTGGAGAGTTCTGCACCATGACGACGATCGACAAGATCGACGCGCGCATCCTGCGTGCGCTCCAGGCCGACGGCCGCATCAGCAACCTGAAGCTGGCCGAGGCGGTGCACCTGTCGCCGACGGCGGTGCTCGAGCGCGTCAAGCGCCTGACGCGCGACGGCTTCATCCTCGGCTACGAAGCGCGCCTGAACCCGGCCAAGCTGGGAGCCGGGTTGATGGTCTTCATCGAAGTCCTGCTCGACCGCACTGTGCACGACGTGATGGACAGCTTCAAGGCTGCGGTCCAGGTGCGGCCCGAGATCCTCGAATGCCATCTGGTGGCCGGCGGCTTCGACTACCTGCTGAAGACGCGCGTGGCCGACATGCCCGCCTACCGCGAATTCGTCGGCAGCGTGATCTGGACCCTGCCCGGCGTGCGCGAGACACGCACCTATGCGGTGATGGAAGAAGTGAAGAACACGACCACGTTGGCGATCTGAACTCAGGCGCGATCACCGAAGATCGCGGTGCCCACGCGCACCACCGTCGCGCCCTCGGCGATCGCCGCTTCGAGGTCGGCGCTCATGCCCATCGACAGCGTGTCGAGCGCCAGGCCTTCGCTGCGCAAGGCGCCCGCCAGCGCGCACAACACGCGGTGCGGTGCGCGCTGGGCCGCGAAGTCGGACGCTGGCTCAGGGATCGACATCAGACCGCGCAGGCGCAGGTTGGGCAGCGCCGAGACCTGGCGCGCTAGCGCGGCGACCTCCATCGGCGCAACGCCGCCCTTGCTGGCCTCGCCGCTGACGTTCACCTGCAGACAGACCTGCAACGGCGGCAGGCCCGGTGGGCGCTGCGCCGAGAGGCGCTGCGCCACTTTCAGGCGGTCGACGCCGTGGACCCAGTCGAACGCCGCCGCCACCTCGCGCGTCTTGTTGCTCTGCAAGGGCCCGATCAGGTGCCACTCGATGTCGCGTCGCAACTCGGCCAGTGCATTGATCTTGGCCAAGCCTTCCTGCACGTAGTTCTCACCGAAGGCGCGCTGGCCCGCGGCGACGGCCTCGCGCACCGCCTCGGCGCCGAAAGTCTTGCTCACCGCCAGCAACGTGACGCTTTGCACGGGACGTTGCGCCGCGGCACACGCCGCTGCAATGCGCTCTCGCACTTGTTGTAACTTCACTGCGATGCTCGCCATAATGGTCCGAGACTAGCTCAAGCCCTCACGCACACCCATGGACATCACCCAGCTGCTGGCCTTCTCGGTCAAGAACAAGGCCTCCGACCTGCACCTGTCCGCAGGCTTGCCGCCGATGATCCGGGTGCACGGCGACGTGCGTCGCATCAATGTCGATCCGCTCGAGCACAAGCATGTGCACGACATGGTCTACGACATCATGAACGACTCGCAGCGCAAGCACTACGAAGACACGCTGGAGTGCGACTTCTCGTTCGAGATCCAGGGCCTGGCGCGCTTTCGCGTCAATGCCTTCAACCAGAACCGCGGTTCGGGCGCTGTGTTCCGGACCATCCCGAGCAAGATCCTGACGCTCGAACAGTTGAACACCCCGAAGGTCTTCGCCGAACTGGCCTTGAAGCCGCGCGGCCTGGTCCTCGTGACAGGCCCGACGGGCTCGGGCAAGAGCACGACGCTGGCGGCGATGGTCAATCACCTGAACGAGAACGAGTACGGCCACGTGCTGACGGTGGAAGACCCGATCGAATTCGTGCACGAGTCGAAGAAGTGCCTGGTCAACCAGCGCGAGGTCGGCCCGCACACGCTGTCGTTCAACAACGCGCTGCGCGCCGCGCTGCGCGAGGACCCCGACGCGATCCTGGTCGGCGAGTTGCGCGATCTGGAAACTATCCGGCTCGCGCTGACCGCCGCCGAAACCGGCCACCTGGTCTTCGGCACGCTGCACACCAGCTCCGCCGCCAAGACCATCGACCGCGTGGTCGACGTCTTTCCGGCGGCCGAGAAGGAGATGGTGCGCTCGATGCTGTCGGAGTCGCTGATTGCAGTGATCTCGCAGACCCTGTGCAAGCTGAAGGATGGCTCGGGCCGGGTCGCGGCGCACGAGATCATGCTCGGCACATCGGCGATCAAGAACCTGATCCGCGAGAACAAGATCGCCCAGATGTACTCGGCGATCCAGACCGGCCAGAGCATCGGCATGCAGACCCTCGACCAGACCCTGACCGAACTGGTCAAGCGCAACATCATCTCGCCGGCCGAAGCGCGCAGCCGGGCCCGCACGCCCGAGAATTTCCCCGGCTGACCGCAATCAAGGACTGTTATGGAACGCGACCAGGCCTCCAAGTTCGTCAACGACCTGCTGCGGCTGATGATCAGCCGCAACGGCTCGGACCTGTTCCTGACGGCTGACTTCCCGCCCGCCATCAAGGTCGACGGCAAGATCACCAAGGTCAGCCCGCAGCCGCTGACCGGCCAGCACACCATGGCGCTGACACGCGCGGTGATGAACGACAAGCAGGCGGCGGAATTCGAAAAGTCGAAGGAGTGCAACTTCGCGATCTCGCCGACCGGCATCGGGCGCTTTCGCGTCAATGCCTTCGTTCAGCAGGGCCATGTCGGCCTGGTGATGCGGACGATCCCGCAGCAGATCCCGACCATCGACAGCCTGGGCCTGCCGCAGATCCTGAAGGACATCGCGATGACCAAGCGCGGCCTGACGATCTTCGTCGGCGCCACCGGCTCGGGCAAGAGCACCTCGCTGGCCGGCCTGGTCGACTACCGCAACGAGAACTCGTACGGCCACATCATCACGATCGAGGACCCGGTCGAGTTCGTGCATGCGCACAAGAACTGCATCGTCACCCAGCGCGAGGTCGGCATCGACACCGACGACTGGGCACCGGCGCTGAAGAACACGCTGCGTCAGGCGCCGGACGTGATCCTGATGGGGGAGATCCGCGACCGCGAGACGATGGAGCACGCCGTCGCGTTCGCCGAAACCGGCCACCTGTGCCTGGCCACCCTGCACGCCAACAGCTCGAACCAGGCCCTGGACCGGATCATCAACTTCTTCCCCGAGGAACGCCGGGCGCAGTTGCTGATGGACCTGTCGCTGAACCTGAAAGCGCTGATCTCGCAGCGACTGCTGCCGCGCCAGGAGGGCAAGGGCCGCGTCGCCGCGGTCGAGATCCTGCTCAACACGCCGCTGGTCTCGGACATGATCTTCAAGGGTGAGGTGGGTGACATCAAGGAGCTGATGAAGCGCTCGCGCGAACTGGGCATGCAGACCTTCGACCAGTCGCTGTTCGACCTCTACGAGACGAACATGGTCACTTACGAGGATGCGCTGCGCAACGCCGATTCGGTGAACGACCTGCGCCTGCAGATCAAGCTCAACAGCCAGCGCGCACGCTCCTCCGACCTCGCTTCGGGCACCGAGCATCTGACGATCGTCTGAGCCGATTCGTGCGGGCATACTTGCCCGCATGAGTACCAAGACCTACCTCCCGATCGAGCCCAGAACCGTCGCCTTTCTCGGCCTGGGCGTGATGGGCTTCCCGATGGCCGGACACTTGGCACGGGCAGGGCACCGCGTGACGGTCTACAACCGCAGCGCCGACAAGGCGCGGGCCTGGACCGCCGAGCTCGGGGGTCGTGCGGCAGCGACGCCGCGCGAAGCGGCCGTCGGCGCGGCCATCGTCTTCGCCTGCGTTGGCAACGACGATGACCTGCGCTCCGTGACCTTAGGAAGCGACGGCGCCTTTGCGGGCATGGCCCAAGGGGCGGTCTTCGTCGACCACACCACCGCCTCGGCCGCGGTCGCGCGCGAACTCGACGCCGCGGCGCAGGCGCGCGGCCTGGCCTTCATCGATGCTCCGGTATCGGGCGGACAGGCCGGCGCCGTCAATGGCACTCTGACGGTGATGTGCGGCAGCGATGACGTCGCATTCGCTGCCGTCCAGCCCGTGGCGATGGCATTCGCCAAAGCGGTGACGCGGGTCGGCCCGTCGGGCGCCGGTCAGCTGGCCAAGATGGTGAACCAGATCGCGGTGGCCGGCGTGGTTCAGGGCCTGGCCGAGGCGATCGCCTTCGGCGAGAAGGCCGGCCTGGACATGAAGCAGGTTCTCGAGGTGATCGGCAAGGGTGCGGCGCAGAGCTGGCAGATGGACAACCGCGGCACGACGATGGTCGACGGCAAGTTCGACTTCGGCTTTGCGGTCGACTGGATGCGCAAGGATCTCGGCCTGGTGCTCGACGAGGCGCGGCGCAACGGCGCCAAACTGCCGGTCACGGCCCTGATCGACCAGTTCTACGCCGATGTCCAGGCCATGGGCGGCCGGCGCTGGGACACCTCGAGCCTGATCAAGCGGCTGGGCTAGCGCGAGGCGGCCCTCAGCTCCTGTTGCCGCCCAGGGCCGCCAGTTCGGCCTCGGTCAGGATCTCGAACACCCGCACCACTTTCTGCACGCCCGATACGCCGCGCGCCAGGTCGGTGGCACGTGTCGCTTCGCGTTCGGTGACACGGCCCATCAGGAAGACCGTGCCGCGCTCGGTAACGACCTTGATCACGTTGGCCTGCAGATCCTTGGCATCGAGGTAGCTGGCCTTGACCTTGCTGGTCAGCACGGTGTCATTGGAACGCGCGGTGAACGAGCTGGCCCCCATCACGGCCAGTTCGTTGACCGTCGAGCGCAGATTCTCGATGCGCGACACGTTCTGCTCGATTGCCGTGCGATCGGCCTCGCTGGCGACCTCGCCGGTGAGCAGCAGGATGCGGTTGTAGCTGGTGGCGCTGACATGGCCACGTTCGCCCACCGATTCGCGGATGCGGTTCCCGGCCTTCAACTCGATCGCCTGGTCCTCGATCTGCACGCCGGGTGAGCGGCGATCGACCGCCAACAGCGCGGTGCCGACCGCCCCACCGACCACCAGGGCGGCGCAGCCGCCGAGCGTGCCCGCTGCGACGGCCACCAGGGTGACTCGCCTCAGCAGCGAGATCGTCTTCATCATGTTCATGTCGGTTCCTGTTCACCCAAGAGTTGCAAGTCCACCGCGTCGCACAGGCAGTGCAAGACCAGCGTATGGGCTTCGTGAAGCCGTGCCGCGCGTTCATGCGGTACGGCGATGTGCACGTCGGTTTCGCCAAGGTGTTCGAGCAGGCCGCTGGCATCGCGTCCGGTCAGTGCCACCACGGTCATGTCTTTGGCCTGCGCCGCCTGCACCGCGGCCAACAGGGCCGGCGTCGGCGGGGCTGCGCTGAGTGTCAGCAGCACGTCGCCCGGCGAGCCGAGGGCCCGCACCTCGAACTCACTGCCAACGGCCATCGCCGCCAAGCCGGGCCGCTCGCGCTCGAAGCGCCCAACCATCAGGGCCGCGCCGTGCTGAGCCAGGGCCGACGCAGCGCCATGGCCGTACAGCATGAGCTTGCCGCCCGCGGTGATGCAGCCGAGCAGCGTCTGGGCTGCATCGGCAATCGGTTTGGAGAGGGCTTCGGCCGTCTGCGAGAGCAGGTCGGCGCTTTCGAAGAACTGCTGCTGAATGCGCTGTTCGAGCATGGGCATGGATGATATGACACGGCCCGCGGCGGCTCGGTTCACTGGGACCGACCCCATACTCCAATTAGCATTGACTAATTAGTTAGCAATTGCTAATATGATGATCATGCTGCAGGTCGCCCCGCTCGACACCGTGATGCGCTCCCTGGCCGACCCGACCCGGCGCGCCGTTTTCGAGCGGATCGCACGCGCCGACGAGACCACCGTGGCCGAGCTGACCCGGGGCAGCGGCGTGACGCAATCGGCCATCTCGCAGCACCTGCGCTCGCTCAAGGAAGCCGGCTTGGTCGCCGATCGTGCCCAAGGACGAAACGTCTACTACCGCGTCGAACAGAAGGGCCTTGCTCCACTGGTTGACTGGATGAGCCATTACGGCGTGTTCTGGCGCGAACGCTTCGCCGACCTGCGGACCCTCCTGAAAGACATCGACCCATGAACGACACTGACCTGAAGACCAACCTGACGGCCCATCTGCAGCAGATCGTGGTCGACGAGGTCTTCCCGCATGCGCCAGAGACGATCTGGAGCGCGCTGACCACGGGCGAACTGATCGGACGCTGGCTGATGGTGCCGACCGGGTTCGCGCCGGTACGGGGCAAACGATTCACGTTCCAGACGAAGCCGGCGGGCGCCTGGGATGGCGTCATCCAGTGCGAAGTGCTGGAGGCCGTTGCCAACCAGCGCCTCGCCTACGCATGGCGCAGCGGCGACACCGGCAACGTCGGCTATGGCTCACCGCTTGACACCGTCGTCACGTGGACCCTGACCCTGGTCGACGGCGGCACCCGCCTGCGCCTGGTGCACTCCGGGTTCGTCACGCCGAAGAACGATTCGGCCTTCAAGACCATGAGCGGCGGCTGGCCCAAGGTGGTCCAGAGCATCGGCAGCATCGCCGGTGAACTGCACTGACGTCATCGCCAGGATCGCATTTCCCACCAGGAGAGACACATGAGCGAGGCCTACACCGGCGGATGCGCCTGCGGCGCGATCCGCTTCGAGATTGGCGCCGAACCCTTGTTCCAGAACCACTGCCAGTGCCTCGACTGCCAACGCAAGAGCGGCACCGGGCACGGGTCGTACCTGACCTTTGACCGCCGCGGCGTGACGCAGACCGGGCAGGCGCGGCATTGGGACTTGGTCGGCGACAGCGGCAACGTGAAGACCCGAGCGTTCTGCCCAACCTGCGGCTCCCCGGTCTACATGACGTTTGCCGCCATGCCCGATGTCTTCACCGTCCATGCCGCGAGCCTCGACGACCCCGGCCGCTACAAGCCGCAGGTGGTCACCTACGCAGTGCGGGGCCAGGCCTGGGATCACCTCGATCCGGCCTTGCCGAGATTCGACAGGATGCCGCCTGCCTGAGTCGCCGCTTCAGCCGGGGTCGAACGCGCCGCGCAGCCATTCCAGGTGCTCCCCATCGGTCGCCTCCACGTCGAAACGACCGGCCGGCGGCGCAGCAAAGCGCAGCAGATGGTGACGCGCCGCGAGCACCAGGCTGGCCCGTTTGGCCGCGCCGATGCTCGCTGCTGCGCCGCCGTGCCGCGTGTCCGCGCGTACGCGCACCTCGACGCAGACCAGGGTGCCATCGCGGTCGCGCGGGATCAGGTCGACCTCGCCGCCGCGCGCGTTCGGTCCGCGAGCGACCCGATAATTGCGCACGACCAGGGCCAGGCCGTGCTGCTTCAGATGCGCGAGCGCGCGTGCTTCGGCGGCGTCGCCCCTGAGCTGCTTGTCGGTTGCCGCAATGCGGCGGGAGAACATCGTCGCCACCTCCATCGCTGACGCCGCGATCATCCAACAGGCCGCCGCGGCTGCGGCCGGTGCACAGCAGTATCCCGCCGGCACGCTATACGTGGTCGCCACGCCGATCGGCAACCTGGCCGACCTGACACTGCGCGCGGTGCACGTGCTGGGCCTGGTCGACGCGGTGGCGTGCGAGGACACGCGCGTGGGCGGTTCGCTGCTCGGCCACCTGGGCCTGTCCAAACCCTTGCTGGCACTGCACCAGCACAACGAACACAGCGCGGCGGCGCAAGTGCTCGAGCGGCTGGCCCGCGGCGAGCGTGTGGCCTACATCAGCGACGCTGGCACGCCCGCGGTGTCGGACCCGGGCGCCGCCCTGGTGGCCGCCGCCCAGGCAGCGGGACACCGCAGCGTGCCTGTGCCGGGGCCCAGTAGCGTCCTGGCGGCCCTGTGCGTGGCCGGCGACACGGCGGCGACGGGCTTTGCCTTCATCGGCTTCGCGCCGGCCAAGGCGGGCGAGCGCGACAGCGCCCTGACGGCCCTGGCCGCGCGGCGCAGCGAAGCCCTGGTGCTGTTCGAGGCGCCGCACCGCATCGCGGCCCTGCTCGATGCCATCGCCCTGGCCATGCCCGAGCGCCGTCTGACCCTCGGCCGCGAACTGACCAAACAGTTCGAGACCGTGGTGACGCTGCAGGCTGCGCAGGCCCCGGCCTGGTTGGCCGCCGATGCCAACCGCTCGCGCGGCGAGTTCGTGCTGGTGCTGCACGCGCAGCGCCCTGAGGCGCAGGCAGAAGGCGCACTCGACCCGGCCGCCGAGCACGCACTCGCGGTCTTGCTGGCCGAATTGCCTCTCAAGCAAGCCGTGGCCCTGGCCGCCACGTTGAGTGGCGCACCGCGCAACGCGCTCTATGCGCGTGCACTGGCCTTGCGCGGGGCGGGCCAGGCCTGAACGCAAGGCCAATGGCGCGCTCCTACAATGAAGCCATGATTTCCCGTGAACCCACGATCGAACGTCTGGCGCAAGCCCAGGCCCTGTTGCTCGAGCCCTTCGGCCTCACCGACGCCCACCTGAGCGCGGCCCTGCAGACCATCGCGGCGCACCGCGTCGACGACGCCGACCTGTATTTCCAGAGCACCCGCCACGAGGGCTGGAGCCTGGAGGAGGGAATCGTCAAGAGCGGCAGCTTCTCGATTGACCAGGGCGTCGGCGTACGCGCTGTGGCCGGCGAGAAGACCGCCTTCGCATACAGCGACGACATCTCCGAGGCTGCGCTGCAGGACGCCGCGCGCACGGTGCGCACGATCGCCGCCGCCGGGCAGAGCCGGCGCATCAAGGTCGGCGTGAAATCGTCGGTGTCGCCGAGCCGCGTGCTGTATGGCCCGACCGATCCGATCGGCACCCTGGACAGCACGCAGAAGGTGGCCCTGCTGGAGAAGGTCGAGCGCCTGGCGCGCCGCAAGGACCCGCGCATTGTGCAGGTCATGGCGGGCGTGGCGGCCGAGTACGACGTGGTCCTGGTGGCCCGCGCCGACGGAACCCGCGCCGCCGATGTGCGGCCCCTGGTGCGCCTGTCGGTCACCGTGATCGCCGAGCAGACCATCGCGGGCGTCGTGCGGCGCGAAGTCGGTACCGGAGGCGGTGGCGGCCGCTTCGGCCTGGGCTACTTCCAGGACGCAGCGATCGAACGTTATGTCGACCAGGCCGTCAACGCGGCGCTGACCAACCTCGAGGCGCGCCCCGCGCCCGCCGGCGAGATGGCCGTGGTGCTCGGGCCGGGGTGGCCGGGGGTGCTGCTGCACGAGGCCATCGGCCATGGCCTCGAAGGCGACTTCAACCGCAAGGGTTCCTCGGCTTTCAGCGGACGCGTCGGCCAGCGCGTGGCCGCCAAGGGCGTGACCGTGCTCGACGACGGCACATTGCCGGACCGCCGCGGCAGCCTCAACGTTGACGACGAAGGCCAGGCCACGCAGCGCACGGTGCTGATCGAGGATGGTGTCCTCAAGGGTTACATCCAAGACGCGATGAACGCGCGCTTGATGCGTGTCAAGCCGACCGGCAACGGGCGGCGCGAAAGCTACGCCCATGTGCCGATGCCGCGCATGACCAACACCTACATGCTGCCCGGCACGCGCAGCAAGGACGAGATCGTCGCCAGCCTCAAGACTGGGCTGTATGCCACCAACTTCGGCGGCGGTCAGGTCGACATCACCAGCGGCAAGTTCGTGTTCTCGGCCAGCGAGGCGTTCTGGGTCGAGAACGGAAAGATCCAGTACCCGGTCAAGGGTGCGACCCTGATCGGCAGCGGCCCCGACAGCCTGACCCGCGTCTCGATGATCGGCAACGACCTCGAACTCGACAGTGGTGTCGGCACGTGCGGCAAGGAAGGCCAGAGCGTGCCGGTCGGCGTCGGCCAGCCGACGCTGCGCATCGACGGGCTCACTGTCGGCGGCACCGCCTAGCCGCGATGTCGTCGCAGCGTGCTACATTCGCCGCCATGCGTTGCCCCGCCTCGTTTTACTTTGGCTACTTTTGGTTCTCGCCCCATCCGGTGGCTCGAGAGGCAGGCGCCTAAGCAAGACAAGCGCAACGCACTCAAAAGACCGCCGGCAGCCCCGGCGGTTTTTTATTGCCCGCTCACTTCACGACGTGCGACAGGAGAGTTCGAATGGGTCCGAAACAGCAAGGCCATACCAGCGACAGCGGCCACGGCTACGCGCTGAGTGAAAAGACCAGCGAGACCGACGACCAGCGGATCAAGGACGTCACGCCGCTGCCGCCACCCGAACACCTGATCCGCTTCTTCCCGATCGCCGGCACGCCGGTCGAGACCCTGGTCGGCGGCACCCGCGACGCGATCCGGCGCATCCTCAACGGCCAGGACGATCGCCTGCTGGTGGTGATGGGGCCGTGCTCGATCCACGACCCCCAGGCCGCGATCGAGTACGCGAAGAAGCTGAAGGCCGAACGCGCGCGCCACGCCGACACGCTGGAAGTCGTGATGCGGGTCTACTTCGAGAAACCGCGCACCACAGTCGGCTGGAAGGGCCTGATCAACGACCCCTACCTCGACGAGAGCTACCGCATCCATGAAGGCCTGCGCATCGCGCGCCAGTTGCTGGTCGACATCAACCGCCTCGGCGTGCCGGCGGGCAGCGAGTTCCTCGACGTGATCTCGCCGCAATACATCGGCGACCTGATCGCCTGGGGGGCGATCGGTGCGCGCACGACCGAGAGCCAGGTCCATCGCGAGTTGGCTTCGGGCCTGTCGGCTCCGGTCGGCTTCAAGAACGGCACCGACGGCAACCTGAAGATCGCCATCGACGCGATCCAGGCCGCATCGAAGCCGCACCACTTCCTGTCGGTGCACAAGAACGGCCAGGTCGCGATCGTCGAGACCAAGGGCAACAAGGACTGCCACGTCATCTTGCGCGGTGGCAAGGCGCCAAATTACGACGCCGCCAACGTGGCCGCGGCCTGCAAGGAGATCGAAGCGGCCAAGCTGCCGTGCCGTCTGATGGTCGACTTCAGCCATGCCAACGCCAACAAGCAGCACGAGCGGCAAATCGACGTCGCGCGCGACGTCGCGGCGCAGCTTGCCGCCGGCACCCGCTGCATCTTCGGCGTGATGGTCGAGAGTCACCTGGTCGCCGGTGCACAGAAATTCAGCCCCGGCAAGGACGATCCGGCCGCGCTGGCCTACGGCCAGAGCATCACCGACGGCTGCATCGGCTGGGACGACTCGGTGCAGTTGCTGAACACGCTGGGCGACGCGGTCCGCGCGCGCCGCAAAGCCTAGGGGCCCTGATCGCGCGCCAAGCGCTCACTGTGCCAGTAGACGTCATCGCCGCCCAGGCCATCGAGGTTGGCGCGGTTGAGCACGCGAGCCAGCACGAAGAGCAGGTCCGACAGGCGATTCAGGTACTGGCGCGGCGCATCGTTGACCGACTCCTGCGCCGCCAGGGCCACCAGCGCACGCTCGGCTCGGCGCGCCACCGTGCGGCTCACATGCGCCAACGCGGCACTGCGGGTGCCCGCGGGCAGGATGAACTCGGCCAGGCGCGGCAGCGCGGCGTTGTGCCGCGCCAGCGCCTCATCCAAGTGCAGAACCGCGTCGGCCTTCACCAGTTGATAGCCGGGGATCGACAACTCGCCGCCCAGATTGAAGAGCTCGTGCTGAATCGTCACCAGCAACTCGCGAACATCGTCGGGCAACGGTTCGGCCAGCAACACCCCGAGGCCCGAGTTCAACTCGTCCACATCGCCCATCGCCTGCACGCGCAGTGCGTCCTTGCGCGTGCGCGTGCCGTCGCCCAGGCCGGTCGTGCCGTCGTCGCCGGTACGTGTGGCGATTTGTGTCAGTCGATTGGCCATGCGCGATGCTACCTACAATCGGCGCAACGCCCTGCTGGAGCCGCCGCGATGAACGCCCCGAACGACCTGATGCCCCGTGTCGAGCGCCGCCCAGTGCCGCGTGCCATGTTCGACGCGCTGAAGGCACGCTTCGGCGAACGCTGCTCGACCGCTGCCGCGGTGCGCGACCAGCACGGCCGCGGCGAGTCGGTCTACGATGCCGCGCCGCCCGAGGCGGTGGTGTTCTGCGAAAGCACCGAGGAGGTGGCCTTCATCGTCTCGCAGGCGGCTGCACACGGCGTACCGGTGATCCCGTTCGGTGTCGGTTCTTCGCTCGAGGGCCACCTGCTGGCAGTGCAGGGCGGCGTCAGCGTGGACCTGTCGCGCATGAACCGCGTCCTGCGTGTCAACGCGGAGGACCTGACAGTCACCGTCGAGGCCGGCGTGACGCGCGAACAGCTCAATCGCGAGATCCGTGACACCGGGCTCTTCTTCCCGATCGACCCCGGAGCCAACGCCACGCTCGGCGGCATGGCCGCGACACGGGCCTCGGGCACGAATGCGGTGCGCTATGGCACGATGAAGGACAACGTGCTGGCGCTGACCGTCGTCAGCGCAGATGGCACGGTGATGCGCACCGGCACGCGTGCCAAGAAGTCGAGCGCAGGTTACGACCTGACGCGCTTGATGGTGGGCAGCGAAGGTACGCTTGGCGTGATGACCGAGGTGACGATTCGCCTCTACCCGCTACCGGAGGCGGTCAACGCGGCCACCTGCTTCTTCCCCAGCGTCGACGCCGCCGTCCAGACGACGATCCAGATCATCCAGATGGGCGTGCCGATCGCTCGCTGCGAACTGCTGGATGCGAATGCGGTCCGCGCCGTCAACCGCCACTCGCATTTGTCGCTGCGCGAGGCACCGATGCTGCTGATGGAGTTCCACGGCAGCGAGGCGGGCGTGGCCGAGCAGGCCGCCACGGTGCAGGAGATCGCACGCGAGCAGGGCGGTGCCGACTTCGAGTGGGCGCGCAGCCCGGAGGAGCGCACCCGCCTGTGGAAGGCGCGCCACGAGTCCTACTTCGCCGCGCTGCAGATGCGCCCAGGTTGCCGCTGCCAGAGCTCGGACACCTGCGTGCCGATCTCGCGCCTGGCCGAGGCCATCAACGGATCGGTCGAGGAAGCCGAAGCCTCGGGCATCCCGTACTGGATCGTCGGCCACGTCGGCGATGGCAACTTTCACCTGTCCTACCTGATGGACCCGAACGACGCCGCGGAGTGTGCCGCGGTGGAAGCGCTGAACGTCAAGATGGTGCAGCGCGCGCTGCGCCTGGAAGGCACCTGCACCGGCGAGCACGGCATCGGCCTGCACAAGATGCCCTACCTGATCGACGAGGCCGGGCCGGGTGCAGTCGAGATGATGCGCTCGATCAAGCACGCCCTGGACCCGAAGAACATCATGAACCCGGGCAAGGTGTTTGCGTTTTGACTCGTCGCGTTGCGACGCGCACCGACACGGCTCCTGCGATGCGTAACGCGGCGTTCATGATGGTTGCGTTTGCCAACCCGGCCCTGGTTGGCGCGGTCTGCCCTTCTTCGCGCTGGTTGGCTGCGGCGATGGCCGACGCCGCGCACGGTGCCCGGCTCCTGCTCGAACTCGGCGCCGGGACGGGCGCCATCACCGAAGCCCTGGTGGCCCGGCACCCGGCCGTTCCGCTGGTGGCCGTCGAGTTGCAGGACGGGCTGGCCGATCTGCTGCAACAGCGCTTTGCGCAGGTCGAGGTTCGGCGCGCCGGTGCACACGAAGTACTGGGCGCGCTGCACGACAAGGCGCCGCCGCAGACGGTGATCGTCTCGTCGCTGCCGTTCCAGTCGCTGCCCGCCCCATGGCGCGACTGCACGATCGATGCGCTGATCGCCTTCTTGCACCACGACGCACGGCGGCGCCTGGTGCAATACACCTATGGCTTGAAGACGCCGTTCGAGTTGCCCGCCGGCAGCAAGCTGCGCTGGGGCCGCGTCTGCCGCGTCTGGCGCAATGCGCCGCCGGCCAACCTGTGGTCGCTGCAGCGGCACTGAGGCCGGGCAGCGCGCCAAGCGCCTTGTCTCAGGTGGCGGCTGTGTCCACGGCCCAGCGTTGGGTCACGTCGCCATCGGCGTCGACCGACTCCAGGTGCACCGGGAAGCCCCACAACCGGGCCACATGCTTCAACACCTCCTGCGCCCCGTCCGCCAGCGGCCGGCTGTTGTGCTGGGTGTGCCGCAGGGTCAGCGCGCGATCGCCGCGCAGATTGACGTTCCAGACCTGAATGTTCGGTTCGCGCGAACCGAGGTCGTACTGGTGCGCCAGGGCCTCGCGCACACGCCGGTAGCCGGCGTCGTCGTGAATGGCGCTGACCTCGAGCTCGTCGTCGTTCTCATCGTCGAGGATCGCGAACAAGCGTAATTCGCGCATCAACTTGGGGCTCAGATACTGGCCGACGAAGCTCTCGTCCTTGAAGTTGTGCATCGCGTGGTGCAGCGCCGGCAGCCAGGGCGTGCCAGCCAGGCCCGGGAACCAGGCCCGGTCCTCGTCGGTCGGGTTCTCACAGATGCGCTTGATGTCGGTGTACATCGCGAACCCGAGCGCATAGGGGTTGATGCCGCTATAACCGCGCTCGCCCACCAGGGGTTGGTAGACCACATTGGTGTGCGACTTCAGCCACTCGATCATCACGCCGTCGGTCAGGTACCCGTCGTCGTACATCGTGTTCAGGAGCTTGTGGTGCCAGAAGGTCGCCCAGCCCTCGTTCATGACCTGGGTCTGGCGCTGCGGGTAGAAGTACTGCGCGACCTTGCGCACGATACGCACCACCTCGCGCTGCCAGGGTTCGAGCAGCGGCGCATTCTTCTCAACGAAGTAGAGCAGGTTCTCCTGCGGTTCGTCCGGGAAACGCTTGGCCTCCGGCGCGTTGCCGTCTTTCTCAGCCCGCCGGGGCAGCGTGCGCCAGAGGTCGTTGACCTGCTGCTGCGCATGGTGTTCGCGGTCCTTGCGCTCCGCCAGTTCCTGCGCCAGGGTCTTGCGGCTCGGCCGCTGATAGCGGTCGACCCCATGGTTGGCGAGCGCATGGCAGGAGTCGAGCAGGGCCTCGACCGCGTCCATGCCGTGCCGCTCCTCGCACTCGGCGACATAGTTCTTGGCATAGACCAGGTAGTCGATGATCGACGACGCGTCGGTCCACATGCGGAACAGGTAGTTGCCCTTGAAGAAGCTGTTGTGGCCGTAGGCCGCATGCGCGATCACCAGGGCCTGCATCGCCATCGTGTTCTCCTCCATCAGATAGCTGATGCAGGGATTGCTGTTGATGACGATCTCGTAGGCCAGACCCATGTGGCCGCGCTTGTAGTTCTTCTCGGTCGAGATGAACTCCTTGCCGTAGCTCCAGTGGCGGTAGTTCACCGGCATGCCGACGCTGGCATAGGCATCCATCATCTGCTCGGCGGTGATGACCTCGAGTTGGTTCGGGTAGGTGTCCAGGCCGAAACGCGCCGCGGTGTCGCGGATCACACGGTGGTACTCCTCGACCAGCTCGAAGCTCCAGTCGCTCGGGCCCGGCAATCGCTCGGCCGGGCGCGGACCGGCCGGCAGCGGCTGGCCCTGTGCCTTCAACGCGCGGTGCTTGCGTATCCTCATGCCGCGCGAGGCTCGGCGCCTTCCTTCTTGAACAGGTCGCGGAAGACCGGGTAGATCATCGACGCTTCGGTCGCCTTGCGCATAGCGAACTGCGGCGCGACGCCGACCAGCTGCGCGTACTCCTGCCACAGGTTCTGTTCTTCGTCGGCCACCTGCACATAGGCGAAGTAACGAGTGAGCGGCAGGATCTTCTCGGCCAGCAGTTCACGGCAGCGGCCGCTGTCGTGGTGCCAGTTGTCGCCATCGCTGGCCTGGGCACCGTAGATGTTCCATTCGCTCGGGCTGTAGCGCGCACGCACGATCTCTTCCATCAGCACCAAGGCGCTCGACACCACCGTGCCGCCGGTCTCGGTGGCATGGAAGAAGTTCTGTTCGTCGACTTCTGCGGCCTGGGTGTGGTGGCGGATGAAGACGATGTCGATCTTGTCGTAGTGCCGGGTCAGGAACAGGTAGAGCAGGATGAAGAAGCGCTTGGCCAGGTCCTTGCGGCCCTCGTCCATCGAGCCCGACACGTCCATCAGGCAGAACATCACCGCCTTGGACGTCGGCACCGGCACCTTGACGCGGTTGCGAAAACGCAGATCGATCGGGTCGAGGAAGGGGATGCGCTTGACGCGCGCCCGCAACTCGGCGATGCGGGCTTCGAGTTCGGTGATCTTCAGCCGCGAAGCCGCGTCGCCGACAGGGGCGTCGCGCAACAAGGTCTCCAGCTCTTCTTCGAGCTCGCGCAACTGGTGTCGTGAATCGGCACCGATCGCGATGCGCCGGCCGATCGCGCCGCGCATCGACCGCACGATGTGCAGGTTGGTGGGTGTGCCGTCGCTGGTGTAACCGGCACGGTGGCTCTTCCACTCCGGTGTTTCGGCCAGCTGGGTGCGCACCAGGTGCGGCAGCGCCAGGTCCTCGAAGAAGACCTGCATGAACTCTTCCTTCGACAGCGTGAACGTGAAGTCGTCTTCGCTTTCGCCGGAGTCACTGGCCTGGCCCTTGCCCTTGCCGCCTTCGCCGCCCTTCGGCCGCTCGATGCGGTCGCCCCGTATGTATTCCTTGTTGCCCGGGTGCACCATCTCGCGCGTGCCGCCGCTGCCGTGGTGGAACACCGGCTCGGAGATGTCCTTCTTCGGGATCGTGATGTCTTCGGCGCGCTCGATGTCGCGGATGCCGCGGCCGTCGATCGCGCGCTTGACGGCCTCCTTGATCTGGCCCTTGTAGCGGCGCAGGAAGCGCTCTCGATTGCCGATCGACTTGTTCTTGCCCGACAGGCGGCGGTCGATGATGGACTGCAGCACGCGGTCTCCGTCAGCTCGACTTGCGCACCCGCAGATACCACTCGCAGAGCAGGCGCACTTGCTTGGAGGTGTAGCCCTTGGCGACCATGCGGGTGACGAAATCTTCGTGCTTCTTGGCCTCGTCGGCGCTGGCCTTGGCGTTGAAGCTGATCACCGGCAGCAGCTCCTCGGTGTTCGAGAACATCTTCTTCTCGATCACCGTGCGCAGCTTCTCGTAGCTGGTCCAGACCGGGTTGTTGCCCTGGTTGTTGGCGCGCGCGCGCAACACGAAGTTGACAATCTCGTTGCGGAAGTCCTTGGGGTTGGCGATGCCGGCCGGCTTTTCGATCTTTTCCAGCTCGGCGTTCAGGGCTGAGCGGTCGAAGACCTCGCCGGTGTCGGTATCGCGGTACTCATGGTCCTGGATCCAGTAGTCGGCATAGGTCACGTAGCGGTCGAAGATGTTCTGGCCGTACTCGCTGTAGCTCTCGAGGTAGGCGGTCTGGATCTCCTTGCCGATGAACTCGGCGTAGCGCACGCCCAAGTGTTCCTTGATGAAGCCGAGGTACTTGTCCTCGAGCTCCTTCGGGAACTGCTCGCGCTCGATCTGCTGCTCCAGCACGTACATCAGGTGCACCGGA
>JAZKIW010000104.1:0-14066 GCA_040384625.1 Pseudomonadota bacterium | reverse complement strand
GCGATGCCCGCCGAGCTGCCGGTCAGCGACAACCACTTCGTGCGCTGCATCCGCTGGCAGCAGCCGTCATGAGTGCAGCCTTGGTTCAGGCGGAGGGGCTCGGCAGGCAGTACCAGCTGCCGCGCGAGCGCCTGCTCGCAGCGGGCGCGGTCGTCGAGGCCTTGGTCGACGTCAGCTTCGCGCTGCGCGCCGGCAGCACGCTGGGTATCGTCGGCGAATCGGGCTCGGGCAAGAGCACGCTGGCGCGGTTGGTGATGGCGCTGGAAGCGCCAAGTGCCGGCCGGGTGCTGTTCGCCGGCCGCGACCTGCATGCATTGCCGCCCGAAAGCCTGCGCGCGGCGCGGCGCGATTTCCAGATGGTTTTCCAGGACCCGTTCAGCTCGCTCGACCCGCGCATGACGATCGGGCGCACGGTCGCCGAACCGCTGGAGGGGCTCGACCGGGTGAACCGCGCCGAGCGGCGTGAGCGCGCCGCGGCGATGCTCGACGCCGTGGGCCTGAACGCCGCGCAGGACCTGGACAAGGTGCCGCACGAATTCAGCGGCGGCCAGCGCCAGCGCATCGCGATTGCGCGCGCTCTCGTCACGCACCCGAAGCTGATCGTCGCCGACGAACCGGTCAGTGCTCTGGACGTCTCGGTCCAGGCCCAGGTGCTGAACCTGATGCAGGACCTGCAGCAGCGCTTCGGCCTGGCCTACCTGTTCATCAGCCACGACCTGGCCGTCGTCGAGCGCATGGCCGACGAACTGCTCGTGCTGCAGGCCGGTCGGGTTGTCGAGCGCGGCTTGCCCGCCGATGTGCTGCGTGCCCCGGCGCATCCGTACACGCAGCGCCTGCTGGCGGCGCTGCCGCGGCCGCTGTGGCAGCATTCGCGCTGAACCGAATTCCCGTCCTTGGAGCCGCGAGATGAAAACCTTCCGTCGTGTCGCACTCGTCGTCGCCGCTGTTGCCTGCATGGCCAGCCTGGCACAGGCGCAGTCCGCGAAGACCCGGGTGACGCTGGCCATGGTGCTGGAGCCGCCCGGTATGGACCCGACCGTCGCACCGGCCGCGGCGATCGGCGAGATCGTCCACTACAACGTGCTCGAGGGCCTGACCAAGATCAATGTCGACGGCTCGGTGACGCCGCTGCTGGCCGAGAGCTGGACCATGGACCCCGACGGCCGGAGCTACACCTTCAAGCTGAAGAAGGGCGTGAAGTTCCACGACGGCGAGGCCTTCGATGCCGCCGACGTGAAGTTCAGTTTCGAGCGCGCGAAGGACGAAAAGAGCACCAACAAGGCCAAGAAGGCGGTGTTCGACAACATCGCGCGCATCGACACGCCCGATGCGCACACGGTGATCCTGACGCTGAACAATGCCGACGGCAATTTCCTGTTCCGCATGGGCGAGAACACCGCGGTGATCCTGGATCCGAAGAGCGCTGCCGCCACGGCGACCCAGCCCGTCGGTACCGGCCCGTTCCGTTTCGACGACTGGAAGAAGGGTTCGTCGGTGACGCTGACCAAGTGGGACGGTTTCCGCGACGCCCGCAGCGTCAAGCTGCAGCGCGTCGCCTTCCGCTTCATCAACGACCCGGCCGCGCGAGTGGCCGCGCTGCTGGCCGGCGACATCGACGGCGTGCCGCGCCTGGATGCGCCGCAGGCGGTGAGGCAGTTGCAGGCCGACAAGCGCTTCGTCGTCGCCGTCGGCGCGACCGCGGGCAAGGGCATCATGAGCATCAACAACAAGAAGAAGCCCTTCGACGACGTGCGCGTGCGTCGTGCCCTGATGCACGCCATCGACCGCAAGGCCTTCATCGACGGTGTGCTCGAGGGCCTGGGCAAGCCGATCGGCAGCCACTTCGCGCCCACCGACGCCGGCTATGTCGATCTGACGGCCACCTACCCGTACGACCCCGAGAAGGCCCGGGCGCTGCTGAAGGAAGCGGGCGTTGCCACGCCGCTGAACGTGACCCTGACCCTGCCACCCCCGCAATACGCCAGGAAGGGCGGCGAGGTGCTGGCCGCGCAACTGGCCAAGGTGGGCGTGGTCGCGAAGATCGAGAACGTCGAGTGGGCGCAGTGGCTCGGCGGCACCTTCAAGGGCAACTTCGACCTGACGGTCATCAACCACGTCGAGCCGCTCGACTACATGCAGTACGCCAACACCGGCTACTACTGGGGCTACGACAGCAAGGCCTTCCGCGAGCTGGCGGCAAAGCATGCGGCCACGGTGAACCTGAAGGAGCGCGCGAAGCTGTTCGGCGACCTGCAGCGCCTGATCGCCGCCGACGCGGTCAATGCCTTCATCTTCAACCCGGCCCAGGTGGCGGTCTCGAGGAAGGGCTTGAAGGGCCTGTGGGCCAGCTCACCGATCTTTGCCAACGACATGGCTGCAGTGAGCTGGCAATGAGCCGCGCCACGATCGAGAAGCTATATGCGGCGTTCGCGAGGCTCGACGCCGAGGCCATGAGCGCCTGCTACGCGCAGGACGCAGTGTTCGACGACGAAGCTTTCTCGCTGAAGGGCCGCGCGCAGATCGCTGGCATGTGGACGATGCTCTGCGACGCCGTCAAAGCCAAGGGCCTCGATGTCTGGAAGATCGAGTACCGCGACATCACCGATCGCAGTGCGCACTGGGAGGCCACCTACCGCTTCTCGGCCACTGGCCGCATGGTGCACAACATCATCGACGCCGAGTTCGAGTTCGATGGCGCAGGCCTGATCACGCGCCAGCGCGATCGCTTCGACTTCTGGCGCTGGGCGCGCCAGGCCCTCGGTGCGCCGGGCCTGCTGCTCGGCTGGAGCCCCTTCCTGCGCGCCAAGGTGCGGGCGCAGGCTGCCAAGAACCTGGACCGCTTCGTCGCCTCTCGCAAGGCGGTCTAGCGCGTGGCTGCTCTACACGACCGCAGCGCCACCGAACTGCTGGCGCTGTATGCGGGGCGCGAAGCCTCGCCGGTCGACGTAGTGCGCGAGCTGCTGGCGCACATCGAGCGCTCTGAGCCGCACATCGCTGCGACCTGGGCGCTCGACGCCGAAGCGTCGCTGCAGGCGGCACGCGACAGCGAAGCGCGCTGGCAGCGCGGCCAAGCGCGCGCACTGGACGGCGTGCCGGTGACGGTCAAGGAAAACATTGCCACCCGCGGCACGCCCGTTCCGCTGGGCAGCGCGGCCACGGTGCTGACGCCGGCGGCGTCCGAAGCGCCCCCAGCAGCACGCTTGCGCGAGGCAGGCGCCGTGATCGTCTGCAAGACCACGATGCCCGACTACGGCATGCTGTCCTCCGGCCTGTCGAGTTTTCACAAGCTCACGCGCAATCCCTGGGATCCAAGCCAGAACCCGGGCGGCAGCAGCGCCGGCGCCGCTGCGGCCTGCGCAGCCGGCTACGGCCCGCTGCACTTGGGCACCGACATCGGCGGCTCGATCCGCTTGCCGGCGGCTTGGTGCGGCGTGTTCGGCCTGAAGCCGAGCGCCGGCCGCGTGCCGATCCACCCGCCCTACGCCGGCCGCGTGGCCGGGCCGATCACGCGCACGGTGGGCGACGCGGCGCTGGCGATGACGGTGTTGAGCTTGCCCGACACGCGCGACACGACCAGCCTGCCTGCGCAGGACATCGACTGGCGCGAAGCCGAGCCCCGCGATCCGCGCGGCCTGCGCCTGGCGCTCTGGCTCGACGCCGGCTGGGGTCAGACCCTGGACCCCGAAGTGCGTGCCGCCGTCGAGGCCGCCGCCAACGCGTTCGAAGCGGCCGGCGCGATCGTCGAAGCACTGGCGCCATTCACGACCCGCGCGATGGCCGACGGCATGGACGCCTTCTGGCGCATGCGCGCCTGGCTCGACATCTCGGCCCTGCCGGTCGAGCGCCAGGCCCGCGTGCTGCCCTACATCCGCGCCTGGGCCGAAGGCGGTGCCGCGCTGACGGGTGCCCAGGTCTTCCGCGGCTACAGCCAGATGGCTGCATTGCGCGACGCCGCCATCGCCGCCACGCAGCGCTTCGACTTCGTGCTCGCGCCTGTGAGCCCGGTGGTGTCGTTCCCGGCCGGCTTCGCCAGCCCGCTGAACGATCCTGCGCGCCCGTTCGAGCACATCGCCTTCACCCTGCCCTTCAACATGAGCGGGCAGCCCGCAGCCGCGCTCAACGCCGGCTACAGCGCCGGCGGCATGCCGATCGGCCTGCAGCTGATCGGCCGCCGCCACGACGACCTCGGCGTGCTGCGCCTGGCCGCCACGTGGGAGCGCTTGCGCGGCGCGCAGAGACCCTGGCCGACCGGCCGCTGAAGCGTCATCCGATCGCGCTACATTTCGCGCCATGACGCAGCCGAAAGACGCGCGCGGACTCCCGGTGGGCAGCCTGTCGGCCACCGCGCTCGCGGCTGTCGATGTCGCGCTGTGGCGCATGATGTCGTTCTACGACATCCCCGTTGCCGACCTCGACGCCGCCATCGTCGCCGATCCCGGCTGGGCCTTGCCGCACACGATGAAGGCCGGTTTTCTGGCCGGCCTGACCGAGGCCGCCGTGCTGCCCGAGGCCAGAGCACATCTGGATGCCGCGCGGGGGCTGACCCATGCCGACACGCCGGCGCGCGAACGGGCCCACCTCGAAGCGGTGCAGCAGGTGCTCGACGGGCGCTGGACCGGCGCCTGTCGAACTTGGGATGCCTTGCTGATCGACCATCCGCACGACGCGCTGGCGCTGCAATGGGCCCAGTTGTGGGACTTTTACCGCGGCGATGCGGCGGCCCTGCGTGCGCGCCCGGCGCGCGCCCTGCCGGAGTGGGACGAGGACGATCCGCTGTTCCCGCACGTCCTCGCGTTGTGGGCCTTCGGCCTGGAAGAGAACCACAACCACGCCCAGGCCGAAGAGGTCGGCCGGCGAGCGCTCGCGCTCGATCCGCGCGCCCCGTGGGCCGTGCACAGCGTCGCCCATGTGATGGAGATGCAGGGCCGTTTCGACGACGGGGCGGCCTGGCTGCGTCAGCACCAGGAGGCCTGGGCCGAAGGCAACGGCTTCGCCACCCACCTGTGGTGGCACACCGCGCTGTTCCGCCTCGAAGGCCTGGACGTCGCCGGCACCCTGCGCGTGGTCGATGGTCATCTGGCCGCCGAGCACCTGCAGATCGGCCTGCAGCGCGTCGATGCGGCTTCGGCGCTCTGGCGCCTGCACCTGCTCGGCGCCGACGTTGCCGGGCGCTGCACGACCCTGTTGGCCGGCTGGCCCTTGCAAGGTCCCGGCGAGGCCGGTCACTACGCCTTCAACGACCTGCACGTGCTGCTGCCGATGCTGGTCGCGGGCGACGGCGCCGCCGCTGAACGCTGGCTGGCGCGCTGCGCCGAACGTGCGCTGGCGGCCGACGACGCGCGGCGCGACAACCACGCCGTGGCGCGCGAGGTCGGCTTGCCGCTGGCGCGCGGCCTGGTTGCCTTTGCGCGCGGCGACGTCGACGACGGCGCCGACCTCCTCTACGCGGCGCGGGCGCAGGCCCAGCGCCTGGGTGGCAGCCACGCCCAGCGCGATGTCATCGATCAGACCCTGCTCGCGGCCTGTGCCCGCGGCAGCCGCAAGGCACTCGGCCGCGCGCTGCTCAACGAACGCGTGCTCGGCAAGCCGCTGACGCCGCTCACGCGGCACTGGCAGGAAGCGCTGGACTGTGACGGTGCGAGGGCCATGAAGTGAACATCGAAGACAAGCGCGCGCAACGCCTGCAGCTGCAGGAAGACCACATCGGTCGCGCCCTGCGCGACAGCGAACAGAGCGGCGAGCTGAAAGCGGCGCCGAGCTACGGCAAGCCGCTCGGCTTCGGCGATGGCTACGACGAGACGCCGCCCGAGTTGCGCATGGCGATGAAAGTGCTGAAGGATGCGGGCGTCGTGCCGCACGAGATCAGCCTGATGCGCGAGGCGGCCGCGCTGCAGGTGCAGGTCGACGAGTGCAGCGACGCTTCGGTGTTGCCTGGGTTGCGCCGGCAACTCGCCGAGCTGCAGCAGAACATCGCGATGCGCCTGGAGCGTCTGCGCATCAGCGGCGCGCTGTAGCGCGCCTCAGACGAAGGGTGGCTGCAGCTTCTCGACTTCCAGCACCTTCTGCACTGCCGGCCGCGCCAGCATGCGTTCGAGATAGGGTCCGATGTGCGGCAGCGTGCGCGCCGGGCGCGCCGCGCCGCGCGTCCAGCGGCACAGCATGAAGGCATAGGGGTCGAGCGCCGAGAAGCGCTGGCCCAGCAGCCAAGGCCCGCCGTGCGCAGCGAGATGGGCCTCGATCTGGTCGAACATCGCAGCCAGCTTGGCCTCCGCCTGTGCTTTGACTTCGGCGGTGCCAGAGGTATTGCCCGGCGCGACCATGCGGTCGCTGTAGAAGTAGTGCGGCATCATCGCCTGCACAGTGCTCGACAGCCAGATCAGCCATTTGTAGAACAAGGCCCGCTCATGCGTGCCGACCGTCGGTGCAAGCCCGGCCTCGGGGTGCGTGTCCACCAGGTGCAGCACGATCGCCGCAGTTTCGTAGAGCACCAGGTCACCATCGACCAGCACCGGAATCAGGCCGTTCGGGTTGAGCTTCAGGTACTCCGGCGACTTGTGCGCGCCCACGCTGCGGTCGACGAACTTGAGTTCGAACGGCAGCCCGAGTTCGCGCAGCAGCAGGTGCGGCGTCATGCTGGCGTTGCTCGGGTGGTAGTGCAGCTGGATCATGGGGTGATGGGCGCTGAAGGGCTCGTTGTATTGTCCTGCATGGCCACCCCTCCTCCCCGCCGCGGCATCCACCTGGAATACAGCTTCGAGCCGGATGCCGAGCAGCGCGGCGCCACCCTGGCCAATCCCCTCATCGACCTGTTGCGCACGCTGCGCGACACCGGATCGATCAGTGCCGCGGCGCGAGCGATCGGCGGCTCCTACCGCCACACGTGGGGCGCGCTGAAGCACTGGGAACAGGTGCTCGAGGCCGACCTGGTGGTCTGGACCCAGGGCCAGCCGGCGCGGTTGACGCCGCTGGCCGAGCGCCTGCTGTGGGCCGAGACGCGCGCACGCACGCGACTGACGCCCCACATCGAAGCCTTGCGCAGCGAGCTGGAGCGGGTGCTGAGCCTGGCCTTCGATGCGGCGCACGAGGTCCTTACCGTGTACGCCAGCCACGACCTGGCTTTGCCGCTGTTGCGCGACCATGCCGATGTGCACGGGCTGCACATCGACCTGCGCTTCGCCGGCAGCACCGATGCCCTGCAGGCGCTGGCCCACGGCCGCTGTGACGTGGCGGGCTTTCACGTCCCGGTGCTGGCTGCCGGCCAGGCGCCGACGACGTTCTCGCGCAGCCTGAAGGGCCTGCTCCGGCCGGGCCGGCACAAGCTGATCGCCAGTCACCGGCGCATCCAGGGGTTGATTGTCGCGGCGGGCAATCCGCGTCGCCTGACGGGCTTTGCCGACTTGGCGCGTCAGGGCTTGCGTTTCGTCAACCGCCAGCCGGGTTCGGGAACGCGCCTGCTCGCCGAACACCTGCTCGCCGAGGCTGGCCTGGCACCCGAACGCATCGCCGGGTTCGGCGCACCGAGCGAGGACACGCATGTGGCGGTGGCCGCCGCCGTGGCCAGTGGGCTGGCCGATGCGGGCCTGGGCATCGAGGCCGCCGCGGCGCAGTTCGGCCTCGGTTTTGTCCCCTTGGCCGACGAGGCCTACTACCTGGTGTGCCTCAAGGAGGCCCTGGAGCGCCCCGCGATCCTGCGCCTGCGCGGCCTGCTGGCCAGCGGCGCGTGGACCGAGGCGCTGCGCTCGCAGGCCGGTTGTGCGGCGGCCGCCGATGCCGGTGCGGTGCTGGCACTGACCAAGGCCTTGCCCTGGTGGCACTACCGTCAGCCGCGCAAGCCCTGAGGCCGGAGGGCCCTACTCGCCGTCCCAGTAGTCGAGCGACTCGGCGCCGCGACTGAAATGCGCCAGGCCTGAGTCGCCATCGCCGCAGTAGGCGCCGATCTTGCCGCCGTCCGGGTACTCGCAGATCTCGGGCTCGACCTGAGTGCTGACAGCGAGGTAGCGCAATTCGCCGCTGCCGGTGTTGATCAGCTGGTGCGCGCTGCGCGCATCACCCGCCGGGCAGCCGATCAGGTCGCCTTCCTTGACGGGATGTCGCTGCTCGCCCAGCCGCAACTCGCCGTTGCCGGCCAGGATCAGGAACAGCTCGTCGTTGGCCCGGTGGCTATGGAAGGGGTACGCGGCCTTGCCCGGCTTGACTGCGGTGACGTTGACGCCCAGTTTGGTCAAGCCCAGGCTCGAGCCGAGTGCGGCGCGGCTGGCGTCGAAACGCGACGCTGTGGCCGGGTCGGTCGGCAGGTACTCGGCCGGCCGTGGCACGAGGGTCACGTCGTGCAGGGAGGCGATCGGTGCCGGCATGGTCAGCCTCTGCTGGAATCAACGCGCCAGTACGATCGCGTCGCCCGGCTCGAAAGCCAGGCCGATCTGGGCCCCGGCAGCCGGCGCTGCGGCCGCGTCGGCGTCCGAGAACACCAGCAGTTCACCCCAGGCGGTGTTGACCAGCACCTCGATGTGGCTGCCCAGGTAGTCGGCGCGCTTGCAGGTGCCCACCAGTGGCGTGGACGCGGC
The DNA here is from genome assembly GCA_040384625.1 of Pseudomonadota bacterium. Lineage (GTDB taxonomy): Bacteria > Pseudomonadota > Gammaproteobacteria > Burkholderiales > Burkholderiaceae_C > CADEEN01. The sequence continues at coordinate 5,502 of JAZKIW010000104.1, read as the reverse complement.
CGGCACCAGGCGCAGGCGGTGCGGGCGCAGCGCAAGCGTCGCCGGGCCGGCCGCCATGGACGCCACACGCACCGGCAAGGACACACCGGCGCCACGGAACACCATGCCATCCCCATCGCGCACGAGCTCGCCTTCGACGAGGTTCGCATCGCCGATGAAATCGGCCAGGAAGTGGCTCGCCGGCTGACGGTACAGCACCTGTGGCGAGCCCTGCTGCGCGATGCGGCCGCGGTCCATCACGATGATCTGGTCCGACACCGCCAGGGCCTCGGATTGGTCGTGCGTCACGTACAGCACGGTCAACTGCAGCGACTGCTGCAACTCGCGGATTTCCTGGCGCACACGCCGGCGCAGCTTGGCGTCGAGGTTCGAGAGCGGCTCGTCGAACAGCAGCACGGCGGGTTCGAGCACCAGCGCCCGCGCCACTGCCACGCGCTGCTGCTGGCCACCCGACAGCTCGCTCGGCAGGCGTTGTTCGAGCCCGGCCAAGCCGAGCATGTTCAGCTTGTTGCGCGCCAGTTCACGCGCGCGCGCCTTGTCCACCTTGGCCGAGATCGGGCCGTAGCACACGTTGTCGAGCACGTTCATGTGCGGGAACAGGGCGTAGGACTGGAACACCAGGCTGACGTTGCGTTCGCTCGCGGCGAGGTCGGTGACGTCGGCGCCGCCGATCAGGATGCGCCCGCTGGTCGCCGTCTCCAGGCCCGCGGCCATGCGCAGCGTGGTCGTCTTGCCACATCCCGAGGGGCCGAGCAGGGTCACCAGGGTGCCCTGTTCGATCGTGAACGACACGTTGTCGACGGCGGCCACGTCGCCGTAGCGCTTGCTCACGCCATCGAAGACAACGCCGCCTGCTTTTGCGTCGGTCATGAGGGCCATTCAAGCTCCGGTGACGATGAGGGGTTGGCTGCGTTCGCGCCGCCCGAGCCGGGCCGCGCCGGTCAGGCGCTGCACCAGCAGCAGCACGGCCAGCATGAACAGCATCAGGACGGTCGAGTAGGCGATCGCCAGCGGGTACTCACCGGCCTCGACGCGGCCGATGATGTAGACCGTGGCGAGGTTGTACTTGGCGGTGGCCAGGAAGATCACCGCGCTCACGGCGGTCATAGCGTGCGTGAAGCTGAACACCAGGGTCGCGACGATCGCCGGCTTCAAGAGTGGTAGCACGACCTGGGTCAGGGTGCGCCAGGTCGAGGCGCGCAGGGTCGACGAGGCCTCGTCGAGCGACTTGTCGATCTGCGCCAGCGCGGCGATGCCGGCGCGCACGCCGACGGGCATGTTGCGAAAGACGAAGCACAGGATCAGGATCGCCAGCCCGCCGGTGAGTTCGATCGGGGCGACGTTGAAGGCCACGATGTAGGCCACCCCGATCACCGTGCCCGGCACCGCGAAGCTGACCATGGTCAGGAACTCGAAGGCTGCGCGGCCGACGAAACGGTGGCGCGTGATCACGTAGGCCGACAAGAGGCCCACCGCGGCGGTCAGCGGCGCTGCGACCGCCGCGACCTTGATCGTCGTGAAGAAGCTGTCCCAGGCCGAGCCGGTGAAGCGCGGCCAGCTGCCGCTCCAGTCGATGCCGAAGCCGGCGCTGAGGTGCGTCAGCACCAGCGTCATCTCGCCGCGGCCGATGTCCTTGACGAAGCCGCCGATGAAGATCACCGCATAGCAGGCCAGGGTGAAGCCGATCCAGGCGATGGCCGTGCCGCTGCAGGCCCAGCGCAAGCCATCGGGCAGGGCCGCGGGGATGCCCGAATCGCCCTTGCCGCCGACGCTGACGTAGCTCGCGCGGCCGAGCCAGCGCTGCTGCAGCCAGAACGCGATCAAGGTGAAGAGCAGCAGGACCACGGCCAGCGAAGCGGCGCGGCCGGGATCGTGCTGTGCACCGGCGATGGCGAAGAAGATCTTTGTCGACAGCACTTCGAAATTGCCGGCCAGCACCACCGGGTTGGCGAAGTCGGCCAGGCTCTCGACGAAGCCGAGCAGGAAGGCCGCCGCCAGGGCCGGGCGCAGCAGCGGCCAGGTCACGCTGCGGAACACACGCGCCTTCGACGCGCGCAGGGTCTGCGCAGCCTCCTCCAGCGTCGGGCTGATCGCGGCGATTGCGCCCGACAGGATCATGAAGGCGATCGGAGTGAACGACAGCACCTGCGCGATCGTCACGCCCGGCAGACCGTAGATCCAGCGCGAGCGCGGCAGGCCGAAGGTGTTGGACAGGAAGGTCGTGACCAGGCCGGTGCGGCCGAACAGCACCACCAGGGCCAGCGCGATGACGAAAGGGGGGGTGACGATCGGCAGTATCGACATCAACTTGGCGACCGCACCCAGCCCGCGCTGCTGGCCGCGCTGCACCGCCAGGGCCAGCACCAGGGCGAAGGCGGTCGACAGGAAGCCGACGATCGTCGCCAGCATCAGTGAATTGACGGCCACACCGCAGTTGGTGCCGCCACCGAAGCAACCCAGGCCCCAGATGTCGGAGGCCGTCAGCCGGGTGATGGCCAGGCCCGGTGCGAAGGCGCCGCTGCTATCGCGCAGGGCCGCCAACAGTGCCAGGCCCACCGGGTAGAAGATGAACAGCAGGAGCAGGCCGGCGATCACGATCACGATCGTGGCCACCGTCGTATCGCCGCCGAAGCGGCCGCAGCGGGCGACGGCACGGGCGAACAGCAAACCCAGCGCCGCCAGCGTGATGGCGGCACCGAGCCCGAAGGATCCGCCCGCCGCACCCGCCACGAAGCCGGCACCGAGGCCCCAGGCCAGCGCAAGGGCGGCGGCGAGGGCCAGCGCGCTGAAGTTCGAGCGCCAGGCGAACCAGACTCCGAGCGCGGCGGCGACAAGGACCGGCGCGTGTGCGGTGGCCGCGCCAGCGAGCGCCAGCATCAGCGCCGAGCCGCTGCGCCCGATGAACCAGGGCAGGATCAGCGCGGCAAGCAGGGCCAGCACCGCCAGCCCGACCAGCCAGCGGTCAAGGCGCGGCGCGATGCCGGCAGCGGGCAGGGCCAGTGTCGTCATCGAGCCGCGCGGCGCTTACTTCGGCAGCTTCGAGACTTCCTCGTCCCACTTTGTCAGCAGGCGCTTGCGCTCGGCCGACGAGCCGTACTTGACGAAGTCGTAGTTGATCAGCTTCACCTCGGTCAGCTTGGGCGCCTGCGCCGGCACGGGCGCACTCTTGTTCGACGGCACCTGGTAGCTCACCTTGGCCCCGGCACCGACCGCCTGCGCCTCGGGCGAGAGCGCCCAGTCGTACCACTTCTTGGCGTTGTCCATGTTCTTGGCGCCCTTGACGATGCTCATGCTGCCGATCTCGTAGCCGGTGCCTTCGCAGGGCGAAACGATCTTCACCGGCGCGCCGCCCACGGCCTGGGTCACGGCGTCGTGCTGGAAGGTGATGCCGATCAGGCTCTCGCCGGTGGCCGCAGCGCGGGCCGGGCCTGCGCCGCTCTTGGTGTACTGGTTGATGTTCTTGTGCAGGGCCTTCATGTAGTCGAAGGCCTTCTGCTCGCCCATGATCTGCACCAGGGTCGCGAGCATGGTGTACGAGGTGCCCGAGGAGTTCGGGTTCGCGACCTGCACGTCGTCCTTGAATTCGGGCTTGGTCAGGTCGGACCAGCACTTCGGCTCGGCCAGCTTCCGCTTGGCCAGTTCAGTGGTGTTGAAGCTGTAGCCCAGCGCGCCGGCATATACGCCCACGGTGCGGCCCTTCGAAGCCTCCCACTGCTTCACGGCCCAGTCCTGCAACTCGGCCATCTTCGGCGAGCGGTAGGGTTCGGTCAGGCCCTCCTCGGCCGCCTGCAGGTGTGGGTCACCTGTGCCGCCCCACCAGATGTCGCCCTTCGGGTTCGCCGCCTCGGCCTTCAACTGGGCATAGAACTCACCCGAGCTCTTGCGCGTCATCAGCACCTTGATGCCGGTGGTCTTCTCGAAGGCGGCCACCATGGGGCGGCACCACTCTTCCTGCACCGTGCAGTAGAGCACCAGCTCCCCTTGCGCAGCGGCGGGCAGGGCGCTGGCGGTCAGGGCCAGCATCGAGAGGCACTTCGTCAACAGCTTCATCGTCGTCTCCTTCAGGGGTGATGCAGAGGAATGCCGACCACGCCGGCGATCTGCGAGCCGAGCGCGTGGTTGGTGGCCAGCAAGGGGTTGCCGGACAGCAGGCCGTCGCCGGCAAAAAAATCGTTGACCCGGCCGCCGGCTTCGGTTACGAGCAGCACACCGGCGGCGCAGTCCCACGAGTTGATGTGCAGTTCGCAATAGCCCTCGACGCGGCCGGCAGCCACGTCGGCCAACCCGAGCGCGCCCGAGCCGGCACGGCGAAAGGCGCAGCCGGCGCTGAGCACATCGTCGACCATCTTCATGTACGTTGCCTGCGGCCGGCGCAGCGACCAGCCGCACTCGATCGTCGCGCCCTCGAGCGATGCGACCGGGCTGACCGTCAGACGTCGCGGCGCAGCCGTGCCCTCGGCCATCCAGGCACCGCTGCCGCGTTCGGCGTAGTAGAGGCGTTCGTGGCTCGGGTCATGCAGCGCGCCGACGGTCGGCACTCCGCGCTCGACGTAGCCGATCGAGACGCAGTAATGGGCGATCGAGCGGGCGTAATTCGAGGTCCCGTCGATCGGGTCGATGATCCAGATGCGGCTGGCGCTGGCGATGCCCTCGCTGGCGCCGTCCTCCTCGCCGAGCACGGCATCGTCGGGCCAAACCCTGGCGATCGCCGCGCGGATGAAGCGTTCGACCTCGCGGTCCATCGCCGTGACTTCGTCGTGCCGGCCCTTCAGCGACACCGACGGCGAGCCGAATGCGCCATGCGCCAGGCGGCCGGCTTCGGCGGCTAGGTCACGGCAAAACTCGAGGCGGTTCATGATCTGACAGGTGCGGCGTTCGCTCGGCGGGGGTGCGTCGATGCTACCGCGCCCTTTGTGGCAACAGGGGTCGGGCAGATCGGGGTCAACCCGAGCGCGAGAGCACACGCACCACCTGCTCCTGGTGTGTGCGAAAGCCCATGCGTTCGTACATGCCGTGCGCGTTTGCATTGGACTTCATCACATGCAGGAAGGGCAACTCGCCGCGTTGCAACTCGCGCCGCAGCAGGGTTTGCATCAGGTGCCGGGCCAGGCCCCGGCCCTGGTAGTCAGGGTGGCTGCACACGCCGCTGATCTCGCGCAGACGGCCGGCATGCATGCGCTCGCCGGCCATCGCGATCAGGCGCTCGCCCTCGAAGAAGCCGAAATACTCGCCCAGTTCGATGGTGCGCGGCCCGAACGGCCCTGGCTGGGTCAAGGCCACGAGGTCGAGCATCTGCGGCACGTGCTGCGGGGTCAGGCGCACAGGCATGAAGTGATCGTCCGCTGCCGGTGCGGCGCCCTGCCAGACCATCTTCAGCAAGGTCGCTTCGGCGTCGACCCGCCAGCCCGCGGGTGCCGTGCCCGACCACCCACCGACGTAGAAACGCTCGCCCGCTTCACAGAAAGGCGCGAGGTCGGCGAACTCGGGCCGCACCAGGTTCGC
>JAZKIW010000103.1:0-4558 GCA_040384625.1 Pseudomonadota bacterium | reverse complement strand
CCGTCGTGTACTCGTAGGCTTCGAGCCAGTTCTGCCGCACCACGATCGGGTCGATGGAGAGGGAGCGCACGTCGGTGACGAAGCGCGCCAGGTGGTGTGCGATCTGCGCGTCGTTGGGCTTGTAGGGCCAGGCGGCTTCACCGACCGCACGTACCTGGCCGGCGTTGTCCACTTCAACGACGAAGGGCGTGACGATGGACTGGGCCGAACGCCACACGAGGCCGCCGCCCATCAGCAGCGCGAGCGACAGGCAGCCGAAGGCCATCAGCCGCCAGTTCTTGGCCTGTACGCGCGCGCCGCCGATGCGCTGGTCCCAGATCTGCGCGGCGGCTTGGTAGGGAGTGACGGGCTCGGGCGTCGCCGAGTACCGCACCTGGGGTCGTTTGAACATCATTTGGCTCTCCTAAGAATTTGAGTCGTCACGCAGGCTCGGGCTGGCACCACTGCCGCCGGCATCGCCCGACCGCAATGCGTGCGCGGCCGTCGTGGCCGCATGCGTCATCTGCTGCTTTCGGCGCATCTGCTTGGCCCATGCAGGCTCGGTCGCAGGGGTGCTGGATTCGCTTGCTTCAGTCGCTTTAGCTGCCGCAGGAGCTGCAGCATCGGCGACGAAGCTCGCCGCCCCGTCCTTGACCGCCTTGGCGCCGGACGCCACGCGCTGACCGACAGCACTGGCACCGCTGCGCGCAACGTTGGCCAAGCCGGCGCCGGCCGCGCGCACACCACCACTGCCCGAAGCGGCAGCGCCGGCCTGATAGGCCGACTTCGCGCCGCTGGCCATCGAACTGGCAGACCGTGCCGCGGCGGCGCCCCCGCCGATGGCAGCTCGCGCAGCACCAGGCGCCATGCGCGCCCCAGCGGCCACTGCCGAACCGGCTCCCGCCACAGCCGCGCCGCCGGCGACGGCCAGACCCGCAGCACCCAGCGCCGTTCCCGCCGCCGCCCCTGCGCCAAGCTGCGGCGCGCCAGACACCAGCCCGGTGGCAATGCCCGGTCCAAAGATGCCCAGCCCGAGCATCGCCAGGGCAGCCAGCATGATGACCAGCGCGTGGTCGATGGACGGCTCAGTGCCCGGCGGCACCGTGAACTCGGCGAACAGACCTGTGCCGATACCGACGATCACGGCCAGCACCAACACCTTGATGCCCGAGGACACCACGTTGCCCAGCACCCGTTCGGCCAGGAATGCCGTCTTGTTCCACAGCGCGAACGGCACCAGCACGAAGCCCGCGAGCGTGGTCAACTTGAATTCGATCAACGTCACGAAGAGCTGCACCGCGAGCACGAAGAAGCTCACGATCAGCACCAGCCAGGCCAGAAACAGGACGGTGATGACGTCCAGGTTGGCGAACACCTCCGGAAATCCCGTCAGGTCGCTGATCTGCCGCATGATCGGTGCGCCGGCCTCCACGCCCACGCGCGCCAGCCGTCCCGGCTGCAGCAACTGGCCCTGGGTCATCGACGAGCCGGAAGCCACCAGCCCGAGTCCAGCAAACGACCGGAACACGATCCCCGACAGGCTGTTGAAGTTGTTCAGGATGAAGGCGAAGGCTCCGACGTACAGCACCTTCTTGATCAGCTTGCCGATCACGTCGTCGCCACCACCGCCGCTGGCATTGCTCATCGCCCAGAAGAGGCCTGCAAGCGTCATGTCGATCACGACCAGCGTGGCGGTCAGAAACCCAACCTCGCCGCCGAGCAGGCCGAATCCGGAATCGATGTAGCGCGAGAAGACGTCCAGGAAGCGGTCAATGACCGACAGGTCGTTCATCGATCAGTCCTTGGGGGCAGGCGCTGAAGCCGCGGGTGCCGGTGCTGCCGGTGTGTGTTTCGGCCCGCCGCTGCCGAAGAAGCGCCGACGCGTGGCCTCGGCCACGGCATTGCACTGGTCGTCGCCGACTTTGGCGTGGTCGGCCTTGCACTGCGCGCGCAATTCTTTCAGGCGCTCGGGATTGGCCACCAGCGACTCGACGGACTCGATGAGTGCAGGCTTGCTGCAAGCGACCAACAACATGGCTGCGACTGCGGCCAGGATCATGCTTTGAAGCTGATTCATGATCGCTCCCCTCAGTTGCCGTAGAAATTGACCGTGAAGGGTGTGTACGGCGTCCCGTCGCCCTGGAAGCGCCGGCGCACTTCGCGCGCTCGCTCCTGCACCGCCACCTGCCGCGCCTGCTCCAGCGCCGCCGCACGGTCCTGCGTGATCTGGAGCTGCTGGGCCTGTATTGCCTGGCGCGACTGCAGGGCAAGCAGCTGGTTCGCCGCCTGCATCGCTTGCAATGCGCCCGTAGCCGACTGGCTGCGGTTCACCAGGTCGGTCAAAGTCCGCTCGTCCGACGCGAAGTTCTGCACCGCCTGCGACTGCACCTTGGTCGCGGTGCGCAGTGCTTCGAGCGAATGGGTCCAGCGCATGCGCGCATCTGCCCCCATCTGCGTGCCCGAGATCGCCGCCGTGTAGGACTCGGGGTAGAGCCGACGAAAATCCGTCTCCATCTGCGCGACGTTGAACGCCAGGCCTTGGCCCTGCTGGATCAGCTGGTTGGTCGCCGACAAGGCGGCACGCAGCTCGCCCAACGCGCTGAAGTCCAGACTCGTCAGGTTGCGCGCCTGGTTCGTCAGCATCTGCGCCTCGTTCTGCAACTGGCGGATCTGGTTGTTGATCTGCTCCAGCGTTCGCGCGGCTGTCAGGATGTTCTGCGCCAGGTTGCTCGGGTCAATCACGACCCATTGCGCGTGCGCGGCGGGAGCAAGCGCGATGAGCGACGCCACAGCGGCGGCGATAAGGTGTTTATTCACGGTGAGTTCTCCTGAGGTAATGAAGGAATGGACGGAAACGACGGGATGAGGTCTGCCGCCCAATCGAGGCCGCGGTGTCGAAGCCAAGCCGCGGCGAAGTCCGGGGACTTGCTGGCAGCGGACACGGCGTCCATGGCTCGTTGATCTTCGGGCGTGGACGCACCGGCGAAGGCCAGCGCCACCTGCCCGAGCCCGAGGTCGAAGACGCGGTTGCCTGACCGCGACTGGTAGTAGTAGTCCTGCTTGGGCTGTGCGGTTGCAACGATCTCGATCTGCCGGCTGTTCAGTCCAAAGCCTTCGTAGATCACTCTGATCTGCGGTTCGGTCGCCTGCGGGTTTGGCAGGAAGATGCGGCTCGCGCAGCTCTCCACGATGGCCGGGGCGATGGTCGAGTCCTTGATGTCCGCCAGCGACTGCGTGGCGAATATCACCGACACATTCTTCTTGCGAAGCGTCTTGAGCCACTGACGAATGCGCGAGGCGAACACCGGGTCGTCCAGGAACAGCCAGGCCTCATCCAGGATCAGCAGCGTAGGCGCTCCGTCGAAGCGCTCGTCGAAGCGGGCAAACAGGTAGCCCAGCACGGCCAGCACCGCAGCCTTGCTATGCATCAACTCTTCCATCTCGAAGCCTTGCACGGATGCCGAGCCGAGCCGGTCCGCATCAGCATCGAGCAGCTTGCCGTGCGCGCCGCCGAGCACGTAAGGCTGCAGAGCCTGCCGCAGTGCGTTGGACTGCAGCAGCACCGACAGGCCGGTCATGGTGCGCTGTTCGACGGGCGCGCTGGCCAGGCTGTTGAGCGCGGACCAGACGGCATCCTTCTCGGGCGGACCGACGGCAATGCCTTCCTGCAACAGCCGGCCCTCGATCCACTCAGCCGCCCAGGTGCGATAGGCGTGCTGGTCGATGCGGGCCAGCGGCTGGAAAGCAGTGGCCCCTTCAGCGCCCAGGTCGTAGTGCTCGCCCCCGAGCCCGAGAATGGTGGCGCGCATCGAGCGCCCCATGTCGAAGGCGAAGATGCGCGAACCCGGGTAGCGGCGGAACTGCATCGCCAGTGTGGCGAGCAACACCGATTTGCCCATGCCAGTCGGTCCGACGATCAGCGTATGGCCCACGTCGCCGATGTGCGTGACCAGCCTAAACGGCGTGGCTCCATCGGTGCGGGTGACGATCAATGGCGGCCCATCAAGATGCGCATTGCGCTCCGGCCCCGCCCACACGGCCGACACCGGCATCATGTGCGCCAGGTTCAACGTCGAGACAATCGGTTGGCGCACATTTGCATAGGCGTGGCCTGGCACCGACGACAGCCAGGCGTCAACCGCATTCAGGGTCTCCGGAATTGTCACGAAGCCGCGGCCCTGGATGGCCCGTTCGACGGCTCGCAACTTTTCGTCGGCCGCCGCCACGTCGGCATCGAGCACCGTCACGGTCGCCGTGACGTATCCGAAAGCCACTTGATCGCTGCCCAGCTCCTGCAGCGCCGCATCGGCATCGGTGGCTTTGTTCGCCGCATCCGAGTCCACCAGCGGACTCTCCTGCTGGAAGATGGTCTCGCGCAGCAGTGCGACGATGTTCTTGCGCTTGGCAAACCACTGGCGGCGCAGGCGACTCAGTTCCTTTTCGGACTCGGCCTTGTCCAAGCACAGGAAGCGCGTGCTCCAGCGATAGGCGAAGCCCAGACGGTTCAAGTCATCGAGCAGGCCTGGCCAAGTCGAGGTTGGAAAGCCTCGGATCGACAGCACCCGCAGGTGCTGGTTGC
>JAZKIW010000102.1:0-5110 GCA_040384625.1 Pseudomonadota bacterium | reverse complement strand
CCAGGCAGGTCGGCCGTCACGGCGTCGAACGCAGCCAACTGATGCGCGATGCCGCGCGACGTTGCCAGCGGTGCGTCGGCGTCCGAGAAGTGCGTCATCAGCGAGATCTCGTCGACCTGGGGCAGGGCGTTCAGGCGCGCCCAGGCGCTGCGGTAGCGCGCCGGCGTGAATCCCAATCGGTTCATGCCGCTATTCATCTTCAGGAACACCCGCTGCGCCTGCTGGGTCTTGTGCGCGGCCAGCCAGTCGATCTGCTCGCTGCAATGCACCACATGCCACAGGTTCAGGCGCGAACACCACTCGAGGTCTCGCGCTTCGAAGGCACCCTCGAGCAGCAGCACCGGGCCGCGCCAGCCGCAGGCGCGGATGCGCTCGGCCTCTTTCAGGTCCAGTAGGGCGAAGCCATCGGCTCCTCGCAGACCTTCGAACACGCGCTCGATGCCGTGCCCGTAGGCATTCGCCTTCACCACGGCCCAGACCTTGGCGTCGGGGGCGTGGGCGCGGGCTACGCCCAGGTTTTGGGCGAGCGCATCGCTATGGATCAGGGCTTCGATCGGGCGCGGCATGGCCGCATTCTGCCCGCGCGAATGGGCGGTCGACCCTGCGTGCTATAACCCGGCGCCCCCTGAGAGGCAAGACCACAGAGGCCCACCCGGAGACACGACGCTGCGCTGCGCATGAAACGAGGCTTCTACACGATCATGTCGGCGCAGTTTTTCAGCTCGCTGGCCGACAATGCTTTGTTCGTGGCCGCCGTCGAGCTGTTGCGCACATCAGGCGCGGGCGAATGGCAACGTGCCGCCCTGGTGCCGATGTTCGCGCTGTTCTACGTCGTTCTCGCGCCTTTCGTCGGTGCCTTCGCCGACGCCCTGCCCAAGGGCAAGGTGATGTTCGTCGCCAACAGCATCAAGGTCGTCGGCTGCCTGCTGATGTTGTTCGGCACGCACCCGCTGGCGGCCTATGCGATCGTCGGGCTCGGCGCCGCAGCCTATTCGCCGGCCAAGTACGGCATCTTGACCGAGCTCCTGCCGCCCTCGCAACTGGTCAAGGCCAACGGCTGGATCGAGGGCCTGACGATCGGGTCCATCATCCTCGGCGTGCTCCTGGGCGGCCAATTGGTCGGGCCGAAGATCGCGCCGATGCTGCTTGGCTTGGACATGCCCCTGATCGACAGCGGCATTGACACCGGGCCCGAGGCGGCGATCGCCTCGATGGTCCTTCTGTACATGATCGCGGCCCTGTTCAACCTGCGCATCCCCCGCACGGAGGCGCCGCTGCAGCCGATCGCCCACGGCCCGCTGGCGTTGATTCGCGACTTCTCGCTGTGCAACGCGCGGCTGTGGTCCGACAAGCTGGGTCAGATCTCGCTGGCCACGACGACGTTGTTCTGGGGCGTGTCGGGCAACTTGCGATACATCGTGCTGGCCTGGGCCGCTGCTGCGCTCGGCTACGGCACCACGCAGGCCTCCAGCCTGGTCGGTGTGGTGGCGGTGGGTACCGCGGCGGGCGCGATCATCGCCTCGGTGGCGATGAAGCTCGACCGCGCCACCGGGGTGATCCCGCTCGGCATCGCGATGGGGCTGCTGGTCATCGGCATGAACTTCATCAGCAATGTCTGGGTCGCGGCACCCTTCCTGATCCTGCTCGGCGCCATCGGCGGCTACCTCGTGGTGCCAATGAATGCCCTGCTGCAGCACCGCGGGCACAACCTTATGGGCGCTGGCCGCTCGATCGCCGTGCAGAACTTCAACGAGCAGGCCTGCATTCTCGGCCTGGGTGCGTTCTATACCGCGATGACCAAGTTCGGAGTCTCGGCCTTCGGCGCGATCACCCTGTTCGGCCTGGTGGTGGCCGCCACGATGGAGTTGATCCGGCGCTGGCACCGCGACAACACCGTGCGCCACCGCGACGAAGTCGAGCGCCTGCTGGCCATCGCTCGCTCGGACCCGCATTGAGCCCGGCGCCGGCCCTGACGCCAGCGCGCGCGGCCTTGCCGGCCGCACTGGCCCTGGTCTTCAACGCCTTCGTATGGGGCGTGTCGTGGTGGCCGTTTCGCCAGCTCGAAGCGGTTGGCGTCCATCCGCTCTGGGCCACGGTCCAGATCTATGCGGTGGCCGTTGCGGTCATCACCCTGGCGCGCCCGGCGGCCTGGCGCGAACTGCTGCGGCATCCGGCACTGTGGCTCCTGGTGCTGGCGTCGGGCAGCACCAATGCTGCATTCAACTGGGCGGTGACGATCGGTGACGTCGTGCGCGTCGTGCTGCTCTTCTATCTGATGCCGCTGTGGGCCGTGCTGCTGGCGCGATTGCTGCTGAACGAGAGGCTCAGCGCGGCGGCGCTGCTGCGCGTTACGCTGGCCTTGATCGGGGCCATAGTCATCCTCTGGCCCCCAGGAGGCGGACTGCCACTGCCGCGCACCCTGGCCGAGGGCCTGGGCGTCGTTGGCGGCTTCTCGTTTGCCTTGAACAACGTGATGCTGCGGCGTGAGGCGGCACGTTCCGAGGCATCGCGGGCCCTGGCCATGTTCGTCGGCGGGGTGCTGGTGGCGGGCATCCTGGTGGCCCTGCTGGCGCCCAGCGGCCGCGTGCCGCCCCTGCCGGCCGTGGGACCCGTCTGGCTCATTGGCGCTTTCCTGCTGGCGGCCTTCTTCCTGGCCGGCAATCTCGCTTTGCAGTACGGGGCCACGCGCCTGCCGGCCAATGCCACCGCCGTGATCATGCTCACCGAAGTGCTGTTTGCCAGCGTGTCGGCCCTGGCGCTGGGCGCCGGCACGCTCGACCTGCGCCTGGCCGTCGGCGGCGCGGCCATCATCGGTGCGGCGCTGCTGGCGGCACGCGAGCACGCGACTGGCTGAGCCGGCGTCTCAGTTCGGCTTGTCCAGCGGCAGCGGGCGGCTGAGCAGGTTGCCGGGGCCGCTGTTGCCGAAGCTGCTGTCCGAGAGGCGCAGGCCCAGGCTGCGCAGGCTGCGCCGCAGGGCGCTGTCGTCGAGGGGCTTGGCCAGGTAGGCGTCGCACCCGGCGAAGCTGCCACGCACGCGGTCGGTGGTCGACGCGTGCGCCGAAACCATCACCACGATGGTGGCTGTCTCGTCGCGCGCCGCCGCCGCCGAGCGGCGCTGGCGCTTGACGCGCTGGCACAGCGCAAGACCGTCGAGCTCGCTGGCCGGACCCAGATCCACGTCAAGAAAGACGACGTCGAAGCGGCGCTCGGCCAGCAGTTGCAGCGCGCGCTGACTGTTGGTGGCCGTTTCGGTGCGCAATCCCAGGGCCTGCAGTTGGCGCTCCAGAAAGCGCAGCGCGACCTCGCTGTCGTCGACCAGCAAGGCCGCCGTGGGCGCGTTCACGTCACCGGCGCGCCGCGCTGCGCCGCGTTCTGCGGACGCGGCGTGCGCAACCGGCACTTTGGCGGTCGTCGCTCGATTGGAGGTTGCGGTGCTGGTGACAACCGCGGCTGCGCCCCGTGCAGGGCGGCTGGACGCCTGCCCCGCCTGCGCTCTGGACATCCGCAACATCACGGTGGCGTCGATCTCGCGGAATACCTGCAGTGGATCGATCGGTCGCATCATCCAGGCCAGGGCGCCGTCGGGTGCCAGCGAGCCGATGAACACGGTGTCGGCCACGCGGTCGGCGCCCAGCACCGTGTCGAGCGTGCCGATGTGGTCGGCATCGGCGATCAGGTAGTCCGCACTGGCCAGGGTCGCCGCCTCCTGGTAGGCCGGCACGCGTGAACTCGACAGACGCAGGTAGGACACCAGGGCGCTGCGCTCGAAGTCGCCGAAGCCGAGCAAGGCGACCTTGTGCGCCGCAGGCGCGGGCACCGAACTCATGAATCTGCAGCCATATCCACCGGACCATGTTCCCCGGCCCGCGCCTTGACGTCAACGCGAGCAGGCCCCTAGAAGCGGCAGCCTGTGCCCCGAGAGGCTAGGATGCGTGGCCGACTGCGCGCCCATGCCAGCGCCGCCGATGGCTCCATGCATCTGAAGGAAGGCCGACCATGCCCAAGCGCTCGATCTACGACTTCTCCGCAGTTTCGATCGCCGGCCGACGCGCCGATTTTGCGGCCCAGCGCGGCAAGGTCTTCCTGGTCGTCAACACCGCCAGCGCCTGCGGCTTCACGCCGCAGTTCAAGGGGCTGGAGAAACTGTGGGAAGACTACGCCGAGCGCGGCCTCGTGGTCGTCGGCTTCCCGAGCAACCAGTTCGGCGCCCAGGACCCCGGCAGCAACGGCGACATCGCCTCCTTCTGCGAAATGAACTACGGCGTCAGCTTCCCGATGATGGCCAAGGTCGATGTCAACGGCGCCAGCGCCGAGCCGCTGTGGCAGTGGCTGAAGGGCGAGGCGCCGGGCCTGCTCGGCAGCCAGGCCATTAAGTGGAATTTCACCAAGTTCCTGGTCGGTCGCGACGGCCAGGTCCTCAAGCGCTACGCCCCGAACGACGAGCCCGAGAGTCTGCGCAAGGACATCGAGGCGGCCCTCGCCGCGAAAGCGCCCTGAGAACCCGACCACCATGTTCCAGCACCTCGAGCCCTACGCCGGTGACCCCATCCTGAGCCTGAACGAGGCCTTCCACGCCGATCCCCGGGCGCACAAGGTCAACCTCTCGATCGGCATCTACTTCGACGACGACGGGCGCATCCCGGTGCTCGATTGCGTCCACGAGGCCGAGGCCCAGATGCTGGCCAGCGCGGGAGCCAAGCCCTACCTACCGATCGAAGGCGCGGGCGCTATGCGCATTGCGGTGCAGGCGCTGTTGTTCGGCGCCGACCATGAGGCCGTCACGAGCGGGCGCATCGCCACGCTGCAGACCATCGGCTCCTCTGGCGGCCTGAAGGTCGGTGCCGATTTCGTCAAGCGCTGGCTCCCGGGCAGCGCGGTCTGGGTCAGTGACCCGAGCTGGGACAACCACCGGGCCATGTTCGAAGGCGCCGGCCTGGCGGTGCACACCTACCCGTACTACGACCCGGCCACCGGAGGCCTTCGATTCGACGCCATGCTTGCCGCGCTGCGCGCCCTGCCTGCGCGCAGCGTGGTCCTGCTGCACGCCTGCTGCCACAACCCGACCGGCGTCGACCTGACGCACGCGCAGTGGGAGCAACTGCTGCCGGTG
>JAZKIW010000101.1:0-22969 GCA_040384625.1 Pseudomonadota bacterium | reverse complement strand
CAACGCCGAAATCGCCGAGCGCCTGCACCGCTCGGTGCGCACCGTCGACCACCACTTGGCGGCGGTGTTCGCCAAGCTCGGCGTCGACTCGCGCTTGGCCGCCATCGAGGCCGCCCGGCGCGCCGGGCTGGCCCCGCAATCTGGGCAAGCCGGCGCGCCAATCTAGGCAAGGCTGCCGCTGCGCCGCGGGGCGCTCGTCGCGATCCTTCAGGCCATCGACGGCAGGGTGCCGTCGAGCCGCAACAAGGAGAACACGATGTCCCGCTACCTCATCGAGCGCAGCTTCCCAGATGGCCTGTCGATCCCGATCAACGACCAGGGCCGCCAAGCCGTGGCCGGCGTGATCGCCAACAACGCCGAACACGGCGTGACCTGGGTCCATTCCTACGTGACTCCAGACCGTAAGAACACCTTCTGCATCTACGACGCACCGGCGCCCGAGGCGATCCGCAAGGTCGCCGACCGCAACGGCCTGCCGCTGAGCCGCATCACCGAGGTGAGCGTGCTTGACCCGTATTTTTATCAACCATGAGCCCCAAGGACCCATCAACCATGAACGCCAGGAGTTTCGCCATGATGACCTTGAACGCCTCCGTCGCTCTCGCCCTGATCGCCGTGGCCGCGACCGCCACGGCCCAGTCGGCCCCGCCGTTGCAGCAGTACGTGATCGAACGCGACATCAAGGGCGCCAGCGCCATGACGCCGGTCCAGCTGCGCGACGCGGCGCAAAAGTCCAACACCGTGCTGCGCTCGCTCGGCCCCGACATCCAGTGGGTGCACAGCTACGTCGCGGGCGACAAGATCTACTGCGTCTACAACGCGCCGAGCGAAGCCCTGATCCGCAGCCATGCCGAGAAGTCGGGCTTCCCGGCCGACCGCATCACCGCGGTGTCGGCCGTGATTGACCCGACGACGGCCAACCCCCGGCGCTGAACCTTACCCATGCCCCCCACCTCAATCTCCACTTTTTTTTGGAGTTCTCCATGAAACCACCTGTGAAGACCCTTGCCGGGATCGCCCTGGCCGGCGTGCTGCTCGCGCAGAGCCCGGCCCGCGCTCACGACGATGGCGAGACGAAGCTGTCACCCGGCGTGCAGGCGCAGATCGCCGAAGTGCGACGCGCGACCGCGCGCTTCCACGACTTCAACTTTGCGATCCACCCGAACGGCGGCGGCTACGGCGGCCTCGTGACCGACCTGGCCGGCAAGACCTGCATCGACCAGCCGGGCCAGGGTGCCATGGGCGTGCACTACGTGAATGGCAGCCTGTTCAGCGCCCACCTCGACCCGCTGAAGCCGCAGGCGCTGATTTACGAGCCGTTGGCCAACGGCACGATGCGCCTCGTCGGCGTCGAGTACATCGTCCTCAAGACTGTTTGGGATGGCGCGTTTGCCGGCACGTCGCCGCGCTTGTTCGGCCGCAACTTCCACCTGGTGCCAGCGGGCAACCGCTACGGGTTGCCGGACTTCTATGAGTTGCACCTGTGGCTGTGGCAGCCCAACCGCAGCGGCATGTTCAACGACTGGAATCCGGCCGTACGCTGCCCCTGAGCGGCGCCGCTGAAACACCGCACTAAACTCGTGCGGTGTTCCAGTTCTCCCGGTTGCACCGGTTCCGCCCGCGCCTGCTCGACTCGTTGCAGGGCTACGACCGGCGCACCGCCCTCAGCGACATCGGCGCCGGCGTCACCGTCGGTATCGTGGCGCTGCCGCTGGCCATGGCGTTTGCCATCGCCTCCGGGCTCAAGCCCGAGCAAGGACTCATCACCGCGATCGTCGCCGGCTTCCTGATCTCGGCCCTGGGCGGTTCTAACGTGCAGATCGGCGGCCCGGCTGGCGCCTTCATCGTCATCGTCTACGGCATCCTGCAACGCTACGGCCTGACCAACCTGCTGATCGCGACCGCGCTGGCCGGCGTGCTGCTGTTCGCGCTGGGCTGGCTCAAGCTCGGCGCCCTGGTGCGCTACATCCCGGTCACGATCATCATTGGATTTACCAACGGCATCGCGGTGTTGATTGCGCTGTCGCAATTGAAGGATCTACTGGGGCTGTCGATCGACAAGATGCCGGCCGACTTTTTCTCCCAGATCGGCGCGCTGGCGAGCCACATCGACAGCTTCAATCCCTACGCGCTGGGCATTGGCCTGATCAGTCTGGGTGGCTTGTTTCTCTGGCCCCGGCTGTGGGCGACTCAGACCCCTCTGCCCGACGCCCGGATCACGGCCCGCGCCGCGCGCTTGACGGCGCGCATGCCCGGGCCGGTGGTTGTGCTGGTGACGATGTCGCTGCTGGCCTGGGCGCTCGCACTGCCGGTGGAAACCATCGGCACGCGCTTCGGCAGCATCCCGCACACCCTGCCGGACCTGGCGCTGCCGCCGTTTTCCTGGGACAGCGCCAAGCAGCTGCTGATTCCGACCCTGACCATCGCCCTGCTCGGCGCAATCGAGTCGCTGATGTGTGCCCGCATCGCCGACAACATGAGCGACCTGCCGCGCCATGACCCGAACCAGGAGCTGATGGCCCAGGGCGTGGCAAACATCGTCAGCCCGCTGTTCGGCGGCATGCCGGCGACCGGGACCATTGCGCGCAGCGTGACCAATGTGCGGGCCGGGGCACGCACGCCGGTAGCCGGCATGGTGCACGCACTGACCCTGCTGCTGGTCGTGCTGGTGGCCGGGCCGCTGGCCCTACATGTGCCGCTGCCGGCGCTGGCCGGCATCCTGCTGTTCGTGGCCTGGAACATGGGCGAGTGGCACGAATTCGCGCGCCTGCGCCGCTTCAGCGCCGGCTACCGCACGATCCTGCTCGGCACCTTTTTCCTGACGGTGGTGTTCGACCTGACAGTCGCCGTCCAGGTCGGCCTGGTGCTGGCCTGCGTGTCTTTCATCTACCGCATGAGCACCATGTTCACGGTCAAGCAGCACGACAGTGCCGACCTGCCGCCAGGCGTGCACGTGTTCGAGTTGTTCGGATCGCTCTTCTTCGGCGCCGTCGGCAAGATCGAGGCCCTGCCGGGCCAGTTGCCGGCAGGCACGCGGGCCGTGGTGCTGGAGATGCACCGCCTGCTGCTGCTCGACAGCTCCGGGCTCGATGCGCTGCAGCAGCTGCACCGCACGCTGAAGAAGCAGGGCATCGGCCTGGTACTGGCCCACGTGAACGAGCAGCCGCTGACGATGGTCCAGCGCTCGGGTTTCGCGGCGGTGCTGGGTGAAGACGCCATCGTGCCGAGCGTGGCCGGCGCCTTCGATCCGGCGCCCCGCTAAAATCCCGTCAAACCTGCAGCCTGCCCGCGCCATGCCCCTGTTCTGGAAGCCTTACCGATCCGAAGTCACACAGTTCATCGATGGACTGAAGGCGAAGAAGCCGACGCTCGAAGCCGAACAGCGCGCAGGGCGCGCCCTGCTGTGGGACCGGGCAATCGACCGCGACGCGCAGGCCGAGTGGCGTGACGCCGACGTGCCGCAGCAGCCCTACGTCTACCAGACGCGGGTCAAGTGAGCGTCGTTGCCTCGGGGGCAGGCGGCTTACCGCCGCCTTCCGACCCTGAGTTTGCGGCCACGCTGCCCCCGGCCGAGATCGATGCGATTGCGGTGGCGCGCCTGTACGGCGAGCCGCTATTCACGCTGCCGACCGACCTGTACATCCCGCCGGATGCACTCGAAGTCTTTCTCGAAGCCTTCGAAGGACCGCTGGACCTGCTGCTGTACCTGATCCGGCGCCAGAACTTCAACATCCTCGACATCCCGCTGGCCGATGTGACGCGCCAGTACCTGACCTACGTCGAGCAGATCCGCAAACGCAACCTCGAACTGGCCAGCGAATACCTGCTGATGGCGGCGATGCTGATCGAGATCAAGAGCCGCATGCTGCTGCCGCCCAAGCGCAGCGCCGAGGGTCAGGAGGCCGAGGATCCGCGCGCTGAACTGGTGCGCCGCCTGCTCGAGTACGAACAGATGAAGCTCGCCGCCGCACGCTTGGACGCGCTACCGGTGCTGGGGCGCGACTTCCTGCGTGCGCAGGTGGTGATCGAGCAGTCGCTGGCACCGCGCTTCCCGGACGTCGCCGCCGATGAGCTGCGCGAAGCCTGGCAAGCGATCGTCGCCCGCGCCCGCCTGGTGCAGCACCATCACATCGGCCGCTCGCAACTGTCGGTGCGCGAGCACATGAGCCTGGTGCTGAAGAAGCTGCAGGGCCGGCGCTTCGCGCTGTTCGAAGACCTGTTCGAAACCAGGCGCGGTGTCGCCGTGGTGGTGGTGACCTTCATCGCGCTGCTGGAGCTGTCGCGCGAAAGCCTCGTCGAGGTCACCCAGGCCGAGGCTTTCGCGCCGATCTACGTTCGTCTGTCCTACCAGCCGAACTGAGGCGCCGTCTCGCTCAGCGCATGCCGAGCTTGAAGGCGATCATCGCGCGCAGCTTGTTCGGCAGCACCGGCTTGATCAGCAGGTGGAAGTCGTGCGCTGCCGCCTCGTCTTCATGGCCACCCAGACTGCTGCCGGTGATCACGATCGCCGGCAGTGCCTTGTCAGGCCAGTGCGCGCGCACGGCCTGCAGGGCCTCGATGCCGGTGTGGCCCTGCGGCAGGCGGTAGTCGACGATCAGCAGGTCGGGTGTGTCTCGCGCCTGCGTTCGCAGCCAATCCTGCAGCGCCTCGATGCTGTCGAATGCATCGACCTCGGCGCCCCAGGTTTCGAGCAGGACCGTGAGCCCCTCGCGCACGGCCGGCTCGTCCTCGACGACCAGGAGGCGCCGCCCCTGCAGCGTGATGCCCAGGCGGGTCGGGCCGCTCGCCGACGCCGCGGCCAGGCTGCGCGGCTCTCGCCCGACCGGCAGCTCGAGGGTGAAGACCGTGCCGCGGCCCGGGCACGAGCGCACCGCCAGTGGCGCCTCGAGCAGATCGGCCAGACGCTTGACGATGGCCAGGCCCAGGCCGAGGCCCTTCCGCTGGTGCGGCTCGAGCGGACGGTTACTCTGCACCTGGTAGAACTCGTCGAAGATGTGCTGCAGGCTGGCTTCGCTGATGCCGATGCCGCTGTCCCACACCTGCATCAGCACCTTGCCCGCGTCGCCGGGCTTGGGTCGGCAGGCCACCAGCACACCGCCGTCTTCGCTGTAGCGGATGGCATTGCTCACCAGGTTGCGCAGGATGCGTTCGAGCAGCAGGCCGTCGCTGTGAACGAAGCGATGCTCGCCGTGGAAGCTCAGCGCCAGGCCCTTCTCGAAGGCGTTCGGCTCGAAGCTCAAGCGCAGCCGGCCGAACAGGTCCCTGACGCGCACCGGCCCGGGCTGGACCTCGACGCCGCCGCTGTCGATGCGGGTGATGTCGAGCAATTCGCCGAACAAGCCTTCGAGCGCGTCGACGCTCTGGTTGATGCTGTTGACGAGGGAGGCCACCTCGGGATCGCTGGCGCGCTGGCGCAGCGCCTCCGCGAACAGGCCCATCGCATGCAGGGGCTGGCGCAGGTCGTGGCTGGCTGCAGCGAAGAACTGCGTCTTGGCGCGATTGGCGGCTTCGGCGCTGCGCCGGGCTTCGTCGGCCGCGGCCTTCTCGATGCGCAGTTGCGCCGCCAGGTGTTCGGTGCGCTGCTTCAGGCCGATGGCCTGCGACAGCGCGCTGCGGTAGGCCCGCCCTAGGGTCATGGCCACGGCGAAGACCAGGGCCAGCACGCCGGCCAGCTGCCAGTGCCAGGCCTGCGAGGTGTCGGTGGCCACGCGCGCGATCGTCGGTAGCAGCACGATGCAGGTGAAGACGATGAACAGCCTGCGCTGCGGCGCCAGCAGCTGCACCGAGGCCAGGGTGTAGCTGTTGGCGATGACGATCAGCATGACGGTGTGGAAAGGCGCCCCCAGGCCCCAGAACAGCCAGACTGCCAAGGGCCACATCGAGCCCTGGGCCAGCACCAGGGCGCGCCAGCTGCGGCGCCAGGCGAGCAGGGTGGCGCCATCGCTGTCGGGCGCGGCGCGGTAACGCAGGTAGTGCGCCAGGCGCAGCGCAGCAAGGGTGATCGCCACTGCCAGCCAACCGATCAGGCGCGGCGGCTCAGCCAGCGGCCAGAAGCCCAGGCCGATCAGCGCGATACCGATCGCATTGCCAGTCAGACTGGCCGGCGCCTGCTCGTACAGCGCACGCAGGCCATCGACGTGCGGAGCCTGGGCCTCCCGCACAGCGGGCACGTGCATCAGCGCTGCGAACGGCGCCAGGCCGGCAGGCCGTGGCCGCCGGCCCGCTGCGTCATCTGGCTGATCGCCAGCACGGCCTGCGTGCGCGACGAGACGCCCAGGGCACGCAACACCGCCGCCACATGGTCCTTCACGGTGTCGACCGAGAGATTCATCTCGCGCGCGATGACCTTGTTGGGCATGCCTTGCAGCAGGAAGGCCAGCACGTCTGCCTGGCGCTTGGACAGGCCCAGGTTGTCGAGCGACGGTGTCGGCGCGGGCTGCGGCGCGTTACCCGCAGCGCCGGTTTGCTCGACGACGTCGTCGACCGGGTGCGGGCGCATCACGTCGGGCACGGTGTCGCCTTCGTTCGACGCTGCGGGCGCGGGCGCCGAGCCGAGTGTCATCGGCGGCACGTAGATGCCGCCCGACAACACCAGTCGCAATGCTTCGAACAGTGTTGCGTTGCTGGCCCGCTTGGGCACGAAGCCCATCGCGCCGGCGTCGATGGCACGGATCACGTCGCTGGCCCGATCGGACGCCGACACCACCACGATCGGCAGCGCCGGGTACGAGCCGCGCAACTCGGCCAGCAGCGCGAAACCATCGCTTTCGCCCAGGTGCAGATCGAGCAGGACCAGGTCCTGGTCGGGGTCGCCCTTCAGCACGGCGCGGGCTTCGCGCTCGGTACCGACACCGACGATCGTGACGTCGTCGCCGAGGCCCCGGATCACGGCCTGCAGCGCCGACAGGATCAGCGGGTGGTCGTCGATCAGCAGCACCTTCATGGGCGCATCATCGGCTAAAGGTGCTGGCGTGTCAGCATCTCGGCCACGCACACCGGCTTGCCGCCGCCTTCGCGCTCCATCGTCACGCGCATCGTCAGTTGCGCTGCGCCGTCGGGCAGGGGCTCGAAGGCCAGCAATTCGAACTGGGCGCGCAGGCGGCTGCCCGAGGGCACCGGTGCCGGAAAGCGCAGGCGATTCAGGCCGTAGTTGATGCCCATGCGTACGTCGTCGATCGCATAGGCGCTGGCGAGCATGGCGGGCAGCAGGCTCAGCGTCAGGAATCCGTGCGCGATCGTGGTCCCGTACGGGCTCTGGGCCGCGCGCACCGGGTCGACGTGGATCCACTGGCGGTCGCAGGTGGCCTCGGCAAAGGCGTCGATGCGCGATTGCGAGACGACGAACCATTCGCTGACGGCCAGCGGCTGACCGACCAGAGGGGCCAGGTCGGCGAGGTGGGCGAAGCGCTTCATCGGGCGGCCCAGTCGAGGATCGGCTGCCACTGCGCGAGGTCGCGCTCGGCGCGGCTGGGGGCGATGTCCCACAATGTCGCGCCGCGCGCAGCGAGTTGCACATACAACTGGGTGTCGCGCAGCATGGCCAGCACCGGCACGCCCAGAGCGTCGAGAAAGTGGTGCAGCTGGTCGGTGGCGATGGTGCCCTCGCGCACGCGCATGCCGATCACGCCGACCTGGACCTTGTCGCCGCGCCTGTGTGCCGCCAGTTCGCGCACGAAGGCATGGCTCGCCTGGATGTCGAACAGGCTCGGCTGCAGCGGCACGATGACGCGGTCGGCGATCTTCATCACGTCGTCGAGCTTCTTGCCGTGCAGTCCTGCCGGGGTGTCGAGCACCACATGCGTGGTGCCTTTGGGCGGTCGCACCACGGCATCGTGTGCCACGTCCCAGCCGCGGATCGGCGGCAGTGCTGCCGGGCGCAGCGCCAGCCACTGGCGCGCCGACTGCTGGCGGTCGGCGTCGCCGAGCATCACCGCGTGGCCGGCTCGCGCGAGGGCCCCCGCGAGGTTGGTGGCCACTGTGCTTTTGCCCACGCCACCCTTGGGGTTGGCGACCACGATCACCGGCATCGGACCCTCCTGCTGAACTGAGTTCGTTTGCCGGTTATGGTAGCGGCCACGCCGCTTGCGCTGCCCTAGCGCCAACCCCCAACACCGAATCACGTGGCCCGCATCGTCGTCCTCTGCGCCCATCCGCAACGCGAGCATTCACGCATCACGCAGGCACTGGCAGGAGCGACCAGCGAGCTGCCCGGGGTCGAGTTGCGCGACCTGTATGCGCTGTATCCGGACTACCTGATCGACGTCGCGGCCGAGCAGGCCGCACTGGCCGACACCGAGCTGCTGGTCTGGCTGCACCCGGTGCACTGGTACGGCATGACCCCTCTGCTGAAGCTGTGGGCAGACGAGGTGCTGGCCTTCGGCTGGGCCTACGGCCGCGGCGGCACCGCGCTGCGCGGCAAGGACCTGTGGTTGGTGGTCTCGACCGGCGGCAGTGCCGAAGCCTACCGGCCCGACGGCCTGAACCGCTACTTCTTCGACGCCTTCCTGCCGCCCTACGAGCAAACCGCGCAACTGGTCGGGATGCGCTTCCTGCCGCCGCTGGTTCAGCACGGCGCGCACCGGCTCGGCGACGCCGAGATCGTGCAACACGTGCAGACCTTTGCGGCGCGCCTGGCCAGCTACCCCGACTGGCCTGAGATCGAGGACATCCCGGCCTGCGAGGTGCGCGACGTGCCGTCCAGCGATCGGCCGCAGGAGAGTCACTGATGGACCATGGCAGCGCCTGGCTGACGACGAGCCTGATCTACCTGGCCGCAGCCGTGATCGCCGTGCCGCTGGCGCGCGCGCTCGGGCTGGGTTCGATCATCGGTTACCTGGTGGCCGGCATCGTCATCGGGCCCTGGGGCCTGGCCCTGGTCAAGGACGCGCAGACGATCCTCACCGTGGCCGAGTTCGGCGTGGTGCTGATGCTGTTCCTGGTCGGCCTCGAACTCGAGCCGCGGCGTCTGTGGGCGATGCGAAAGCCGATCTTCGGCTGGGGCTCGGTGCAGGTGCTGGCCAGTGCCTTGCTGATGAGCGCGGCCGGCATCGCCCTCGGTGTGTCGTGGCCGGTCGCGCTGGCCGCATCACTGGGCCTGGCGATGTCGTCGACCGCGATCGGCCTGGCCGTGCTGGCCGAGCGCAACGTGCAGCCGACGCCGGCCGGCCAGGGCGTGCTGGGCGTGATGCTGCTGCAGGACGTGGCCGCGATCCCGATCCTGGCGCTGCTGCCGCTGCTGCCCGTGGCGGTCGTGCAGGCCAGCAGCGCTGCAGAAGGCAGCGGCTGGCTGGCGGCGGCCAAAGCCGTGGCCGTGATCGCGGGGCTCTTGCTGGGCGGTCGCCTGGCACTGCGGCCTGCGCTGCGCTGGATCGCCGGCAGCCGCACGCCCGAGATCTTCACGGCGGCCGCGCTACTGCTTGTGGTGGCCACCGCGGCGTTGATGCACGCGGTCGGTCTGTCGATGGCGCTCGGCGCCTTCCTGGCTGGCGTGCTACTCGCCGAAAGCGAATACCGGCGCGAGCTGGAGACCGATCTCGAACCCTTCAAGGGCCTGCTGCTCGGCCTGTTCTTCATTGCGGTGGGCATGAGCATCGACTTCGCTGTGGTGCTGGCCCGGCCGGGCCTGGTGGCGGCAATCGTGCTCGGGTTCATCGCCGTCAAGGCCGTGGTGCTGCTCGCCATGGCGCGCGCGATGGACCTGCCGCTGGCCTCGCGCCCGCTCTTCATCGTCCTGCTGGCCCAGGGCGGCGAGTTCGGCTTCGTGGTCTTCCAGGCTGCCACGCAGGCCGGCGTGATCGATGGCACCGCATCCTCGCTGCTGGTGGCCTCGGTGGCGATCTCGATGCTGCTGTCGCCGCTGGCCCTGGTGCTGGTCGATCGCTACCTGACGCCGCGGCTGACGGCGCGCGGCGCACCGACGCTGGCCGAGATCGACGAGCCGCAGCGCGAGGCGGTGATCATTGCCGGCTTCGGCCGCTACGGGCAAATCGTGGGCCGCCTGCTGCTGGCCAACGGCATCCAGCCGACGGTGCTTGACCACGACAGCGACCAGATCGAAGGTGTGCGTCGCTTCGGCTGGCGCGCCTTCTATGGCGATGCGACGCGCCTGGACCTGCTGCGCGTGGCCGGGGCGGGCGTTGCCCGCGTGCTGGTGGTGGCGATCGACGACGTCGAGCAGAGCCTGGCCCTGGTCGACCTGGCACGCGAGCACTTTCCCCAGCTAACGATCATTGCGCGGGCGCGCAACGTGCAGCACTGGTATCAGCTGAACGAGCGCGGCGTGGCGCGCATCGAACGCGAAACCTTCGACTCGGCCCTGATGAGCGGCCGCAGCGTGCTCGAAGCGCTCGGCTTCGAACGGCACCAGGCGCGCAACCTGGCATTGCGCTTTCGGCGCCATAACCTCGAGCAGCTGAGCGAGACCGCGCCGCACTTTCGCGACGAGTCCAAACTGATCGCGATGTCGAAGATCGGGCGCCAGCAGATGGAGCAGTTCATGGCCGACGAACGCCAGCGCAAGGACAGCCGGGCACGCGGTGACTGGCAGGGCCCGGCGGCCGGGTCGGACGAGGAGAAGTCGGCGCGGCCCTGAGCCTGTCAGGCCGGCATCGGCAGCAGCCAGAACACCAGCGCGGCCGCGGCCAGCACGGCCGCACCGGCCATCAGGTCGTGAACCCAGTGCTGCTTGGCATTGGGCATGGTTCGGTGCTGCGAAAGTTTCGGGCTGCGCGCCTCACGCCATGCCGGCGTGGCGCAACGCAGGGGTGAGGCTGTTCGTGAGCGTGGCGCTACCGCCGGCCCAGGCGCTCAGCATCGCGCAGGGTGCCTGCGCGCTCTGCACTTCGAAGGTCTGGCGCGCGCAGTCGCCGCAGGCGCCGCAGGCGGTGGCCACCCTCAAGTGGTCCTGCAGCTCCTCGAACGAACCACAGCCGCCACGCACCGCATGGGCGATGTCGCGGTCGGAGACTCGGTGGCATATGCATACGATCATGGGTTCATTGTAATGCGAACCATTCGCATTCAATAACACCACCCCTGAGCGCTCGTGGGCTTTGCGGGCGACGACCCGCTCAGCTTGGCGTTTCCATCTGGGACTGCAGGTAGTTCGGCTCGCCAAGCTTGCCCACCAGGTCGAGCTGGGTCTCGAGGAAGTCGATGTGCTCCTCGGTGTCGTCGAGGATGTGCTGCAGGATGGCGCGCGAGACATAGTCGCGCACCGACTCGCAATGGGCGATGGCCTCCTTGATCGTCGCCTGCGCGCCCTGCTCCATCTTCAGGTCGCAGCCGAGCGCCTCGACCAAGGTCTCGCCGATCATCAGCTTGCCCAGGTCCTGCAGGTTCGGCAGGCCGTCGAGCGTGAGGATGCGCTCCATCAGTGCATCGGCGTGCTTCATCTCACCGATCGACTCCTCGTACTCCTTCTTCGCCATGCGCCCGAAGCCCCAGTGCTTGAACAGGCGGTAGTGCACGAAGTACTGGTTCAGCGCGGTCAGCTCGTTCTTCAATTGGGCCTGCAGCCACTGGATCACCTTGGCGTCGCCTTGCATCGAGACCTCCTTGCGTTGGTGCGGCAATTCTGCGCCTGCCGGGTCAGCGCAGCCCATCCCACAGCAGCTTGAGGCCGGTCGCCGCCATGCCGATGTAGGCCATGCGGTAGAACCAGGTCGCCGCGACGCGCCGTGTGGCCCAGACGCCGGCCCACACCCCCAGGGGCGCCAGCGGCACCAGGACCAGCGAGGTGACGAGGTTGCGCGTGTCGAGCAGGCCCAGCCAGGCGTAGGGCACCCACTTGGACAGGTTGATCGCACCAAACAGCACCGCCATCGTCGCCGTCAGGCGGATCGGCTCCATCCGCAGCGGCAGCACGTAGGCCGAGATCGGCGGGCTGCCGGCGTGTGCGACGAAGCTGGTGAAGCCCCCGGCGATGCCGAGCACGAAACCGACCGCCTTCGGTGGTGGCGGCGCATCGCGGCGCGGCGGAAAGACCAGGCGCTGGGCCAGGAAGAGCAGGGTCAGGACGCCGACAACGGCAGCGACCGTCTTCGATGACAACAGGCCGAACAGCAGGGTGCCGACGACGGTGCCGAGCAGGCCGGCCGGCAGCAACAGCCGCAGCAGCTCCCGGTCGCGCTCGCGCCACAGCTGCTTGATGCCGGTGATGTCCATCACCAGCAGCAGCGGCAACATGATCGCCGCGGCCTGCGGCACCGGCAGGGCCAGGGCCATCAAGGGCGTGGCCAGTGAGCCGAAGCCCATCAGGAAACCGCTCTTGCCCAGGCCCATCAGCAGCACCGCCGGCACGGCAACGGCATAGAACCATGGGTCGGTGATGAGCATGAGCGGCCTAGGAGACAGACCGCACAATTGTCAGACCATGTTCACACCTTCCCAGCACGATGTGCGCCGCTTCTTCTGCGAAACGCACAGCAAGCTGCAGCAGTCCCTGCCGCTGAGCCCGATGGAGGCACTGGCCGCGTCATGGATCGCCGAGCATCCGGAGTACCGCGCCGAACTGGCCGATGTCGATGCCGCCCTGGCCGCCAGCTACACCGTCGACGAGGGCCGAACCAATCCCTTCCTGCACCTGTCGATGCATCTGACGATCAGCGAGCAGTTGGCCATCGACCAGCCGCAGGGGATCAGACAGGCCTTCGACCTGCTCGCCGTGCGCCTGGGATCGAAGCACGAGGCCCAGCACCAGGTGATGGAGTGCCTGGGCGAGATGATCTGGGCCTCGCAGCGCTCGGGCCTGCCGCCCGACGGGCATGCCTACCTCGACTGCGTGCGGCAGCGCGCGACACGCTGACGCACGAGCTTCACTTGGCGATAGTGACCCAATCCCAGATCAGGTAGTTGTCGGCGCGGTGCACGGCGCTGACGTTCGAGCGCGCCGCCCAAGGGATCACCTGGCGGTGCAGCGGGATGGTGTGGACCTGCTCCTTCCACTCGGTCAGCGCGGCGAGGATCAGCTCCTTGCGCTTCACCGGGTCGGCCTCGACGCTCGACCGGGCCGCCAGGTCGTCGAACTTGGCATTCGTCGAGCGGCCATAGTTGTAGGAGCCGATGCCGCCGGCACCCAGGTTGCGCAGCACCGGCGTCAACGTCGTCTCGGCGTCGGTGACCGCGCCGCCCCAGCCGAGCATGTACATGCTGGTGTCGAACTTCTCAAGCTTGGGGAAGTAGGTCACGCGCGGGATCGCAACCACCTTCACCTTGACGCCGATCTTCTCCCACATGCTGGCCAAGGCGATGCAGATCTCCTCGTCGTTGATGTAGCGGTTGTTCGGGCAATCGAGCTGGACCTCGAAACCGTTCGGATAGCCGGCCTCGGTCATCAGCTTCTTGGCCTGCGCGAGGTCGAAGGGGAAACGCGACTCGATCTTCGGATCGTTAAAGGCAGCTTTCGGCGACGGCGTGTTGCCGCCGCTGGGGAAGCTCTGGCCGTTCATCAGCTTGGTCTTCATCGTCTCGATGTCGACGGCCTGGTACAGCGCCTTGCGCACGCGCACGTCCTTGAACGGGTTCTTGCCCTTGACGTTGCTGTTCTGCAGCTCGTCGCGGAACTGGTCCATGCCGATGAAGACGATGCGGTTCTCGGGGCCATCGATGACCTTCACGCCACTCGTGCTGCGCAGGCGGGCCACGTCGCGCGGCGGCGGGTCGAGGATGAAATCGAGCTCGCCCGACACCAGGGCTGCGGTGCGCGTCGCGTCGTTGCCGATCGGCGTGAACACCACCTCCTGCACGTTGCCTTCGGCCTTGGCCCAGTGGTTCGGATTGCGCTTCCAGGTCGTGCGGATGCCCGGCTCGCGCTTGACCAGGATGTAGGGGCCGGTGCCGTTGGCATTGAGCGCCGTGTAGGCCTCTTCCTTGTTCTTGAAGTCCTGCGGCTTGGTCGCCTTGTGCGCCTCGCACCATTCCTTGTCGAGGATGAACAGGGGCTGCATGTGCTCGAGGAAGATCGGGTTGACCTTGGTCATCTCGAACTCGACGGTGTAGTCGTCGATCTTTTTGGGCGTGCCCACCGCGTTGGCATAGACCGCGATCTGCGAGGTCGGCTGCTGGGCCCGGATGATCGAGAACACCACGTCGTCGGCATTGAAGGTCGAACCATCATGGAACTTGACGCCCTGGCGCAGCTTGAAGCGCCACTTCAGCGGCGAGACCTGTTCCCATGACGTGGCCAGGCCAGGCACGAAGTTGAGCTGGCGGTCACGGTGGATCAGGTACTCGTACACCTGCTGGTTGACCGAGTTGGTGAAGGACTCGTTCTGCGAGTGCGGGTCCATCGTTTGCGGGTCGCCCTGGCTGGAAAAGCGCAGGGTCTGGGCCTGGGCTGCGGCGCCGAGGCCGACGGCCGCAGCGATCAACCCGGACATGAACAGGCGGTTGAAGGTCGACATCGGGGTCACTCCAAAGCAAAAGCGGGAAAGGACGGCAGTTTAGGCAGCCCGTCGTTGGCGCCGTTGCGGGTTAACGAGGGGCATGGCGCAAGCCGCATGCATGTTCGATGCCACCCTGCCGGGCGGGAGATAATTGCCGCGACGAGCCAATTGGCTCGCGGAGTGCCCGATGAAGACCCTTGTCCCGACCCTCGCCGCCGGCTTGACGCTCGCCATGAGCGCACTCGTCATGGCGCAAGGCGGCTCGCTGAACGACGCGCGGATGGGCGTGATCAAGGGCACGGCGCCCGGCATCGTGATCTTCGATTTCGCACGGCGCCCGCAGGCTCCGAGTGCCGCCGCGTCGGCAGCCTCGGCCGCCGGCGGCGCCAACCCCGCCACCGCACAGAAGCGCGATGCCGCCGATGCGAGGCCAGCGAGCGAAGGCCTCGGTTCGATGCTGAAGTGGGGCGAACCGCCCAGTGGCAGGCCCCTGAACGCGGCCCGGCGCCTCGATTCGCCGTCTCTGGGCATCCCACTGCCGACTGGCGGCGCCGCGTCGCAACCGGCAGGCTCGGGGCAGCCCAAGCCTGGCGGCTGAGGCGATCGCGGCGCACACCCGCTGGACTCAGGCGGTAGCGCTGTAGCCCTCGTCTGCCAGGGCCTTGATCAAGGCATCGCGCGCCGCGTGGGTCTGCACCGTGACGCGATGCGTGGCGAGGTCGGCCTGCACCTGTGCCCCGGGATCCAAGCGCCGGGCGGCGGCGGTCACGGTCTTCACGCAGTGGCCGCAGGTCATGCTGGGCAGGGTCAGCTCGATGCTACTCATCTCAATCACTCCCGGTGGATGCAGGACAACGGCCCCACTCTAGACCTTGACATGATGGCAAGGTCTAGAGTGGGGCCATGACGAGCGACCTGCAGCAACGCTATCCCACCGGCATGGCGCTGGCCATCGAGGGCATGACCTGCGCCTCCTGCGTCGGCCGCGTCGAGCGCGCGCTGGCGGCCGTGCCGGGCGTGCTGCAGGCCAGCGTCAACCTGGCAACATCGCGGGCGCAGGTGCTCATCGCCACCGACAGCGTAAGCGGCACCGACGACGACTTGCCGGCCCGGGTGCTGGCGGCGGTCGAACGCGCCGGCTACGAGGCAACCCTGCTCGATGCCGACTCGACGCCCGACACGCCGCCGCGGCGCAGTGACGCCGGCTGGCGCGTGGCGCTCGCAACCCTGCTCAGCGCCCCCCTGGCCTTGCCGATGCTGGGCCAGCTGTTCGGCGTGCACTGGACACTGCCTGCGTGGTTGCAGCTCGTGCTCGCCACGCCAGTGCAGTTCTGGCTCGGCGCGCGCTTCTACAGCGCCGGCTGGAAGGCCTTGCGCGCCGGCAGCGGCAACATGGACCTGCTTGTCGCGCTGGGCACCAGCGCAGCTTTTGGTCTCAGTCTCTACCTGTGGTGGCGTGACGCCTCGGGCCCGGTCGGCGTGCCGCATCTCTACTTCGAAAGCGCGGCGCTGGTGATCACCCTGGTGCTCTTCGGCAAGTGGCTCGAAGCACGCGCCAAGCGGCACACGCTGGACGCGCTTCAGGCCCTGCGCGCGCTGCGTCCCGACAGCGCCACGGTCCGCCGCGACGGCGTCGAGCAGCGCCTGCCGCTGGCCGAGGTGCGAGTCGGCGACGAGGTGATCGTGCGCCCGGGCGAACGGGTGCCGGTGGACGGCCTGCTGATCGAAGGTCGCAGCCACTTCGACGAGGCGCTGCTCACCGGCGAGAGCCTGCCGGTGGCCCGCGACAGCGGCGAGCGCATCACCGGCGGGGCCATCAACGGCGAGGGCCGCGTGATCGTGCGCACGACGGCCATCGGCGCCGAGACGACGCTGGCGCGCATCGTGCGAATGGTCGAGTCGGCGCAGGCCCACAAGGCCCCGATCCAGCAGACCGTCGACCGCGTCAGCGCGGTCTTCGTGCCGGTGGTGCTGGCCATCGCAGCACTCACCTTGCTGGGCTGGGGCCTGACCAATGGCAACTGGTCCACGGCCCTGGTGCACGCCGTGTCGGTGCTGGTGATCGCCTGCCCTTGCGCGCTCGGCCTGGCGACACCGGCCACGTTGATGGTCGGCACCGGACTGGCCGCCCAGCGCGGCATCCTGGTGCGCGACGCACAGGCGCTCGAGACGATGCGCCAGGTGCGCGTCGTCGCCTTCGACAAGACCGGCACCCTGACCGAGGGACGGCCGCGACTGCAAGCCAGCGAGCCTGTGACCGGCGGCGATCCCCAGGCTCTGCTGCGCGATGCCAGCAGGTTGCAGTCGGGCAGCGAACACCCGCTGGCCCGCGCTGTGACGCGCGCAGCAGACGAGGCGGGCCTCGGAGGCCTCGCAGCTCAGAATGTGCGCGCCGTGCCCGGTCGCGGCGTCCAGGGGCAGCACGGCGGGCGACAGTTCCTGCTCGGCAGCACCCGATGGATGAACGAGCTCGGTGTCGCCATCCCGGACGATCTGGCCGCGCGCGCCGCCGCCCTGCAGGGCGATGGCCACAGCCTGTCCTGGCTCGCCGCGCACATGGCGAACGACCCGCCGCCGGCCCTGCTCGGCCTGCTGGCCTTCGGCGATGCCCTCAAGCCCGGCGCGGCCGCCGCGATCGCCGGCCTGCATGCCCAGGGCGTCAAGACGGTGCTCGTCAGTGGCGACAACCGCGGCGCCGCTGAAGCCGTGGCGCGCCAGCTCGGCATCGGCGATGTTCGCGCCGAGGTGCTGCCCGAGGACAAGGCGCGGGTCGTCGCGGCGCTGCGCGAAGGCCTGCCAGCGGGCGCCAAGGTAGCGATGGTCGGAGACGGCATCAATGACGCGCCGGCCTTGGCCGCGGCCGACGTCGGCCTGGCGATGGCCACCGGCACCGACGTGGCGATGGAGACGGCCGGCCTGACCCTGATGCGCGGCGACCCGGCGCTGGTGGGCGAGGCGCTGGCGCTGTCGCGCGCGGTGACGGCCAAGATCCACCAGAACCTGTTCTGGGCCTTCGCCTACAACGTGGTCGGCATCCCGTTGGCCGCCTTCGGCGCCTTGAGCCCGGTGCTGGCCGGGGCAGCGATGGCGCTGTCCAGCGTCAGCGTGGTCGGCAACGCGTTGCTGTTGCGGCGCTGGCGGCCGCCGCAGCCCGTCGCGCCAGAGCCGTTGACGGCCGCCGATGCCGCCGCCGGGGCGCACGCGTGAACATCGGTCAGGCCTCCCAGCGCAGCGGCGTATCGGCCAAGATGATCCGCCATTACGAATCGCTCGGCCTGGTGCCAGGCGTGGCGCGCAGCGCAGCCGGCTATCGCCAGGTCGATGAGGCGACGGTGCACACGCTGCGCTTCATCCGCCGCGCGCGCGAGCTCGGCTTCGCCACACCCGAGATCGCTGCGCTGCTGCAACTGTGGCGCAACAAGCGGCGTTCGAGCGCCGAGGTCAAGCGCATCGCACTCAAGCAGGTGAGTGACCTTGACCAGCGCATCGCCGCGCTGCAGTCGATGCAGCGCACCTTGCACCACCTGGTCCACGGCTGCCAGGGTGATCAACGCCCGGAGTGCCCGATCCTCGACGACCTGGCGGGCGACACGCCCAGCGCATAAAAAAGCCGCCCGCGGGCGGCTCTCGTCGCGGCGGCGCCGCGTTCAGCGGAACTTGCTCTGCGGCACCGTGTGCAGATCGCTCGGAAGCGTCGCCAGGTAGTTGGCCATCGCCTTCAGTTCTGCATTGCTGAACTGCTTGACCTGGCCACCCATGATGGCGTTGCCGCGACCGACCTGTGGATTGCCGTCCGTCTTGTACGACTTGAGCGCCACGTAGAGGAAGTCGGCGTGCTGGCCAGCGAGCTTGGGGTAGCTGCCGTCGATGGGCTTGCTGAAGTTGGCGCCATGGCAAGAGGCACAGGCACCCTTGGTCAGCAGCGTGGCCACCTCGGCCGGCGCCGGCGCCACCTGCTCGGACAGCGGTGTCGCATCCTTGCCCAGCTGCTCGTAGTAGGCGGCGATGTCGGTCATGTCCTGCTCACTCAGCGAGCCAGCGATGGCGCGCATCGTCGGGTGCTTGCGCTCACCCTTCTTGTAGGCGTTGAGGGCCGCCACGATGTATTTGCCGCCCTGGCCCGAGATCATCGGCACCTTGTGGATCTCGGGGAAGCTGGCCTGGTAGCCCTTGATGCCATGGCAGCCGATGCACATCGCGATCTTGCTTTCGATCGCCGAGTGGGCCGGTTTGGTGGCCTGCGCCTGGGCGTTGGAAGCCAGGCCGGCCAGGGCCAGCAGCATCGAGCAGAGCAGCGCTTTTTTCATGGGCGAAGTGGGTGGCGTTCGGGTCAGCCGCGGATTATAGGGGGCCACTTATACTGGCCCGCACCCCTGCAGCTGTGCCGTCCATGACCAAGTTCCAAGGCTCCGACCAGTACGTCGCCACGCCCGACCTGATGCTGGCCGTCAACGCCGCGATCACGCTGCAACGGCCCTTGCTGGTCAAGGGCGAGCCAGGCACCGGCAAGACCATGCTGGCCGAGGAAGTGGCCGCGGCGCTGAACATGCCCCTGCTGCAATGGCACATCAAGAGCACCACCAAGGCCCAGCAGGGCTTGTACGAGTACGACGCCGTCAGCCGCCTGCGCGACAGCCAACTCGCCGACGACGAGAGCGCCGGCAAGGTGCGGGACATCCGCAACTACATCGTCAAGGGCGTGCTGTGGCAGGCCTTCACGGCCGAGCAGCCGGTGGCATTGCTGATCGACGAGATCGACAAGGCCGACATCGAATTCCCGAACGACCTGCTGCGCGAACTCGACCGCATGGAGTTCTACGTCTACGAGACGCGTGAACTGGTGAAGGCGCGGCACCGTCCGGTGGTGTTCATCACCAGCAACAACGAGAAGGACCTGCCCGACGCCTTCCTGCGTCGCTGCTTCTTCCACTACATCAAGTTTCCGGATGCCGACACGATGAAAGCCATCGTCGACGTGCACTTCCCTGGCCTGAAAAAGGAGCTGCTGGCAGCGGCGCTGAAGAACTTCTACGACGTGCGCAACCTGCCCGGCCTGAAGAAGAAACCCTCGACTTCGGAACTGCTTGACTGGCTGAAGCTGCTGGTGGCCGAGGACATCCCGGCCGAAGCCCTGCAGAGCAAGGACGAGAAGGTGGTGGTGCCGCCCCTGGTCGGGGCCCTTCTGAAGAACGAGCAGGACGTGACGCTGTTCGAGAAGCTGGTGTTCATGCAGCGCCACAACCGCTAGCGCCGCATGTGGCCCGAGCCGATTGAGTTGCGCGGTGCCCACGTCGCACTGCGGCCACTGGCGCAGGAACATCACGACGGCCTCGTCGACGCCGCGCGTGACGGCGAGTTGTGGCAGCTCTGGTACACCAGCATCCCATCGCCCGAAGGCATGGCCGCCGAAATCGAACGCCGCCTGAGCCTGCAGTCGCGCGGCGCGATGCTGCCGTTCACCGTCTTCGACGCCGAGAGCCGGATTGCCGGCATGACGACCTACATGAACATCGACGCCGGCAACCGGCGCGTCGAAATCGGCAGCACCTGGTATGCCCGGCGCGTCCAGCGCTCACCCTTGAACACCGACTGCAAGCGCATGCTGCTGGCCCACGCCTTCGAGCAGCTCGATTGCATCGCGGTCGAGTTCCGCACGCATCGCCTGAACACACAGAGCCGGCGCGCGATCGAACGCCTGGGGGCCCAGCTCGACGGCGTCCTGCGAGCCCATTCGCGCGCCAGTGACGGCACGCTGCGTGACACCGCGGTCTACAGCATCACGGCGGCCGAGTGGGCGGCCGTCAAGTCGCACCTGACCTGGCAACTCGCCAAACCACGCTGATTCCCATGAGCAAAAAGAAGGCTTTCGGCGTCGAGGACCTGTGGCAGCTCGAACGCCTGGGCAGTCCCAGCCTGGCACCCGACGGCTCGCAAGTGGTGGCTTCGCTCAGCAGCCACTCGATGGAGGAGAACAAGGGGTCGAGCGCGCTGTGGCTGCTGTCCACCCTGGGCGGCGCGGCACGCCGCCTGACCGCTTGCGGCGACAAGGACGGTGCGCCACTCTGGAGCCCGGACGGGCAATGGATCGCCTTCACCAGCAAGCGCGAGCAGGAAGGCCACAAGGACGAGGCGGCCCAGCTCTACCTGATCGCGCCCGATGGCGGCGAGGCGCGACGCGCGGCCGAGGTGGCCACCGGGATCGAGGCCTTTCGCTGGGCCGGCCCGCACCGCCTGCTCTTCACCTCCTGGGTCTGGCCCGACCTGCGTGGCAGCAAGGCGCAGGCGCGGCAGCACAAGGCCTTCAAGGCGCGCAAAGAAACCGGCTACGTCACCAGCGAGGCCCAGCACAGCTTCTGGGACCACAAACTGCCGATGGGCCGCGTTGCGCATTTGCACTTGCTCGAGCTCGGCCCGGCTGTCGGGTCGGGCAAGCCCGGCAAGTCGCGCGACCTGTTCGAAGGCAGTGGCTACGAACTCTCGCGCGCCGCACCCGATACCAGCCAGTTCGACGTGGCCCCTGACGGCCGGCACGCTGTCTTCGCCTTTGACCCCGCGCCCGAGAAACGGCTCGACGGCCGCTTTGCCCTGGCCGAGATCGAGATCAAGAGCGGCAAGGTGCGCGTGCTGGTGCAGGACGCCGATTGGGACTTCGGTTCCCCGGCCTACAGCCCCGACGGCAAGACCATCGCTGCGATCGCCAGCCACCAGGGCAGGAAGCACACCATGCCGGCGCAACTGGTCGTGCTGGACCGCGCCTCGCGGCAGTGGCAGGTCGCGAGCGCCGACTGGGATCACGACGTACAGGCCCCGCTACGCTGGGACGAGGACGGCCAGGCCGTGCTCTTCACCGCCGAGCAGCGCGGGCGCACCCACCTCTGGCGCTTCCGGCTGAAGGAGCGGCGCGCCGAAGTCGCGGTGGCCGGAGGCTGGGTCGGCGCATTCGATCTGGCTGCCGGCACCTTGATCACCCTTGCCGACACCGCCCTGAACCCGGCGCGCCTGCATGTCCACCGCGCGGGCGAGAAGCCGCGCCGCATCGAGCACTTCAACGACGCCCTGTTGGCGCGCTTCGAGTTCGGCCGCGTCGAAGAGACATGGATCAAGGGCGCGAACGCGAACGGCGGCGCCCGCAGCCAAGGTGACGAAGTCCAGGTCTGGCTGACCTATCCGCCGCGCTTCGATCCGAAGAAGAAGTACCCGTTGCTGCACAGCATCCACGGCGGCCCGCACACCGGCCCGGGCGACAACTGGCATTACCGCTGGAACACCCAGCTCTTCGCCGCGCAGGGTTATGTGGTGGCGAGCGTCAACTACCACGGCTCTTCGGGCTTCGGCAACGCCTTCCTCGACAGCATCACGCACCGTTGGGGCGCGCTCGAGTTGCAGGACATCGAGGCCGCCACCGATGCCTTGCTGAAGAAGCCCTTCATCGACCGGCGCCGCGTCTTCGCCACCGGCGGCAGCTACGGCGGCTACATGGTGGCGTGGATGAACGCGCATGTGCCGGCCGGGCGCTACCAGGCCTACATCTGCCACGCCGGCTGCTTCGACTGGGTCAGCATGTACGCGGGCGACGCCTGGGCCTGGCACTCGAAGGAGCTCGGCGCGCAGTACTGGCAGGACATGGCCAAGACCCAGTCGCAGAGCCCGCACGCGTTTGCCGGCACGATGCGCACGCCCACCCTCGTGGTCCACGGTGCGCTCGACTACCGCGTGCCGGATGGCCAGGGCCTGGCCTACTACAACACGCTCAAGGCGCAGGGGGTCGATGCGCGCCTGCTCTGGTTCCCGGACGAGAACCACTGGGTCCTCAAGCCGCGCAACAGCCGCCTCTGGTACCAGGAATACTTCGCCTGGCTGCAAAAGCACGACCCCGGTGCGCGCGGCGGCTCAAAATAGCCCCATGCTGATCGACTTCTTCAGCACCTTGCGCGCGGCCAAGCTGCCGGTGTCGGTGCGCGAGTACCTGACACTGCTCGAAGCGCTGAAGGCCGGCGTGATCGGCCCCTCGGTCGACGACTTCTACTTCCTGGCCCGCACCACCCTGGTCAAGGACGAAGCGCTCTACGACA
Source organism: Pseudomonadota bacterium (assembly GCA_040384625.1). GTDB lineage: Bacteria > Pseudomonadota > Gammaproteobacteria > Burkholderiales > Burkholderiaceae_C > CADEEN01. Next base: position 513 of record JAZKIW010000101.1, on the reverse strand, counting down.
AGTTCGATCGCGCCTTCGCGGCCTACTTCAAGGGGGTGACCCTGCGCGCCGACTTCACGCAGGAAGTGCCGCTCGAGTGGCTGCGCAAGACGCTCGAGCTCGAACTCTCGCCGGAAGAAAGGGCCGCGATCGAGAAGATGGGCTGGGACGAACTGATGGCCACCTTAAAGAAGCGCTTCGAAGAACAGAAGGAGCGCCACGAAGGCGGCAGCAAGATGATCGGCACCGGCGGCACCTCGCCTTTCGGCGCTTACGGCGTCAATCCTCAGGGCATCCGCATCGGCCAGGCCTCGGGCCGCAACAAGAGCGCGGTCAAGGTCTGGGACCAGCGCGCCTACAAGGACTACGACGACACCAAGGAACTCGGCACGCGCAACATCAAGGTCGCACTGCGCCGCCTGCGCCGCTTCGCGCGGGAGGGCAGCGATCTCGAACTCGACCTCGATGACACGATCCATGCCACCGCGGCCAACGCCGGCTACCTGGACATCAAGATGATCCCGGAGCGGCACA
>JAZKIW010000100.1:0-7258 GCA_040384625.1 Pseudomonadota bacterium | reverse complement strand
TCAGGTGCGCTTGCGCGCATCTGCGCCACGCTGCGCTCATGGTCGCGGCCTGCTGCGACGAGCGCTTGGTGGCGTAGATCGGCCCAGCGCACAACGCGCGCCTTGGCCAGTGAGTGGTCGGGCGAGCACCACAACACCCACGGGCTGTCGAACATCGGCTCGGCTTGCACGTCCGGACCCGTGACGCGGTCGGGGCCGATCGCCAGGTCGACATCGCCAGCCGCTACGCTGTCGACCAGGCTCTCCACAGTCAGATCGCGAATGCGCACCGACACCTTGGGCCGCAAGGCCAGATAGCCCTTCACGGCAGCTGGGAGAGCGGTGGCGGCAAGGACCAGCGGGGCACCGACCCGCACCAATCCAGCGGCACGATTGCGAAGGTCTGCGGCAGCCATTTCGGCGACCTGGGCGTGGCGAAGCGTGGTTTGCGCCGATGCGAGAAGGGCGCGTCCGGCGCTGGTCAACGTGACACGGCGCGTGGTGCGGTCGAAAAGCCGCAAGCCGATGACATCCTCCAGCTCAGCCACTTGCTGGCTCACGGCCTGGGGGCTGATGCCCAGCCTCTCCGCGGATGCGCTGAAGCTGTGCAAATCGCCGACAACGACGAAGGCCTCAAGTTGGCGAAGTGTGAATCGGGTCAGCGGCATGACCCCGATTATCAAGCTGCGCTTGTGAACTCCGTTGAATCGACTGATTGTTGATGCGAGCCAGGACTTCGACACTGGCGGCATGCTGCACATCACGGATCACGTCGCACTGGCTCGGGAGTTGTACGCAAGCGAGCGCACGCGTGTACAGCTCGAGCAGTTCTCCAAGCGCTACCCCGGCATGGCGATCACCGACAGCTATGCGATCCAGCGCGAATGGATCAAGCTGAAGCTTGCCGACGGACGTCGAACGATCGGTCACAAGATCGGCCTGACCTCGCGTGCGATGCAACTCGCTTCGCAAATCACCGAGCCGGACTACGGCACGCTGCTCGACGACATGCTGCTGCGCGACGGCAGCGAGATCGAAGCCGCGCGTTTCATCGTGCCGCGCTTCGAAGTTGAGTTCGCTTTCATCCTGGCGCGTCCCTTGAAGGGCCCCGGCGTGACGCTGTTCGACGTGCTGAATGCCACCGACTACGTGGTGCCGGCGCTCGAACTCATCGACGCCAGGATCGAACAGTTCGATCGCGTGAGCAAAGCGCCGCGCAAGGTGTTGGACACCATCGCGGACAACGCCGCCAATGCGGCCATCGTGCTCGGCGGCCGACCCATGAGACCGGATGCCGTCGACTGGCGCTGGGCCGGCGCGCTGCTGTTCAAGAACGGCGTCATCGAGGAGTCGGGCCTGGGCGCGGCGGTTCTGGGCCATCCTGGCAACGGCGTGGCCTGGCTGGCCAACAAGCTCGCCGCGCACGACGACGGGCTGGCCACGGGCGAGGTCGTGCTCGGTGGCTCGTTCACGCGCCCGGTGTCCTGCGCGGCGGGCGACACATTCCATGCCGATTACGGGCCGCTCGGCTCGATCTCGGTGCGCTTCGTCTGATGCACACAGCGCAGAACTCGTTCAAGGCGGCGCTTGCGCGACCTGGCGCGCAGATCGGTCTGTGGCTCGGCTTGGCTGACCCCTACAGCGCCGAACTGTGCGCCACCGCCGCCTTCGACTGGCTTTTGATCGACGGCGAGCATGGGCCGAATGATCTGCGCTCGCTGCTCGCTGCATTGCAGGCCGTCGCGCCTTACCCCACGCATCCGGTTGTCCGCATTGCGCAGGGGGATGCGGCGCTGATCAAGCAGGTTCTCGAGATCGGCGCCACCACCCTGCTGGTGCCGATGGTCGAAAGCGCCGAGCAGGCGCGAGCACTCGTGCGCGCGATGCGGTATCCGCCCGCCGGCGTGCGTGGCGTGGGCTCGGGGTTGGCACGGTCGTCCCGCTGGAATGCCTACCCCGCCTACCTGAAGCAGGCCAATGAGGGCCTGTGCCTGCTGGTGCAGGTGGAGACCGCGGCCGCGCTCGACCAGCTGGATGCCATTGCCGAGGTGGATGGCGTGGACGGCGTGTTCATCGGCCCGGCCGATCTCTCGGCCTCGATGGGTCACCTCGGCCATCCCGGCCATCCGGAAGTGCGCACGGCGATCGATGCTGCCATCGGGCGCATCCTGGCCGCCGGCAAGGCACCGGGCATCCTGGCGGTGGACGAAGCGCTCGCGCGGCACTACATCGGGATCGGTGCTCGCTTCGTTGCCGTGGGCGTGGACGCCACGCTGCTGGCGCAAGCGACGCGATCTCTGGCCGCGCGCTTCAAGGCGCCGCAGGCCGATGCGACGAACTCTTGAACATCGGCATGCTGCGACGCGAGCACTTCATGGTTTCCCCTCCTCTCGACGTCGCTGGCGTCAAGGTGTCCCCCGACCACTACATCGGCGGCCACCGTGTGGCCTCGATCGAGACCTTCGAACTGCGCAGCCCGATCGACCAGCGCGTGCTGGGGCGCATCGGGGAAGGCACGGCCGAGCATGTGCAAGCGGCGCTCGAGGCCGCGCAGCAGGCCTTTCCCGCATGGAGCGCCCTGAGTGCATCCGAGCGCAAGCCCTGTCTCGACCGCTTTGCGGCCGAGATCGGCAAGCGGGCTGAAGCCTTCTGCCTGTTGGAGAGCAACGACGCCGGCGTGCTGTTGTCGCGCATGCGGCACGGCGTGGTGCCACGCGCGATGCTCAACATTGCCTGGTTTGCAGAGCATGCGCTGCGGCTGCAGGACCGGGCCATCGACACCGAACAGGCGCATCACCTCGTGCGCCACGACCCGGCCGGTGTGGTCGTGATCATCACCCCTTGGAACGCACCATTGATGCTGTCGACCTGGAAGCTGGGGCCGGCGCTGGCGGCGGGCAACACCTGCATCCTGAAGCCGCCCGAGTGGGCGCCGCTGACCTGCTCGCTGCTGGCCGACGCCGCCGATGCGGCCGGCCTGCCGCCGGGCGTGTTCAACGTCGTGCAGGGAACGGGCGCCAACACCGGGGCCCAACTGGTCAGCGACCCGCGCATTGCCCGCGTGTCCTTCACCGGCAGCGTGCCAACTGCGAAGTGGATCGCCCAGGCCGCTGGCGCCAACCTGGTTCCCTGCAGCCTTGAACTCGGCGGCAAGAGCCCGTTCATCGTGCTGGCCGACGCCGAGCTCGACAACGCCGCCGCCACCGGCGCGCTGATGTACCGCAACGCCGGCCAGGTCTGCCTGGCCGGCACACGTTTTCTCGTGCACGAGGCGATTGCGGAGCCGTTCATCGCGCTGATGCGTGGCCACGTCGAACGGCTCAACATCGGCGATCCGCGCGACGAAGCCACCGAGGTCGGCCCGATCATCCATCCACGCCAGGTCGAGCGCGTGATGGGCGTCATCGAACGCGCAGTGGCCGGCGGCGCTGAGCTGCTGTGGGGCGGGGCCAGGCATCCGTTCGGCGCGCAGTACGTGCAGCCGACCATGCTCACGCGCGTGAAGCAGGACGACGAGCTCGTCCAGAACGAAGTCTTCGGTCCGGTGCTGACCTTGCAGACCTTTGCCAGCGACGCCGAGGCCGTTGCGCTGGCCAACGGCACCGACTACGGCCTGGGCGGCGTCTGCTACGGCGAAGAAGCGCACGCCACCGAGATGGCGCAGCGCGTACGCACCGGCTTCATCTGGGTCAACAGCTTCGGCATCCGTGACCTCGCGGCGCCCTTCGGCGGCATCAAGCGCAGTGGCATCGGCCGTGAAGGCGGCGACTGGAGCTTCGAGTTCTTCTGCGACGTGAAGGACGTGGTCGTCCCGAAGAAGCCCTTTCGCGCAAGCTTCAGCCATCGATAGCGAGGAGACAGTTCATGGGGCAGTTTGTCGGCGCGGCCTTGGTGTCGCATCACCCGGGCTTGATGCAATGCGAGGAGTTCCGCGTGTTGCAGGGGGCAGGTGCAGACTCCGACCTCATTGCCGGCTATGCCAGGCTGCGCGAACGCATCGCCGCCGCGCAGCCCGACGTGGTGGTCGTCTTCGATTCGCATTGGTTCACGACCGGCTACCACCTGGTCGATGGCGGCTCGCACTACAGCGGCACCTACCTTTCGGACGAGATGCCCTGGTACCTGCACGGCGTGCCCTATGACTACCGCGGCCACCCTGAGTTGGCCGTGGCCATTGAAGCCGTATCGCGGGAGCGCGGGGGCTACAACCGCGCCATCCGTCATCCTGACCTGGGCCGGCACTACCCGACGATCAACCTCGTCAAACACCTGCACTTCGGGCTAAACGACACACCGGTGGTCACGGTCAGCTCATGCCAGAACTGCGACTGGCCGCACTTCCTGAAGTCGGGCGAAGCCATCGGCGAGGCGGTGCGCCGCAGCGACTTGCGTGTGTTGATGCTGGGTTCGGGCGCACTGAGCCACAGGTTCAACCCGATCGATTGGAAGCCGAATCACCCCCGCATCTTCCATGAGAGCAACGTCTCGCGGCCAGAGAACATCACCAGCGACAAAGGTGCGATCGAGCTGTTCAGGCAAGGCCGCCACGACACCGTGCTCGAACGCTGGAACGACGAGTACCGCAAGCTGCCCTGGGAGGCCTTCGGCGCGCATTACCTGCAGATGCTGGGCGCTTTGGGCGGTGCCGACTGCCGCACGCGAGGCGAGCCGCTGTCGGACTACGAGAACGCGCGTGGCACCGGCAACATCCACATCTGGTTCCAGCCATGAACTTCGAATTCCCGATCCATGAACTGCCGGCCGTTCTGCGCGGCCCGCGCGTCGAACGCCGCCGCGTGCTGGCAGGCGGCAGCGCGTTCTGGGGCACGATGGTCGAGTCCGGCGCCGACGCCGGCAAGCTGCGGCTGGATGACGGCCGCGTGCTCGACGCCGACCAAGCCGACTACCTGCCACCGGTGGCGCCCAGCAAGATCATCGCTGTGCACATCTCGTACAGCTCGCGCAGCCTGGAGACGCGCAACAAGCCCAAGCCCACCGACAGCCCGACCTATTTCACCAAGCCGTCGACCTCTCTGAACGGGCACCAAGGGCAGATCCTCAAGCCGGCCGACTGCCTGTACCTCAACTACGAAGGAGAGTACGCGGTGGTGATCGCCAAGACCTGCCGCAACGTCACGCCCGACGAGGCCTGGGACTACATCGAGGGTTTCTGTCCCGCGCTGGACATGGGCCTGCAGGACTTCCGCGACACCGACCAAGGCTCGATGCTGCGCGTCAAGGGCGCCGACACCTTGCTCCCCATTGGCCCAGGCATCGTCCGCGGTGTGAACGTGTTCGAGCAGACGCTACGCACGTACGTCAACGGGCTGGTGGTCCAAGAGGCTCACATTGGCGATGAGACGATCTGGGGCCCGCACTACGTTATCGCCGACATCACCCGCCACATCACGCTGCTGGCGGGGGACGTGATCCTGATGGGCACGCCTTGCCACTCTCGCAGTGTCGACCCAGGGCAGACGGTAGAGTGCGAGATCACCGACATTGGCCGCCTCGCCGGCACCGTGGTGGCCGTCCCAGCGCCGCGCGCCTCGACGCTGGGCGTGGGTCATCAACCTACGGACAGCGCCGAGGTGCGCCGGGTTGCGCTGGGCTTCGACGAACGCGTGCCTGATCGATTGAAGGACAACCTGAGTCGGGCGAGGGACGCATCATGACCAAGGTTTGCGTTGTCGGAGCCGGCGCCATCGGTGGCTTCATCGGTACCCGGCTGGCGGTAGCGGGGCAGGCCGAGGTCAGCACGCTGGCGCGCGGAGCGACACTGGCCGCGCTACGGCAGCACGGCTGGCGCATGAACACCCCTGCCGGGCTCGTGCAGTCCCCGGCGCGGGCCATTGAACACGCGGCCGAGGTGGGCGTTCAGGACTTGGTGGTCATCGCGGTCAAAGGGCCAGCGCTCACTCAAGTGGCCAGGGACATCGCGCCGCTGCTGGGGCCACACACGATGGTGATGCCGGCAATGAATGGGGTCCCCTGGTGGTTCTGCGACGGCGTGCCGGGCTTTCGAGGTGCACTGCACAGTGTGGATCCAGGTGGGGTCATCGGCACGGCGATCCGGCTTGAGCAGGTGTTGGGCTGTGTGGTGCACGCCAGTGCTGCCACCATCGAGCCGGGCCTGGTGCAGCACAAGATGGGCCAGGGCTTGATCGTCGGTGAAGCCGCCGGCGGCAAGTCCGGACGCGCGCAACAGGTGGTCGACTTGCTGGCGAGTGCCGGTTTCGAGGCCGGCCTGTCAGCCGACGTGCGCCAGGACATCTGGTACAAGTTGTGGGGCAACATGACAATGAACCCGGTGACTGCGATCACCGGCGCCACCGCTGACCGCGTGCTGGCCGACCCACTGGTGCGGGCCTTCTGCTCGGCGGCAATGGCCGAAGCCGCCGCGGTCGGTGCGCGCATTGGCTGCAACATTGTCCAGTCTGCCGAAGACCGCCACTTGATCACCGCCAAGTTGGGCGCTTTCAAGACGTCCATGCTGCAAGATGTTGAGGCCGGCCGCGTGATTGAGCTCGACGCGATCGTCGGCGCGGTGCAAGAGATCGGCCAACGCGTCGGCGTGGCCACGCCGCACGTGGATGCGCTCTTTGGCCTCACGCGCCTCTTCGGCCGTGTGCACGGGCTCTACCCAGATCCGGCTTGACACGCAAGTCGCCTGCACATCGCGGCCGATATCAAACAGATATGAGCACCCATCCGCAAACGGTATTTCCCAGATGGATTCGGGCTGCTTAGGCTTGCAATACCCAGTAGCCACACAGGCGCAAGGGCGGGACGGCATGAGTGTCAGCCTGCCAGGCGCCGACGCTCGAATGAAAGTCCTGTCCACCATCCTCGCTTCCGTGCTGTTCACAAGTGGGCTGCTGCCGGTGCGCGCCGACCAGAGAGTTGTCTCTGCGCAGAGTGAGATTGCATTCACCAGCAAACAGATGGGCGTGCCGGTGGAAGGGAAGTTCCGCAAGTTCGAGGCGCAAATCGCATTCGATCCGAAGAGTCCTGCGGCCTCGACGGTCATCCTGACGATCGACTTGGCCAGTGCATCCTTGGGGGCGGCGGACACCGAGGCGGAGCTTGCCAAACCCGAGTGGTTCAGCACCAAGAGGTTTCCGCAAGCCACGTTCCAGTCGACGGCCATCACCTCCGCCGGTGCAGGCAAATTCAACGTCAGCGGCAAGCTGTCAATCAAGTCGATCAGCCGTGATCTTGTGGTGCCGATCACGTTGACACAAATGGCCGGACAGACAACGGCCAGCGGCAAGTTTCA
>JAZKIW010000099.1:0-22157 GCA_040384625.1 Pseudomonadota bacterium | reverse complement strand
TGATGTTGGACTTGCCGCAACCGTTCGGCCCGACCACGCCGACGAGCTGGCCCGGAAGCTGGAAGGTGGTGGGTTCGGCGAAGGACTTGAAGCCCGACAGTTTGATCGAATTCAGGCGCATGGGCGGGCCGCAAAGGGCAACGGCGACGTGGACCGTCGCCGTTGCCAAGTGATTGATTCGTAAGGAAAAACTCGCTGGCATTGGGGCCTGCGAGTGGCTCGGATGATAGCATCGCGGCCTTGCCGATCCGAGCCCCGTCCATGCCCAAGCAACGCCCCGTTCCGGCCAGCCCGCCCAGTGCGCCGAGCAAGGAACTGCACGTCTTTCCGAACCCGGCGCCAGAGCGCGATTACTCGATCCGTTTCGCGATCGACGAGTTCACCTGCCTGTGCCCGTTGACCGGCCAGCCGGACTTCGCGCGCTTTCGCATCGAGATGGTCTGCGACAAGCTGTGCATCGAGCTGAAGAGCCTGAAGATGTACTTCTGGAGCTACCGCAACGAAGGCGCGTTCCACGAGAAGGTCACCAACACCATCCTCGACGACATCGTCAAGGCGACGAAGCCCCGCTTCGCGCGCATCAGCGCCGACTGGAATGTGCGCGGCGGGATCTACACCGACGTGGTGGCCGAGTACTGCAAGAAGGGCTGGAAGCCGGCGCCGCGCATCGAGTTGCCGGCCCCCGGCATCGATGCCTGAGGCGTCGGCGCGCCCGGCGTACCAGAAGTTCGCCGTGGCCGTGGCGCCGAGCCGCATCGACGGCCAGGGCGCGTTCGCTGTCGAGGCGATTGCAGCGCGGTTGAAGATCGGCGAGATCCGCGGCGAGTCGCTCAGCGTGGCCGACGCGCGGATCCGCGCCACACGGCACGAACGCATCATGATCGTCGAGGTTTCGGCGAAGAAGGCGATCGACTTCTCTCGATCGGCCGACCCGATGCGCTACACCAACCACAGTTGCCGGCCCAACGCGCGCCTGTGCATTCGCCAGGGCCGGGTCGAGTTCTATGCGCTGCAGGCGATCGCCCCCGGCGATGAGATCACGGTCGACTACGGTGAAACCCATCACCAGGGGCGCCTGGCTTGCCGCTGCGGTGCGGCGGGCTGCGTCGGACGGCTGTAGCGCGCCGGCCCGTCGGCGGCCCCCGCCAAACCGGCGTTCGTCGCACGCGAGCGGCATCACGAGGCCGATGGCGGCACGATCGCGGTCTGGATGGAGGTGCTGCGATGCGCGCTGTGCGGTGGACCCTGTTGCTCTGCGCCCTGCTTGGCGCGTGCGTGGCCCCGCCCGACGCGCCGCCCTCGCGGCTGGCCGACATCGTCACGCTGGCCGACGGTGTGCACTTCCTGCCGGGTCGATTCGAGCGTGAACGCCAGCCCGACGGCAACAGCCTGCTGCTCGAAGGCCGCGACGGCATCGTCGTCGTCGACAGCGGCCGCCATGTCGAACACAGCGCGGCTCTGATCGAGTGGGCCCGGCGCCAGGACCGGCCCATCGTGGCCGTGATCAACAGCCACTGGCACCTCGACCACCTGGGCGGCAACGCGCGCCTGCGCCAGGCCTTCCCGCAGCTTCGGGCCTATGCGAGCGTCGCGATCGACCGCGCGCTGGCAACGACGATGGCGCGCTCCATCGTCGACCTGCAGGCCATGCTCGCCGACAAGGGCACCGATGCGCCGACGCGACGCATGGTCGAGATCGACCTGGCCCTGCTCGACCAGCGCAGTGCGCTGGCGCCGGACCGCCATCTCGACGGACCCGCGCACGACGCCCGCATCGGCGGGCGCGACCTGCGCCTCGGCGTTGAGGGAGGCGCCGTCAGCGGCGGCGACGTCTGGGTGCTCGACCGCGCCAGCGGTACCTTGGCGGTGGGCGACTTCGTGACCCTGCCGGTGCCCTTTCTCGACACCGCCTGCACGCCCGGCTGGCGCGAGTCCATGGGCCGCATCGAAGCCCTGCCCTTCCAACGCCTGGTGCCGGGCCACGGCCCGGTGATGAGCCGCGATGACTTCCGCCGCTACCGCACAGCGCTCGACCGCCTGCTCGACTGTGCCGCCAGCGAGCAGCCGCTGGCCGAGTGCAGCGCGGGCTGGATCGCCGATCTGGGGCCGCTCCTGCCCGAGACTTCGCAGCGCGCAGCGCGCGGCATGTTGGCGCACTACTTCGCGCAGCACCTGCGCGCAGCGCCCGCCGCGCGCGACCGCTTCTGTGGCGTCCCGTGAGCGCAGCACTTCAGCGGCGCAGCAGCTCCCGCAGGCCGTTGCTGTAGGCCTCGAACTCCTGGATGTCGCTGTGCCCGGCGCCGGGCACGACCAGCAGCTGCGCCTGCGGCGAGCGCCGCGCCAGGCCCTCGGCGTGGCGCACCGAGATCAGGTCGTCCGCGGCGCCGTGGGCGATCCAGACCGGGGTGCGGATGCGCGGCAGCGCCAGATCGGTTCGCAGGGGGTAGCGCAGCAGGCGCGCCGGCACCCATGGGTAGTGCTCAGCAGCGAGCGCGGCCATGCTCTCGTAAGGCGACACCAGGACCGTGAGTTCGGGCTGGACGTCGGCCGCCAGCGACGCAGCCAGCGCGGTGCCGAGCGAACGGCCCACGATGACCCGCCGTTGCCCCGTGTAGTGCGGTGCGACACGGGCCCAGGCAGCGCGCACGTCGGCCTCGAGTTGAGCCTGGCTCTCGATGCGGCCGCTGCTCTTGCCGTAGCCGCGGTAGTCGATCATGAACAGGTCAACATTGGCCTGGCGATAGAACGCGGTATCGACGAACCAGGACTGCAGATTGCCGGCGTTGCCGTGCAGGAAGAAGACCACGCCGTCGGGCCGAGGCAGGCGCAGGTGCAGCGCATGCAGTCGTGCGCCGGGCACGTCGACCCAGCTCTCGTGCACGTCGGCCTCGGGCACGAATTGAAAGCCTGCGGGCAGTGGCACCGGAGCGAAGATCAGCCGCTCCTGGCTCCACCAGACCAGGCCGAGCAGGGCCAGGTATCCGGCCGCCAGGACGGCGAAGCAGGCGGCCAGGATGGCAGGCAAGGACTGGACGGGCATGGGTGAGTTGTACGCCTATCATCGTCTGCATGAATCCGCTGCTGGCGCGCCTGCACCCTTACCCGTTCGAGCGCCTGCGTGCACTGACCGCGGACATCCGGCCGTCGCCGGCCCACCGACCGATTAGCCTGGGCATCGGTGAGCCGCGCCACGCCACGCCGGCGTTCATCGAACAAGCCCTGGTGGCGGCCCTGAAGGGCCTGTCGAGCTACCCGGCCACCGCCGGCGAGCCACGCCTGCGCGAAGCCATCACCGGCTGGATCGAGCGGCGCTACGGTGTCACGCTCGATGCCGCGACCCAGGTGCTGCCGGTGAACGGCACGCGCGAGGCGCTGTTCGCGCTAGCGCAAACCGTCGTCGACCCCACCCGCCCGGGCGCGACCGTGGTCTGTCCGAACCCGTTCTACCAGATCTACGAAGGCGCAACCCTGCTGGCGGGTGCGCAGCCGGCCTATGCCAACAGCGACCCGGCGCGCAACTTTGCCGCCGACTGGTCGCAGATCGACAGCGCCACCTGGGCCCGTACCCAGCTGCTCTACGTCTGCTCGCCGGGCAACCCGACCGGCGCAGTGATGCCGCTGGACGAGTGGCGATCGCTGTTCGAGTTGTCGGACCGGCACGGCTGCGTGATCGCCAGCGACGAGTGCTACAGCGAGATCTACTTCCGCGACGAGGCTCCGCTCGGCGCGCTGCAAGCCGCCAAGGTGCTGGGGCGCGACGACCTGCGACGCCTGGTCGTCTTCAGCAGTCTGTCCAAACGCAGCAACGTGCCTGGCATGCGTTCGGGCTTCGTGGCCGGCGACGCCGCGATCCTGAAGCAGTTCCTGCTGTATCGCACCTACCACGGCGGGGCGATGAGCCCGGTGGTGCAGGCCGCCAGTGTCGCGGCCTGGAACGACGAGGCCCATGTGGTCGCCAACCGTGCGCTGTACCGCGCCAAGTTCGCCCAAGTTACGCCGATGCTGGCCGGGGTGCTCGACGTGGCTCTGCCCGACGCCGGTTTCTACCTGTGGGCCGCCGTGCCCGGCGGTGACGACATCGCTTTCGCCCGAGGCCTGCTCGCTCAATACAATGTCGCGGTGCTGCCCGGCAGCCTGCTCGCGCGCGAAGCGCTGGGCATCAATCCTGGCAGCGGCCGCGTCCGCATGGCGCTGGTGGCCGGCGTCGAAGAGTGCGTCGAGGCCGCCGAGCGCATCGTTTCCTACTCGAACAGCCTCCTATGACCCAGCAACTGCAATCGATCATCGACCTGGCGTGGGAGTCGCGCGCGACGCTCAATGCAGTCAACTCGCCGGAACTGCGCGAGGCTGTCGAGCACGTCATCGCCGACCTGAACAAGGGCCGCATCCGCGTCGCCGAGCGCCAGGGCGTGGGCCAGTGGACGGTGAACCAATGGGTCAAGAAGGCGGTGCTGCTGAGCTTTCGCCTGAACGACAACAAGGTCATGCGGGCCGGCGACCTCGGCTTCTTCGACAAGGTCGACACCAAGTTCGCCCACCTCGACGAGGCGGCGATGCGCGCCACCGGCGTGCGCGTGGTGCCGCCGGCCGTGGCGCGGCGCGGCAGCTACCTGGCCAAGAACGTGGTGCTGATGCCGAGCTACGTCAACATCGGCGCCTACGTCGACGAAGGCACGATGGTCGACACCTGGGCCACCGTCGGCTCCTGCGCGCAGATTGGCAAGAACGTGCACCTGTCGGGCGGCGTGGGCATCGGCGGCGTGCTGGAGCCGGTGCAGGCCGGCCCGACGATCATCGAGGACAACTGCTTCGTCGGCGCGCGCAGCGAGGTCGTCGAAGGCGTGATCGTCGAGGAAAACTCGGTCATCTCGATGGGCGTCTACATCGGTCAGAGCACCAAGATCTACGACCGCGCCACCGGTGAAGTGAGCTATGGCCGCATCCCGGCCGGATCGGTCGTGGTTTCCGGTAATTTGCCCAGTCCCGATGGCAAGTACTCGTTGTACTGTGCCGTGATCGTCAAGAAGGTCGACGCGGGCACGCGCGCCAAGACGAGCATCAACGAACTGCTACGCGCCTGAGGCCGTGGCGCGACCGAGGAGCAGCAAGGCATGAGCGCAATGGCGAGCGGTGGCGGCAATGGCGGCGGCAACATGGAGCGCGTGCTGCGCCTGATGGCGGAGAAGAGCGCCTCCGACGTCTATCTCTCGGCCAACACGCCGATCCTGATCAAGATCAACGGCCAGATCATGCAGCTGTCGGACCAGCCGCTGTCGCATGCCCAGCCGCGCCAGTTGCTGGCCGAGCTGCTGACGCCGCAACAGCTCGAGGAGCTCGACGACACCGGGGAGTTGAATGTCGGCATCGGCATCACCAAGGTCGGCAGCTTCCGTCTGTCGGCGTTTCGCCAGCGCGGCTCGATCGCTGCGGTGTTCCGCTGCATCCCCTTCGTCATCCCGACCCTCGAATCGCTGCACGTGCCCGAGATCCTGGGTGAACTGGTGCTCGAGAAGCGCGGCCTGATCCTGATGGTCGGCGCCACCGGCACCGGCAAGAGCACAACCCTGGCCGCGATGCTTGAGCAGCGCAACCAGGCGATGACGGGGCACATCCTGACCATCGAAGATCCGATCGAGTTCCTGTTCACGAACAAGAAGTCTGTGGTCAACCAACGCGAGGTCGGGCGCGACACCAACAGCCTGCAGATCGCGCTGAAGAACGCGCTGCGCCAGGCCCCCGACGTGATCCTGATCGGCGAGATCCGCGACCGCGAGACGATGACCTCGGCGATCTCCTATTCGCTCTCGGGTCACCTGGTGCTGGCCACCATGCACGCCAACAACAGCTATCACGCGCTAGGTCGCATCCTGTCCTTCTACACACCCGAGGCGCGCCCGGCTCTGCTGGCCGATCTGGCCTCGGGCCTGCGCGCCATCGTCTGCCAGCGCCTGGTGCGGGCGCAGGCCGGCGGACGGACCCCTGCCGCAGAGGTGCTGCTCAATACCAAGCTGATCGCCGAACTGATCGAACAGGGCGACATCAGCGGCGTCAAGGAAGCGATGGAGAAGTCGCTGGCCGAAGGCTCGCAGACCTTCGAGGCCGACCTGGCCAAGATGATCACCGACGGCGTCATCACGCGCGAAGAGGGCCTGGCCTTTTCCGACTCGCCGACCAACCTGCTGTGGCGCCTGCAGAACGAGAGCGCGCCACTGTCGCGCCAGCCGCCCAAGCCGGACGAACCGGACCCCTCGCTGTTCACCGAGATCATTCTCGACGTGCGCCCCGAGGAGACGAAACCGATCACCGGCTTCGGCAAGAAAAGGGCCTGATGACCTCGGCGTTGCAATTGGCCGAGGCGCTGATCGCCCGGCGGTCGGTGACGCCCGAGGATGCGGGTTGCCAGGCCTTGCTGAGCGCGCGCCTCACCCCACTCGGGTTTTCATGCGAAACCCATGTCTTCGGACCGGAAGCCTTTCGCGTAACGAACCTGCTGGCCATCCGTCGCGGCGCCGGTCCCGGACCGACCCTGGCGTTCGCAGGCCACACCGACGTCGTGCCGACCGGACCGCTGGCGCAGTGGACGAGTGACCCCTTCGTGCCCAGCCACCGTGGCGGCCTGCTGTACGGCCGTGGCGCGGCCGACATGAAGTCATCGATCGCGGCGTTTACTGTCGCGGTCGAAGCCTTCGTGCGCGCCAGGCCCGACCACGGCGGCGCCATCGCCCTGCTGATCACCAGCGACGAGGAGGGCCCGTCGGTCGACGGCACGGTGCGCCTAGTCGAATTGCTGAAGGCACGCGGCGAAGTGCTCGACATGTGCATCGTCGGCGAACCGACCTCGGTCGACAAGCTCGGCGACATGATCAAGAACGGTCGCCGCGGCACGCTCTCGGGCAAGCTGCGCGTGATCGGAGTGCAGGGGCACGTGGCCTACCCGCAGCTGGCGCGCAACCCGATCCACGCGTTTGCGCCGGCGCTGGCTGAGCTGGCGGCCACCGAGTGGGACCGGGGCAACGACCACTTTCCTCCGACCACGTTCCAGGTCTCGAACATCCATGCCGGCACCGGCGTCGGCAACGTGATCCCGGGCGAGGCGCTCGTCGACTTCAATTTCCGATTCTCGACCGAAAGCACGGCCGACGATCTGAAGGCGCGGGTCCGGGTCTTGCTCGAGCGCCACGGTGTCGATCACGAGTTGACATGGACGCTCGGCGGCCAGCCCTTCCTGACGACGCCAGGCACGCTCACCGAGGCCGTGAGTGCCGCCATCGAGGCCGAATGCGGCCACCGCCCGCTGCTGTCGACGACGGGCGGCACCTCGGACGGCCGCTTCATTGCGACAAT
Organism: Pseudomonadota bacterium; assembly: GCA_040384625.1. Classification (GTDB taxonomy): domain Bacteria; phylum Pseudomonadota; class Gammaproteobacteria; order Burkholderiales; family Burkholderiaceae_C; genus CADEEN01. The sequence continues at coordinate 14,813 of JAZKIW010000099.1, read as the reverse complement.
CTGCCCCCAGGTGATCGAACTGGGGCCGCGCAACGCGAGCATCCACAAGATCGACGAACATGTGGAGGCGGTCGACATTGACCGCCTGTCCAACATTTACCGAGGCGTCCTTGAACGCTTGCTTTCATGACCCCCAAGCCCACTTGGTTCGCGGCCCACAGGGCCACAAAGGGGCCCCTTCGTGGCCCTGAGGGCCCAGTGCCCTTGGGGCGGCCCGGCGTGCACTGACGTGACATTGATAGAGATGATCGAGCGCCAGAGCGCCCGCCTCACCCAGGCGGGCGTTTCGTTTGGGCATGGCACGACCAACGCGTTCGACGAGGCGGCCTGGCTGGTGCTGTGGCGGCTCGGCCTGCCGCTGGACGATCTGGACAGCGCAGCCGAGCGCGAACTCGATGCCCACGAGACCGGCGCCATCGAAGCCCTGGTCGAGCGTCGCATCGCCACCCGCCAACCCGCTGCCTACCTGACCGGCGAGGCCTGGCTGCAGGGCCTGCCCTTCTATGTCGACGAACGCGCGATCGTCCCGCGCTCGCTGATCGCCGAAGTGATCGGCGATGGCACGCTCGAGGCCTGGCTGCCGACAGACACCCGCAGCGTGCTCGATCTGTGCACCGGCAACGGCAGCCTCGCTGTGCTCGCCGCGCTGACCTGGCCAGCGGTGAGCGTCGACGCCACCGACCTGAGCGACGACGCGCTGGCCGTGGCGCGCATCAACATCGACCGCCACGCCCTCGCCGACCGCATCACGCTGCAACAGGGCGACGGCCTGGCCGCCGTGGCCGGCCGGCGCTATGACCTCATTCTTTGCAACCCGCCCTACGTGAACACTTCATCGATGACCGCCCTGCCCGCCGAGTACCGCAGCGAACCCGCCCTCGCCCTGGCCGGCGGCAGCGACGGCATGGACTTCATCCGTCCGTTGCTGGCCGGCGCCGCCCAATGGATGACCGACGAGGCGGTGCTGGTGCTCGAGATCGGCCACGAGCGCAGCCACTTCGAGGCCGCCTTCCCCGCCCTGGACGCCGTCTGGCTGCCGACCAGCGCTGGCGACGACCAGGTGCTGCTGATCACCCGCGAGGCGCTCACGACATGATCACCGTCCGCAACGTCACGCTGCGCCGCGGCGCCAAGGTCGTGCTGCAGGGCGCGACCTTCACGTTGAACCCGGGCGAGAAGGCCGGCCTGGTCGGCCGCAACGGCGCCGGCAAGTCGAGCCTGTTCGCGCTGCTGGCGAACCGTCTGCACGCCGACACCGGCGATGTCGAGATGCCGCCGCGCTGGCGCCTGGGCGAAGTGGCGCAGCAGATGCCCGAGACCGGCCAGGGCGCCTCGGATTACGTGCTCGATGGCGACCTGCCGCTGGTGGCGGCCTGGGCCGCGCTGGCGTCCGCCGAGGCCGCGCACGACGGCCACGCGATGGCCGACGCACACATGGCCATCGAGGAAGCCGGCGGCTTCGACGCCCGCGCCCGCGCGCAGTCGATGCTGCTCGGTCTGGGTTTTCGCAGCGAGCAACTCGACGCGCCGGTGAACAGCTTCTCCGGGGGCTGGCGCATGCGCCTGCAGCTGGCGCGTGCGCTGATGTGCCCTGCCGACCTCCTCCTGCTCGACGAACCGACGAATCACCTGGATCTGGACGCCCTGGTCTGGCTCGAAGCCTGGCTGCAGCGCTTCGCCGGCACCCTCGTCATCATCAGCCACGACCGCGAATTCCTCGACGCAGTGACACGCGTGACCCTGCACGTCGACGACGGCGAGGTCACGCGCTACGGCGCCAACTATTCGGGCTTCGAGGAGATGCGCGCCGAGCGGATGAGCCAGCAACAGGCGGCCTTCGGCAAGCAGCAGGAACGCATCGCGCACCTGCAACGCTTCATCGATCGATTCAAGGCGAAAGCCAGCAAGGCCAAGCAGGCGCAGAGTCGGGTCAAGGCGCTGGCGCGCATGGAGCGCATCGCCCCGGTGTTGACGGCGAGCGATTTCGCGTTCGAGTTCCGCGAGCCGCAGAACCTGCCCAACCCGATGCTCGCGATGCGCGATCTGATCTGTGGCTACGGTCAGACCGCGATCGTGCGAGACGTCAATCGCACCGTGATGGCCGGCCAGCGCATCGGCATCCTGGGCGCCAACGGCCAGGGCAAGTCGACCCTGGTCAAGACCATCGCCCGTGCGCTGGCACCGCTCGCCGGCACGATGACCGAAGGCAAGGGCCTTGCGATCGGCTACTTCGCGCAGCAGGAGATGGACCTGCTGCACGAGGACGACACGCCGCTGCAGCGCATGACGCGGCTGGCGCGCGAGTTGAACGTGGCCGGCCAGGACGGCCGCGAACAGGGCCTGCGCAACTTCCTCGGCCAGTTCAACTTCGCGGGCGACATGGTCCACCAGACGGTGGGCACGCTGTCGGGCGGCGAGCGCGCGCGACTGGTGCTGGCCGGCATCGTCTGGCAGCGCCCCAACCTGCTCCTGCTCGACGAGCCGACGAACCACCTCGACTTGACGACCCGGGAGGCGCTGTCGATGGCCCTGAACGAATTCGAGGGCACGGTGATGCTGGTCAGTCACGACCGCGCGATGCTGCGCGAGGTCTGCGACGAATTCTGGCTCGTCACGCGCGGTGGCGTGCTGCCCTTCGACGGCGATCTCGACGACTATCAGAAGTGGCTGCTCGAAGTCTCGCGCGCGAACGCCCGCGGCCAGCCGGCACCGCCGGTGCCGGGCGCCATCGCGGCGCCGTCGGCGGTCGTGCCGGCAACCGAAAGGCCTGGCGTCAAGCCAGGCGCAAAGGCGGCCGCGGCGCCACCCGCAGGCAACTCACGCGACGATCGGAAAGCCAAGGGGCAGGCACGCTCGAGGCTGGCCGACCAGACACGGCCCTTGCGCAACGAGCTGGCGCAGATCGATCAGCGCCTGCTGCGGCTGGCGGCCGAGCGCAGCGAACACGAGGGCGCACTGGCCGGCGGCGCGCTCATGTCCGGCGCGATCGTCGACGCGGGCCGGCAGCTGGCGCACATCGCCGCCGAAGTGGCGATGCTCGAAGAGCGCTGGCTCGCGTTGCAGCAACAACTCGAGAGCCAGGCGACGGCAACGCGCTGAGGGGCGCGCCCGCTGGTGGCGCGCTGTATGCCCGACGATCGCGCCTGTTGCGTCCCTTGTCAGGCACCGAGCCGCAGCATGGTGCGGCGCGGGCGCGGTGCGAGGCCGGTCGTGGGTGCGAATTGCAGCTCGACCGCGCCGGTCGAGCCCGGCGCGGCACCCGCTGCGGCACGCAGCACCAGCCGGCACGTCGACTGGCCGGCCAGCCTGCCGCCGCTGCGGCAGCTGCTGCGCGGGGCGTCGACGGCGAAGGGCCCGGACACTCGAAGCAGCGCGATCTTCACCGGCGCGTCGCGCGACGAGCGCTCATTGCGGAATTGCAGCTCGCGCGTGGCACCTGGGGCGTCGAAGACCAGCAGTTCAGGCAAGGCGCCGTCGCGCACGTCCACCAGGTAGCGGCGCACGGCCTCCAGATCGGCATCGGTGAGCGCCGGGTCGGCGACGATATGGTCCATCGTTCCGCCGAGCTCCTTGCGCTGCATCGCGGCCCGCATCCCGGCGCCGTCGGCGGTGGCCGCGCCGACCGCAACGATGCGGCTCTTGACCTCGGACGAGGGCAAGACGGGCGGGCGACCATGGCAGTAGTTGCAGCCCTGAGCCCAGCGGCCCCAGAACGCGGTGTACTGCGGCGGCTCGCCGCCCGCCTGCGCCGCGCGCGGGGCTGTGGCGCTGGCGGCTGGCGCCAGCGCGACCGCGGCGACGCGTCCCTCGTCGTCCTTCTTGATCTCGGCCAGTGCCCAGCCCTTGTCGGAGGTGAAGAACACCACGCGCCAGCGGCCATCGGTGTCGCGCCGCCAGCGTGCGAGGGCCGGGTCGCTTGTGAAGACCGATTTGTACTTGCCATCGACCTTCGGCAGCATTGACATCCGCTGAGACAACACGACGCTGACCACGCCGTCGGGCCGCGTCTTCATGCGCACGATGTCCCACTGCAGGTCGCTGTTCTCGACGCTATAAGAGAACGCGCTGACAGCCTTGTCGCGACCCTTGAATCTTTCGTAGAAGTCATTGGTCTCGGTGTACCAGGTGTCCTCGGCGAGGTGGGCGCTCCAGGCCCTCATGTCGTGGCGGTTCCAGGCTTCGACCAGTGCCTGGCTGGCAATGCGCACCGCGGCCTCGTCGGCGCGCGCCAACCCGGCCATCAGCAGCATGGCCAGGCCCAAGGCGGTGAGCAGCGTGTGGTGCAAGGTCGCCATGTCAGCGCGGCCGCGTGGCGATGGTGGGATCGATCACGCTGGCGATGGGCGTGATCCGGTTGGCCGGGAAACCCGACTTGGCCGCGTGTTCACGGATCAGCGTCTCGCTCGGTGCCTGGTAAACGCAATACACCTTGTCGCCGGCAACGTAGCTGTGCACCCACTGGATGTCAGGCCCGGGTTCGCGCAGGACCGCGTTCGACTTGGCGGCGCCGCCGCGCAGCTCTTCCATGCTCATCTTGCTGGCGCCGGGAATCTCGCGCTCGACCAGGTAGCGCTGCATCGTCTGTGCCGGCGCCTGCGCCGTCGCGGCGACGGTGACGGTGGCCAAGGCCAGGCTCAGGAACACTCGAGTGGACATGTCGACTTTCCTCTCCGGGATTCGGCGACCGACCACCGGCCGCCGTTGCGGTCAAGCATCGGCGAGGGCCCACGCGAAGTCCCGAACGAAGACCGAAAGCGCGCCGAAAGATCGCCGATCCGACAGGCGTACAGTGGCAAGGACCCGCCATGCTGCGCGAATCTGCCCCCGGACTTGTCGCCGCCCAGCGGCTGGCGCTGGGCGACTTCATGCTTGACCTGGCGCAAGGGGAGCTGCTCGATGCGCTCGGCCGCCCGGCCGACTTGCGTGCGCAGGCGCTCAAGGTGCTGCTGGTGCTGGGTGAGCGCGCCGGGCAAGTGGTCGGCAAGGACGAGTTGTTGCGGCGCGTCTGGGGCGAGGTGATCGTCACCGAAGACTCGCTGGTGCAGGCGATCGGCGACATCCGCCGCCTGCTTGGCGCCACTGGCCACGAACTGCTGCGCACGGTCCCTCGGCGCGGCTACCTCTTGAGCCTGATGCCGACCGGCGAAGCGGGCACGTCGCCCGTCGTGACGCCGACCACCGTCTCACCCCGTGCGATGCAGACCGAAGCTTCCCCCCTGGCGCCGGCCAGGTCCGGCCAGGCGCGCCGCCGCCGCGCCTGGGCTGCCGCGGCTGCCCTGCTCGCCTTGGCGCTGGTGCTCGCTGTCACGCTGCTGCCGCGCGAAGCGCCGCTGTCGCCGCGTTCACTGGCGATCCTGCCGTTCGAGTCCGACGACCCGGCCGCCACCGACGCCTGGTTCGTCGATGCCATCACCGGCGACCTGAACACCATGGTGGCGCGCTGGCGTTCCGGGCTCACCTTGGTCGGCCGCGGCACGATGCAAGCCTACAAGGGCAAGGGTGCGGACCCACGTGCCGTGGGGCGCGAAGTGGGCGTGGCCCATTTGCTGATCGGCCGCGTTCGTCGCGAAGGCGAGCGTGTGCGCATCGACGTCGAACTGGTCGACACGACCACCGGCCAGGTGCAATGGGCACAATCCTTCGACGTCGAGCGCAACGGGTTGCCCGGTTCGGTGGGGGACATCGCAGGCGGCATCGCCAAGGCGCTGAACATCGAGATTGGCGACGTCGTCACACGCAACGGCACACGGCTCGACGCGGCGCAGGCCCATGCCGACGACCTGGCGATGCGTGGCTGGTCGGTGCTCCTGAAGAGCCTGGGGCCAGACAGCTTCGAGCAATCGCGCCAGCTGTTCGAGCAGGCGCTGGCGCGCGACCCGCAGTCGTTGCGCGCGCTGGCCGGGGTCAGCCTGACCAACAGCATGAACGTCAGCTTCGCCTTCACGAAGGACCGCGACGGCTCGATGCGCCGCTCGCAGGAGGCGCTGGCCCGGCTCGAGGCGATCGATCCGACGGCGCACCTGACTTTGGTCTCGCGGGCGAGCGTGCGGCTGAGCAACTCCGACTGGGCCGGGCAGCTCGCGGTCGCCGAGGACCTGGTGCGCAACTTTCCGAACGACCCGACCTCCTATCACCACCGTTGCTCATCGATGCTGCGGCTCGGCCGCTTCGACGAGGCGATCCCCGCCTGCGACCGCGCGATCCGCATCAGCCCGAACGAGTCGCGCACTCCGATCTGGAACGGACTGGCCGGCATGAACGAGTTCATGCGCGGCAACTACAAGGCCGCCGCCGAACGTGCGCGGGTGCCAGCGACGGCGAGTCCGAACCTGCCGTTCTTTGCCCTGTTCGTCGCCGTCGCGCTGCAGCACGATGGCCGGCCCGACGAGGCACAGCGCGCCTACGCAGCGTTCAAGGCCCGCCATCCGACGTACGACACCGCCGGCCTCGCCGCGGGCTGGCAGGTGGCCAACGCAGACCCAAAGTTCGTCGAAGGCCGCGAGCGGATCATCGCCACGGCGCGCGAGCTGGGCCTGCCCTGAGGCCGTCGCATCAGGCCGGCAGCATGGCTCGCGCCTCGGGATACAAGCGCGCCAGCAGGTCGGCACCCGCGGATTCGAGCAGGACCAGCAAGCCTGACAAGAGAACCGCGTTCGGATTCGCGTTGGCGCCAGGTGCCGGGTCGTGCGACGGTCCACGCACGGACGCCAACACCTCATCGCGCCGCGCCCACAGCGCCGCGATCTCGGCGCGCCGCACTGCCAACACCTCGTCCACTGCCTGGGTCCAGCGCAGCGGCGGTGCCTCCTGCACCCAGGCGCCGCGCCCGCGGCCATGGTGCGCGACGGCCAGGTAGCCGAGCAGCGCGCTGGCCAACAGCGTGTCGAGCACCTGGACGTCCCATGCCACGCGAGGCCGATCGAGACCGCGCACCAGGTTGACGCCGCGAGCAGCGCCCGCGGCAGCCAGCGCGCCGAGCACGCCGCCGGCGAGCAGGCCGCCGCCGAGGGTGAGGCCACCGCTGGCGATGTCCGCCTTCAGCCCAGCCAGAGCCCCGCTCACCACGCCGCCCCACAGCGCAGCCCGACCCTCGTCGAACGGCTGGCGCAGCGCGTAATGGCGCGCCAGCTTGTCCAGCACCTCGCTGCCGGCGCGGCCGTCCAGGCCGTGCAGCGCGATCAGGCGGTCGATGGATTGGCGCAGGTCGTCGTCGAGCCGTTCGGCCAGCGCCGCCATCGCGCGCTGTTGTGGCGATTCGCCGGCATCACCGCGCAGGCCCAGCGCCTGACTCAAGGTCTGCCCGAGCTTGCGCAGCGGGCCGCGCCAACCTTCGGCCTGCACCGCTTCGACATCGAGCGCGGCACGCGCCAGGCGGCGCGCCATTTCAGCCATCGCCATGCGCCAGGTCGTGACCTGGCGCATGCACCAGGCTTCGCGCAGGCGCTCGAATGCCGCCTGCCGGTCCGCCGGCAGCACGCCGGCCACCGCCTGCCAGAGCGCGCCCTCCTGCACCCAGCAGTGCGTGAAGGCATCCAACGCCAGCACCGCCCGCACGCCTTGCGCCGCAACCAGGCGCCCGCGCCAGCGCTCGAGCTGCTGCGTTTCCGTGTCCGTCGCGGCAGCAACGGGGCCGAGCTGGTTGAGCAGCGCGATCACTGGCTTGCCGATCAGCGCGAGCACCTTCAACTCGGCATCCAGATAGCCCGCATCCTCGGGCGCTTCGGACGCATTGACCAAGTACAGCACCACGTCGGCCTCGTCGAGCACATTGCGCAACGCGCGCTGGCTGGACCAGAACGGGCGGTCGCGCCAGCGATCCCAGACCTCGCTCAGAAACCAACCGATCGGGTTGCCGGCCTGGGCCAGCCGCCTGGCCAGGCGCAGGCTGTCGCCGAAGCCCGGCGTATCCCATAGCATCAACTGGTCGCCAGAAGACGACCCAACCAGCAACTGGGCCTCAGCCAGCTCGGTCACGTGGGCCTCGTCGCGCACCTCCCCGATGTCGCGTCCAAGCAGGGTTCGCGCGAGCGTGGTCTTGCCGACATTGGTGTGCGACACCAGGCTTAACGCGATCGTGATCGGCGGCAATGTCATGCGGCGGGCGTGTGCGCCGTCAGGTCAGCGAAGTGCGGTGCTGGCAGCGACATGTCGTGCAGCAAGCGCTGCCAGGCTGCGCGCCGCTGCGCCAGGCGCGCCGGCGCGTCCGCTGCGGCGCCGACCCGCTTGCGATAGCCGGACTCGTCGACCAGCACGTGCAAGCGGCTGCCCGCGGGCAAATGGCGCGCGAGCGCGTGCAGGAAGGCGCCATGCGTCTCGCGTTCCGGTGTCGCCGTGAGCGCGAACAGCGCGACGACAGCGTCGGCCAGGTCGCTCGGCAGGCCCTGAGGCAATCCGTCCTCAGCGCCCAAGGGGAGCGAAGCGACCAGTTGCAGCTGCACGTCGGCGCCGAGCACGTCGGCCAGGGCCGCCGCCAGCCCGGACTGCTGCGTCGCACCGAGCTGGTAGCTGTACGCCAGCACCGTCACTGGCTGCGCCCTGGCTTGCGCCGCGTGTCGCAAGCGCACGAAGTATGGATCGTCGAGGGGCAACTCGAGCCGCTGCGCGGCACGCCAGACGCCCAGCGTGTGCCACGCTGCGAGAAGCAGACGCGGCAGCACGACGGCGCCAAGCAGGGTCAAGGCGTAGAGATGGATCCAGCGCGCGGCACCCTCTCCTGCGCCTTCGGACCAGCGCAGCCGTGCCAGGGTCTGCACATCGGGCAGGCCGATGCCGCTGAGCGCCGACGCCGGGCCCAACACGGCGGCCAAGAGCGCATTCACCTGGGCCGCATCGAGGAAGGTGCTGTCCCAGCCGGCGCGGTAGTCGAACACCAGGCCGCGCAGGTACATCGACGACACGACGCCAAGCGTCAGGAGGGCCGCGCCAGCGTGCAGCAGGGCCAACGCGCGACCTTGTTGCAGGCGTCGCGTCAGCGCCGCCCACAGCACGGTGAAGCGCCCCTGAACGGCGTGGCCGGCCAGCGGTCGCAAGGCCGGGCGCCAGCTTTCTTGGAGGGCGACGACGCGATGAAGCCATCGGCGCTGGGGGCCGGGGCCGCCGGCCGCAGCGCGCTGCCGCAACGTCCTCGACAGGATGCCGGCGTAGACGGTCAGGTTCCATGCCAGCAACAGCCCTGTGAGCAGGGTCTGGGGCAACAGGTCGACGCGGTGCAGCGCGGTGAACGCGTCGCCCGCCACGCCGATGCCGTAAGCCACCGCCAGCAGCAGCGCGGCCCAGAGCCCCGCATGGCCCGGCTGTTCGTCGACCACACCGCGCCACGACGCGTCGCGTTCGGCCAGGCGGCGAAGACCCAGGAGCGCGCGGCGCGCCAGGAAGTCGGGCAACGCGGCCTGCTCACCCGCTTCGCGCCGCGCGGCCGCACTGGCCCAGTCTGCGTCGGCCGTCGTCCAGGCAGGCACGTCACCGCCGCCATCGGTCGTCTCGACGGCTTGCAGCAGCAGGACATGGCGGGCGTCGGAAGGATGCATGGCGCGCGGGGGATTGTGCGGTCCCTTGCGAGCACCCGATGGGGAGTCCCGCGCGCCGGCACGCGGTCGGTCGATGACCTTTTAAATTGTGTGCAATTTAATTGTTCGCTACATTAATGGCATGCCTTCAGGCCCACCCTCTTCACCCTCTGCCGCTCCAGCCCAGGCAGGTTCGCCTTCTTGGCTGGCCTTGGACCAGCAGTTGTGCTTCGCCCTTTACTCGTCGTCGCTGGCGATGACCAAGTTCTACAAGCCGCTGCTCGACCCCTTGGGCCTGACCTACCCGCAGTATTTGGTGATGCTCGTGCTGTGGGAGGCCGATGGCCAGACGGTGTCCCAGCTCGGGGAGCGCCTGGCGCTCGACTCGGGCACCCTGACGCCCCTGCTCAAGCGGCTCGAGGCCTCGGGCCTGATGCAGCGCCTGCGGGACAGTGCCGACGAGCGTCGCGTTCGGCTCCTGCTCACGCCCGCGGGCCGCAAGCTGAAGGCACGTGCGTTGCGCGTGCCTGCGGCGATGGCCTGCGCCAGCGGATGCGCACTCGACGAGCTGGCCGCGCTGACGGCGCGCCTAAAGGCCTTGCGCAGCCACCTGATCGATCCCACAACCCGCTCGGCCTGAACGCCGGGCGACCCCACGAAAGACCCTGACCATGGCCATCGAAAAAGCCCTCTACACCGCACACGCCACCTCCACCGGCGGGCGCACCGGCCACACCGAGTCGTCCGACGGCAAGATCAAGCTTCAGCTGTCGACACCGAAGGAGCTGGGCGGCGACAGCGGCCCCGGCACCAACCCCGAGCAACTCTTCGCGTCCGGCTATTCGGCCTGCTTCATCGGCGCGATGAAGGCCGTGGCGGTGCGCCAGAAGATGCACCTGCCGGCCCAGGTGTCGAACACGGCCGCGGTCTCGATCGGCCCGATGGCCGGCAAGCCCGGTGCATTCTCGATCGCCGTGGCGATGGAGATATCGATCCCCGGCATGGACAAGGCCGCAGTGCAGGCGCTCGTCGACGCTGCGCACCAGGTCTGCCCCTATTCGAACGCCACCCGCGGCAACATCGACGTGACGATCACGGTGGTCTGAATTCGCCCCCTGGCTGCTGCCCGAGCAAGCGCAGCAGCAATTCGATCCGGGCATGGACGGCGGTCAGCACGCCCGCATCCGGCAGATCATCAGCATCGCCGCCGAGCAGCGGCCCAGCCGCACAACGCGTCGCGCGCAGCACCGACACACCGGCAGCAACCGCTCGGCGCAAAGCTGCCTCCAGCCGGGTCCCGAGGGTGCCGTTGCCGGTACCGGCCGTGACGATGCCGTCAATGCCCTGGGCGACCAATGCGTCAACGAGCGAGCCATCCGCGCCGACATGGTTGAGCACGATCTCGACGCGTGGCCAGGCTGCTGAGTGGCGCATGACGGCCCCCAGCCCGAGGCCGTGGTGGCGCTGAGTCGCTCGCAAGACGCTCAGCCGCCCATGTTCGATCAAGGCCAGCGGGCCCGCGTCACCGGCATCGAAAGCGTCGAGCCTGTGGCTGTGCTGCTTGCGCACCTCGGCGCCAGCCCACGCGCGGCCTGCCATCACGACACTGACGCCGACAACGGCGCCACCGCGCGCCACCGTCACCGCATCGAGCAGGTTCTGCGGCCCGTCGGCCTGCAGTGACGTGGCGGGCCGCATCGCCGCCGTCAGCACCAGGGGCTTGTCCGGCGCCAGCACGCGGTGCAGGAAATACGCCGTTTCCTCAAGCGTATCGGTGCCGTGGGTGACCACCACACCGGAGACCTCGTCGCGCGCCAGGTGGTGCGCGCAGCGCAACGTCAGGTGTTGCCAAGTCGCGTGGTCCATGTCCTTGCTGTCGAGCTGGGCCACCTGCTCGCATTCGATCGACACGGCGGCCAATTCCGGCACGGCGGCCACCAATTGGCCAACACCGATCTGCGCCGCGGTATAGCCAACGGCGTCCGTGGCGCTGGCGGCGGTACCGGCGATCGTGCCGCCGGTGCCGAGGATCACGATTCTGGATTGCATTCGCGGGCCATCTGGATGAAAATACAGTCACTGGACAAACCACCAGGGTTCCCTGGAGACGCCCATGATCGAAGAACGCCCCAAGCTTACCGACCGCCAGCAGCAGATCCTCGAACTGGTGCAGAGCGCCATCGAGCGTACCGGCGCCCCGCCCACCCGCGCCGAGATCGCCGCCGAGCTCGGCTTCCGCTCCCCCAATGCGGCCGAGGAACACCTGCAGGCGCTGGCGCGCAAGGGCGTGATCGAGCTGGTGGGTGGCACTTCGCGTGGCATCCGCCTGCGTGCCGACACCCTGCGAGCGCTCAACGAGGCGCGTGGTCGTCAGTTCAATCTGCCCCTGCCAAGCCTGGCCCAGCTCACTCTGCCCTTGATCGGCCGCGTCGCGGCCGGCAGCCCGATCCTGGCCCAGGAGCACATCGACCAGACCTACATCGTCGAGGCCAGCATGTTCGCGCGCAAGCCCGACTACCTGCTCAAGGTGCGCGGCATGAGCATGCGCGACGCCGGCATCATGGATGGCGACCTGCTCGCGGTGCAGAAAGCCAAGGAAGCGAAGAACGGGCAGATCGTCGTGGCCCGCCTGGGTGACGAGGTGACGGTCAAGCGCTTCAAGCGCGGTCGCCACGGCATCGAGCTGATTCCCGAGAACCCCGATTTCGAGACCATCGTCGTCTCGCCCGGCGAAACCCAGTTCGAACTCGAAGGCCTGGCGGTCGGCCTCATCCGCAACAACATGATGATGTGAAGTGATCGCCCCCAAGCGCACTGCGTTCGCTGCCCCCACGGACCCGCAGGGGCAACTGCGTGGCCCTCTGGCCGCTGGCCCGCTCGGGGCGGCCCAGCGCGGGCCGGGCGAGCACGTCCTTTACGGGTCCACCGGCTCGGGCTCGGCTGCCATCGAGGTCGCCCTCGAATGGGCCGGCAGACCGTACCGCATTGTCAGCGCCGCGACGTGGGAGCCAGGCGAAGGTTTGGAAGCCTTGAAGAGGGTCAACCCGCTGGGCCAGATCCCGACCTTGCTGTTGCCCGACGGCACGGTGCTCAGCGAGAGCGCGGCGATCCTGATACACCTCGGCCTGAACCACCCGCAGAGCGCCTTGCTGCCCGCCGACGCCTCCGCACGTGCACAGGCTTTGCGCGCACTGGTGTTCATCGCCGCCAACTGCTACGCCGCGGTCAGCATCAGCGACTACCCCGAGCGCTGGTGCGCCGAACCCGACGACGACAGCAACGCCCGCGTGCGGCGCGCGGCACGGGCCCAGTTGCATCGCGCGTGGGAGGCGTTCGCCGACCAGTTCGGCGGCGAACCCTTCCTGTTCGGTGCGCAGCCGGGTGCCGCCGACCTGTTGGCTGCCGTGGTCTCGAAATGGTCGGGGACACGTGCTCATCTTACGCAGGCGCGGCCGCACTTCCTGGCCACGTTGAAACGCATCGAAGTGCACCCCCGCATCGCGCCGGTGTTTGCGCGCCACTGGGCCGCGGCATGACGGTCACGACACGCATCAAACAGCCTAAGGCCGCCCACCCCGGTGCCTGCCAGACGCTCGAACAGTTGCCCAACATCGGCCCCTCGCTGGCGGCCGACCTGCGCCTGATTGGCATTCGCAGCCCGCGCGAGTTGCGCGGGCGCGACCCTTTCGTGCTCTACCAGCAGCTGTGCGCCGCCACCGGCCAGCGCCAAGATCCCTGCGTGCTCGACACCTTCATGGCCGCCACTGACTTCATGCGCGGTGCCGACGCGGCACCATGGTGGGCCTACACAGCCCAGCGCAAGGCGCTGTACGGGAGCGTCTGATGTCGGCGCGCAGTGCGGCGCCGTCCCGGGGCCGGGAACTGCGCCGCGACTGCGGTCCTATTTCACGCTTTGCCGAGTCGCCACGGCGTCCACACTGGCTGGATGTCTTCGCACTCCACTGCGCTCGAGTCGCCCACGCTGCCTGTGGTGCCGATAGGGGCCGCCCAGCGGCGGCCGGCGCCACCCCGCAGGGGCCGCCTGTGGCGTCAGTTCTCGAGCGCCCTGGGTTGGCGGGTGACATCCGGCGCCAGCGATGTTGACCCGCACGCCGCCAATGCAGCCCTGGTCGCCTGCCTGGCCGACCTGCCAGCGCCCGAGACACGCGCACTGCGCCAGTTGCTGATGCACACCCGCTCGCTGGCGGAGTTGTGGCATCTGCGGCCCGAGGTCTTTCGCGTGCTGTCTCTGCATCACTCGCAGACCGAGGCCCAACGCCGTCTCGCTGCACTGAACCCGCTGTTCGAGCGGCGCTGAGCCGCCGATCAGCGGCCGCCCAGGTAGTCGGTCTTGCCGATCTCCACGCCACCGTGGCGCAGTAGCGCATAGGCGGTGGTGGTGTGGAAGAAGAAGTTGGGCAGCGCAAAGTGTTTCAGGTAGCCCTCGCCGTTGAAGACCAGCGGGTCGCGGTTGCGCATCGGGATCGTGATCTCCCGCTCCTCGCTGCCGTCGATCTGCGCCGCAGTGAACGAATTGATGTAGTCGATGGTCTTCTGTGCCCGGGCGCGCAGGTCGGCCAGCGTGGCCTCGTTGTCGTCCCACTTGGGGACCTCGACGCCGGCCAGCCGCGCGATGCAGCCCTTGGCCGCGTCGCTGGCAATTTGTACCTGGCGCAACAGCGGCAGCATGTCGGGCGCCAGGCGCAGACCGAGGAAGTTGTTCGGATCGAACTTGCGCGCTTCGGCATGCGCCTGCGCCTTTTCGAGCCACAACTGCAGGTTCGAAAACATGCGGATAAAGACCGGCGCGCTGGCCGAGTGCATCGTGATGGACATGTTTGTCTCCAGGTGAAACCACAGGATCGTAGCGCGCAAGGCAGAATCGCGTGCGACAGTGCCCGCCACCCATGAACATCATCATCCTCGACGATTACCAGGACGCCGTGCGCAAGTTGCAGTGCGCGGCCAAGCTGGAGCAACTCAACGCCAAGGTCTTCACCAACACGGTCAAGGGCATCGGGCAGCTCTCGATTCGATTGCGCGACGCCGAGGTCCTGGTGCTGATCCGCGAGCGCACCGCATTCCCACGCCAGTTGTTGGAGAAGCTGCCCAAGTTGCGCCTGATCGCGCAGACCGGGCGCGTCGGGCCGCACATCGACATCGAGGCCTGCACGCGCCTGGGCATCGCGGTGGCAGAAGGGGTCGGCTCTCCGGTCGCACCGGCCGAGCTGACCTGGGCCCTGATCATGGCCGCGATGCGGCGCCTGCCGCAGTACATCGCCAACCTCAAGCACGGCGCCTGGCAAC
>JAZKIW010000098.1:0-46353 GCA_040384625.1 Pseudomonadota bacterium | reverse complement strand
TCCGGCCTCTACGTCCCGAACGTAGCGCTCTACCAGGCTAAGCTACACCCCGATGGGCGGTGGACCGACGAGTCGCACCACTTCGTGCAGTCGATCGCATCAAGACGATCGATCGACTGACCGAGCGCACAATTCTAGCAGAGCATCCCGCTGGGGCGAGGGGGGCAAGCAGTGCAGGCAGGCTCGTGCCTTTGCTGCCTCGTCGCGCGCTACCTGCCTGGCGGCCTCCAACGCACCAGTGCGGCGTACGACCGTGACGATCTCCGCCAAACGCGCCACTTCGCCGTGCTCAATTGCGTGACGCATCATGTTGCGCTCGGCAGGCCCGCTGCGCGCCATGGCGACGAGGAGCGGCAAGGTCGGCTTGCCCTCACGCAGATCGTCTCCGACGTTCTTACCCAGTTCGTGAGTCTCGCCGTCGTAGTCGAGCAGGTCATCGACCAGCTGGAAAGCGGTACCCAATGACCGGCCGTAGTCGGCGCAAGACTCTTCCGTCGCCGCATCGGCACCGGCCAGCACAGCCCCCAGCCGGGCACTGGCCTCGAAGAGCTTGGCCGTCTTGAACCGGATGACGCGCAGATACTCATCCACCGCCAGATCGGGGTCATGCATGTTCATCAACTGCAGAACCTCGCCTTCTGCAATGACATTGGTGGCATCGGCGAGCACGTCGAGTACGCGCAGGCTGTTCAGCGCGACCATCATCTGGAATGCGCGCGAATAGAGGAAGTCGCCGACAAGAACGCTGGCGGCGTTCCCGAACACGGCGTTCGCGGTGTCGCGGCCACGCCGAAGCGAGGATTCATCGACGACATCGTCATGCAGGAGCGTGGCCGTGTGGATGAACTCCACGGTGGCTGCCAGCGTGAACCGCTCGGCCCCCGCAAAGCCGAGCGCGCCCGCGAACAGCAACACGAGCCGCGGCCGGATGCGTTTTCCACCTGCACTGACGATGTACTGGGAGATCTGATTGATCAGTGCCACGTCAGAGTGCAGGCGTTCGGCGATGACGGCGTCCACCTGCGTCATCTCGTCCGTCATCGGGTCGGATGGGCCGTTGACGGCTTCCCCGAGGGCGGTGGCGGCGGTCTGTGTGGGCATGGGGCGAGCAGGCAGGAGCGTTGGATTATAGGAATGCGCCTTCCCGCAGCGGAGCTGAGGGCATCGAACTGGTGCCGGAGCTGCCTGCTGTGGTAAACTTCTTGGTTCCGCTTTGGGGGGCGACTGCCTCCCGTGGCGAAGCCGCACGGTGTGTGAGAGCTGATTTCCCACTGGCTGGCGATCGTCTCCGCACCATTGGCGGGGTTTATTCGAAAGGGCTCACATGTACGCGGTCATAAAAACCGGTGGCAAGCAATACAAGGTTGCGGCTGGCGAAAAGATCAAGGTAGAACAGATTGCTGCGGACGTCGGCCAGGAAATCGTGATCGATCAGGTGCTCGCCGTGGGTAGCGGCGCGGACTTGCAGGTCGGTTCGCCCCTGGTTGCCGGCGCGAGCGTGAAAGCCACCGTCGTGGCGCAAGGTAAGCATGACAAGGTGCACATCTTCAAGATGCGCCGTCGCAAGCACTATCGCAAGTCGCAGGGTCATCGTCAGACCTTCACCGAACTGCAGATCAGTGCGGTGACCGCCTGAGTCACAACCGAACGAGGTAATTCTCCATGGCACAGAAAAAAGGCGGCGGCTCGACCCGAAACGGCCGCGACTCTCAACCCAAGATGCTCGGCGTCAAGGCCTTCGGCGGTCAGGCTGTTTCGGCCGGCTCAATCATCGTGCGCCAGCGCGGCACCAAGTTTCACGCCGGCACGAACGTCGGTATGGGCAAGGACCACACGCTGTTCGCTCTCGTCGATGGGCAGGTTCAGTTTGCCATCAAGGGCGCTCTGAACCGTCAAACGGTCAACATCACGCCGGCCTGAGGCGTCGCGCCTCAGCCTGCGAAGCCCCGGCCCTCCGGGGCTTCTTTGCTTCCAACACTCGCGCATCATGAAGTTCGTCGATGAAGCCACGATCGACGTTGCCGCAGGCAATGGGGGCGCGGGCTGCGCGAGCTTCCGGCGTGAGAAGTTCATTCCCTTCGGGGGCCCCAACGGCGGAGACGGTGGACGTGGCGGCAGCATCTATGCGGTCGCGGACCTCAATCTCAATACCCTGATCGATTACCGCTATGCGCGCCGCCACGAGGCGCGCAATGGCGAAGCCGGGCGCGGCTCGGACCAGTTCGGCGCAGCCGGCGAGGACATCCTGCTGCGCATGCCCGTTGGGACGATCCTGCGAGATGTGGAGACCGATCAAGTCCTGGCCGAACTGTTGGTGCCAGGCGAGAAACTGCTCGTCTGCAAGGGGGGTGATGGCGGTTTCGGCAACCTGCACTTCAAAACCAGCACCAATCGCGCACCGCGGCAAAAGACACCCGGCTGGCCGGGCGAACAGAAGAAGCTCAAGCTCGAGTTGCGCGTGCTGGCTGACGTGGGCCTGCTGGGCATGCCCAACGCCGGCAAGAGCACCTTGATCGCGGCCATTTCCAACGCGCGACCGAAGATCGCCGACTACCCGTTCACGACCCTGCACCCGAATCTTGGCGTCGTCAGAGTCGGGCCCGAGCAGAGTTTCGTTGTTGCGGACATTCCGGGTCTGATCGAAGGTGCTGCCGAAGGCGCGGGCTTGGGCCACCAGTTCCTGCGTCACCTTCAACGCACACGCCTGCTGCTGCACCTGGTCGACATGGCACCGTTCGACGACAGCATTGATCCGGTGGCCCAGGCCAAGGCCATCGTCAAGGAACTGAAGAAGTACGACCCTGCGCTGCATGCCAAACCGCGCTGGCTGGTGCTCAACAAGATGGACATGCTGGGCGACGACGAGCGGGGGGCGCGTGTGACGGACTTCGTCAGGCGCATGCGCACCAAGCAGCCCGTGTTTGAAATCTCGGCGCTCACCCGCGCGGGCCTCGAACCCCTTCTCAAGGCGGTCTACCAGCACGTGGCGGCAAGCAAGAACGCCATGCCGCCGCCGGTCGATCCCCGTTTCGACGCCAGCGCTGAAGGCGAGGCCTCAGTGGAGAACCAGGGTGACTGATGCCGCGCGCGCGCCACTGCGCGACGCGCGCCGCATCGTCGTCAAGGTGGGCTCGAGCCTGGTCACCAACGAGGGGCGTGGCGTCGACGCTCAAGCCATCGGCAACTGGTGCCGCCAGTTGGCGGCGCTGGCGTTGCAGGGCCGTGAGGTCGTGATGGTTTCCAGCGGTGCAATCGCCGAGGGCATGAAGCGCCTGGGCTGGACCACCCGGCCCCACGAGTTGCCCGAACTCCAGGCCGCCGCCGCTGTCGGACAGATGGGTCTAGTGCAGATGTACGAGAGCCAACTCTCCCAGCACGGCCTGCGCAGCGCCCAGGTCCTCCTCACGCATGCCGATCTGGCCGATCGGGAGCGCTACCTCAATGCGCGATCGACGCTGTTGACCTTGCTGACCCTGAAGGTCATCCCCGTGATCAACGAGAACGACACGGTGGTCAACGACGAGATCAAGTTCGGAGACAACGACACGCTCGGCGCGCTGGTCGCCAATCTGGTTGAGGCTGACGCGCTGGTGATCCTGACCGACCAGCGCGGCCTCTATGCGGCCGACCCGCGCCTGGATCCCGGCGCCCGCTTCATCGACGTCGGGACCGCGGGCGATGCCGAACTCGAGCGCATGGCCGGGGGCATCGGTTCGTCGATCGGACGTGGCGGGATGATTACCAAGGTGCTGGCTGCCAAGCGCGCTGCCGGCAGTGGCGCCAACACCGTGATCGCCTGGGGGCGCGAGCCTGACGTCCTTCTGCGACTGGCCGATGGCGAGGCGATTGGTACTGCGCTCTGGGCCGCGACACCCAAGCTCGCCGCCCGCAAGCAATGGATGGCTGATCACCTGCAACTGCGCGGCTCGGTTCACATCGATGCCGGCGCGGTGCAAAAATTGCGCGCCGAGGGCAAGAGCTTGTTGCCGATCGGCGTGGTCGAGGTGCTGGGCGAGTTTGCCCGAGGCGATGTGATCGCAGTGCGCTCACAGGCAGGCGTGGAGATCGCCCGCGGATTGGCCAATTATTCGGCGGCCGAGACACGCTTGATCGCTCGCAAGCCTTCGTCGCAGATCGAAGCAGCGCTGGGCTACGCCGGCGAGCCTGAAATGATCCACCGCGACAACCTCGTGTTGTCGGCGTGAGCTACTTGGTAGCCGGCTCGAGGTCGCCGCTCACCCCATCGGGTGGTGGGGCATCGTCGCGCCACTGACCGCGCATGCCCGAGCGCAGGTAGCGGTTGTGATGCGCCGCACGCGGCAGGAAGCGCGCCAGTTCGCTCAACGCCATCTGGTACACGTCGCGCTTGAATTCGATCACGACATCGAGCGGCACCCAGTAGTCGTTCCAGCGCCAGGCATCAAACTCGGGATGATCGGTGGCGCGCAAATTCATGTCGCTGTCTCGGCCCACCAGACGCAGCAGGAACCAGATCTGCTTCTGACCCTTGTAATGGCCACGCGCGTCGCGCCGGATGAAGTGGTCGGGTACCTCGTAGCGCAACCAGTCACGCGTGCGGGCGAGGATCTGCACATGCTCTGGCAGGAGCCCGACCTCTTCGTGCAGTTCGCGAAACATCGCCTGCTCCGGCGACTCGCCGTACTTGATGCCGCCTTGCGGGAACTGCCACGAATGCGTGCGCAGCCGCTTGCCCCAGAACACCTGATTGCGCGCGTTGAGCAGGACGATGCCGACGTTGGGCCTGAAGCCTTCACGGTCGAGCATAATCAAACCTCGATTTATTGACTGATTTGATTATTGCACCGGCCCGGTGCGGCGCGCGAACCCTCGGTTTCCCGCACCCGGTACGAGGTCGGCAAAGCACGGCGCGACCGCCCGTGCCGATCTTTCAGTCACACGCACGAGCCCCATGAAAGCTTCGCAGTTCTTCATCGCAACCCTCAAGGAGGCGCCCGCCGACGCCGAGGTTGTCAGCCATCAGCTGATGTTGCGCGCTGGCCTGATCAAACGCCTGGCCGCCGGCATCTACAACTACATGCCGATGGGCCTGCGTGTAATCCGCAAGGTCGAGGCCATCATCCGCGACGAGATGAACCGTGCCGGCGCCGTCGAACTTTTGATGCCCGTCGTGCAGCCGGCCGAGTTGTGGCAAGAGAGTGGACGCTTCCAGCAGTACGGTCCCGAACTGCTGCGTGTCAAGGACCGCCATGACCGCGACTTCGTGATCCAGCCAACCAGCGAAGAGGTCATCACTGACATTGCGCGCCAGGAGCTGCGCAGCTACAAGCAACTGCCGAAGAATTTCTATCACATCCAGACCAAGTTCCGCGACGAGCGCCGGCCGCGTTTTGGCCTGATGCGCGGGCGCGAGTTCACGATGAAGGATGCGTACTCGTTCGACCGTGATGCTGTCGCGGCGGCGAAGAGCTACGAAGTCATGCTCGGTGCCTATCGCGCAATCTTCGACCGCTTCGGCCTGACCTACCGTGCTGTGGCCGCCGACAGTGGCGCCATTGGCGGCGACCTGTCGCAGGAGTTCCAGGTCATCGCCGACACCGGCGAGGACGCGATCGTCTACTGCCCGACGTCCGATTACGCGGCGAACATCGAACTGGCCGAGGCCGTTGCGCCCAGCGCGCGACGCGCGGCCGCGACTGAGGCGCTGAAGAAGACACCCACGCCAGGCAAGAGCACCTGCGAAGATGTGGCGGCGCTGCTCGATGTGCCGCTGGCGAGCACGGTCAAGTCACTGGTGCTGGCCACCGATGAACGCAACGAGGCGGGCGATGTCGTCAAGACCGCAGTCTGGCTGCTGCTTGTGCGCGGAGACCATGGGCTCAATGAGGTCAAGGCGGGCAAGCTACCGGGCCTGAAGGCAGGCTTTCGCTTCGCGACGGTTGCTGAAATCGAGACCCACTTCGGCTGCAAGCCGGGCTACCTCGGAGCCATAGACACCAAGAAGCCTGTCAAAGTGGTGGCCGACCGTACCGTGGCGCAGATGAGTGACTTCATTTGCGGCGCGAACCTGGCGGACTTTCATTACACCGGCGTGAACTGGGGCCGCGATCTGCCCGAACCGGACCTTGTCGCCGACATCCGCAACGTGGTTGCCGGCGATCCCTCACCCGACGGTCAGGGCGTGCTCGCCATTCAGCGCGGCATCGAGGTCGGCCATGTGTTCTATCTCGGCACCAAGTACAGCGCCGCGATGAACGCGAGCTACCTCGATGAAACCGGCAAGCCGCGCCCGTTCGAAATGGGCTGCTATGGCATCGGTGTCACACGCATCCTCGGCGCTGCCATCGAGCAGAACCACGATGCGCGGGGCATCGTCTGGCCCGATGCGATTGCGCCATTCAAGGTCGTGCTGTGTCCCATCGGCTACGAACGCAGCGAGACCGTCCGTGTTCAGGCCGACGCGCTGCACGATCGACTTGCGCGCATGGGTGTCGACGTGATGCTTGATGACCGCGGCGAGCGACCCGGCGCGATGTTTGCCGACTGGGAGTTGATCGGCGTCCCGCATCGGATCGTTGTTTCCGAGCGTGGCTTGAAAGAGGGCACGGTCGAGTACCAGGGGCGGCGCGATGCCGTGGCGACGGCGCTGACCCTGGATGCCGTGCTCGCCAGATTCAGCGCATGACACCTGTACGCGGTCGCGGCGGCCCGAGGAGCCGGCGCGCCGCGCTGGTCGCCGCTGCGGCCCTCGTTCTGCCTCGGTTGTCCGTGGCCGGGGCCCAGGTCGAAGAGCCATTGGCAGACTCGGTGCGCTCGGCCCTCTCGGCGGCAATCGGGGCCTATGCGCCGCCGCGGCCTCGCTTCAGCGAGATGGAAGAGCGTCTGGCCTACCTGCGCTGGCTCGGTGCGACGAGCGAGCGGCTGAAGAAGCGCAAGAGCGAGGCGCGCACGCGGATCGAGTTCCTCGAGGCGCTCTGGTACGAGGCCAAGCGCGCCGGCCTGGAGCCGGCGTTGGTGCTGGGCCTGATCCAGGTCGAGAGCGGTTTTCGCAAGTACGCGGTGAGCGTGGTCGGTGCTCGCGGCTACATGCAGATCATGCCCTTCTGGGCCAGGTTGATCGGGGATGGCGATCCGGCCAAGCTGTTCCACATGCAGACAAACCTGCGCTTCGGCTGCGTGATCCTGCGCCACTATCTCGAACGCGAGCGGGGCGACCTCTTCATGGCGCTGGGCCGCTACAACGGGAGCCGAGGTCGTGCCGAGTACCCGAATGCGGTGCTGGCGTCACGACGCCAATGGGCGGTCAGCGCCTGAAAGACTACAGGCCCTGCCAGGCCTGCGGCGCCGCCGCCGCCACGCCCAGCAGAGCCAGCACGCGCTCCACGCTGTCGTCGACCAGGGCTTCGATCGTGTCCGGCCTGTGATAGAACGCCGGCAGGGGCGGGAAGACGATGGCACCCATCTCGGTCGCCATCGTCATGTTGCGCAGGTGAGCAAGGTTGAACGGTGTCTCCCGCACCATCAGTACTAGACGCCGGCGCTCCTTGAGCGTCACGTCGGCCGCGCGGGTGAGCAGGTTGTCGCCGAAGCCGTGAGCGATCGCCGCCAGCGATTTCATCGAGCACGGCGCTACCACCATGGCCGCAGCATCGAAGCTGCCGCTCGCAATGCAGGCCCCGATGTCACCAGGCGCATATGCCCGCGTGGCTAGCGCCTCCAATGCAGCCCGGTCCAGGCCCAATTCGTGGTGCACGTTGAGGATGCCTGCAGGCGTGGCCACCAGGTGCGTTTCCAGCCCGAGCGTTCGCGCCCGCTGGAGCAGGCGCACGCCATACACGGCCCCGCTGGCGCCACTGACGCCGACCACCAGCCTGCGTGGCCCGGCGCTCACCGGCCGCTCACTTCGGGGTGAGGACTTGCTGCAACTCGCCAGCCTGGTACATCTCCATCATGATGTCCGAGCCGCCGACAAATTCGCCATTCACGTAGAGCTGCGGAATGGTCGGCCAGTTGGCGAAGTCCTTGATTCCCTGGCGGATGCCTTCGTCCTCCAGCACATTGACGGTCTTGAGTTCGTTGACGCCACAGGCCTTCAGGATCTGGACTGCGCGGCCGGAGAAGCCGCACATCGGAAACTGGGCCGTGCCCTTCATGAACAGGACCACGCGATTCTGCTGTACGAGATCGGAGATGCGTTGTTGAACGTCTGTCATGGTCGGTGCGCGAAAGGCTGAGGAAAGCCGTGGTTATACGGCAATCCCGATCGGCACACCTGGGAGGGGGACGATGCCCTCGCGTTCGGCCCGCTGCAGGAGTCAGAAGGCGTAGGACGCGCCGAACTGCAGAACCGGCGTCAGGCGCAACTCGCGCAGCAGGTCATCGACGCCCTGGACCCCAAGCGCACCCTCGCGACGAGCGCGCAGGCCTCCTGCCGTGCCCGCCAGGCCGACATCGGCCGTGAAGCCCCAACCGCCGCGCAGGGAGACGCCGCTGTAGCCGATGCCCACGTAGGGCACCGCGGCCCACGGCTCGCCGGGACCTTCTCCGAAACTGCCCATTCCCCTCGTGCTGCGCGACAAGGTCAAGCCCATGCCCTGAGCGGAAGACAGTGCCGGCGTGCCCAGGGCAAGCGAGCGCTGCCCGAGCAACAGGCCACTGGTGGCTCGAAATCCGCCGCTGCGGCCCACGCCGGCCGGCCGCAAGCCGCTCCAGTAATAGTCGCCCAGCAGTTGGCCCGCATTGACCTGCCAGCGCGTGTCGGTGTCGATCGCAGAGCCTGCCGTCGAAAGACCGAGCCGCGCCTGCCAGCGCGGCCAGGCGTCCGACTGTGGGCCGGCGGCCTCTCCAAGGCGTAGACCGGCTTGCGCCAGCGCCACCGGCGTGCTCAGCATCAGGCTCAGCACCGAAGCCAGGACACACACATTCGCCTTGCTCATCGCGGCCTCCTTTGGCCCACGGGTGTGGCCGTCGCGTGGCGGGATCGGGACGTACCTGACACACGGGAGTTCATGCTACGCCTGCCGCTCGCCGAGCGGGCGCGCCATACGTGAGCAGGAATGCCGTGTTCGAGGGGTGTTGGGTCGCTGTGTTGCCGCAGCGCATCAGCGGCTGGAGGTTGCCCTTCGGCCCCCGCTGACGCGTTCGTGCCCGGCGAGGTCACAGCGCGTGGCGACGGACTCGAACCCCGCTTCGCGCAAGGATCGGCCCACGGCGGCGGCCTGGTCGAAACCGTGCTCGAGCAACAGCCAGGCACCTGAACCGAGATGGTTGCCGGCACCGATGGCAATGGTTTCGAGCGCGGCCAGGCCCTGGTGCTGTGCCACCAGGGCCGCCTGGGGTTCGTGTCGCAGGCTCGCCAGGTGTGGATCGCCCGGCGCCACATAAGGCGGGTTGGCCACAACCAGGTCAAAGCTCAGCGCGGGGTCGATGGCTTGCCACCAGTCGCCCAGGTGCCAACCCACAGGAAGGGCCAGCCGCTCACCGTTTTCGCGGGCAACGGCCAGCGCGGCCGGGCTCGCGTCGCTTGCGTCAACCCGCGCGCGCGGACAGGCCCGCTTGATCGCCAGTGCGATGGCGCCGCTGCCCGTGCCCAGGTCGAGGACGCGCGGGCTTTCGATGTCGGCCAACAGCTCGAGCGCCCAGTCGACCAGGGTCTCGGTGTCGGGCCTCGGAATCAGCACATCCGGCGTGACCCGCAGCTGGAGACCGTGAAATTCGCGTTCACCGACCAGGTAGGCCAGGGGCTCGCCGGCCGCGCGGCGCATCAACAGGACCAAAAACGTGCTCGCGTCGCCGATCGCGGCTTCGTCGTGGGCCAGCAGCCAGGCCCGAGGGCGGCCGAGGTGGTGTGCCAGCAACAACTGCGCGTCGAGCCGATCGATCCCCAGGAAGCGCGCATGGGCGATCGCCTGCGCGACGCTCTTCAGCTCAGGCACGCCACGCACCCTCGCCGCTCTCCAGCGCCGCAAGTTGCTCGGCGGCGCGGGCGGCTTGCAGCGCGGCGAGTACGTCGTCGAGCTCGCCGTCCATCACCGCGCCGAGCTTGTAAAGCGTCAGGTTGATGCGATGGTCGGTGAGCCGCCCCTGAGGGAAGTTGTAGGTGCGGATGCGGTCCGAGCGGTCGCCCGAGCCGACCAGGCTCTTGCGCGTGGCGGCCTCCTTGGCCGCGCGTTCGCTGTGCTCCTTGTCCCGCAGGCGTGCGGTCAGCACCGCCATGGCCTTGGCCTTGTTGCGGTGCTGCGAGCGATCGTCCTGGCATTCGGCGACGATGCCTGTCGGCAGGTGGGTGATTCGGATGGCGCTGTCGGTCTTGTTGACGTGCTGGCCGCCGGCCCCGCTGGCGCGAAAGGTGTCGATGCGCAGATCGGCCGGATTGAGTTGCACCTCGTCGGCCTCATCGGGCTCGGCCATCACGGCCACAGTGCAAGCACTGGTGTGGATCCGGCCTTGGCTCTCGGTCACCGGCACGCGCTGTACACGGTGGCCGCCGGACTCGAAACGAAGGCGCCCATAGACCCGCTCGCCTGCGACCCG
Source organism: Pseudomonadota bacterium (assembly GCA_040384625.1). GTDB lineage: Bacteria > Pseudomonadota > Gammaproteobacteria > Burkholderiales > Burkholderiaceae_C > CADEEN01. The sequence goes on along the minus strand of JAZKIW010000098.1, from coordinate 35,841 downwards.
GATCACGACCTCCTTGTAGCCACCGAGCTCGGCTGCACTCTCGCTCATGATCTCCGTGGCAAGGCCTTGGCGCTCGCACCAGCGCAGGTACATGCGGGCCAAGTCGCCGGCGAACAGCGCCGACTCGTCGCCTCCCGTCCCGGCCCGGATCTCGATGAACGCGTTTCGTGTGTCTTCGGGGTCGCGTGGCAGCAGCGCAGCCTGGAGCTGGTCGTGCAGGCGAGCGAGCTCAGCCTCGGCTGCAGCGACTTCGTCGCGCGCCATCGCGGCCATGTCGGCGTCGCTTTCTTCGGCGACCATCTGCCTCGCCGTCGCCAGATCGCCTTCGCGTGCCTGGTAGCGCTGGAACAGCGAAACCAGCGCACTGGCCTCAGCCTGCTCGCGGGCGAGCGCACGGTAGCGTTTCATGTCGGCGCTGACCTGGGGGTCGGCCAGGCCGGCGTCGAGTTCCGCCAGGCGCATCGCCAAGCGCTCGAACTGTTGTCGCAGGGAATCTTTCATCGGCGGCGGTGGTGAAGCAAGTGAGCGACGCCAAAGGGGCGTCGGCGCGCGTTCGAGGGGCGCGGCGCTAATGGCGCGAGTCGGGGCCGGCCGGCTCGTCGTTGCCGGCCGGGCGTGCAGCATCGGCCGACTGGCGCAGGAACAGCCGCGTCACGGCCTGGGCCACCTGCTCGCGCTGCGAACCGTCGGCGGCGTTGATCTCCGCCAGCGCGCCATGCAGCATCTTTTGCGTCAGGCCGCGCGCCAGGGCTTCGAGCACGGCGTCCGCGTCATCACCGCGCGCGAGCAGCTTGCGTGCCCGGGCCAGCTCGGTCGTGCGCCAGTCGTCGGCCTGCCGGTTCAGAGCCTGGATCAGCGGCACGCTGGCGCGCTGGTCGAGCCAGTGCGCAAAGCTTTGCACGCCGGCGTCGATGATGGCTTCGGCCTGCTCGACGGCGGCCTGACGCATCTCTCCGGCTGTTTGCACCAGCGCAGACAGGTCATCGACGGTGTACAGGTACACGTCGGCCAGGCGCGCCACCTCAGGCTCGATGTCACGCGGCACGGCCAGATCGACCATGAACATCGGTCGCCGCCGCCGCGCCTTCAGCGCACGCTCGACGGCGCCAAGGCCGATGATCGGCAACGAACTCGCCGTACAGGAGATGACGATATCGAACTCGTGCAACCGGTCTGGCAGTTCGGCCAGGCGCAGGGCTTGGCCACCGAAGCGGGCAGCGAGCGCTTCGCCGCGTTCGAGCGTGCGGTTGGCCAGAGCCATCGCCTTCGGTTCGCGCGCCGCGAAATGGGTGGCCACCAGTTCGATCATTTCGCCTGCGCCGACGAACAGCACACGCTGTTGGCGCAGGTCTTCGAACAGTTGGGCCGCCAGGCGCACCGCTGCGGCCGCCATGCTGACCGAATGGGCGCCGATGTCGGTGCTGGTCCGCACCTCCTTGGCCACTGCAAATGAACGCTGAAACAACTGGTGCAGCGTGGTTCCGAGCGTGCCGGCCTCGTCGGCCTCCCGCACCGCCAGCTTCATCTGGCCGAGGATCTGTGGTTCGCCGAGCACCATCGAGTCGAGCCCCGACGCCACTCGAAATGCGTGGCGCGCCGCAGCGCGGTCTTCGACCACGTAGGTGTGAGCGCTGAGTTGGCTGGCGCTGACCCCGCCCTGTGCGGCCAGCCAGTCGATCGCGGGCTGAACGAGGTCACCGGCATGGGCTGCCGACCCGGCGATATACAACTCGGTGCGGTTGCAGGTCGACAGCAGGGCGGTCTCGGGCGTCGCTCGTGCCAGTTTTTCGCGCAGGCTGAGCAATGCCGGCGGCAACTGCCCGGGGACGAACGCAAAGCGGCCTCGGACGTCCAGCGGCGCTGTCGTATGGTTCAGCCCGAGGGCAAACACGCTCATTGCACGATTATAAAATTGAGGAGACTGGCCGCCATTCAGGGGGCGACACGGGCGATGGGTGTTCTCGACGGCATTTGGCATCTGTTGAACTTCGTGGCGCCCGCGCTCGGGGTGGCCCTGCTGGCGTCGTCCGTTGTCAAACTGTCCTGGCGTCGTGACCTGGCTGGCGTCGCCTGGCACGTCATGGTCTTGGCGGCGGCGGCGGCGGGTGTGCTGGCGCTCACTGCGGGGCTTGTGGTGTTCGGTCGCGACGGCAAGATGGCGACCTATGCTGCGCTGGTCGTCGCGAGTGGATTGGCGCTGTGGTGGGTCGGCTTCGTCAGGCGCTGAACATCACTCACACAGTCTCGAGCATGAGCGTTTCGCCGCGCAGCGAATGCGGCAGCGCTGCAGTAATCCTCAGCTCGAGCATTCGACCGGCCAGATCCCGCGGAGCCTTGAAGTTGACGATGCGGTTGCACTCGGTGCGGCCCATCAACTCGTCCGCATCCTTGCGCGACCGGCCCTCGACAAGCACCTGCTGCAACGTGCCGACAAGGGATTCGCTGGTGGCACGTGCCTGGCTCTCGATGCGCGCCTGCAGGACCTGAAGCCGTTCCAGCTTGACAGCCTGCGGCGTGTCATCGGGCAGCGCTGCGGCGGGTGTGCCGGGGCGCGGGCTGAAGATGAAGGAAAAGGAACTGTCGAAGCCCACGTCGTCGATCAGCTTCATCATCTTCGCGAAGTCGGCTTCGGTTTCGCCGGGAAAGCCGACGATGAAGTCGCTCGAAAGGCTGAGCCCGGGGCGCAGAGCGCGCAGCTTGCGTACCGTGCTCTTGTACTCCATGGCTGTGTAGCCGCGCTTCATCGCGGCCAGGATGCGGTCGCTGCCGTGCTGGACCGGCAGGTGCAGGTGGTTGACCAGCTTGGGCAGCCGGCCGTAGGCCTCGATCAGCCGCGCGCTGAACTCATTGGGGTGGCTGGTGGTGTAGCGGATGCGCTCGATACCGGGGATCTCGTGCACGTAGTCCAGCAGCAGGGCGAAGTCCGCGATCTCGGCGGCTTGGCCCATCGTGCCGCGGTAGGCGTTGACGTTCTGCCCGAGGAGCGTCACTTCCTTGACGCCCTGGTCGGCGAGGCCGGCGATTTCGGTCAGTACGTCGTCAAAAGGCCGGCTGACCTCTTCGCCGCGCGTGTAGGGCACCACGCAGTACGAGCAGTACTTCGAGCAGCCTTCCATGATCGAGACGAAGGCACTGGCACCATCGACACGGGCCGCAGGCAGGTGATCGAATTTCTCGACTTCGGGGAAGCTGATGTCGACCTGCGGCCGGTTCTGCGCCCGTCGTGCCGCGATCATCTGGGGCAGCCGGTGCAGGGTCTGTGGCCCGAAGACCAGGTCGACGTAGGGCGCACGATCGATGATCGCCGCGCCCTCCTGGCTGGCGACGCAGCCGCCGACGCCGATCAGCACACCCTTGGCTTTCAGGTGCTTGACCCGGCCGAGGTCGGAGAAGACCTTTTCCTGTGCCTTTTCCCGCACAGAGCAGGTGTTGAAGAGCACCAGGTCGGCCTGCTCCACATCGCTCGTCGGCTCATAGCCCTCCGCCGCGCGCAGCACGTCGGCCATCTTGTCCGAGTCGTACTCGTTCATCTGGCAGCCGAAGGTCTTGATGAAGACCTTCTTGCCGACGCCGCTCACGGCTTGCTCCAGCGCTGCATGGTCGAGTCGAAGACCCAGCTCTGCGCCTGTGCCGCCGTCATCGGCCAGGGCTTCCTGGCCAGCTCGGCCTCGGTCAGGACCCATACGTCGCGCAGTTCGCCAGCGCCGTCGAGTGTGTAGTTCACCGCCAGCTTCTGGCCCAGCAGCGAACCCGACACCTGGATCATGTTGAGCGGGTTGCGGATGCGTGCGCCGGGCGCGAGCCGGATCGGTTTGCCATTCAGCAGGGCCTCGGGGGGCTGGGTCAGGACAAGTTCGCCGCGCAGGGCGTTGGCCTGGAAGACGCGCTGGGCCTGCGCCGGCAGGGCGGCGACCAGGGCGAGCAAGAGCGCAAAGACACAGCGAAGCATGGTGTGGATCCAGTGGCTGTGGAGACCGCGCGACGATACCGCGCCGCAAACAAAAACAGCCCCAGCAGGCGGGCTCGGGCTGTGCAATTTGTGGTGGCGCTTCAGGGATTCGAACCCCGGACCTGCGGATTATGATTCCGTCGCTCTAACCGACTGAGCTAAAGCGCCTGAGCCCGTGATTATAGCGGCCCGAACCGCCCTGACCCCCGGGGTGCCGGGTGCTGGCGCTGCTCCCTTTTCGATGTTCAGTTTGTTCAAGAAGAAGCCTGCTGCCGCAGCGGTGCCGGCCACGGCCGTGCCCGAGCCCGCGCAAGCGCAAGCGCAAGCGCGCACGCCGTGGCTGGCGCGCCTGCGTACTGGCCTGCGCAAAACCAACTCGACCATCGCCCGGGCCTTCACCGGCACCCTCATCGACGACGCGCTGTACGAGGAGCTCGAATCGGCCCTGCTGATGGCCGACGCAGGGGTACGGGCGACCGAGTTCCTGCTCGCGGACCTGAAGCGACGGGTCAAGGCGCAACAGGCGAGCGAGCCGATGGCGGTGAAGGCTCTCCTCACGGATGGGCTGGCCGAACTGCTGCTGCCGCTGCAGCGCCCGCTCGAACTGCAAGCTCAGCCGCCGACCGTCATCATGGTGGTCGGCGTCAACGGCGCCGGCAAGACCACCAGCATCGGCAAGCTGACGCGCCACTTGACCGACGGCGGACAGAAGGTGCTGCTGGCAGCTGCCGATACCTTCCGTGCCGCGGCGCGCGAGCAGTTGACGGTATGGGCTGGCCGCAACCAAGTCGAGATCGTCAGTCAGGAGGGCGGTGACCCGGCCTCGGTCAGCTTCGACGCGGTGACTGCCGGCCGCGCACGGGGCTGCGACGTGGTGATCGCAGACACGGCCGGGCGCCTGCCGACCCAGCTCCACTTGATGGAAGAGTTGAAGAAGATCAGGCGCACCGTCGCCAAGGCGCAGGCCGGCGCACCACATGAGGTGCTGCTGGTGGTCGACGGCAACACCGGTCAGAACGCTCTGACCCAAGTCAAGGTCTTCGACGAGGCCTTGCAGCTCACCGGCTTGGTGGTCACCAAGCTCGACGGCACGGCAAAGGGCGGGGTGTTGGCGGCCATCGCACTGTGGGCGCGCGAGCGGCCCGGCGGTGCGGTGCCCGTCTATTTCATCGGCGTGGGAGAGAAGCTCGAGGACCTGGAGACCTTTGACGCCCGAGAGTTCGCGCAGGCTCTGCTCGACTGAGAACGTAGGCTCAAGCGCCCGGGCGTTTGCGTGGGTCCAGCGGCGTCGGCCCGCTGTCGAGGTCGTCGAACCAGGTGGAAGAAGGGGGCTCGCGACGCGGGCCGTCGTCGGGCACTTCGGACACCACCTCGGGCACCGGGATCTTGCCGTTGCCCAGGCTTGGCGGGCGCAGGGACCTCGGCGTACCGATGGAAATCGGGGCCGGCGTCGCGTCGGGCGCGCCGGTGCGCTCGATGATCTGGCTGCGCGCCGCATCCGGCGTCGGGATCGCCTGCTCGCGCCAGACGAAGACCTTGACGCCGGCAGCTTTCAGCACCCGAGACATGCGGGCCCGTCGGCGGCCCGCGCGTTCGCTTTCCTGCGCCGACTGCAAGGACACGGCCCCGATGACCAGGGAGGCCCGGTCGCAGATCAGGAAGTCGGCGCTCAAGTGGCCCACCCGCGTCAACCACTCGGCATAGGAGTTCCGCCGGGGCACCCGAATGAAGCGTGCCAGTGGCACTTGCGAGAAGATGATGCACTCTGGCAGTGCTTTGACCAGCGTCTCGTGTGCCGCGCGTTCGCCGCCGCTCAGCAGGCGCGTGACCTCGGGGGGCCATGCCGCCACGGTGTCGAGGTCGTCACGTTCGCGTTTGGCGTCGGTGTCGACATCGGCTGTGGAACGTCGGCCCTTGAACCAGACGAAGCCAACCCCTGCGGCCACCAACAGCACCAGCAAGGCCAGGATTTCAAGCGACATGATCCGCAGTCAGGCAAGTTGGAGAGGACAGCCCTGCACGATACGCGCCAATGACTCGCAAAAACATCCCCAAAAGTGTTGAGGCGTTACCGCGGCCCTGCCGCATCAGCGCGGAAAGCCCTTCATGGTGGCCGCGCCACCCATGCGCTTCATCATCTTCATCAGGCCGCCGCCCTTCATCTTCTTCATCATGCCGTGCATCTGTTCGAACTGGTTGAGGAGGCGGTTCACCTCCTGCACTTGAACGCCCGCACCGGCCGCGATGCGGCGCTTGCGGGTGGCCTTGATCAGTTCGGGTTTGCGTCGCTCCAATGCCGTCATCGAACAGATGATGCCTTCCATGCGCCGCACGTCACGTTCGGCGCGGTCCATGTCGGGCTGCGCGCCGGATTTGGGCATGAGTTGGCTGGGCAGCTTGTCTATCAGCGAGGACAGGCCACCCATCTTCTTCATTTGCGAGATCTGCGCCAGAAAGTCGTTCAGGTCGAACCCGGCGCCGCTCTTGACCTTGTCGGCGAGCCTTTGCGCAGCGCCGATGTCGACGCCCTTTTGCACTTCCTCGACCAGGGCCACGATGTCGCCCATGCCCAGCACACGGCCGGCGTGGCGCTCGGCATCGAAGACCTCGAGGCCGTCGATCTTCTCGGACACCCCGGCAAACTTGATCGGTGCGCCGGTGATCTGGCGTACCGACAGCGCGGCGCCGCCGCGCGAGTCGCCATCGAGCTTGGTCAGCACCACGCCCGTCAACGGCAGGGCATCCTTGAACGCCTTGGCGGTGTTGACGGCGTCCTGGCCCTGCATGGCATCGACGACGAACAGGGTCTCGACCGGACTCAGGGCCGCATGCAGCGCCCGGATCTCCGCCATCAGGGCCTCGTCAATCGCCAGCCGACCGGCCGTGTCGACCAGGAGCACGTCGAAGTAGTGGCGCCGGGCGTGATCGAGCGCCGCCAGCGCAATGTCGCGCGGCAGCTGGTCCGGCGTCGAGGCGAACCACTCGGCGCCGGCTTGCCGGGTGACCATCTTCAATTGTTCGATGGCTGCCGGCCGATAGACGTCGGCCGAGACCGTCAGCACCTTCTTCTTGCGCTTTTCGATCAGGTGCTTGGCCAGCTTGGCGGTGGTCGTGGTCTTGCCCGCACCCTGCAGGCCGGCCATCAGGATCACCGCCGGCGGTTGCGTCGCCAGGTCGAGATCGGCTACGCCCTGGCCCATCGTCGCCGCCAGTTCACGGTGCACGATGCCTACCAGGGCCTGGCCGGGATTGAGCGAGCCCGTGACCTCCTGGCCGAGCGCCTTCTCCTTCACGCGGGCAATGAAGTCCCGCACCACCGGCAGGGCCACGTCGGCTTCGAGCAGCGCCATGCGCACCTCGCGCAACATGTCCGCGACATTGCTGTCGGTAATGCGCGCCTGCCCGCGCATGGTCTTAACCAAGCGTGACAGGCGGTCGGAAAGGGTCGAGGCCATCGAGAACGGCGGCAGCCGAAAGTACACTGACCGCATGAGTTTAGCTTCGAGGCCCCAGGGCTGATGGCGTTCACCTTGGCTTGGTACGCTGGCCTGGTGGCCGTGGTCGGCTATGCCGCTGCGGCTTGGCCTTGGCCGGCGCGAGCGCGCTGGCCCGAGGCGGCCCTGGCGATCGGGTGGTTGGCCCATGCCCTGAGCCTGGCGCTGGACGTCTTCGGCGTCGGTGCCCCGATTCCCGGTGCGCGTTTCGGCTTCGCCCCGGCCTTGTCGGCGACGGTCTGGATCGTGCTCGCGGTCCACACGATCGAGAGCCGGCTGCTGCCACTGCCCGGCGTGCGCCGTGTGCTGGCGCTGGCGGGCGCGGCGGTGGTGCTGCTGGCGGCCCTGTACCCCGGCGAGTCGCGGCCTCATCTGGGTTCGCCGTGGCTACCCATGCACTGGCTGCTCGGCGTCGTCTCGTACGGATTGTTCGCCGTGGCGGTGCTGCACGCCTGGTTGCTCGACAGCGCCGAGCGGCGCTTGCGCGGCCGCACGGCGGCGAGCAATGCGCGCAACCCGGGCGCACTGCCCCTGCTGCAGCTCGAGCGGCTGACCTTTCGCTTCGTCGAAGTGGGCTTCGTCGTGCTGACCAGCGCGCTGGTGCTCGGCGCATCGATGGCGCCTTGGCGCTGGGACCACAAGACGGTTCTGTCGTTGCTCGGCTGGGCCACCTTTGCGGTCCTGCTGGGTGGCAGGCACTGGCGCGGGTGGCGTGGCCGGCAGGCGACGCGTTGGGTTTACGCCGGCGGCGTGCTGCTGCTGCTGGCCTATGTGGGCTACCGCTTCGTGCTCGAAGTCGTCTTGCACCGCAGCAGCTGAGGGGCGCAGGGTGATGAAACTGGTGATTGTCTTGCTGGCGCTGCTGCTCCTGGTGTGGCTGGTCACGGGCAGCGTGCGTCGGCGTGCCAAGGAGGCGCGCCGCGAGAACCCGGCCGCACCCGAGGCGCGGGCCAACAGCACGGTCGAGGGCATGGTGGCTTGCGCCCACTGCGGGGTGCACCTGCCGGCCAGCCTCTCCCTGTCCGGAAAGGGCCACAGCTACTGCAGCGCGGCGCACCGCGATGGCGGGCCGCGTGCGCCCTGACCCCTTGGCGCGGTCCGTGGCGACCGGCGCGCTGCCATCATGAGCGAAGCAACGACACCCGCGCAAGCGGCGGCCGAGCGGCGTCGCGGCGATCGTCGGAGTGCTTCGCGCCGCAACGAGCCCTGGCGCGCCACGGTTGCCGCTGACTCGCTGTTCGACGCGCTGGGTGTTGGCGCTGGGCCGGACGGTGATGACCGGCGTGATGCGGACGGCGCCGATCGCGGCACCTTCGTGCCCGGCTGGGGCGACACCTCACAGCCTGCCGACAGCCGCTTCCTGTCGCGTCAGGCTCGCCGCATCGTGTCGGCCGGCAGCAGCACTTTCGAACGCCTGTACCGCATCTTCGTCGGCGCGCGCGCCGTGCTCGGCGCCGCCCTGATGCTGACGCAGGTCCTGGGCAGCCTGCTCGGCGCGCCTGCGCCCCTGGCGTTGACGGTCTGCGTTCTGTATGCCGCCCAGGCCCTGACCCTGTGGGTGCTGCCGCGCTTCCGCGGCACGGCACGCACCCAAACGCGTCTGACGCGGCGCCAGTGGCTGGCCACGATCGGTTTCGACCTGCTGACCTTCTCGGCCTTGCATGCGCTGGAGCCCGGGACCGCGTTCAACTTCGTCGCCCTGCTGGTCCTGCCGGTGCTCATGGCCGGCGTGCTGACGGCGCGCCTGCTGGCCCTGGCGACGGCGGCCGCGGTGTCCTTGATGCTGCTGTTTGCGGCCTGGCGCACCGGGCTGAGCCTGGGCGATCTGGCGACCACGATGACGCCGGCGGGTTTGGCCGGCATCGGCTTCTTCCTCATCACGCTGCTGACCAGCGAGCTGGCCAGTCGCCTCGCACGCGAGGAGATGACGGCGCGTGGCAGCCTGGAACTGGCGCGCCAGCAAGCGCAGCTGAACCGCCTGGTGATCGAGGAGATGGTGGATGGTGTGCTGGTGATCGACCGGCGCGGACGCGTGCGCGCGGCCAATCCGGCGGCGCGCCGCCTCCTGGTGCTGCGTGGCCTGGGTCGTGCTGCGCCATTCCAATTGCAAGACGATCCGGCCTGGGCCGAACTGAACCGCGTGGTGCAGCAGGCTTTCGATGCCGGCCGCTGGCCCGAGGGCGCGAATGACCTGACCTTGCAATTCGATGGCGGCATGACGCGCGCGCTGCGCCTGCGTGCGCGATTCACGCGGCCGCGAGTCAGCTCATCAACGACGGGTTCCGAGGCTGAGGCCGAGCCTTCGGCAGCCGGCGAGGTGTTCTGTGTCGTCTTCGTCGAAGACCTGCGCAGCGTGCAGGCCCGCACGCGCCAGGAGAAGCTGGCTGCGATGGGCCGAGTCTCGGCCGGCATCGCGCACGAGATCCGCAACCCGCTGGCGGCCATAGCGCAGGCGAATGCCTTGTTGGCCGAAGAGGCGGTGGGGGCCGAGCAGCAGATGCTGACGGCGATGGTGGCCGACAACGTAGAGCGCCTGAAGCGCCTGGTCGATGACGTGATGGAGGTGGCGCCCGGCATCGACGCCACGCCGCGCACGATCGACTTCGGCGCCGAGATCGGGCGCATCGTCGCCGATTGGGCGCGCACCAGCCAATTCGTTCTGGGCGGCGGCAGCCGCCTGCAGGTGGACTTGCCACGCGACAGTCTGGCCGTGATGTTCGACCCCGAGCACCTGCGCCGCGTGCTTGTGAACCTTCTCGACAACGCCCGGCGTTACGCCAGCGACCGGCCGGGCGCGATCGTCCTGCGCGCCGAGAGCCTCGGCGGGGCTCAGGCCCGGCTGTCCCTGGCCAGCGACGGCGATCCGATCCCGCCGGACATCGAGCCCTACCTGTTCGAGCCCTTCTTTTCGACGCGCAGTCGCGGCACCGGCCTCGGCCTGTATATTTGCCGCGAGCTGTGCGAGCGCTACGGCGGCAGCATCGACTACTGGCAACACCCCCAAGGCAGCAACCACCGCAATGAGTTCGTGATCACGGTGCGGACCGCTGCAGCGACCGCAGCGACGCTGAGCCAAAACCGTCTCCTTCCATGACCTCCAATGCGCCCGCCCACTTCAGCCTGCTTGTCGTCGACGACGAGCCGGATCTGCGCACGCTGTATGAGCTGACGTTGCTGCGCGAGGGCTACGACGTCGAGACCGCAGGTTCGGTCGAAGAGGCCCTGCTGCACCTCAAGGACCGCACCTACAGTGCCGTCATCACCGACATGCGCCTGCCGGATGGCAGCGGCCTGGATCTGCTGACCAAGCTCGATCAAGGCGCACGGCGCGAGAAGGCCATCGTGATCACGGCTTACGGCTCGGCGGAGAACGCGGTCGAGGCACTGAAGGCAGGTGCATACGATTATTTGACAAAGCCGGTCGACCTGCGTCAGTTTCGGGCCGTTGTGGCTTCGGCACTCGGGCGCGCGCCGCAGAGCGGGCCGACGGTCGTGCCCACAGACCTGCCCAGCGAGCTCGGCGCACCGCCTGCCGCGCCGCGCGCGGCGCGCGAGCCGTCGCGGCCCGCCCCGCGTGACCTGACCCGGGGCGACGCGGCCTTTCAGCCGGCAACCGAGGTCGTGCCCTTGGCCTTGCGTCGCTTGTCCGGCCAGTCGGCGGCGATGCAGCAGGTGCGGTCACTGATCGAGAAGGTGGCGCGCAGCATGGCCCCGGTCCTGGTGCAGGGTGAGTCGGGCACCGGCAAGGAACTGGTCGCGCGTGCGATCCACGATGTCAGCCCACGCGCCGGTCAGCCTTTCATCGCTGTCAACTGCGGTGCGATCCCGGAGCATCTGCTCGAAGCCGAGTTCTTCGGCTACCGCAAGGGCTCTTTCACCGGCGCCAACGAAGACCGCGACGGCTTCTTCCAGGCCGCGCATGGCGGCACGCTCTTCCTGGACGAGATCGGCGACCTGCCGCTGGCCATGCAGAGCAAGCTGCTGCGCGTGATCCAGGAGCGCTCGGTGCGGCCCATCGGCGCGGTCACCGAAGCCCCGATCAACGTGCGCGTCCTGAGCGCGACCCACAAGGATGTGGCCACCGAGGTGCAGAGCGGTCGCTTCCGCCAGGACCTGTTCTATCGCCTGAACGTGATTCAGATCCGTGTGCCGCCGTTGCGCGAGCGCGTCGACGACTTGGCGCCGATCTGCGCCGCCTTGCTCGAGCGGATTGCCAAGGACGCGGGCGTCTCCCCGCCGCCGACCTTGTCGCGTGAGGCCTTCGCGCGACTGTCGCGTTACGGCTTTCCCGGCAATGTGCGCGAACTCGAGAACCTGTTGCACCGCGCCGTGGCCCTCGCGGGTGGTGACGTGATTGCCGGTGAAGACCTAGGCTTGGCCGACGACGTGTTCGTCGACGCCGACCCGGCCGAGCTCGATGCCCGGATCGCCGAGGCTGTGGCCGCCGCTGTGCCTAGCAGCGCACCGAGCCTGCCGACCGACCTCGTGGCCTACTTGGATGATGTCGAGCGCGACGTCCTCACTCGCGCGCTCGAACGGCACCGCTTCAACCGGACAGCGGCCGGTGCGAGCCTGGGCCTGTCCCTGCGCCAGATGCGCTATCGGATGGCGCGCCTGGGGGTGGTGGTGGCCGGCAACGACAACGGCGACTGAGTTTGAAGCGCGTTGTCTGGGCAGCCGGCTGGTGGCGCCATGCGCGTCGCGTCGCGTCGCCGAACTTCGGAGCGCGGCCCACGGGTGAGCGCATCAGCCTGGCGGTCGTGCACTCGATCAGCTTGCCGCCGGGCCAATACGGCGGCAATGCGGTCGAGCGCTTCTTCACCAACAGTCTCGACCCGGGCGCTCACCCGTACTACGAGGCCTTGCGAGGGGTCCGTGTTTCGGCGCACTTTTTCATCAGACGCGACGGCCGGGTGCTGCAGTTCGTTTCATGCGACCAGCGCGCATGGCACGCCGGTGAATCGAGCTGGGCTGGTCGCGCGCAGTGCAACGACTACTCGATCGGGATCGAACTCGAGGGTCTCGAGGGCCTGACCTTCGAGCCGACACAGTATGCGGCTCTTGCGCGCTTGCTGCGCGCCCTTGCACGGCGCCATCCGCTGGAGCATGTGGTCGGCCACGAGCACATCGCACCTGAACGCAAGGGCGACCCCGGCCCGGGCTTCGACTGGACCAGGCTGTGTCGGGAGGCGCGCTGGCCCGCGCACGCCAACGCGCCAATTTTTGTACCGCATGCCATGCGGACAAGCCCGGATAAGGTACGCTACCGGTAGTGTTCTAATGGGCACCTGACCGCTACATGTAGTGCCTGCGGCCCACGCCCTGTCCACCGGCCATCCCCATGTTTTCCACAGCTTTCGGCTTGCTGACCCGTGTCGCGTTTGTGGCGCGCGGGCCACGGCTGCCGCGCGCCGTGGCCCTTTTCCAACCCCGTTGAATCGGAGCCTGCAGGCGCACCTGCGGGCTCACGCCGTCGCATCGACAAGGAATCTCATGCACCCCGCCGTCACCGCTTCCCCCGCTTCTTCGCCGATGCCCGCTTCGATCGCGGCCGGCGCGCCTGCCGCTGCCCCTTCGGCGTACCAGGGCTACCAGGTCATTCGCCGAAACGGTTCGGTGGTGTCGTTCGAACCCAACAAGGTGGCCGTGGCATTGATGAAGGCCTTCCTGGCCGTGCACGGCACGCAAGGAGCGGCTTCGGCCAGCGTGCGCGAAACGGTGGATGGGCTGACCGAAGCGGTGGTGCGGGCCTTGTTGCGTTCGCGCCCGGGCGGCGGCACCTTCCACATCGAAGACGTGCAGGACCAAGTCGAACTCGGCCTGATGCGCGGCGGACACCACGAGGTGGCGCGCGCCTACGTGCTGTACCGCGAGCGTCGGGCCCAGGAGCGCGCCAAGCGCTCGCAGGCCCAAGCTGCTCCCGTCGTGCAGGCGTTGACCGTGATCGATCGCGGCCAGCGCGTGCCGCTCGACGATGCCAAGCTGCAGGGCCTGGTCGAATCGGCCTGCGCCAATCTGGGCGCCGATGTGAGGGCCGAGCCGATCCTGGCCGAAACGCGACGCAACCTGTACGACGGCGTCCCGATCGACGAGGTCTACAAGGCGTCGATCCTGGCCGCGCGCACGCTGATCGAGAAGGAGCCGGCCTACACCCGTGCCACCGCCCGTCTGCTGCTGCACACCATCCGGCGCGAGATCCTCGGTGACGAGGTCACGCAGGCCGAAATGGCCGCGCGTTATGCCGAATACTTCCCGACCTTCATCAAGAAGGGCGTGGCCGCGGAACTGCTCGACGAAAAGCTGATGCAGTACGACCTGGCACGCATGGGCGCGGCGCTGAAGGCCGAGCGCGACCTGCAGTTCGACTACCTCGGTTTGCAGACGCTCTACGACCGCTACTTCCTGCACATCGACGAAGCGCGCATCGAGATGCCGCAGGCCTTCTTCATGCGCGTGGCGATGGGTTTGGCCCTGAACGAGATCGACCGCGAGGCGCGGGCGATCGAGTTCTACAACGTGCTGTCGAGCTTCGATTTCATGTCGAGCACGCCGACGCTGTTCAACAGCGGCACACGCCGCTCGCAGCTGTCGAGCTGCTACCTGACGACCGTGGCCGACGACCTCGACGGCATCTACGAAGCGCTGAAGGAGAACGCGCTGCTGTCCAAGTTTGCCGGCGGCCTGGGTAACGACTGGACCAACGTGCGCGCGCTGGGGTCCTACATCAAGGGCACCAATGGCAAGAGCCAGGGCGTGGTGCCCTTCCTGAAAGTCGTCAACGACACGGCGGTCGCGGTCAACCAGGGCGGCAAGCGCAAGGGCGCGGTCTGCGCCTACCTGGAGGCCTGGCACCTGGACATCGAGGAGTTCCTCGACCTGCGCAAGAACACCGGCGACGACCGCCGACGCACCCACGACATGAACACCGCGAACTGGATTCCGGATCTGTTCATGAAGCGCGTGATGGAAGGCGGCGACTGGACCCTGTTCTCGCCCAGCACCTGCCCCGACCTGCACGACAAGTTCGGGCGCGCCTTCGAGGAGGCCTACTGCGCGTACGAGGCCAAGGTCGACCGCGGCGAGCTGAAGCTCTACAAGCGCATGCCGGCGCGCGACCTGTGGCGCAAGATGCTGTCGATGCTGTTCGAGACCGGGCATCCCTGGATCACCTTCAAGGACGCCTGCAACGTCCGTTCGCCGCAGCAGCATGTGGGCGTCGTGCACAGCTCCAACCTGTGCACCGAGATCACGCTCAACACCAACGAGAGCGAGATCGCGGTCTGCAACCTCGGCTCGGTCAACCTGCTGCAGCACCTGCTGGACGGCCAGATCGACCAGGTCAAGCTGAAGGCGACCGTCGCGACCGCGATGCGCATGCTAGACAACGTCATCGACATCAACTACTACGCGGTGAAGAAGGCGCGCGACAGCAACCTGCGGCACCGGCCGGTTGGTCTGGGCATCATGGGCTTCCAGGACGCGCTGTACCAATTGCATGTGCCCTACGCGAGTGCCGAAGCGGTCGAGTTCGCTGACCGCTCTATGGAGGCGGTGTGCTACCACGCCTACTGGGCTTCGACCGAATTGGCGGCCGAACGCGGCCGCTACTCGAGCTACCGCGGCTCGCTGTGGGACCGCGGCGTGTTGCCGCTGGATTCGCTGAAACTGCTGGCCGAGCAGCGCGGCGGCTATGTCGAGGTCGACACCTCTATCTCGCTGGACTGGGACGCACTTCGCGCACGCATCACCGAACACGGTATGCGCAACAGCAACTGTGTGGCGATCGCGCCGACGGCGACCATCTCCAACATCATCGGCGTCGACGCCTCGATCGAACCCTGCTTCGGCAACCTGTCGGTCAAGTCCAACCTGTCTGGCGAATTTACGATCGTCAACGAGTACCTTGTGCGCGACCTGAAAAAGCTCGGACTTTGGGACGACGTGATGGTGATGGACCTGAAGCACTACAAGGGCTCGCTGCGGCCGATCGATCGCGTGCCGGAGTCATTGAAGCAACTCTATGCGACGGCCTTCGAGGTTGACGCGACCTGGCTGGTCGAGGCCGCGGCACGGCGCCAGAAGTGGATCGATCAGGCGCAGTCACTCAACATCTACATGGCGGGTGCCTCGGGCAAGCGCCTCGACGAAACCTACAAGCTGGCCTGGGTGCGCGGCTTGAAGACCACCTATTACCTGCGCACGATGGGCGCTTCGCATGTCGAGATGAGCACCGTCAATCGGGGCCATCACAACGCTGTGAGTTCCGGCGCCGAAGGTGCGGGTGCGGCCGTGTCGGCACTCGACGCGGCAGCGGCGCAAGCGCGCGAGCAGATGAATGATGGACCCGCCACCGACATGAAATTCTGCGCCATCGATGACCCGACATGCGAGGCCTGTCAGTGAGCTGAGATCGATGCGAAGCACGCCAACGCACGATGCATGAGCGCAACAACGTGAGCGCTTCGATGTCAAGAAGTGCTTGGTGTTTGCACACAACACTCCGATAATTCAACGCACAGGAAACGCTACATGCTGGTCTGGGAAGACAACGTCAGCAACAAGACGACACCGACAATTCGCACCGCGCAAGAGCCTTCACTCGAGGCGCGGGCCATGGTTTCGTCACCCCTTCCGTTTCAATCGACGCCGGCCTTGCAGACCGTCAGCGCGACGCTGTCGCAAGCTGCGGCAACCGCCAAGCCCGCGCCGAGCGCTCGGCGTGTCAATGCTGCAGACAAACGCATCATCAACGGCCAGACCGACGTCAACCAGTTGGTGCCCTTCAAGTACAAGTGGGCCTGGGAAAAGTACCTCGCCACCTGCGCCAATCACTGGATGCCGCAAGAGGTGAACATGTCGCGCGACATCGCGACGTGGAAGGATCCGAATGGCCTGACCGACGACGAGCGCCGCCTGATCAAGCGCAACCTCGGCTTCTTTGTCACCGCCGACTCGCTGGCTGCCAACAACATCACGCTGGGCACCTACCGCCACATCACGGCGCCCGAGTGCCGGCAGTTCCTGCTGCGCCAGGCCTTCGAGGAGGCGATCCACACCCACGCCTACCAGTACATCGTCGAGTCGCTCGGCCTGGACGAGAGCGAGATCTTCAACGCCTATCACGAGGTGGCGTCGATCCGCGACAAGGACGAGTTCCTGATCCCCTTCATCGAAGCCATCAGTGACCCGCACTTCCACACCGGTACACCCGAGAACGACCAGACCCTCTTGAAGAGCCTGATCGTCTTCGCCTGTCTGATGGAGGGCCTCTTCTTCTACGTCGGCTTCACCCAGATCCTGGCGCTGGGGCGGCAGAACAAGATGACCGGCGCGGCCGAGCAGTACCAGTACATCCTGCGTGACGAGTCGATGCACTGCAACTTCGGCATCGACCTGATCAACCAGATCAAGCTAGAGAACCCGCAGCTCTGGACGGCCGCCTTCAAAGCCGAGATCAAGGCCTTGTTCCTGAAGGCGGTCGAGCTCGAGTACCGCTACGCCGAGGACACCATGCCGCGTGGCGTGCTGGGTCTTAACGCGAGCATGTTCAAGGGCTACCTGCGCTACATCGCCAACCGGCGTGCGACGCAGATCGGCCTCGAGGAGCTCTTCCCGAACGAGGAGAACCCGTTCCCGTGGATGAGCGAGATGATCGACCTGAAGAAGGAGCGCAACTTTTTTGAAACCCGCGTCATCGAGTACCAATCCGGTGGCGCACTGTCCTGGGAATAGAGCCGGCCGCAGAGCCTGCCGTTCTCCGGCGAAGTGAGATCAAGATCCGCGTCGTGTGTGACGAAGCCGATAGAAGCAGAGACCACACGATGCAACCCCGTTCACCGAACCGGGGAGCCGGCAATCCTGCCGGACAACCTCCGGGCGGTGAATCGCTGCAGTCGATCGAGCTCGATCGATGCAGTGCTCTTTGCAACTTGATCAAGGAGAATTGAAATGGCAACTGCGAAGAAGAAGGCTCCGGCCAAGAAGGCCGCTGCGAAGAAGCCGGCCGCGAAGCGGTCGATGGCGAAAAAGCCGGCGGCGAAGAAGGCCGCGGCGAAGAAGCCGGCGGCGAAGAAGGCTGCGGCGAAGAAGCCAGCGGCGAAGAAGCCGGCGGCGAAGAAGAAGCCAGCGGCGAAGAAGGCCGCCAAGAAGGCTGCGCCCAAGAAGAAGGCAGCCAAGAAGGCCGCGCCTAAGAAGAAGGCCGCTGCGAAGAAGCCGGCCGCCAAGAAGAAGGCGGCTGCGAAAAAGCCTGCTGCCAAGAAGAAGGCTGCGGCACCGAAGAAGGCTGCCCCTGCGGCAGCAGCAGCGCCTGCGGCCCCTGCGGCCAAGACGGCACTGAGCCCGGCGGCCGCGTGGCCGTTTCCGACGGGCAACAAGCCCTGACGCGGGGCGTTCATGGCAGGCCTCGCGGCCTGCTCGAACGCTCGCTGCAGAAAGCAAAAACCCGGCTTTGGCCGGGTTTTTTTTGTGCGCCTGTCGCGGCCCTGAGCGGCTCAGCCCTTGTTGCCCATCACCTGGGTGTCGGCAAAGGCCTGCACGGGTTCGCGTCGTGGCAGCACCAGGGTGTCGTCATCGCCGGCGGCCAGCGTCTTCTCCACCTGCTCGCGTGATGCAACCTGGCTGGTGTGGGCGCTGTGCGTGCGCCGCAGCTCGGTGATGGCCCGGTTGAGTTGACCGATCTGCTCACGCGCTTGTGCCGATCGCTCGACCGCACCATTGCGAGCCTGCTCGGAGCGCTCCAGGCGGACACGCAATTCGGCGATCACTCGGCTCAGGGGCCAGTAGCAGGCGGCCGCACCCGCCAAGGCACCGCCGACGGCGGCGCCGGCAATGGCCAGCAGAGGTAAGGGGTCCATGGTGTTGGGCTTGTCGGACGCTCGTGCAGCCACTTTAGCGGCACCACTGCCACAGCGCAGCCCCCGCGCCGCGCTACAAGCCCAATATCGACGAATCGATCCGGTGATTTTGCCCACCACGGCAGGAAATCTTCAGGGCGCCGAGCCGATTGCCGAGCGCCGCGCAGCGCGCCAGCGTCCAGCCGCGCTCGAGCCCGAACAGCAGGCCGGCGCGAAAAGCGTCGCCACAGCCGGTCGGGTCCAGCACCTCGCTGGCCACGACACCTTCGACCCGCGTGACCTGGCCGTTTTGCCATACATCACAGCCCTCGGCGGCGAGCGTGACCACCACGCCTTTCAGCCCGGGCACCCGCGACAGGCTGCCCAGATCGGTGTCCATGCGCTCGCACAGCATGCGCGCTTCGTAATCGTTCAGCGCCACCCAGCCGGCTTGCTCGACGAAGTGGCGCAACTCCGCCCCATCGAACATCGGTAACTGTTGGCCGGGGTCGAAGATGAAGGGCACGCCAGCGGCATGCAGTTGCTCGGCATGCGCGAGCATGGCGTCGCGGCCATCGGGGGCGATGATGCCGATGGCCAGGTCGGCGCGTGATGGCACCGGACTCAGGTGCGACTGCGCCATCGCGCCAGGGTGGAAAGCGGTGATCTGGTTGTTGTCGGCGTCGGTGATGATGATCGCCTGCGCGGTGTAGTGCTCGGGCTCGATGCGCACCGAAGAGTTGTCGATCTCCAGGCGTTCGAACCGGGCCAGATAGTCATGCCCGTCGTTGCCGATGGCGGCGAGCACGACCGGTTCGCCGCCGAGCAGCTTCAGGTTGTAGGCGATGTTGCCGGCGCAGCCGCCGTACTCACGGCGCAGCGTCGGCACCAGGAAAGACACGTTCAGGATGTGCACCTGTTCGGGCAGGATCTGCTGCGCGAAGCGGCCCGGGAAGTTGGTGATCGTGTCAAAGGCCAGGGAACCGCAAATGAGAGCCGACATGAAGCCTCGGTAAGGTCAGGGGTAAAAGATCTCGATGCTGTAGCCGGTGATGCGCCGCTCGCCGGCGTCGAGCACGGCCTGCAGCGATTGCTCGGCCCCGGCGGCGAGTGTTTCGGGGGCCACCGGGCCGAAGTCGGAGCGGCTGAGCACCTTGCGCGCGACCACTTCGCCGCGGCTGTCGGTCAAGGTCACGTCCAGGGCCGGCATCAACAGCGGGTAGACGTCACGGTTGCGCAGGGCCACTTGGAGGCGGTAGGTCGATGCACTGTCGATCTGGCTCAGGCCACTGCTCTCGACGGCCAGGCCATCAAGGTGGCGCAAGGGTTCGATCCGGCAGCCGATCGGCTCACACAGCTGGGCCAG
Source organism: Pseudomonadota bacterium (assembly GCA_040384625.1). Taxonomy (GTDB): domain Bacteria; phylum Pseudomonadota; class Gammaproteobacteria; order Burkholderiales; family Burkholderiaceae_C; genus CADEEN01. Next base: position 16,200 of record JAZKIW010000098.1, on the reverse strand, counting down.
CAGGGGTGCCATTTCCGGCCAACGGGCAGCCAGGGTGTCGCGTTGCCAGAGAGCGGCCTGCACCGCCAGCAGCAGGCCGAGCAATCCGGCCGCTACGCTCAGAGCCAGCTTCACGCGCGGCTGCTGCCAGCGCCCGGCCTGGTCCGACTGGCGCAGGAAGCTCGGTGCCGGTTCGGGCTCGACCGCGCCCGTGCCCAGGTCGCTGCGTACCGGGTCTTCGAAGTCCGACAGCTCGCCGCGACCGACGGCATCGCTGTCGACATCTTCGTGCTCGATCTGCCTGGTCTCGATGTGCGAGTCGACATGGGTATCGATCTGGGTGTCGTCGACGCTCTCGCTCACCACTCCGGCCTCGCCGTGCTCGACGCTGTCGTCGGCTGGCGACTCGGGCCTGGTCGCCAGTTGGGCTGCGTGCTCATCGGCGCTGGCCGGGAGCAGGTCCAGGGGACCGCGCTGCGACGGCGTCCAGGAGGGCGCCGACTCGCGCTCGAGGTCGAACAATCCTTCGAGCGCATTGAAGACGTCGCCGCAGCGGCCGCAGCGCACCCAGCCCTCGGAGACCTTGAGCTGGTCCTGAACGACACGGAACACCGTGCCGCAGGCGGCGCAGCGCGTGGCCAGGCTCATGGCGCAGCGGCGGCAGCGTGGCCGACCATCAGCACCCAGCCATCCTCGCTGTCGTGTACTTGCAGCGCCAGCCAGGGCGCGTAGGCGGTACGTAGCTCATCGACCTGGCGTTCCAGGATGCCGGCCAGCACCAGATGCCCGCCTGGGGCCACGCGGCTGGCGAGCAGAGGCGCCAACAGGGTCAGCGGCTTGGCCAGGATGTTGGCCAGCACCAGAGCGTAGCGCCCCTGGGCCTGCGCCGGCTCTGCAGCACGCAGGGCCACGGCGTTGACGCTGGCATTGGCGCGGGCCGCTTCGACGGCGGCAGGGTCGATGTCCACCGCGTCGATCTCCTGGGCACCATGCAAGCCGGCGGCGATGGCCAGGATGCCCGAACCGCAGCCATAGTCCAGCGCGCGCGGCCAGGCTTGGGCGTGCTGTGCAATCCAGCGCAGGCACATGCGCGTCGTCGGGTGCGTGCCGGTGCCGAAGGCCAGGCCCGGGTCGAGGCGGATGACCTGGCGCGCCGTCGCCGGCGCGTCGTGCCAGCTCGGCACGATCCAGAACGTGGCGGTGATTTCGACCGGCGCAAACTGCGTCTGCGTCAATCGCACCCAGTCGGCGTCCGGCACCGGCGCCAGCGCCTGCACATGCACGGCAGCTGCCCAGTCCTGTGCCAGCAGCAGGGTCGCCGCTGCCGTCGCGCCGGCTTCGTCTGCGAAGAGCGCGCGCAAGGTCGAGTGCTGCCAGGCCTCGCGAGGCGCTGGCAGGCCGGGTTCGCCGAACAACGACTGCTCGGCCTCGGTGTCGACATCGGCGTCCTCGACTGACACGGAAAGCGCGTCGAGTTCGTTCATCAGCGCCTCGGACACCGGCTCGACAAGCGCTTCACCGGCGCGCAAGACCAGCTCGTGCATCGAAGGACTCAGCGCTTGTGCTGGCCGAGCCAGCCTTCGAGATAGTGGATGTTGGTGCCGCCTTCGATGAACTTGGCATCGACCATCAATTCTCGGTGCAGCGGAATGTTGGTCGAGATGCCCTCGACCACGGTTTCATTGAGCGCGGTGCGCATGCGCGCCAGGGCCTGGTCGCGGGTATCGGCATGGACGATGATCTTGCCGATCATCGAGTCGTAGTTCGGCGGCACGAAGTAGTTGGTATAGGCATGCGAGTCCACGCGCACGCCCGGTCCGCCCGGTGGATGCCACATCGTGATCCGCCCCGGCGACGGTGTGAACTTATAGGGGTCCTCGGCATTCACGCGGCACTCGATGGCATGCCCGCGCATCTGGATATTGCGCTGCGTGAAGGGCAGCTTCTCGCCTGCAGCAACGCGGATCTGCATCTGCACGATGTCGATCCCGGTCACCAGTTCGGTCACCGGGTGTTCGACCTGGACCCGAGTGTTCATCTCGATGAAGTAGAACTCGCCGTTCTCGTACAGGAATTCGAAGGTGCCCGCGCCCCGGTAGCCGATCTTCTTGCAGGCCGCGGCGCAGCGGTCGCCGATGCGCTCGATCACGCGCCGCGCAATGCCCGGCGCCGGTGCCTCCTCGATGATTTTCTGGTGCCTGCGCTGCATCGAACAGTCGCGCTCGCCGAGCCAGACCGCGTTCTTGTGCTCGTCGGCCAGCACCTGGATCTCGATGTGGCGCGGATTCTCGAGGAACTTTTCCATGTAGACGGCCGGGTTGCCGAAGGCCGCGCCGGCCTCGGCCCGTGTCGTCTGCACCGCATGCAAGAGGGCCGCTTCAGTGTGCACCACGCGCATGCCGCGCCCACCGCCGCCACCGGCCGCCTTGATGATCACCGGGTAGCCAACCACGCGCGCCGCCTTGACGATCTCCTTGGGGTCGTCGGGCAGGGCGCCCTCCGAGCCCGGCACGCAGGGCACGCCCGACTTGATCATTGCCTGCTTGGCCGCGACCTTGTCGCCCATGATGCGGATCGACTCCGGTGTCGGCCCGATGAAGACGAAGCCGCTGCGCTCCACACGCTCGGCGAAGTCGGCGTTCTCCGACAGGAAGCCGTAGCCAGGGTGGATCGCCTCGGCGTCGGTGACTTCGGCCGTCGAGATGATCGCCGGCATGTTGAGGTAGCTCAGCGCCGACGCCGCCGGGCCGATGCAGACGGCTTCGTCGGCAAGCTTGACGTACTTGGCGTCGCGATCGGCTTCGGAATAGACCATCACCGACTTGACGCCCATCTCGCGACAGGCACGCTGGATGCGAAGGGCGATTTCGCCCCGGTTGGCGATCAGGATCTTCTTGAACATAGGCCGGCCGACTCGCTCAACCACGTCGGTCGATGACGAACAGCGGCTGCCCGAACTCGACCGCCTGGCCGTTCTCGCACAGGATCTTGGCGACCGTGCCGCTCTCGTCGGCCTCGATCTCGTTCATGATCTTCATGGCTTCGATGATGCAGATCGGCTCGCCCGACTTGACCACCGAGCCGATCTCCACGAGCGCCTTGCCGCCCGGGCTGGCGGCACGGTAGAAGGTGCCGACCATTGGCGACTTGACGATGTGGCCCGTCTCCGCAGCCGCAGCGGCGGCCGCCTCGGCGTCGTCGGCCGCGATGGCTGCGGCCGTGCGCGGCGGCGGTGCCGGCGCGACGGCCACTGGTGCCGGGGCCATCATCATCATCGGCGTGCCCACCGCATGCGGGTCGGCCTTGACGATGCGCACCTTGCCATCCGCCTCGGTGATCTCGAGTTCGGAAATGTTCGACTCCGAGACCAAGTCGATCAGGGTCTTCAGCTTGCGCAGGTCCATGCAGCTCTCCAGGCGGCGCGGCGGCATCAGACCAGGGGCATCTGCCGCATCACTCATTCAACAGTCGCCAAAGTAGCGGCTTCTTGATCCAACAGGCAGGTCGATCAGGAACCAGCAGACTTTGCAAAGGCCCGGACTCTACGCCATTTGTCTGCCGTTGCCGGCACCTTGGCTGAAATTGGCCTATCCGATACCCTTGGCCCAAGCTTCCAGCAGCGCGCGGCTCACTTCGCCGCTGTGACGCTGTCTAAGAAGACCATCGCGGCCAAACACGGCGGTGAAGGGCAGTCCGCCGCCCGAGTTGCCCAGGCGGCGGGCCAGCTCGATGCCATCGAGTCCGGCAAGTCCGATCCGATACGACACCGGCGTGTGGGCCAAATAGGCCCGCACCGGCTCCGGCTGGTCGGCCGCCAGGCCCAATACGCGCCAGCCGTTCGTCGCGAAGTCACGCTGGAAGCGGTCCAGGGTCGGCATCTCGCGCAGGCAGGGCGGGCACCAGGTGGCCCAGAAGTTGAGTAGCAGGGGCTGGCCGCGCAGCGTAGCCATCGCCAGACGGCCGCCCCCGGGTGCGTCGAAGCTCAGCGACCAGAGAGCATCGGCGTCTGCTGCATTCGGACTGGCGGCATCGGCGCCGACGCTGCGCTGACGCCACAGCGACCACCCGGCCCCGGCGACCGCCGCGACCGCAGCCACCCCGGCCGCGAGGGCCCAGCCGCGCCGGTCGAGCCTCATTCAGCTTCCCCTTCGTCGATCAGGCGCCGCAGTGCGCTGGCGTCACCGCGCCAGCTTCGGCCCTGGGCATCGGGTTTGAGGGCGCCCCGCAGGTCGTCGAGGTCGCGCACCGTCAGGTGCAGGGTGATCAGGTCGCCAAGCTCGGGCGAATGGTCGGCGACGCTCAGCACGGTGACAGGCTCGCCGCCGCGGCCTTGGCGCGGCGCAGGCAGGCTCGCGCTGTCATAGGAGACGCCGAGATTGATGAGGGCGATCTCCATCGCCTTGGTGTCGTCGCAATACAGGTCCAGGTGCAGGGCGGACAGGCGGGTCGCGGTGCCGCGCCAGGCCGCGCCAGCGAGGTGCGGCCGAAACGCGGCCAGGCGCAGCATCCAGCGCAGCGCCAGTCTGCGCAGGGCGCGCAGCTCGGCTGGCTGCGTGTCGGCGCAATAGAGCGCCAGGTAGGCGCGCACCTCGGCCTCCACTGCTTCGCTGCTCGGCAATTCGGCACGGCTGGCCAGAGCGCGCGCGGCCTTACGCTTGGCCAAGGCGTACTCCATACCCTCGTCGACCACCAAGCGTGCGGCGGCCGCCGCCAGCTCGGCCGTTTGTGTCCGGCTCATCAGCCAACCTGCGCGCCGAGCGCTCCGGCACTCGCCTCGGGAACGGCCCAGCGGCTCATGGAATCTCCACCGCCCCCATGCGTGCGACGACGGTTGCCGCTCGCCCCATCACATAAGGCGATCCAGGGCGCTTCTCGAAGCGCTTGGGGGCGGGCAACATCACCGCCAGGCGCGCGGCGGGGGTGGCTCCGAGTTGAGCCGCGTCGATGCGGTAGTAGTGGCGCGCGGCAGCCTGGGCGCCAAACACGCCTTCGCCCCACTCGACATTGTTCAGATAGATCTCGAGGATGCGGCGTTTGCTGAGGCAAGCCTCTAGCGCGAAGGTGAGTACAAACTCCTGCGCCTTGCGCAGCGGCGTGCGCTCGGCCGACAGGAACAGGTTTTTCGCCAGTTGTTGCGTGATGGTCGAGCCACCGACCAGCTTGGCCTCCACGCGTGGCCGTGGGCTGTTGGTGCTGCGGCTGTTGCGCTGCTCGGCTCGCGCTTCGGCGCGCTGGTTGCGATCCCAGGCACGCTCTAGGGCATCCCAATCGACGCCGCCGTGGTCGGTGAACGCAGCGTCTTCGCTGGCGATCACCGCGCGCTTCAGGTTCGCCGCGATGCGCTCGTCGTCCACCCACTGCTGGCTCCAGTCGATGCGGCCGTGCTCCACAAGCAGTCGCCAGGCTTCGCTGCGCTGAAAGGTCGTCGATTGCGGGTCGATCACGGCCATCAGGGCGATGCGCGCGACAAAGAAGAGTTGCAGCGCGAGCAAGGAGATGAGGATCATGGCCGCAAGGCGGCCGAGCTGGCGCAGCGGCGAGGTGCTCATGACGAAGGGCTCACTTGCGCACCGAACTCTCAGCAGTGGCTTCCAGGCCCTCGTCGCGCGTGAAGCGGAAGCGCGAGGTCACGACGATCACCTCTGCTTCGCGCAGCATCTCGGTAGTAAAAGGGCCGAACGGGCCGGCCGCGCGCACGATGGCGATGGCACGGCGGTCCAGCATGCGCGACTTCGACGGCCGCACCACATCGGCCTCGATCACTCGACCTTGGGCATCGACGGTCACGTTCATCGTCAGTTCGCCATACAGCTTCTTGCCCTGGTACTCCGGGAAGTCGCGCGTACCACGGTCCTCGATCCGGCGTCGCAGCGCGTCATAGTAGATCGCGAAGCCGGCCTCGCGCGTGGCCGGGCTGATGTAACGCTTCTTCGGCCGCGCGTTCTCTTCATTGATGCGCTTCTCGATCTCGGCCAGGTAGCGCAGCAACTGGCGCCGCCGCTCCTCCTGCGCGCGCTCTTCGGGCGTGCCGGCGTCGCGCGCGGGATCCGGCGGCGGCAGCAAGGCGACCTCGCGCCGGATCTGCGCCAGCAGTTGCTGCTGCTGCTCCTGCAGCTCCTTGATCTGGCGCCGCGACTCTTCGGTCGTCTCGCCGAGCTCGACCGTCGCCGAGGGCGGCAGCGGCGACGTCGCCCGCCCCAGCTCGGCCTCGCCGCCGCCGGCCAGGTTGGCCTGGGCGATGGCCTGCGCTCGCAACGGCACCTCGTCGGAACGCGCGTTGACCAGAATGACTTCGAGCGGCGTGTCCTGGAACAGGCGGTTGAAGCGCTCGGGATCGACGAAACGCACGGTCAGCAGGACCGCATGCACCGCCAGCGAAGCGAGCAGCGCGAGTTGCAAGGTCGTGAGCTTGGCCAGCCAGCGGCCGGTGCGTGTCTTCGGCCGCCGCAACTGCTGCTGTTGCGAGGTCGACAGCCGGCTGTTGACGTACTGGCGGCGTGCCATGGCTGCGTGCTGCGCTTCGTGTCAGGTGGGCGCGGCGGCCACTTCCACCGCGTCGCTCGGCTCGCCGAGGTCGATCGCCAGCGCCAGCGGCGCGGCAGCGGCCTCGTCCTCGCTGTCGTCTTCGGGCTCACTGTCGGCAGGCGGCGCGCCATCCAGGCGTGCCAGCAGGTTGGCGTGCAGGTCGAGCGTCAGCGGGTCGCTGCCGGTGATGCGGACTCGCACCAGGGTGCCGCGCGGCAGGGCCTCGCAGCCGAGGGCCTTGAAGACCAGAGGCAGGGTCTCAGCACGCACCAGGCCCTCTTTCATGACCGTGGCGTCGAGTTCAGTCACGCCGTTCTGCGCCAGCCACTGCAGAGTCCAGAAGCGTTCGATGCCGTGCTGGAAGTCGGCATAGGCGCCGTAGGCGGCATCGAAGGCCGAGATCACCGAGAACAGCTGCGCGTCCCGAGGCTTGAAGGGCGCGGCCAGGGCCGCGGTGCGGCCGTGGTGCACGCAGGCCACGATCTGCCACTGGTTCACCAGATCGACATAGCGTCGCAACGGTGAGGTGGCCCAGGTGTACTGCGCCACACCCATGCCGGCATGCGGGGCGGGCTTCACGCCCATCCGCACCTTGACGCCCGGGGCCAGGCTCGCCTGGCTGCGGTAGATGCCGGGCACCCCGCAGGCGGCGAGCCAGGCACCCCAGGTGCTGTTGGCCAGGATCATGGCTTCGGCGACGATCAGGTCGAGCGGCGCGCCGCGCTTGCGCGTCGTGATCTGCACGCTCTCGTCGCCGCGCGGCTCCAGGCCATCGTCGCCCTCGGAACGGTCCAGGCGGAAGTTGTAGTCCGGCCGGTTGAAGGTTTCGGGCTTGCCGCGCACCACCTCGCGGCGTGCCTTGAGCGACTTCGCCAGGCGCCAGGCGAAGGCCAGCTCGCTGGTGAACGGATAGTCGCCTGGCGCAAGCCCGTCGAGCGAGGCTTCACTGATCACGGCATCGAGCTTGTCGTGACGCAGGTTGGCCACGATCGGGACCCGTTCGAGCCGCGTCTCGCTGCTGCGAACCTCCAGCGTGGCCTCGTCGAGCGTCACGTACAGGCTCACGGCCGGGCAGTCGCGGCCCTCGGTCAGCGTGTAGGCCTGCACCACCGCGTCCGGCAGCATGGTCAGCTTCCAGCCTGGCATGTAGACCGTCGAGAGGCGCTCGGCCGCCACCTTGTCGATCGGGCTGCCGGGCGCGATGGCCAGGGCCGGCGCTGCGATGTGGATGCCGAACGTGACCGTGCCGCTGCCCAGGCCCTGCACCGACAGCGCGTCGTCGATCTCGGTCGTGGCGGAGTCGTCGATCGAGAAGGCCTGGCAGGCCGCCAGGGGCAGGTCTTCGTCGATCGGCGGTGCCGTCAGTCCGGCCGGAAAGCCGATGCCGCGCGGGAACTGCTCGAACAGGAAGCGCTTCCAGTGGAACTGGTAGGGGCTGGTGATAGCGCCCGCGGCCTTCAGCAAGTCGAGCGGTGCGCGCTGCGAGTGCTTGGCCGCTTCCACGACGGCCTTGTATTCCGCTGCGTTCTTGTCCGGCCTGAACAGGATCTTGTAGAGCTGGTCGCGGACCGGGGCCGGACAGACGCCCGCCTGCAGTTCGGCGGCCCAGGCTTCGATCTGCGCCGCAACTTGCTTCTTGCGCTCGATGCCGAGCAGGGCGGCCTTGACGATGTCTTCCGGCGCTTTCTTGAACTGTCCCTTGCCGAGGCGGCGGAAGTAGTGTGGCGCCTCGAACAGGCGGAACAGTGCGGCGGCTTGTTCTTCGGCGCCGGCCTTGGCACTGAAGTACTCGCGCGCCAGGTCGGCGAAGCCGAACTCGGCCTCGGGCGCGAAGGTCCAGGCCAGGTCGAGGTCGATGTCCTGCGACAGCGCCTGCGCGCGGGCAATCAGGTCCGCCGGGGCCGGCTGATCGAATTTCAACAACAGGTTGGCGGCCTTGACCTTGACCCGCTTGCCCGAATCGAGTTCGATCTGGGCCGAACTGTCGGCTTCGGTCATCACGCGGCCGGCGTGGAACTTCCCGGCGTCTTCGAACAAGGCGTACATAGGCGCAGGATTGTCACCGACGGCGATGCCGGGTTTGTCGCCGGCGCTTCAGGCCGGCAGGCCGAGGAAGGCCAGCACGTGCGGCAGGTCGGCCTCGAAGTCCGACAACCCGTGGTCGCCGCCCTCGAGCAGGCGCAGCGCGATGCCGGGGTAGCGCGCCACCATCTCGCGCCAGTCGAGCACTTCGTCGCCTTTGGCAATGACGGCGAAGTAGCGCTCTGGGCGGGTGATGGCCCGTGGCGTCATGACCCTCAACTGGGTCACGTACTCGGCGCGGAAGTAGAAGTGGTCGTCGGGGTCGTGGAACGAGGTCAGGTCGCCGATGTGCCCGGCCAGGTCGCGCGCCGGATTGATCGCGGGATTGAGCAGCGCCGCGCGGCAGCCGGTGCGCTCGGCCACCACCGTTGCATAAAAGCCGCCCAGTGAACTGCCCACGACCGCCATGCGCTCGACCGGCCAGCTGGCGAGTTGCTCGAACACCAGGGCCAGGGCCTCTTTGGGCGAGGGCGGCAGTTGCGGGCACCACCAGCGCACATCGGGACGGTGCGTGCGCATCCATGTGCCCATGCTTTGCGCCTTGGCCGACTTGGGCGAGGAGCGGAAGCCGTGCAGGTACAGCAGGTGCGTGGGCGCCGCTGCGAGCGACGGATTCATCCAGATTTGGCCCGCAGCGCGGCGAGCAACTTGCTGTGGATGCCGCCGAAGCCACCATTGCTCATGCACAGGATGTGGTCGCCGGGCCGGGCCGCGGCGACCACGGCGGCCACCAGGGCCTCGACGTTGTCGGACACGCTGGCCAGCGCGCCCATCGGCGCCAGGGCATCGTGTGCATCCCAGCCATAGTTGCCCTGCAGGCAGAACGACATGTCGGCATCTTCCAGGGCCCAGGGCAACTGGGCCTTCATCGCGCCAAGTTTCATGGTGTTCGAGCGCGGCTCGAATACTGCAAGGACGCGCGCCAGGCCGACCCGCTGGCGCAGGCCGCCCACGGTGGTGCGGATGGCGGTCGGGTGGTGCGCGAAGTCGTCGTACACCGCCACCCCGCCCGCTTCGCCGATCAGCTCCATACGCCGCTTGACGTTCTTGAAACCGGCCAGTGAGGCCGCGGCAGCTTCGGGCGGGATGCCGACGTGTTCGGCCGCCGCGATCGCGGCCAGCGCGTTCAATTGGTTGTGCTCGCCCTGCAGCGTCCATTCGACGCGGCCGATCTTCAGGCTGCCGCGCAGCACGTCGAAGGCGTGCGCCTCACCGCGTGCGCGCAGCGCGCCCGGCTCCTCACGCAGCGCGCCGAAGCGCACCACCTCACTCCAGCAGCCGCGCGTTAGCACGCGTTGCAGGGCCTCGTCGCGGGCATTGACCACCAGGCGACCCTTGCCCGGCACCGTGCGCACCAGGTGGTGGAACTGGGTCTCGATCGCCGCCAGGTCGGGGAAGATGTCGGCGTGGTCGTATTCCAGGTTGTTCAGGATGGCGGTGCGCGGGCGGTAGTGAACGAACTTGCTGCGCTTGTCGAACAGCGCCGTGTCGTACTCGTCGGCCTCGATCACGAAGTGCCGGCCGCCGCCCAGGCGAGCCGACACGCCGAAGTTCAGCGGCACGCCGCCGACCAGGAAGCCCGGGCTCAGCCCGGCCGCCTCAAGGATCCAGGCCAGCATCGAGGTGGTCCCCGTCTTGCCGTGCGTGCCGGCCACCGCCAGCACATGCTGATGCCGCAACACGTTCTCCGCCAGCCACTGCGGCCCACTGACGTAGTCGGCCCCGGCGTCGAGGATCGCCTCCATCAGGGCGAAATCCTGCGAGCGTGCGCGCGTCACCACATTGCCGATCACGAACACGTCGGGCCGCAAGGCCATCTGGTCGGCGCTGTAGCCCTCGATCAGCTCGATGCCCAGGCCACGCAACTGGTCGCTCATCGGCGGGTAGACGTTGGCGTCGCAGCCGGTCACCTTGTGCCCGGCCTCGCGCGCGATCGCCGCGATGCCGCCCATGAAGGTGCCGCAGATACCCAGGATGTGGATGTGCATGGCCTCGGGCCTCAGAGCGTCGCGAAAGCCTCGCGCGCAGCGGTCAGTGTGGTCGCGATCTCCGCTTCGCCATGTGCCGCACTGACGAAACCGGCTTCGTACAGGGCCGGCGCGAAGTACACGCCGCGGTCAAGCATCGCGTGGAAGAAGCGGTTGAAGCGCTCTTTGTCGGTGCCCATGACGACACCGTAGTTCTGCGGCAAGGCGTCGGCAAAGAAGAAGCCGAACATCCCGCCTTCGCTGTCACCGACCAGGGGCACACCGGCCGCGCCTGCGGCGGCGACGAGGCCACCGACCAAGGCCTGGGTGCGTTCGCCAATGGCTTGGAAGAAGCCGGGTTTGGCAATCTCATGCAGCGTGGCCAGGCCGCAGGCGGTCGCCACGGGGTTGCCGCTCAGCGTCCCGGCTTGATAGACCGGACCCAGCGGGGCCAGCTGCCTCATCACCTCGCGCGGGCCGCCGAAGGCCGCCAGCGGCATGCCGCCGCCGATGACCTTGCCGAACACGCTCAGGTCAGGGGCGAATCCCGGGATGACCTTGGCGTAAAGGCTCTGCGCGCTGCCCAAGGCGACGCGGAACCCGCTCATCACCTCGTCGAAGACCAGCAACGCACCGTGCTGGGTGCACAACTCGCGCAGCCGCTTCATGAAAGGCAGGCTGGCGCGCACGAAATTCATGTTGCCGGCGATCGGCTCGATCATCACGCAGGCCAGCTCATCGCCCTGAGACGCAAACGTCGCTTCGAGCTGTTCGAGGTTGTTGTACTCGAGAACCATGGTGTGCTGCACCACCTCGGGCGGCACGCCCGCACTGGTCGGGTGGCCGAAGGTGGCCAGCCCCGAGCCGGCCTTCACCAGAAGGGCGTCGGCATGGCCGTGGTAGCAGCCTTCGAACTTGACGATCTTGCTGCGCCCGGTGGCGCCGCGCGCCAGGCGCAGCGCGCTCATGCCGGCCTCGGTGCCGCTGGAGACGAGGCGGACCTGCTCAACGCTCGGTACGTGGGCGATGATCGCCTCGGCGAGTTCGACTTCGCGCTCTGTCGGGGCACCGAACGAGAAGCCGTCGCGCGCCGCGCGAAGCACCGCTTCGAGCACGGCCGGGTGACCGTGGCCGAGGATCATCGGACCCCAGGATCCGATGTAGTCGATGTAGCGCCGGCCCTCGGCGTCCCACATGAACGGGCCTTCGGCGCGGGCGATGAAGCGCGGCGTGCCGCCGACGGCGCGAAAGGCGCGCACCGGCGAATTGACGCCACCGGGAATGACCTTCAGTGCGCGTTCGAAGAGCTGCGCGTTGCTCGCCCGTTCAGTGGACACGGCGCGGGCTTCCCTTCGGCTCGCCAATCCCGTCGGGCTCGGCCCCCGGCAGGCCGCCTTCCTCGCCCGGCACGGCTTCGCCTTCTTCGACCGGTGGCAAGGCCCAGAAGAAGCGGTCAGGGATCACATTGCCCATGCCCGGGCGAAAGCCTGAGTCCAGGCTTTGATCGAGGAAGGCCAGTGCCTCTCCGACGGCGGCGGAGAGTTCGCTACCGGCGGCCAGCAAGGCGGCCAGCGCGGCCGACAGCGTGTCGCCGGCGCCCACGAAGCTGGCCTCGAAACGCTCGAACTTCTCGCCTGTGATCGCTCCTTGGGCCGAGGCCAGCACGTTGTCGATCCACTGCTCGCTGGTCTTGCCCGGCAACATCACGCCGGTGACCAGCACGTAGCGCGTGCCATGCTCGGATGCGGCGACGGCGAGTTCGCGCGCCGACGGCGGCCGCTCGTTGTCCCAGTCGGGCAGGAGGAAATCGGTCAGGGTCTTGTGGTTGCCGACCAGCACCTCGGTGGCTGGCAGCACCAACTCGCGAAAGGCCTCGAGGTAGGGCTGCAACTCGTCGTCGTCGATCCAGCCCAGGCTCGGTAGATAGCTGACTAGGGGCACGTCGGGGTAGTCCGACAGGATTTCGGCCACCGCGCTGACCGCCTCGGCGCTGCCCAGGAAGCCGACCTTCCAGCCAGCAATCGTCACGTCTTCGAGGATCGTGCGCGCCTGTTCGGCAACCGCATCGACGTCGATCGGGTGCTGGTCGAAGATCTCGGCGCTGTCGCGGATCACGATCGAGGTGATCACCGGAAGGGCGTGCGCGCCCATCGCCGCCATCGTCGCCACGTCGCCCGCGCTGCCACCGGCGCCGCTGGCGTCGCTGGCGTTGAAGCTCATCACGCAGGCCGGCGCGGGCTCTTCAGCCGTCGGTTCCTGCGGGTCGGACGGGAGGGCGGGGGTATTCATTGGGCGTCGTCCGGCGCGGTTGCCTGGGGTTGGTCAGACCTCCAGAAGTTTGTGAAGAATGTTGCGTATGTGCCTACGGCGTCTTGGATTCTTCAAGTATGCGGTGTCTACAATTGCCCCCCATTGTAGTGATTGACTTGCGAGACGTGAGCGAACAAGCGCGTACCTGGATGTGCCTCATCTGCGGCTGGATCTACGACGAAGCCGAAGGCGATCCGGAACACGGCCTTGCACCCGGGACGCCATGGGCCGCCGTGCCGATGAACTGGACCTGCCCCGAGTGCGGCGCACGCAAGGAAGACTTCGAGATGGTGGAAATCTGAGCCCGCGCAAGGCCGGGTCGCCGCCATCGCCGCCGGAACAAGGAGGATCTGTTTGACCACCGCTCCCCAAGCAGACAGCGCAGCCGGCGTCAAGGTGCTGGTCATCGACGACAGCAACACCATCCGGCGCAGCGCCGAGATCTTCCTGGCCCAGGGCGGGCACGAGGTGGTGCTGGCCGAAGACGGCTTCGATGCGCTGGCCAAGGTCAGCGACCACACGCCCGCACTGATCTTCTGCGACATCCTGATGCCGCGCCTGGACGGCTACCAGACCTGCGCGATCATCAAGCGCAACCCGCGCTTCGCCCATGTGCCGGTGATCATGCTGTCATCCAAGGACGGCCTGTTCGACAAGGCGCGCGGTCGCATGGTCGGCTCCGAGGACTACCTGACCAAGCCCTTCACCAAAGAACAGTTGTTGCGCGCGGTGGCGCAGTACCGACCCGGCTCCTGACACGGCCGCGGCGCACGGTCGTGCGCGCGGCGATCCTGCCAACCCTTGTTTCATCCCGAAGATGGCGATCCAAAAAATCCTGCTGGTCGACGACTCGAAGACCGAATTGCACCACCTGTCGGAGTTGCTGACGCGCAAAGGCTTTGCCGTGCGCACCGCAGAGAACGGCGAGGAGGCGATGCGGCGCCTGGCCGACGACAAGCCCGACCTGATCCTGATGGACGTGGTGATGCCGGGCCAGAACGGTTTTCAGCTGACGCGCGCGATCACCCGCGACCCGCGCTTCGCCGACGTGCCGGTGATCATGTGCACCAGCAAGGGCCTGGAGACCGACAAGGTCTGGGGCATGCGCCAGGGTGCGCGCGACTACGTCGTCAAGCCCGTCGATGCCGACGAGCTGATCTCCAAGATCCACGCCTTCGACTAAATGACTGCCCCAAGCTCGCTTTGCTCGCGCACTCCGAGGGGAGCTCAGGCCGCTTGGGAGTGGCCCGGCGCTGGCCTGAGAGGTAGCTAGGGCATGGCCAACAAGCAAGCCCTGCGCGAGTTGCAAACGCGGCTGGCCGAGCGCATGCAGGCCGCGCGCACCCAGCCGCGCGGCCAATCGTGGCTGGCGGTCGAGTGCCGCGGTCACGGCCTGTTGCTGCCGCTCGAACAGGCAGGCGAGATCTTTGCCATGGTGCCGCTGCTGCCGGTGCCCCACACCCAGAACTGGTTTGCCGGGGTCGCCAACCTGCGCGGCGGTCTGCACGGCGTGGTCGACCTGGCGCGATTTCTCGGTCTGCCTGTGCAGGCCGGCGCTGATGCCGGCCGCGATCAGGCGCGCCTGATCGCCTTCGGTGCGTCGCTGGGCCTGAACGGCGCACTGCTGGTCGACCGCCTGGCCGGTTTGCGCGGCAGCGATCAGTTGCGCAACCAGGCCGACGATGTCGTCGAGGCCGGCGCTGCGCGGCCGTCCTTCGCGCCGACGCGCTGGCTCGATGCCGATGGGCGCAGCTGGCAGGCGCTCGATCTCGGCGCCCTCGCGCGCGACGTGCGCTTCCTCTCCATCGTGGCTTGAGCCGACATCCACGTTCAGCCTATTCCAGGGGTCAGCATGAGTTTCCTAGACAAGTTCTCGAGCAAGGGTGCAAAGGGTCGCCGCGGTCACCATGCGGCCGACGACGACCTGGGCTCGATGTTCGACGAGGTGGTGCCCCTGGGCGCTGACGAGGCCGCGCTGTCGGCCCCCGCCACCTCCGCCATGGCGCGCGACATGAGTGCCGTGACGCAGGCGCAATCGCTGCCGGCGGACTCGTCGATCCTGTCCGAGGTGATGCCTTCCGAGACTGCTGGCGAATACATCGAGACCCGCCTGCCGGGCCTGGACGGGGAGGGCGCCGGGGGCACCGGCTTGCCACTCATTGGTGCCCTGCCGCTGGCCCAGCAGCGCCGCATCCTGGTCTTCGTGGTCGGCGCGGGTCTGGTGGCCCTGGCCCTCGGGGCTTACCTGACCATCAGCTCGGCCAACCGCAGTGCGGCCCAGGTCGGCGCGACAGGCCAGGCGATGATGCAGTCGCAGCGTCTGGCCAAGTCGATTTCGCAGGCCCTAGTCGGCAGCGCCGCGGCCTTCCCTGAAGTCCGCGAGAGCGCCGAGGTGCTGGCCCGCAACATGCGCGGCCTGAAGGATGGCAGCGCCGAAATGGCCGCTGCATCCGGCGCGGCGCAGGAGGCGATCGACCCCTTGATGGTGATGGTCGACCGCGCAGAAAAGAACGCTGCCACCGTGCTCGGACAGCAGAAGACCTTGACCCAGGTCAGCTTGGCCCTGCGCGCCATCAATCGCCAGTCGGCGGAGTTGCTCGAGACGGCGGAAACCGTGTCGTCGCTGAAGGTCCAGCAGGACGCGTCGGCGGCCGAGATTTCAGCCGTCGGCCAGCTGGTGATGCTGACCCAGCGCATCGGCAAGAGCGCGAACGAATTCCTGACCACCGAAGGCGTCAGCCCCGAGGCCGTGTTCTTGCTCGGCAAGGACTTGAACTCGTTCCGCGAACTCGCCAGCGGCATGCTCAACGGCAGCACCGAGCTGCGTCTGCCGGCGACCAAGGATGCTCAGACTCGTGAGCGCCTGACCCAACTCGTCGCTCAGTACGAGAAGACCCGCGCCGATGCCGGGGCGATCCTGGGCAACCTGCAGGGCCTGGTCGCCGCACGCGAGGCCCAGGCCGCGGTGGTTGCCGACAGCGAGCCGCTGCGGCAGGGCCTCGAAGTGGTGCAGCAGCGCCTCTCGGGCAGTGGCGTCGGCGGTGGGCGCTGGGCCTTGGTGGCGCTGGGTGCGCTGGCACTGCTGGCCGGTGGCTTCGGCTTCTTGCGGTTGTTTGTCGCCGACCAAGCCATGCGTTCGCACCAGGCCGAAGGTCAGCGCGTCCAGGCCCAACGTCTGGAGCAGGAAGCCAAGCGCGTCAACGACGCCAACCAGGCGGCCATCTTGCGCCTGATGAACGAGTTGCAGACGGTGGCCGAAGGCGACCTGACCCAGCAGGCGACGGTGACCGAGGACATCACCGGCGCCATCGCCGACTCGGTGAACTACACGGTGGAA
>JAZKIW010000097.1:0-2446 GCA_040384625.1 Pseudomonadota bacterium | reverse complement strand
CCGCCTGCCCCGACGGAGGCGCCTGCCTCGCCGACGCCCGCGCCGACGAGCCCCGGGACACCGGCGCAGTAGCGTCGCAGTTCGGGTCAGCGCGACAGCGTTGGCCCGAAATCGCTGTGCAACAGGGACAGCGGGTGCCGCGCGCCGGCCAGGCTGTCCTGCAGGCAGCGCCACAGCAGCGGACTGCGATGGCGTTCTCGGCTGGCTTCGATCTCGGCCGGCGTCAACCACAGCGTGCGCACGATGCCTTCGTCGAGCGTGCGTGTCGGATCGGCCGGTCCGACACTGCCGGCGATCGCGACGCGCAGGTTGGTGACGCCTTCGTCGCCGCGCGGCAGTCGCGCCAGATACACACCGACCAAGTGGCTCGGCGTGAAACGGCAGGCCGTTTCCTCGAACACCTCGCGCACGACAGCCTGCAGCAGTGATTCGCCCGCTTCAAGGTGACCCGCCGGATTGTTCAGACGCAGCCCGTCGGCGGTGTGTTCTTCGACCAGCAGGTAGCGGCCGTCCTGTTCGATCACGGCAGCGACCGTGACGCTCGGCTTCCAGCGGGTGTCGGGTGGCATCGCCGGGATGGTAGCGAACCGGGCACAAGCCCCGGGGTGCCCTGGCGTGGCCTTGCATTAAGCTCGCAGCCCGAAGTGCAGGCCTGCCGCTGCACGCTACGACAGCCCGAGGAGAACCGCACATGCTGATCGGCGTCCCGCTCGAAACGGTGGCCGGCGAGACACGCGTCGCCGTCACGCCGGAGACGGCCAAGAAACTGAAGGCGCAGGGCCACACGGTGCGGGTGCAGGCGGGGGCTGGCGTGGCGGCCAGTGCCACCGACGAAGCCTATGTCGCCGCCGGAGCCGAGATCACCGACCGCAGCGGCGCGTTCGCCGCCGACCTGATCCTGAAGGTGCGCAGCCCGTCGCTCGACGAGCTGGTGCTGGTGAAGACCGGCGCGGCCGTCGTGGGCATGCTCAATCCCTTCGACAAGGACAACCTGAACCGCCTGGCCGGTGCGGGGCTGACCAGCTTTGCCCTCGAGGCCGCGCCGCGCACGACGCGGGCGCAGAGCATGGACGTGCTGTCCAGCCAGGCCAACATCGCCGGCTACAAGGCGGTGATGATCGCGGCCGACAAATACCAGCGCCTGTTCCCGATGCTGATGACCGCGGCCGGCACGATCAAGGCCGCGCGGGTGGTGATCCTGGGTGTCGGCGTCGCGGGCCTGCAGGCCATCGCCACCGCCAAGCGCCTGGGCGCGGTGATCGAGGCCAGCGACGTGCGGCCGAGCGTGAAGGAGCAGGTCGAGTCGCTCGGCGCCAAGTTCATCGACGTGGCCTACGAGACCGCCGAAGAGAAGGAAGCGGCTGAAGGCGTCGGCGGTTATGCCAAGCCGATGCCGCCGTCCTGGTTGGAACGCCAGAAGGTCGAGGTCGCCAAGCGCGTCGCGGCCGCCGACATCGTGATCTCGACCGCCCTGATCCCAGGCCGCGCCGCGCCGGTGCTGATCACCGAAGCCATGGTCCAGTCGATGAAGCCCGGATCGGTGATCGTCGACATGGCCGCGCCGGCTGGCGGCAACTGCCCGCTCACCGAGGCCGGCAAGACGGTCGTGCGCTACGGCGTGACGATCGTCGGCGAAACCAACATCCCGGCCCTGGTGGCGGCGGATTCATCGAGCCTGTATGCGCGCAACGTGCTCGACTTCCTGAAGCTGGTGATTACCAAGGAAGGCACGTTCAACGTGCCGATGGATGACGACATCGTGGTCGCCTGCCTGATGACCCAGGCCGGTGAAGTGAAAAGGACTTGAGATCATGGACATCGTCTCCCCCACCATCACCAACCTGATCATCTTCGTGCTGGCGATCTACGTCGGCTACCACGTCGTCTGGACCGTCACGCCGGCCCTGCACACGCCGCTGATGGCGGTGACGAATGCGATCTCGGCAATCGTCATCGTCGGCGCGATGCTGGCGGCGGCGTTGACCGAGGGTGGAGTGGCCAAGACCTTCGGCGTGCTGGCCGTGGCCCTGGCGGCGGTCAACATCTTCGGCGGCTTCCTGGTCACGCGGCGCATGCTCGAGATGTTCAAGAAGAAGGAACGCCCGGCCAAGCCGGCCGAGGGGAGCAAGTGATGAGCCTGAACCTCGTCACCCTGCTGTACCTCGTCGCCAGCGTGTGCTTCATCCAGGCCTTGAAGGGCCTGTCGCATCCGACGAGTTCGATCCGCGGCAACCTGTTCGGCATGGTCGGCATGACGATTGCCGTGCTCACGACCGCGGCCCTGATCGTGCAACTGTCGAGCCGCATGGGCCAGACCGGCGCCATCGGCATGGCCTGGGTGCTGCTGGGCCTGGTCGTCGGCGGCCTGTACGGCGCCTGGCGCGCCAAGACAGTCGAGATGACCAAGATGCCCGAGCTGGTGGCCTTCTTCCACAGCATGATCGGC
>JAZKIW010000096.1:0-9489 GCA_040384625.1 Pseudomonadota bacterium | reverse complement strand
TCGAACCAGGGACCTACGGATTAACAGTCCGGCGCTCTACCAACTGAGCTATCGGGGAAAACAGCCGAACATTATAGCGGCCCCCTATAAGCGCAAATTAACCGACGCGTGCGCCGTGCGCGGGGCGAGCGGGTAGAGGTAGGCGTGACCGAACTGGTACGGGGCCTCCTGCCATGCCCGGCGGTCTGCGAGGTTGTCGATGCCCATGCGCCAGACCCACTCTTGCGTACCGACGCGGCGCGTGTAGCGGGCGCCGAGGTCAATGCGTGCCCAGCCCGGCGTCTCGATGCTGTTGTCGGGCAACACGATGCGGCTGCCTTCGTGGGTAACGAAGCCCACCAGCGCCAGTCCCGGAATCGCCGCGACGTTGTAGGCAGTCTGCAGCTTGAGACTGCGTGCCGGCACGTTGGTCGGGCGCAAGCCGTTGAGCGAGGGGTCGTCAGATCCGCTGCGGTGTGCGCGAAGCCACATTGCGCTGCCGCGCACCGACAGGGGGCCGAGTCGCCACTCGGCCTCGGCCTCGATGCCTTGGTGTCGCGCGATGCCGTCGGTGCGTCGCAGGCAGCGATCGGTGTCCGTGCAGTCGCCGAGCGCGGGCGCACCGTCGTCGGCGTGGAAGTCGTTTGCGGTCGGGCGCCGCATGTCGAACAGGGCAAACCGCCAATCCACCGTGTCGCCCAAGTGCTTGAGTCCCAGTTCGATCTGGCGGCTCTTCAGAGCCGGCAGGGCTTGCCCAGAGTTGACGTAGAAGCCTCGGCTGGGCACCACCTCGGATTCGATGCCTTGGCCGGCGCTGACGTAGGCCTGCGTGTGAGCGTTCAGCGCGTGCGACAGCGCCAGCCACGGCGTGGTGAACGACTGATCGTAGTGGGTCGGGCGAGATCCGTCGGTACGCACGCTCTCGCGGTCAAGCCGCGTGTGGCGCAAACCGACCCAGGCCGTCCAGTGCGGGCCCAGCGCGATGGCGTCCTGGAGGTGCAACTCGGTGCTGCGCTCGTCGCGATTGGTGTTCTCATCGGTCAGCATCGGGTCGGGAGACACGGTCGAACGTGCATCGATCGTGCCGACGCCGACCCAGTTGAACGCCTGGCGCTGGAAGTGCGCTCCGTGCCGGGTCAACAGCAGGCCGGCATTGAACCGGTGCGTCACGCCGGCCACGCGGGCACGGCCTTTGAAGGCCAGGTCGAGCGCGTCGCTGGTGCGTCGCTCGTTGTCGCTGCGGAAGTCGTAGAAGTCGAAAGTGCCGTCCGAGCAATAGCGGTCGTAGACGCCTTCGGCGCTGCAGCCGAACGGGAACGCGATGCGGTCGTCGTTCGTCAGGCGCTGGCGCATGCCGTGCACGACGAAGTCGATCTCCTGTTCGGCACTGTCGACGAGCCTGTGCGTCAGGCGCAGCGAGCCGGTGCGACCCGCCAGCACCACCGGCAGGGTCCAGTCCTGGTTGTTGAGATTTGTGCGCGGATCGATGTCGCGTGCATCAGGCAGGCGATTGCCGAGCAGGCTGAATCCGGGGGTGCTGGGCTGGCTCTGGCGGCTCAGTTCGATCTCGGCCTCGACGAATGTGGCCGTACCCAGCCGGGCGTCGAAGGCGGCGGCGAAGAGCGAGCGGTCGCCGCGGCTCGCGCGCAACTGCGGGTCCAGGCGCGCAGCGCTGGCGTTGACGCGCCAGCCGAACACATCGCCGCGATCGCCGACGTCGACGCCCGCCTCCAATGTGCCGTCCTGGGTCCAGGCCAGGTTCGCATCGCGGATGCGATCGCGCGGCCGCTTCACGACCAGATTCAACAGGCCGCCGGGCGAGCTGGTGCCGGCCTGCAGGCCGCTGGTGCCCTTGAGCACCTCGAGGCTCTGCTTGTTGGCTTGGCCGATCACTGTTTCGGCATTGATCGGCAGGCCGTCGCGCCGGTAGTTGTATCGGTTGTCGAGCGTGTAGCCGCGCACGGCCACCTGGTTCCAGTAGCCCGGCGCGTTGTAGGCATCGGTGAAGGCCGCATCCAGGCGCGTGATGTCGCCCAGGCTCGAGATCCCGGCCTCGCGCAGCTGGCGCTGGTCGATCACGGTGGCAGAAAAGGGCGCACGCCAGAGCGCGATGTCGCCAAATCCGGCCACGCTGGGCGCCTGGGGCGTCGCACTGCCGGTGATCGTGATTCGTTGCGGCGCCTCCTGCGCCTGCACGGAGGCGAACGCGAAGAGTCCGGAAAGGAAAAGGCAGTGTCTGTTCATGGGCTTCCCTGCGCAGGCATTACCCCGTTCAGGTTCGAAGGGTTTGATCTCAGCCGGGTTCGCGAGAACCCAGCACCCCTAGCGAGCTAGTGCAGCGATTCTAATCGTCGAAAGTCGGTGTCTCGACGCCAAGCACCTTGTGCAACTTCGGGCTCGTGGTCGTGTACTGCAGGTGGATGCGCTTGTCCGGGAAGATGATCGGCGCGGCCCCGAAGGCGGCCAGGGCCGCTTCGTGGAAGCCCGACAGGATCAGCTTCTTCTTGCCCGGGTAGGTGTTGATGTCGCCGACGGCGAAGATGCCTTCGACATTGGTTGAGAAGCGCTCGGTGTCGACCGTGAGCTGCTTGCGTTCGATGTTCAGCCCCCAATCGGCGATCGGGCCGAGCTTGGGCGAGAGGCCGAAGAAGACCAGCAGCATGTCCAGCGGCACCACGCGCGTGACGCCGTCGCCGCCGGTCACCTTCACCGCGCTCAGGCGGCCGTCGCGCTCGTCGATGCCGGTGACCTGGCCGACGATGAACTGCATCTCCAAGGCCTCGCACAACTCGCGCATGCGGCCGACACTCGCCGGCGCGGCCTTGAATCCGTCGCGGCGATGGATCAGGATCACGCTCTCGGCCTTGTTCGGGCTGTCCTGCACGAAGTTCAAGGTCCAGTCGAGGGCCGAGTCGCCACCACCGACGACGACAAGGTTCTTGCCTGCAAACTGGGCCGGATTGCGAACCCGGTAGTGGAGCTGGGTACCGTCGAATTTCTCCAGGCCATCGATCTTGAGCAAGCGCGGCTGGAACGAGCCCACCCCGCCGGCAATGAAGATCGTCTTGGTGACGAAGCGTGTGCCTTTGCTGGTGGCGAGGTCGAACCGGCCATCCGTGCGGCGCACCACCTCGGTCACTTCCTGACCAAGGTGGAACGTTGCGCCAAAGGGCTCGATCTGCTTCAGCAGGTTGTCGGTGAGCTCTTTCCCGGTGCACACCGGCACTGCCGGGATGTCGTAGATCGGCTTGTCGGGGTAGAGCTCGATGCACTGGCCGCCGGGGTAGGGCAGCGAGTCGATGATGTGGGCCTTGATTTCCAACAGGCCCAGTTCGAACACCTGGAACAGGCCGACGGGGCCGGCACCGACGATCACCGCATCGGTTTCGATCGTGGCGGTGGCTTCAATTGCATGGGCTTGCATCACTTGATCAGCTGGTCGAGCTTTTCTTTCTTGTCTTTCCAATCGTCAGCGTCGGCAGGGGCGGGCTTGCGCTTGGTGATGCTCGGCCACTTCTTGGCCAGGTCGGCGTTGAGTTTGATGAAGTGCAGCTGGTCCTGTGGCACGTCTTCCTCGGGCAGGATGGCGTTCACCGGGCACTCGGGGATGCACACCGCGCAGTCGATGCACTCGTCGGGGTCGATCGTGAGCATGTTCGGCCCCTCGCGAAAGCAGTCGACGGGGCAGACATCGACGCAGTCGGTGTACTTGCAGCGGATGCACGATTCGAGGACGACGTGGGTCATTGCGTTGATGCTTTGTAGTGCGTGCGTTGCCTGTCGGTCCGTGGGTGCTCGGCGCACCCGCGGGCGGCGAAGCGGCGGGAGGCTCGGATTTTAAGGCTGCAGGCGCGGCTCGCGCCGGACCGGCCTTGGCGTCGCATCAGGTACTGCTCGCGCCGGCTTCGCCGTCTTGCTCAGCGCGGTGGCACCAACCCCCACGGTGACGACCGTCGGGCGCCCGGCATGCAGCACGGCGGCCTCGGCCAGCGTGGCGGCGACATGGTCACTTTGCAACTGGTCGGGCCAGCCGGCGCGCGACACCACCAGGATCGGCGTCTCGGCCGGCCACCCGGCCTGCTGCAGGCGGCGCCCGAGCGCAGCCAGTTGGCGCCCGGCCATGTAGTAGACCTCGGTGTCCGCCGTCCGGGCGGCCTGCAACTCGCCTGTCTTGGTCATCGCAGTGGTCAGGCTCACGCTGCGCCCGCGCCCGCGGCGCGTCAGGGGGCGCTGGGTCGCGGCGGCCGCGGCAATCGCAGCCGTCACGCCGGGCACCACCTCGGCATCGATCCCTGCCGCTGCCAGTGCTTCGAGCTCCTCTTCGAGGCGGCCGAAGACGCTCGGGTCGCCGCCCTTCAGGCGCACGACGGCGCGGCCGCTTTGCGCGTGGCGCACGAGCAGGGCGTTGATTGCCACCTGACCGGTCGAATCGCAGAAGCCGCGCTTGCCGACGTCGATCCAGCGCGCACGCGGCGCCAGGTCGCGCAAGGCAGGGTCGGTGAGGGCATCGAACAGCACCACCTCGGCGGCGGCCAGGCGCTGCGCGCCGCGCACGGTGATCAGGTCGGCGGCGCCGGGGCCGGCCCCGATGAACACCACCGGCTTCACAGCAGAATCTCCTGGACCAGCAGCGCGCCGCTGGTGCGGTTGCTGGTGGCATCGACGACGATCAGCGCGCCGCCGACGCGGTTGTCGGCGTAGCGCTGCAGGGGCAGCGCCTGTTGAGTCTCGATGCTCACGCGGCCGATCTCGTTGACCGCCAGTTCGTGCGCATCGGTCGGCGTCAGCGTGTGGATGTCGAGCACGTGCTCGATCGCCGTGATGCGGCCCTGCACCCAGCGGTTTCCGTGGCGCAGCCAGTACTTGCGGCCGATGGCGGCAGGCTCGGTGTCGAGCCAGGCCAGGGTGGCGCTGAAGCGCTGCGTCGCGGTCAGCGAGCCCGGTGCACCGATCCAGTCGCCGCGCGACACATCGAGCTGTCGGTCCAGCACCAGGCCGGCGGACTGGCCTGCCTCGGCGCCGGCCACGGGCTCGCCGGCGCGGCGCAGCGCCGTGACGACAGCGCGTTGGCCGCTCGGAAAGACCTGAACTTCGTCGCCGGGCTTCACCCGCCCCTGTGCGATGCGGCCCCACAGGGTGCGCGCCTGGTGGCCCGTGCCGTCGCCGTCCTTGGCGATGTACTGCAGCGGCAGCGCGAGCGGGCCGTCGTGGGTTTCGTCGGCTGCGGGCAGTCCCTCGAGCACCTGCAACAAGGACGGGCCGCTGTACCAGGCCCCCCAGGACTGCCCGTCGCTGGCCGCTGGCTGAGTCACGTTGTCGCCGCGCAGCGCCGACACCGGCACGATCGCGCCGGCGTCCAGGCCGGCTTCGACGACGAAGGCCTGCAGCGCTTCACGCACTGCCGCGAATGCGGCCTCCGGGCGATCCACCGCATCGAGCTTGTTGATCGCGAAGACGATGTTGGGCACGCGCAGCAGGTGCGCCAGCAGGGCGTGCCGCCGCGTTTGCGCCAGCAAGGCGACAGGCCGCGTCTGCCAGTCGAGCTTGGTCACATCAACGAGGACCACGGCGGCGTCGCTGCCTGCGGCCGCGGTCACCATGTTGCGCGTGTACTGCTCGTGGCCCGGTGCGTCGGCGATGATGAACTTGCGCGCGCGGGTGGCGAAGTAGCGGAAGGCGACGTCTATCGTGATGCCCTGTTCACGCTCGGCTTCGAGGCCGTCGGTCAGCAAAGACAGATCGATCGGTGCCCCGGCGGCGCGCCGCTCGAGTGCGTCGAGCTGGTCTGCCAGGATCGCTCGGCTGTCGAACAGCAGGCGGCCGATCAGGGTGCTCTTGCCGTCGTCGACGCTGCCGGCGGTGAGGAAGCGCAAGGCCCTTGACGAAGCGGCGCGGGCCGCGGGTTTCAGCACCGCACTCATCAGAAATACCCTTCCTTCTTGCGCCGTTCCATCGACGAGTCGCTGGTGCGGTCATCCATGCGCGTGGCGCCGCGCTCGCTGACCGTGACGGTCAGGGTCTCGGCGACGATCTCGGCGGCATTGGTGGCGTCGCTCTCGACCGGGCAGGTGCAGGTCATGTCGCCGACCGTGCGAAAGCGCACCTGGGCGGTCTCGATCGTCTCGCCGTCCTCGGGCGGCGTGACGGCCGTCACTGGCACCAGCAAGCCCTTGCGCCGGATCACTTCGCGGTCGTGCGCGAAGTACAGACCAGGCAGCGGGATGTTCTCGCGCGCGATGTAGAGCCATACGTCGAGCTCGGTCCAGTTGCTGATCGGGAAACTGCGGAAGTGTTCGCCCGGACGATGGCGAGTGTTGAACAGGGTCCAGAGTTCGGGTCGCTGCTCCTTCGGCTGCCACTGGCCGAAGCTGTCGCGGTGGCTGAAGATGCGCTCCTTGGCGCGCGCCTTCTCCTCGTCGCGTCGCGCGCCGCCGATCAGCGCGTCGAAGCGATGCTCTTCGATCGCCTCCAGCAGGGCCACGGTCTGGTGACCGTTGCGGGATTCGAGCGGATGCGTCAGTCGGACCGTGCCGCGGGCGATGGAGTCGTCGAGATGGCCCACCACCAGGCGCTCGCCCATCTCGGCGACGCGCTGGTCACGAAACTGAATCACTTCGGGGAAGTTGTGGCCGGTGTCGACGTGCAGGAGCGGGAAGGGCAGGCGGCCCTTGAAGTCGTTGCCGCCGACGCGCTGCTTGAAGGCCTTCTCGGCCAGGCGCAGCACGACGCAGGAGTCCTTGCCGCCCGAGAACAGCAGGGCCGGGCGTTCAAACGAGGCCGCGACCTCGCGCAGGATGAAGATCGCTTCCTCCTCGAGGTGATCGAGGTGGTGCTGGTCGAGTTCGGGCAACAGCCGGTCGATCGAGAGGGGGGCGTTCATGCAACAACTCCTTCGGGCTTGCTGGCGTGCAGGCCGCATTCCTTGGCCGCCTCGTCCTCCCACCACCATCGTCCGGCGCGGAAGTCTTCGCCGAGCGAGATGGCACGCGTGCACGGTGCGCAGCCTATGCTCGGGAAGAACTGGTCGTGCAGTGGGTTGTACGGCACGGCGTTGACGGCGATGTAATGCCAGACGTCGCCCCAGGTCCAGTCGGCCAGCGGGTTCAGCTTCAGGCGGCCGTTGGCTTCGCGCTCGGTGTAGGAAACGCCGGCCCGATTGTCCGATTGTTCTCGGCGCAGGCCGGTCACCCAGGCGGTTTTGCCTTCGAGCAGGCGCCCCAGCGGCTCGAGCTTGCGCAGCGCGCAGCAGGTTTTTCGCAGCTCGATGCTTTCGTACATCGCCTTCTGGCCGTGGCGGTCGACGAAATGCACGACGGCGTCGTGGCGCGGCTGCATCGCCTCGACTTTCAGGCCGTAATGAGTTTCGATGCGGTCGAGCATGGCCAGCGTCTCGGCATGCAGCATCCCGGTGTCGAGCGTGCCGATGGCGATCGGCAGCTGGTGCCGCGCGATCAGGTCGGTGATGACCATGTCTTCAGCGCCCAGGCTGGTGGCCTGCACGATGCGCGAGCCGTGCTCCGCAGCGGCCGAGGCCAGGACGGCCGCGGTGTGCGCGAGCTTGGCCTCGAAGCTGTCGCTCGGGCGGGCGTGAAGGTCGACTGCGCTCATGCCGCCCTCCGTGCGAACCGAGGCTGCGTCTCGTTGACGTCGCCCTGGTAGTGGTCGGCAAAGAAGCGCAGCGCTCGCTCGCCTGACTCGAGACTCTGGTCGGCACGCAATTGCACGGCATCGAAACCCGTGCGATGCAGCAACGGCAGCATGTCTACGAGCACCTCGCCGGTGGCGCGCACTTCGCCGACATAGCGCAGGCGGCTGCGCAGCAAGCGGGCCTGGCTGTAGGCGCGACCGTCGACCCACTTCGGGAACTGCAGCGCGATCAGGGCCAGCCGCGGCAGATCGGCCTCGAGGGTCTCGATGTCGGTGTCGTTGGGCACGAGCACCCCGGCCTGCACGGCATGCGGCCACTGCTCGCGCACCGCGTGCCATTGCTCGAGCGTGAGCAGGCGGTGAGCGCCGGGGTCGGGTGTGGGCATCGGGCCGTCTTCGCCGATCGCCGCATGCCAGCGGTCTGTGTGGGGGTCGATGAACTTCATGGCTTGGCTTCGCGGGGTTCGGCTCAGGCGTGGGTCGCGGTGGCCAATCGCACTTCGTCGGTCGCAGCGCGGAAGGGCGCGGTGCCCAGGCGCCGCACGCTGTCGATGAAGCGCTCGCCGGCCGCGCGTTCGCGGCGGTAGGTGGCGATCACGGCCTCGATCGCGTCGGCGATCTCGTCGGCCGCGAACGAGGGGCCGATCACCTTGCCCGGTAAAGAGGCGCCGCTGGCTGTCGTGCCATCGGAGCCACCGAGAGAGACCTGGTACCACTCCTGACCGTCTTTGTCGACGCCCAGGATGCCGATGTGTCCACTGTGGTGGTGCCCGCAGGAATTGATGCAACCGCTGATGTGCAGGTCGATGTCGCCGATGTCGTATTGCTCGTCGAGATCGGCGAAGCGCTCGGTGATCTGCTCGGCGACCGGGATCGAGCGCGCGTTGGCCAGTGCGCAGAAATCGCCACCCGGGCAAGCGATCATGTCGCTGATGAAGCCGACGTTCGGTGTGGCGAAACTGGCCGCCTTCGCCTCTTGCCAGAGCGCGAACAACTCGCTTTCGCGGACCCAGGGCAGGAGCAGGTTCTGGTCGTGCGTGACACGCAGCTCACCATGGCTGAAGCGCTCGGCGATCGCTGCGGCCTGTTCCATTTGCACGTCGGTGGCGTCGCCGGGAGCCTGGCCGGCGCGCTTCAGAGACAGAGTCACGGCGCGGTAGCCGGCGAGGCGATGCGCGTGCACGTTGCGTTCGCGCCAGCGCGTATAGGCCAGCGGGGCGTCGTTGGCGGCGCCGTCGTCGAAGGCGGCCAGCGCCGCCTTCACGCCTGCCGGCAGTACGAACGAGGCCGACACGCGGTCGAGTTCGGCCTGGGTGATCAGTTGCGCGCTGCCGTCGACGTCGCGGTTCAGGATCGCATCGAACTCGGCGTTCACCGCATCAAAGAATTTCTGCCCCTCGGCCTTGACCAGGATCTTGATGCGCGCCTTGTAGGCGTTGTCGCGCCGGCCGTAGCGGTTGTAGACGCGCACGATGGCTTCGATGAAGACGAGGATCTGCTGCCAGGGCACGAAGGCATTGACAAGCGACGCGATCACCGGCGTGCGGCCCATGCCACCGCCCACAAACACCTTGAAGCCGACTTCACCGGCCTCGTTTTGCAGCAGGTGCAGTCCGATGTCGTGCCACAGCGTGGCAGCGCGGTCTTCCACGGCGCCCGTGACCGCGATCTTGAACTTGCGCGGCAGGAAGGCGAACTCGGGGTGCAGCGTGCTCCACTGGCGCAGGATCTCGCAGTAGGGCCGTGGGTCGACGATTTCGTCCGGTGCAATGCCCGCCAGCGCATCGCTGGTGATGTTGCGGATGCAATTGCCGCTGGTCTGGATGCCGTGCATGTCGACGGCGGCCAGCAGGTCCATCACGT
>JAZKIW010000095.1:0-3275 GCA_040384625.1 Pseudomonadota bacterium | reverse complement strand
TCGCGGCGCGCCACCTGCTCAGCCTGCCGGCGCCGGTGCGGGCGCTGCTGCGCGGCGTGGGCGTCGACAGCGAGCGCGGCCACGCCCGCGGTGGCGCGGCCCTGGCGAGCTACCTGTTGTTCGAGGCACCTTACACGCGCGAGCTGATCGACCTGGGCGCTGCCGACACCCTGGCGCGGCGCGACGACGTGATCGCCTTCTTCGGCTGGCCGAGCAAGACCGTGCCACGAGAGCAGCGCGAAGTCTGGTCGACGACGCAGGCGGGCGGCCTCGAGTGTCCGACTGACATGATGCCTCTGTGAGTAGGGGCCTGGCTACCGAGCGCCAGTGCGGCCCTGTCGGAGCACGAGGCCGTAGACTGTGTGCATGCATCCGCCGATCAAACGACCTCTCCCGCAATGTGGCCGCCTGCTCGCAGTACGCGGACTATTGGTGGGCGGGGCGGCACCGGCGAGGACGTGATGGCGCGCCCAGAGATTCAGTTCGATGCGCAATCGCCGTGGGGTCGTCACGCACCTAGCCTTTGGCATGGGTGGCTGATCGCGGCCGCGCACGCGCTGCCAGCCAGGATGTCGCGCCTGCAGCGCCTGATCGTCGCCCTGCGCCGACCCGTGAAATACGGTGTCGATACCGCTCTGGACGTGCAGGTTTGGGGGCAAAGGCTGCGGCTGTCACCGCGCGGCAACATCGCGGAGGCGAAGCTGCTCTTCGCTCCCCAGTTCTTCGACGCTGAAGAGCGTGCTTTCCTGGAGCGCCTGCTCAAGCCGGGAGCGACCTTCGTCGACGTCGGCGCCAATGTGGGTGCCTACACGTATTGGGCGCACCATTGCTTGCTCGACAGCGGTTGCATCGTCGCGGTCGAGCCCGATCCAGAGATGCGCCGCCGGCTCGAGTTCAACCTGCGCAGCAATGACGTGCAGTCGGTGCGGGTGGTCTCCGCGGCACTGTCGGACGAACAAGGACAGGGTGTGCTCTATGTCAACCAGGCGCAGCGGGGCGAGAACACCATCGCCGCGACGCAGGCACGGGCTGCAGGGGGTGCTCGCGTCAGCGAGGCGGTCAAACTCGACACCCTGGTGCATACGTTGCAGTCGCTTGGCGTGGAGTCAGTGGACGCACTGAAGATCGACATCGAAGGCCATGAACTGCCTGTGTTGCGTCACTTCTTTGCGCATGCGCCCGAGAGCTTGTGGCCACGCGCGTTGCTGGTGGAACACAAGCACGAAGCGGCGGCGGAATTGCAGCGGCTGTTCACCAATTGTGGATATCGCCGCACGCTCGAAACGCGGCTCAATCACGGCTACGAGCGTTGAGGAGTTCGGCGATGAAGCAAGTCATCTGCGTCAAGTGGGGCAGCAAGTACGGCCCCGAGTATGTCAATCGTCTTTATGCGATGGTGGCGCGGCGCCTGAGTCCGCCCTTTCGCTTTGTCTGCTTGGCCGACAGCAGTTTCGGCTTGCGAAGCGAAGTGGAGTTCTTCGGGTTGCCAGAACTCGGCTGCACCCATCCTGTTGGCACGATGGGCAAATGGCGCAAGCAGGTGCTGTGGGGCGCTAATGTGCCCGGTCTTTCTGGTACCGCACTGTTCATCGACCTCGATTCGGTGATCGTCGGCCGCCTCGACGATTACTTCGAATTTGGCCGACCCGAAGACGTGATCCTGGCGCGCAACTGGGCACGCCCGATGCAGCGCCTCGGTCAGACCTCAGTATTCCGCTTCCCCGTGGGCGCGAATCCGCAGATCCTGGCGGACTTTCGTGCCGATCCGCAAGGTATTGCGGAGCGCTTCCAGTTCGAACAGCACTATGTGACACACGCGGTGCCCGGCGGCATCAAGTTCTGGCCCGAAGCCTGGACCAAACACTTCCGTCTCCACTGTCTGCCGAAGTTTCCGCTGCGCTACTTCGCGACAGCGAGCTTGCCGTCCGACGCGCGCATCGTCACTTTTCCCGGCGGGCCGAATCCCGACGACGTGCAGGAAGGCCGCTGGAACAAGAAGGTTCCGCCGCACCGGTCGCGTTGGGCGCATCTGCGCGCCACATTCGGGGGTCCACGCGTGGACGAGAGCAGCTGGCGCCATGTGCAGCGCTACGTTTTGCCCGTGCCGTGGATCGACGAGCATTGGCGCGAGTAGGTGCCGCTCAGGTCGGAGGTGCTCGGCCAATCGTGCGGTCGAGCCAATCGAGTACGCAGGCCTGCGAACCGGCGTCGGCTTCATCGAGGCTCTGAATGCATGCAAAGACGAGTTGAGGGTCGGTATCAGCTCGCAGTAACTGCCGCGCCACGGCGCGCTGCGACTTCGGTTTGACGTAAAGCAGTCGCGCGTCTGACTCGACGATGGCGTGTCCACCGCGTAATTCGAGGTGGTTGGCCAGCGACGTGGTCGTGAACTGTCGCGAGTCGCGCAGCCGAAATTCAATGTTTTGGCGCAGTAGCTCGGGGTGGGCGTCAAAGAAGTGCGCCAGCGTGTCGCGGCGCAGGCAATACGGCGCATGGGCTGCAGAGAAAAAGCGGCCCTCGACGCCAACCAGCCGAGCGGCCATCGCTTGGGCGTCACCCGCGTTCGGCCGCTGTGCCGGGGGTTCTGCGGTACGCCAGCTCTGCCATAGAGCGCGCATCCGTCGCGTCAACCGGCGTTCAGGCGCTACCCTCCATCGGCCTCGCAGCAACGGTCGATCGCCATCGAAGAACATCGCCGCGTTCGTCGGCTTGATCAACATGAAGTCGTCGTTGAGGTAGATGAAGCGAGCGGCGAGCCCGGGCACGCGATGCAGCATGGTTTCGATCGACCGGCTGCTAAAGCTTGGCAGACAGTCCTCATAGCTTCGGAACACTTCCCGGTGGTCGACGCGCACCAGCTTGCGTAGCAGTGGCGATGCACCCGGCTGCCGCATCAGCGCCGGCCACTGTTCGTCGGTGACCACGTGCACGAGCCGCAGGAACGGTGCAAAGCGCAACAGGGAAGTTAGGCAGTAGTCGATTTCGCCCACTGAACCGAAGCGCGTCGGCGCGGCAGAAATCGGCCGGCGGCCGAGTGCAGTCAGATGCGCATCGAGTTTGGCGCGGTGTCGGGGGTCATTGCCATCGACCCAGAGCACAACGGCGTCGATGGCTGAGGCCGCGTCGGTATCGGAGTGAGAGGCCGCGCCTTCACTCATGCCAGTGTTCGGTGATCCAGGGCGCCGGCCTGGCGTAGCGCCAGTTGCCGTTGCTCCTCCCGGCGATCGCGTCGGGTGGGTTCATCACGCCATGGAAGATGAGGATGCGCGCGCCCT
>JAZKIW010000094.1:0-2462 GCA_040384625.1 Pseudomonadota bacterium | reverse complement strand
CGTCAGTGCGACACGAGTGGGGCGCCGTCGACGAAGACCTGCAGCTCGCCCGCGGCCATTGAAACCCAGGCTTCGCCCTTGGTCAGCGGTTCGGTAGCGACGACCGCGATGCGGTCGCTGGGCTGGGTCAGGGCTGCGAAGTCGACGCTCAGGTCGTCGTCAGCCAGGGTCGCCGCGCAGAATGGGTGCTGCCGAACCAGCCAGTGCAGGTGGGTCGACGCATGCGCCCACAGGGCCTGGCCGTTGGACAGCAGCAGATTGAAGTTGCCGTGCACGGCGATGACCGGCACCAGTTCGCGCAGGGTGTTGCTCAGCTCGGCCACCGTCGGCACGCTGGCATGGGCCTTGGCCAGTTCCTGCATCAACCAGCAGAAGGCGCGCTCACTGTCGGTCTCGCCCACCGGCCGGAAGGCCGCATGCAGGCGTGGCTGAAAGTGCTTCAGGTCGCCGTTGTGGGCGAAGACCCAATAGCGGCCCCACAGCTCGCGCACGAAGGGGTGGGTGTTCTCCAGTGCGACCCGTCCTTGCGTGGCCTTGCGGATGTGGGCGATGACGTTGTCGCTCTTGATCGGGTAGCGCTTGACCAGTTCGGCCACTGGCGAGATGCGCGCGCTGTGGTGGTCGACGAAGTAGCGCAGCCCGCGGTCCTCGAAGAAGGCGATGCCGAAGCCGTCCTTGTGCTCGTCGGCGCGGGTGGCCAGACCGGCGAAGCTGAAGCACACGTCGGTCGGCGTGTTGGCGTTCATGCCCAGGAGCTGGCACATCGCGCCGCCGCCTGCAGGCTAGGGAATGGGGAAAAAGAGCCGCGTCATGCCGCGCAGAGTGAACAGGTTGCCCGGATTGCCCTTTTCCTCGAGCACCGCACTCATGCGACGCAGGATGCGCTGGCTCCGCCGCGCGCGCCAGATCACCAGGTCGGCCAGCCAGGGGTACTCATTGACCTTGTTGGCCCGCTCGTACAGATCGAAGCGAGGCTTGAGCGCCAGCAACGAGCCTTCGTAGCGCGCGCGCAGCTGCGCGTCGGTGAGCAGGGTGTCGCGGCCCTCGGCAATCGTCTCCGCAGCCAGGATGCCGGTCTCCATGGCCTTGCCGATGCCTTCGCCGGTGAAGGCATAGGTGGCGCCCGCGGCCTCGCCGGTGACCAGCAGGCCAGGGCGCGAATAGCGCGCCCCGGTGAGCGAGCAGCGCAGCGGGGCGCCCTTCAGCGGCCCGAGCTTCTCGCCGCTCTTGACGAGGGCCGCTGCGGGAGGATAGATCTCGCAGAAGCGGTCGAACATCTGGCGCAGGTTGGCATCTTCGGCCATCGCCTCGCGGCCGTCGCGGCCGGCCTTGTGGCTGTGTCCCAGGCCCACACCGATGTTGAAGACACCGTTCGGGCACGGGAAGATCCAGCCGTAGCCCTTGGAGAGCTTCTTGTGCCACAGCACCTCGAGGGCCGTGATGCGCCCAACCATTGACGGGTTGCGCACGTAGCCGCGCAGGGCCACGCCGCTGGGTGTGCGGCGCTCGCACATCTCGGCGGCGATCAGCGCCTGGGGCACCGCGCCGGTGGCGAGAACGACCCACTGCGCATGGACCTCGCGCAATTCGTCGCCGCACTTGAGCCGCGCGCCGTAGACGCGCTGGCCATCGAACAAGGGCGCCTCGAAACGGGCTGGCGCGAGCCACCGGGCGCCGGCGTCCATCGCTGCGCGGCGCAGGATGTCGTCGAGCTCGGCACGTGGCAGCACTGCCACGCGGCCGGGCACGTCGACGCGCCCGCCGCGCGGTGCGATGCAGGCAATGTGGGTCGCGCGCTGCGCAGCCTGCATCACCTGTTGGTACACACCCAAGCGGCCGAAGGCCGTGATGGCGTCGGGGATCAGGCCGTCGCCGCAGACCTTGTCGCGCGGGAACTCGTGCTGGTCGACCAGCAACACCTTGAAGCCCGCGCGGGCGAGCTGCTGCGCGCAGGCGCTGCCGGCCGGACCGGCGCCGACGACGAGCACATCGCAGTTCTGGGGTGGGGAAGGATCGGTCACGCTAGCGAGCGATTCTAGGCACGCTAGCGCGCCGCTGTGTTCTTACGCCTGTCCGCTGGCCGCCTTGACCTTCAAGCGCCAGGCGTGCAGCAGCGGCTCGGTGTAGCCGCTCGGTTGCTCTTTGCCCTCGAAGACAAGGTCGCACGCGGCCTTGTATGCCGCTGACGTGTCGAAGTGCCCGGCCATCGGCCGGTACAGCGGATCAGCGGCGTTCTGAGCGTCGACCACCGCAGCCATGCGCTCGAACGTGGCCCGCACCTGGGCCTCGTTGACGATGCCGTGCTGCAGCCAGTTGGCGATGTGCTGGCTCGAAATGCGCAGCGTGGCGCGGTCTTCCATCAGGCCGACATCGTGGATGTCGGGCACCTTCGAGCAACCCACGCCCTGATCGATCCAGCGCACGACGTAGCCGAGGATGCCCTGGGCGTTGTTGTCCAGTTC
>JAZKIW010000093.1:42161-54215 GCA_040384625.1 Pseudomonadota bacterium | reverse complement strand
ACCGCAGCGGCCGGAAGAACTCCACGATCTCGTGCGCCAATGCCTGCGGTTGCTCCATCGCCGCGAAGTGGCCGCCCTGGGGCATCTCGGCCCAGCGGCGGATGTCGGTGTACCACCTCTGCGCCACCGACCGCGGTGGCCGGACGATCTCGCGCGGGAATGCGGCGTAGCCCATCGGCGCGGTGACGCCACCTTCGG
The DNA here is from genome assembly GCA_040384625.1 of Pseudomonadota bacterium. Taxonomy (GTDB): domain Bacteria; phylum Pseudomonadota; class Gammaproteobacteria; order Burkholderiales; family Burkholderiaceae_C; genus CADEEN01. Next base: position 54,017 of record JAZKIW010000093.1, on the reverse strand, counting down.
GAATCGGCCAGGGTCTGTGCATGCGGGCGTAGTACGGCCAGAACGACGAACCGATCGCGCCGCTGAACCAATACAGGCTGATGTTCGCGAGCAGGTGATCGCGCGAGAAGACGCTGTCGACGTCGCCATCGCAATCCGACCAGCGGCGGAACTTCTCGACTATCCAGGCGGCCAGGCCTGCAGGTGAGTCGCTCAGGCCGAACGCGAGCGTCTGCGGTCGCGTGCCCTGGATCCACTGGTAGCCGGTCTCCTCCTTGAGCCAGTGTTCCAGCTCACGAATGAACGTCTGCTCTTCCGGCGTCGGGTTGGCCAGCATGTTCGGATCGCGTCGCACCGCCAGCAGGTTCAGGTGGATGCCGATCACCTTCTCTGAATGAACGGCGCCCAGTCGCGAGGTGATGAAAGCACCCCAGTCGCCACCCTGCGCGGCGAAGCGCTCGTACCCCAGGACATCGGTCATCAGGTCGGCAAAACAGTCAGCGATCGCCTCCAGGCTGAAACGCTTCTGGCCGGCACTGAACGACAGGCCGTAGCCCGGCAGCGACGGTGCGACAACGGTGAACGCGTCGGCAGGGTCGCCACCGAAGCGAGCCGGATCAGTGAGGCGCGGGATGATGTCGAGAAACTCGAACACCGATCCAGGCCAGCCATGCGACAGCAACAGCGGAAACGGCCGTGGCCCCTTGCCTTCCACATGCAGGAAGTGCAGATCGATGCCGTGCAGCGGAACCGTGTACTGCGAAAACGCATTCAGCCGTGCCTCCTGCTCACGCCAGTCGAAGCGCGTGCGCCAGTGCTCGACAAGCTGCTCGAGGTAGGCGACGTCGGTTCCATGCGCCCAAGGCTCGCCGGGCGCCTGATCGGGAAAGCGCGTGCGTGCGAGCCGCTCATGCAGATCGGCGATCTTGCTGTCGGGCACGTGCAGCTGAAACGGTCGCACCGACTGGGTCATGGTCTCTGGTCCCCCGCAAGCGTTTGTCAAATTCTCAGTGCGAGCGCAGGCAGCGTCCAATTCATTCGGAGGCGGGAGGTGATTCGCGTGGCGAATTGACTCCCGCCGCGCCGGTGGCGCTGGAGCAAAATCAATCGTGCCACAGGTGTTTCGTGTTCGAACCGGAGGACCACCATGCCCGACATCGATCCCCAAGGCAGGCGCCTTCCCATCAAGCTGGACAGCACCTCCAACGGCGAATTCATACCTGTGCCGCTGTGGCCGGCGAACCTCGAGGCCAACCGCCTCGGACATGAGGCAGCTGCGCAAAATTCCAGGCGTCTGGGTTGCTCCAAGAGGACCTTTCTGACCTCAGCCTGCGGTGCCGCCAGCACGCTGCTCGCCTTCAACGCGGCCAATGCCGCTGCCGGCCGGACCGGCGGCTTCTTCGAGCTGCCGAAGGAAGCCGTCGTGGACCAGCAGATCGCGAGCGCGCAGGTCGGACCCGCCAAGCAGGAATTCATCCTCGACGTTCAGGGTCACTTCATCGACACGCCCAGGGGCAACGCGAAGAACGCCGCCGTCTTCCTCAAGGACGTGTTCATGGACAGCGACACCGATGTGATGGTGCTGTCCTTCGTCCCCTCCGCCCGCAACGCCGAACCGGTGACGATCCAGGCCGCCGACGAGGTGCGCAGGCTGGTCGACAAGCTAGAGGGCACGCACCGCCTCCTGTTGCATGGCCGTGTCAACCCAAACCAGCCCGGCGACCTCGAAGGTATGGACGAGCTGAGGGAGAAGTGGGGCGTCAGTGCCTGGAAGACCTACACACAGTACGGTCCGAACGGTGAGGGCTTCTTTCTCTACGACGACGTCGGTATCCGCTTCATCGAGAAGGCGCGCGCCCTGGGGGTCAAGAACATCTGCATCCACAAGGGGCTTCCATTCGGCCGCCGCTCCTACGAACACAGCCAGTGCAGCGACATCGGGGTCGTCGCCAGGCGCTTTCCAGACGTCAACTTCCTCATCTATCACTCGGGCTTCGTCACCACGGTCACCGAGAAGGCCTATGACGCCAGCGCGAACAGCGACGGGATCGACACCCTCATCACCTCCTTGCAAAGGCATCAAGTCAAGCCGAACAGCAATGTGTACGCAGAGTTGGGCAGCACCTGGCGCTTTCTGATGCGAGACCCGGATCAGGCGGCTCATGCGCTGGGCAAGCTGATCGTGGCGTGCGGCGAGAACAACGTGCTGTGGGGTACCGATTCGATCTGGTACGGCTCGCCGCAGGACCAGATCCAGGCCTTCCGGACGTTCCAGATCTCTGAGCGGTTGCGCGAACGGCACGGGTATCCGGAGATCACTCCTGCCCTGAGGGCCAAGGTCTTCGGTCTGAACGCCGCGAACGTGTATGGCCTTGCCCCGGCGGAAGTGAAGCGATACATCGCAGGTGACTCGGTCGCGCAGAAACGCGCGGCGTATCTCGAGCATCCCGACCCCCACTTCAGGACCTACGGACCGCAGACGCGGCGTCAATTCCTGAGCGTGCCTAACACCCCTGGATGACTCTCGCGGCGCTGCTGCCGTGGCCAATCGGCGCACCGAGGGAAAGGTCAGCAGCAGCGCCACGTCTCACGCCGCGTCGCGCCCGGCTGCTCGAAGGGACGCGAGCCGACGGCGTCGTTGACGTCGATCCGACCGACCGCCGCGAGTACGCCCGCGCGCTCTCCTCACCCGACGGTGTACTGTTCTAGCGCACCCCAAGACTCGGGGCCAACCCATTCCGCTCCCTAGCGACTCATGAATCGCGAACTTGATCCAACCAGCGAACGCCCCATTGAGGACCTGGAATCGCCATTTGGCGATCGCCAGTTCTTAGGCTTGTGGGCAGTTGGATTGCTGAGTTCCCTCGTTCGATGGGTCGAGCTGTTGGCGTACGGCGTGTTCACCTACCAGCAGTCCGGCTCGGCGATGTGGGTGGCCAGCATGATGGTCTTGCGAATGTTGCCGCTGGCCCTGTTCGGCGTCGGGTTCGGTGCCGTGGCGGCGCGAATCTCGCGACGCAACGGTCTGCTGGTTACGCAAGGGGCACAGTTGGGATCGAGCCTGTTGCTGCTCGGAATGTCCGCAGCGGGTGTCCTTGAGGTCTGGCATCTGGCGGTCGCCAGTTTTGTCGGCGGAGCCGCTTGGGCAGGAGACATGCCCTTGCGACGCAGCCTCATCGGAGAGCTCGTCGGGCCGCATCGCATGGGCCGAGCCATGGCGTTCGACGCGATAGCGAACAACGGCTCGCGCCTGGTTGGCCCCGCAGCGGGCGGCCTGTTGCTTGCCAGCGGTGGCATGACCGCTGTATTTGCCGTGGCTTCCGTCACTTACGCCGTCGTTGTCGCCACGGTGGCGGCCCTGCGATCGGCACCCACCGACCACACCTTGGACCCGAGGCGGCCCTACAAGAGCGTGGGCGCAGTACTAGCAGACGCTTTCCAAGCGGCGAGACAGTCTCCCCGAATGATCGCCGTCCTCTACGTGACGATCATCTTCAATCTCTTCTGCTGGCCGATGGTCAGCATGGTGCCTGTCATTGCCCAGGACCAATTGCAGCTCAGCAGTCGAGGCATCGGGCTGTTGGCAAGCATGGAGGGCGTCGGGGCCGTGCTCGGGTCGCTGATGCTGCTGATGCTGGCCCGCCGCCTGAAGCAGGGCCATGTCTATGTCGGCGGAACGATCCTGTTTCTGGGCATGATGCCGGCGTTTGCATTGAGCACGCTGCCCTTGCTATCGGGGGCCGCGTTGGTGCTGATCGGCGCTGGCCAGGCATCATTTGCGGTCATGCAGGCCACGCTGGTTTTTGTGAGCTCACCGCCCGAGCGGCGACTCGAAGCCTTCGGACTGCTGACGATGTGCATCGGCGTTGCTCCGGTGGGCTTCCTCCTCATGGGGTGGCTGGCAGAGCGCGTTGGTGCGTCATGGGCCGTGGTGGCAATCGCCGCCAGTGGCGCTGCCATCATGGCGGTCACCTTGCGCCTTTGGCGCCCCGTTCTGTCCACAGGGTCGAGCTGAGAGCCGCAGCCTACTTCGACCATAGCTCCCGCCTTGGCGTACGACGAAGGGCCGCCGCACCGAAGGCCGGCGCAAGCTCGAATCAGTTCTTGTAGGCTGGATCCGTGAACGACGTGACCGGTGCGATGAAGGTCACGAGATTGGCCATGTTGCTGACGAAGGTGCTGCTGTTGATGACCGTCTCGGCCACCGGCGGGTTGGACACGTGCGGCTCGACGGCGGGGCGGGTGCCGGTCCCGTAAGGCGACGTGTCGGATATGTCCCCGACGTTCGTGCTCATGTACTCCTTCCCGAGGTAGGGCGCGCTCGACCCGTCTCCCGTATAGGAATTCGTGAAATTCGACTGACTGCTGCTCCAATACCTCTTGTCGCCCAGGCTGGTGATCAGTTGTTGGGTCTGCGCTACCGTGCGGGTCGCCGTTGCCTTCACCGAGTTCAGCCAGAGGTGCGGGAAGTGGACTTCGCCGCTGATCCGGCCGATGCACGTGACGGATCGTCGGCTCCGTTGTGACGCCCACCTCGTAACGCGGGCTTGGCAGGGGACCCATTGCGAGGGTCCCGTCGTCCACAGTTTGGAAGCGAAGTTCGAGCTTGCTGTGCGTGAGGGTCAAGTGGCCGGTGCCGTCGCCGCTGTGACTTCGACGTCCATGCGCCGCGACAGCGCCGAGCCGCGGGCGCGCAGGAAGCCGCGCAGGCGGTCGGCATAGGCCGGCGACACTGCCGCCACCACCGACGGCCGAACGGCCAGCGCCTCGCGCCAACGCAGCACCTTTGGGAGACCGGTCCAGAAGCCGAAGTCGCCGATCCGGTCGAGGGTATCGAAGTAGCGGAACACTGGGGCAAATGCCGCGTCTACCATGCCGAAGGCTGGGCCGGCGAAGTGTGGCCCGTCGCCGAGTTCGGCTTCAACCCGTCCGAGGCGTCCGCGGATGTCTGCGGCGCGCGCCTTCAGCGCGGCCTCGTCCGGGGCGTTGTAGAAGGCACCGATCGCGTTCAGCAAGGTCGAGCCGAACTCCATCCATGCGCGATGCTGTGCGCGCTGCACGGCGTCGTGCGAGTGCAAACGGGGCGGCGCGGTGTCTTCGAGATACTCGCAGATCACGGCGGACTCGAAGATCGCCGCCCCGTCCACCATCAGCACCGGCGTCTTGCCCAGGGGCGAGAGCGCCAGGAACCAGCCCGGCTTGTTCGCCAGGTCGATGTCATGTCGCTCAAACGTCAGGTCCTTCTCGGCCAACACGATCGCCGCCCGCTGCACATAGGGACACAGCGCGTGCGACACCAGCACCAGGGCCCCGCTCACTTGATCAATCCTTCGGCCGCCAGCGCGTCCTGCGCGCGCGGCCGCTGCGAAGCACCTTCGAGATGAGCCTGGAAGCGGGGCACCAGACGTGGACTGCGCTTGATGGCAGCCGCACCGTCTCCGAGCAGCCAGAGCGCGATGGATGCGGCGATCAGGAACACTGGGTACTCCCAGCCGCCGCCGCTGCTGGTGTGGACCCACCCGTTGGGCAGGTGCACCCAGGCGGCCACGGCCATCACCGGAACGAGTGCCAGAGCCGCCTGCCGCGCGTACACACCCAGCAGCAGGGCGATGCCTCCCAACAGTTCGGCGGCGAATACCGGGTAGGCCAGCACGCCAGCGAAGCCGATGCTCGCGAAATATTGCGCCGTGCCCGGCAAGGTGAAGACGAACAGCTTGAGCAGCGCGTGGGCGATCCACATCAGGCCGAGGCTGGCGCGCAGCACCGTGATGCCAAGCTGGCTGGAGGAGGAAAGGGTTTGCATGGCGGAAATCCATTGAGGTGGTGAGGAAGGTCACTGTAGGATTGCGCTCAGGAAATCGGAATACGCGGAGAGGCAGACAATGATTGCGTCGACGCAATATAAAATGACTTCGGGCGACCTGGATGTCGTGCTCGGCCTGGCGCGCGGCGGAACGCTCTTGGCGGCGGGCGAGCGACTAGGGCTGGACGCGTCCACCGTGTTTCGTGCGCTGCAGCGCATCGAACGCGGCCTGGGCAGGCCATTGTTCGAACGCACGCGTGCGGGGTATCGCGCCACCGAGCTGGCCACACAGCTGGCCGGACACGCCGAACAACTGGACGCGGCGCTGGAGGCGGCACGCGCCTGCGTCGAGTCGGCCCCCGCGCAGATCTCCGGCAGCGTGCGCATCACGACGACCGACACGATCCTGCACGGCCTGATTGCACCGGCGCTGACGACGCTGCAGGCGCAGCATCCCCTGCTGAGCTACGAGCTACACACGGGCAACGAGCTGGCGAGCCTGACCCGCCGCGACGCCGACATCGCCGTGCGGGCCACCAAGCGGCCGCCCCAGCATCTGGTCGGCAAGCGCATCGGGCCGATCCGTGTCGCGCTGTACGCGCCAGCGAAGGGGAGGGTGCGCAGCTTCGCCGATGTCGAGGCAGGGCTGGCGGACTGGATTGCGCCCGACGACGCCTTGCCGGAACACCCTTCGGTGCTCTGGCGCAAGCGCCACTTCCCAAAGGTCGCGCCGCGCTATCGGGTCAACAGCATCCTGTCGGTGCTGGAACTGGTCGCGCTGGGACTGGGTGTCGGCATCGCGCCTCTGTTCCTAGCCAGCGGCTGCCGGGACATCGTGCGCCTGACCGAGCCGCTGGACGAGTCCGAGACGGACTTGTGGCTGCTGACGCATCCCGAATCGCGCCATCTCCGGCGGGTCGGAGCGGTGTACACGCATCTGGCCCAGGCCATGACGATGCCCTGACGCAGCTGTGCCGTCCGCAGCGCGGGCTGCCTTCCATTCACACGCCACGCCACTAAGCCAGGTTGTTGGCCCCGTTGAAAATCGAACGGCTGAGACGAGTTCCCCTAGACTCCGTCCACCGCCAGGACAATCTCGCAGTCGCGCTCGGTGACAAGCGGCGCGCGCGCAGGCTTGTTCCGGCCCGCGCGTGAGGCCAGACAAGTGCGCTTCTGGCCGGTTCGTCAAAGTGGAGCAAGCCATGGCAACCGTCCGCGAAGGCAATCAATGCGTGCTGCTCGTCGTTGACGTTCAGGTCGGCGTCATGAGCAATGCTTGGGATGCTTCGCGCGTCATCGGCAATGTCGCTCTGGCCGTCAGGCGGGCTCAGGCAGCGGGCGTCCCAGTGGTCTGGGTTCAGCACGAGGATGCGGACCTCCCCCGAGGAAGTGCGCAGTGGCAGTGGGTCCCAGAGCTCATGCCGTGCGAGGGCGATGTCCGTGTCTACAAGCAGTTCAACTCGGCCTTCGAGCAGACCAATCTGGAAGCTGAACTGGCCACCCTGCGCGCGGCCCATGTCGTCTTGGCGGGTGCTGCGACGAACTGGTGCATTCGAGCCACGGCCTATGCCGCGTTGGAACGCGGCTATGACGTCACGCTGATCGACGACGCCCATACGACAGAGACGATGCAACTCGAAGGTGGCGTCACGATCGAAGCATCGAGCGTTGTTCAAGAGCTCAACGTCGCAATGCGATGGCTTGCCTATCCAGGACGGACAAGCGGCGTCGCTAGCGCCGAGCAGGTCAATTTCAGCTTCGCCGCTGGAATGCAGTAGGTCAAGGCAGGGGTCCCATTCTCATCGAGGTCGTCCGCCTGGCGCGTGGTGCTCGGGCGGCCCTGAGGCCCCTTCCCAATCCCGCCGGCAAAGGCGCCTGCGAAGCCGCCCGAGCACATTGGGCGCGGCAATCGACGTGCCCGTGCCCCACCCCCGTGCAAGGGCTTGATTCCGCTTGGGAGGCGCCAATACTTTCATGCCATGAATATCAGGCTGTTTCTCATCACGACCGTCCTGCTGGTCCTCGGTGTCGCAGCCATTGCAGAGCGTCTCGAGGCGACCGCGCCGGTCATGGTCTCGACGTCTGCACGACGCTGATCGCCTGAAGCCGAGAGAGCGAACCCAGAAGAGCATCCCCCAAAGCAGGGGCTCGAGTCCGAGCCGTCGCATGTCAGCGCGCGGCATGCTACGGGTCTCTGGAGGCGGGACCTATGGAACTCGTGGATCGTTGTGTGCGCGCGCTACGCGCAATGACACTCTGCGCGGGCGCTGCGTGTGCGCCCTGCATGGGTCAGGAGCTCGTGATTCCCTGGCCCACGGGGGGCTTCACCCTTGGCCAGGGTTACGACGTGCACACCGCCGAGTTCAAGAATGCCCAGTGCGTTCAAACGAAGGTCAAACCGAGCAGCAGTCCTGGCCAGCTGCCGAGCCGAAGTGCCTACTTCCTGAGCGACATCCGGTCGAGTGCCAGCCTGTTGGAGGCCACAGCTACAAAGGCGGGTGGCGCTATCCGGGTCGAGGTCGCACGTGCGAGCACGCGGCAAGGCTTCAGCGAGCGCCTTTCTACCGACGAGAAGACCGCGACGATCGTCGCCGCCATCAGCATGGTCCGCCAGATCGACGTGGCGGAGACCGCCGAGCCTCCGTACTTGTTGTCTGCCTCGACCGATGAATCCTTCCGCAACGTCTGCGGAACACACTTCGTTTCTCAGGTGAGCTACGGCGGCGAGCTATGGCTGGCCTTCAGCAGGCGAGTGGCCAGCAAAGCGGAAGCCGCCCGCTTCTATGCAGACGTCCGCGGCGCCGTGTCGGCGTGGTCTGGCGGCGCAAGCAACGCTTTCTCGCGTCGACTCGAATCAGGCTCCTCCGACATCCAGGTTGTCGGCCAGCAATCCGGCGCGCAGGAGCCAAGGCCCTATTCGTTTCGCGATGCCGTCGCCGTGTACCGCGAATTTCCTGAACAAGCGCAACACAAGTCCACCGCCGTCCTGGCGGTCACGGTGCGCCCCTACCCGCTCCCGCCGTTCGATGCGTCGATGAATGCCCCGCTGTTGACGGTGACTGCCGAGATGTTGCGCCGATACGAAGCCTTGCACGCGCGGGCCAGGCTCATCGTCGACGACCCTGATCGGTTCGATATCGACGTCGCCGATGTCGGGGTGTTCGACAAGTTTCGCGCCAGGCTTCAGGCGAGGGCTGCGTCGATCCGCGACGATCTGAAGAGGTGCGCCGCGGCCTCTGCCCGCAGGGAGGAGTTTCACGCTTCCTGCCGACGGCTCTACGACTACAAGAGGCCGACCTTGACCACGGAGCAGGATCTGCCAACCGATTTCGGCGTGGCATGCAGCCGGCCGCGCCTGGTCCATTTCGAGCCGGTCCTCGTCCATGCCGAGGACTTCAAACCCCGTGTGCGCGATCTACTGGTCGATCCGAACACGGCACGTTTTGACGTCGATCTGGTAAGTTTCCTCGACGGCCATCCGCGACGCATCGTCGTCAGCGGCAAGCTGCGCCTGCACCAAGCGCGGGGCCGCACTCGTGCCGATCACGTCGCAACCCTGCGCAGCCTTGCAATGAACCATGATGCGCCCGGGTGCGCGATCGAGGTGAAGGGATGGATCGATCGGCGCGCGAAGCAGATCGACATGCCGCTGGCCGCGTTCGGTGACAGCGCTGCAAAGCAGACCCGCGTGCCCGATGCCGAACCCACCGGGGTGCTCGAGCGCGTCGACTGCGCGATCGACTCGTCGCGCAACCAGGCTCGCGGCACCGGCCGAGCCAGCTCGCCCAGATGCACGATCCAGTTCAAGCCGCTTGAGGCTGTGTCGCTGGTACCAGTCGCATTGATCGAGGAAGGCGGGTCGACGCGTGCACGGAGGACGTTTGCCATGCCGGCCTGGCTCGACTAGGGACGCCTGCGCTTGCGAGCAGCACTGGCTTTCGAGCCAAGACTCTGTCGCAGCAGCTCAGTGAGGTCCACGACGTTGGAGCTGCCCAGATCGGGCGCTGTCTCGAACGGCTCGACGCTCGCCTTTTGGCCGGCCTTTGCCTTCTTGTGAACCAGGGCGCGGATGGCACTGCTGAAGTCGTCCTTGAACGCCTGGGGTTTCCACTCGGAGGTCATCTGGCCGATCAGTTGCTGTGCCATCTTGAGCTCGGCCGCCTTCACGCCGTTGCCCGTGGCGCCTGCCGCGGGCAGGCTGAGCGCGGCGGGAGTGCGGATCTCTTCGGCCCAACGCAGCGTTCCCAGCATCAGGGCCGGGCCCGCGGGGATGAGCGCCGCCAAGTGCTCCTTGTTGTGCAACACGAAGCGGGCAATGCCGATCACGCCGGACTTCGTCAGGGCCTCGCGCAGCAAGGCGTAGACCCGGTCCGCCTTGCCTTCCGGGGCGAGGTAGTAGGGCTTCTCGATGTAGACGAACGACACCTCGGTGGCCTTGACGAAGGTCTCGATCGCAATGGTCTGCGTGCGCTTCGGATAGGCATTCTTGATCTCGTCATCGGACAAGACGACGTACTCGTCGCCTTCGAGCTTCACGCCCTTGACGATGTGGTCCTTGTCGATCTCCTTCCCCGTACGCTTGTTGATGCGCTTGTAGCCGACGGGATCCATGGTTCGCTTGTCGAGCCAGTCGAAGTCGATCTCTTGTTCCTCGGTCGCTGAGTGCAGCGACACCGGCACATGAACCAACCCGAAAGAGATCGCGCCCTTCCAGATCGATCGCGCAGTGGATTTGGGGTGGCCGGTCTGTGAGCTTGCCATGAGCTGACTCCTGGTTTGGAATGGGCCTCTGCGCTCCACTTGCAGCCCGGGCGTGAACTTTGTCGCGCACAGTCTCTCGAGACGAGCGCCACGGCGAAGTGAGGGCGCTAATGTGCGGGCTCCGCCAGCTCCGATTTGCCGCCGTGACCGATTCGACCCGAGACGCCAGCGCTTACCTGATAGTTCATCCCCATTACGGTGTGTACCTGGGTAGTCATCAGGGCCGGGGCTACTGGTCCAAGGTGGATTCGGTCGGGCAGCCCGCGGCCGTGACCTTCGCGTGCCGTCAGGACGCGTTGGACTACATGGCCAGTTGGGCCGTCAGTCCGCCGCCCGGGATCGACCTGCTCCCAGTCGATGCCGACGGACCCGGCTATGCGACCGTTGGTGCCTGTGTGCGTGCTGGCGCGCCTGGCTGGCTCGACGCCTTGACACCGACGGTTAACGGCCGTGGCCGGGCCGTGTAGCGGAAGGGTCAAAGGTAGGGGACTCCGTAGTAGTCGTACACGGTGCGCCCGTATTTGTCGTCGTACTCCGGGCGGTTGTCCTCGGTGTAGCGTGGGGCTCCTTCGAGCTGACTCTTTTCGACGGGAACGACATAGCCGTCCCGGCTCGTGTCGTACTTGAGCATGTCCCAGGGCAGTGGGTATCGATCCGTGCCCATGCCGAGGAAGCCGCCGAACTCGAGCACGGCATACCGGACTTGACCGGACCGCTTGTCAATCATGAGTTCGTCGATGGAGCCGAGCTTGTCACCCGCGTTGTTGTAGACGTCCGTGCCTTCGACACGGTCGGACGAAATGACGTCCGTGCTGGTGGAAGTTTTCATGGTCAGGGTCTCCTGCAGTGAGCGCCGTGACTTCGGCGCCAAAGGATCTTGTGGCCACTCGGTCGGGCACGCGATCGGACTCGGGATCGACTGTTCGTAGGAAAGTGCCCACAGGCCGGCGCCTCAGAACGTAAGCGTGATCGAGGCAGCGCTGCGCTCCGCTTCGCCGTGGAAAACAGCTTCGATGTTGTTGCCATCCAGGTCCAGGACAAACGCCGCGTAGTAGCCGGGGTGGTAGTTCCGCTCCCCGGGCGCGCCGTTGTCCTTGGCACCTTGCGCCAACGCTGCCTTGTAGAACGCATCCACTGCGGCCCGGTCCCTCGCTTGAAACGCTAAGTGGTGACGCCCGGTCAACTGGCCTTGCGCGGCCTGGCTTCCCCTGTCTGACACGAACAGCTCATCGGCCCAAAAGAAACCATCGCCAGTACCGCCCATGGGGATTCCCAGTACCCCGAGCACTGCCTCATAGAACCGCTGGCTCGCG
>JAZKIW010000093.1:0-42061 GCA_040384625.1 Pseudomonadota bacterium | reverse complement strand
CCCTGTGATCCAACATAGGCGTCATGCCTGGGCGCTGCAGTCGGCCGAGGACCAAATCCCCTGTGGGTATGCGCCTACGTGGCCGCCAGCGCCGACTTGCTATCGCACGGCCGCTTCGAAGACGAAGAGTGTCGAGTTGTCGTCGTCCGGCATGAAGTAGGCGCGCAAGCCCGTGGAGATGGTCTCGACGAAGAACGGGTTCTGCGTCATCGGCTTGCCCGACGGCGACCACAACTCGATCGGCACCTGCCAGACGGGGCGGTTGTCGGCCAGGTTCACCACCTCCCAGCCACCGAGAAAGAAGGGTGGGCCGTCCGCCTTCGTGCGATAGGTGTTCAGCCCCGAGCACAGCATGCGCCGCTGGCCGAGGTAATGACAGTCCTGGTAGTCGATGTACTGCGCCGGGTTCATGACGCGCAGGGCCTCCGGCTTCGCGTCGGCATTGGTGATCTTGCCGTCCGTGCCAAGGGGCCAGGCGTAGAGGCGGCGCGAGCCCCAGGACACGCCGTGCAGCGTGTTGGACACGGTGTCGCGCACGATGCCGCCGACATGGTCGCGGAAGCGGAATACTTCGATCGCCCTCATCGTCTTGGGGTCGACGCGGTAGACGATGGCCGCGCTGTTGGGCCGGTACTCGGCCACCGGGACCCACAGCGATTCGCCGTCGTAGTCGATGCCACCGGGGTGATAGATGCTGCCCTCACCGAGCACCAGGTCGCCCAGCAGTTCGCCTTTGGGGCCGATCTTGAACAGGTGACCCTTGCCCTCGCCGGTGTCGCGGTCGTAGCCGTCGCGCGGCTCGGCGTAGCGCGTCGTCGGTTTCAGGATCTCGACCGAGGAGACGAAGAAGTCGTCGCCGATCTTGATCATCCCTTGAGGGTGGTGCGTGTTGAACCCGATTTTGATCGCTGCGACCTCGCTCCACTTGGTGCCGCGTGTCAACTTGAGCACACGCTCACCCAGCACCGGGTCTGGCGCGGCGCGCGCGACCGGAACGATCAACGTCGCGGCAAGGGTGACAACGGTGGCGATCAGTCGGCGAGTCATCGGATGCATGGTGTCTCCTTGTGGGCGGGTTGACGACGGTGATGCTGGGAAGGACGCATCATGCGCCGACGGCGTCGGTTTCCCCGGCGCGTGGGCGAGCCGGCCGACGCACCCCCTCCGAGACGTCAGCCTCGCAGCGCTGCCTCAATCGCAGCGATGTCGATCTTTTTCATCGACATCATCGCTTCGAACGCCCGTTTGGCTGCCACGCGATCGGGGTTGGTGAGGGCGTCCGACAAGACGCGTGGAGTGATCTGCCATGACAGGCCCCACTTGTCCTTGCACCATCCGCAAGCGCTCTCCTGACCACCATTGCCGACGATCGCGTTCCACAAGCGATCGGTCTCGGCCTGGCTGTCGGTCGCGATCTGGAACGAGAAGGCCTCGTTGTGCTTGAACGTCGGGCCGCCGTTGAGCCCGAGGCAGGGAATGCCCGCGACCGTGAACTCGACTGTCAGGACATCGCCTTGCTTGCCGTCAGGAAAGTCGCCAGGCGCCTTCGTCACCGCGCCGACCGCACTGTCGGGGAAGGTTGCGGCATAGAACCGCGCGGCCTGTTCGGCGGCGCCGTCGTACCAGAGGCAAATGGTGTTCTTGCTGGTCATCTTCTTTCTCCTTCAGGGGTTGAGGGTGGTATGGACCCCTCGCAAGGGGTTTGCCTGTGGCAAGACGCCAGCAGGCGGTCGAAAATCCGGACCGACGATCGCACATGATGAATTGGCACAAAGCATGACCGCCCTCGCTCCAATGCGAACCGAGCAGTTCGCGCGCTTCCGGGCGGAACTGACCTCGGCCTACGCGGACGACATCGTGCGCTCCCTTCGCTGGGCCGAAGAAGGAGCGCTCGAGCGCTCCTGCGCCGAGTTCGACAGGCTTCTTCCGCAGGCCGTGGCGACGCCGGGCCACCACCTCTATGAGATTCTGGATGAGCCCGCCGGACAGAGCATCGGCTTCGTCTGGCTTGGCGTGCTCGAATCCCCAGGGCCACCGGAAGGGTTTCTCTACAACATCCGGATCTCCCCGGAATTCCGAGGACGAGGGCACGCCAAGGCCGCCATGGAGTTGATGGAAATCGAAGCCGCAGAACTCGGCATGGCGGCTCTCAACCTTCACGTCTTTGGCTTCAACACCACGGCGCAGGCGCTCTACCGGGCGTTGGGCTATGGCATCACCGGATTCAACATGATCAAACGGTTCGGCCACGGTTGACGCCTTGTGGCCGATCAGTCCATCCGCACTTCGGCATGTTCACCCAGCCGCCTGGGCGGCACGCCGGTCATCGCTGCCTTGGCCATCTTGAACAGCTGGACGACCTTGCTCTCCTTGACGTCCCAGTAGTTGGCGTGGGTGATGCGGACTCGCACCAGTGCCAGGTCCGGATCCCTGGCCCCTTGCGGAAACCAGGCCTCCGCCAATTTGTTCCAGAGATGTTCCTTCATGGCCAGATCGTCGATGACGGCGGCCTTGCCAGTAATCGAGACGTAGCTGTCGGCGCCCGGGTCGGCGTAGGCCACGTTCACGGCCGGGTCGGCCTGCAGATCGGCCACCGGATCGCTCTTGCGCGACATGAAGAACCACAGGCTGCTGTCTTCGTCGAGCTTGGAGTTCTGGGTCGTCATCGGCCGCGAATGCAGATGGCCGTCATGCATGTCGCGAGCGGTGAACATCGCGAATCGGATGTCCTTGATGAGTGACCACAGGTGCTCGCGGGCTTCCAGTTCGGGAACTGGCTGTCGTTGACTCGAGTCGGTGCGCATGGGTGCTCCTTACCGTGAAAGGAGGCGCGCGAAATGCAGCGCCATCGGAGCCATTCGACCATTCGCTCGTCAGACGTGGCGTCGGGCACAGACCCGCGCCAATGTAGGACGGCACGTCTCGGTGTCACCGTGTGTCGGAAGCGTCCTGCACCGCATCGGGGATGGATGCCGTGCGAGTGTTCGTTGATGATGCAGCCATGCGGGGTTGAAGCGGCAGGGCTCGAGAGAGCCTCGCCGATTCAGGAGCATTCGACTGCTCCCTCCGCGCCATCCACCCAAGGCCCCCGCAGCGACACCTGCGGGGCGCCCATTACCCCATGCGTCGCGCGGCGTCGGCGCCCAGCACCGAGAACGCGCGGCGTGGTCCTACAGGTTGCGCGAGTCCATTGCGAAATACTGCGGGCATGAGCACAGCCATCCCCTGCCAGCGTCGCACGGAGCCTTCGGCCGCACTGATACCGCACTTCGGCCAGCCGAGGCTTTCATACGTGCCGGCCGCGACGACCGACATCCGCAGGCGCATCGCTGAAGTGATACGCCAACGAGCGCCTGTCGACTCACGCTTACAGCAGTTGCCTGCTGCCCTCGACGTCAACTGAAGAAAGAAGCCGCACCATGCAGCAGAAGACCTCCGACTCGCACCCGTTGAGCAACCTGGAATACGACTGGATCACCTTGATGCAGAACAAGGCGCAGGCCCTGGTGGCCTATGACCAATACATCAGGGACGCCGAGCAGGCGAACTCGCCCGAGTGCGCTGCTTTTTTCCGCCAGGTGCACGACGCCGACAAGGCGCAGTTGGCCGAAGCCAGGCGCCATCTCTCCGCTGTGCTGCAAGGCAAGATGGGCTCGGCGCCCAAGTAGTGGCGCGCCGACACGTCGGCGTTTGGCATGCCTTCATCGGGGCAGCTCGACCGCCGGCTCGGGTTCGGCGGCGTTCTCCGTTCGTGGTGCGGGAGCGGGCTCCGAGGCAGGGCCGGCGCGAAATCCAGCAGGAGCGCGGCCGTTGATGAGGTCGACCACGCGCTCGATTTCGGCCGCACTTTTGGGCGGTGCATCATCGGGGCTGATGGCTGGCGAGCCGGCGCGATCGGAGATCAATGGTGCGGCGCCGGAGCGCGCTTGATTCATCTCTGCTGGTGCGCGCCCCATGGCGGGCACGCTGACCGGTGGATCCGTGGTCGCCGCGTAGCCACCATTCTCCTCGTCCGCAGGCTGAGGCGGCATCTCCTGACGCTCAGGCGGTGGCCGACGTGAAGGCGGGAACGTCGCCTTGGGGTCGAGCGCCCCGCCCTGGAGCGCATCGCGGAAGAACTCGCCCACCAGCAGCACGGCGTTGTGGCCGCCTTGTCCCCAGTGACTGCTGCGCATGGCGACGCGCGCGTCGTTGAAGCCCACCCAGGCGCCGGCGACCAGTTGGGGGTGCATCAGCATGAACCAGCCGTCGGTGTTGTTCTGGGTGGTGCCTGTCTTGCCGGCCACGTCGGCATCGATGCCGAAGCGCGAGCGAACCAAGGTGCCGGTGCCGCGCGCCACCACGCCGCGCATCATGTCCAGCAGCTCGACCGCGTTCTCGCGCGACATGGCGCGGCGCGTGGCACCGATCGGCATGGCCACCACGGTGCCGTGCCGATCGGTGATGCGCTTGATGAGCACCGGTTGCACCCGCTCGCCTTGGTGCGCGACGGTCGCGTACGCGTTGACCATCTCGGCCAGGGTCACCGGGCTCGTGCCCAGGGCCAGGGAGGGCACCGGGTCGAGGCGGCTCTGGTCGACCCCCATCGCCTTGGCGAGCGCCGCCACACGTGCCACCCCCACCTCCTGCGACACCTGCACCGTGATGGTGTTCTTCGAATACACCAGACCATCGCGCAGGGTCATCGGCTGGTCGGTCGCGCCGCGCATGTCGGTCGGTCGCCACACCTTGCCGTCACCGAGCGCGAGTTCGACCGCGCCGTCCTGGTAGGTGCGGTCGGGTCCGATGCCGCTTTCCAGGGCAGCGCCGTAGACGAAGGCCTTGAAAGTGGAGCCCGGCTGGCGCTCGGCCTGCGAGACGTGGTCGTACTGGTCGACGTCGAAGTCACGGCTGCCGACCCAGGCCCTGACTTCACCATTGCTGGGATCGATGGCCACGAAGCCGGCCTCGAGACGGGTCTTGTCGCGTTTCAGCTGTTCCAGCCACTCGGCATCGGCCAGCAGGCGTTGTAGAACCGCGTCGTCGTCGCTAGAGGCCGCGGCCGCCTTGCGGAACGCGGCGGTCTCGCGCACGAAGGTGGCCAGCAGCTCGGGTCGCGCCTTCCACAGGTGCGCGAACGGTGTCACTTTGGAGCGGGCTGCGACGTACGGCTCGGGCGTGGTCGCACTGACGCGGGAGCCGGCCTGTGCCCACTCGACGTCCGCCACGGCCTGGAGAGCGGCCCCCTGGCGCTCCACGGCGCGGGTCGCTGCTTCCTGCAATCGCGCGTCGAGCGTGGTGTGCACCACCAGCCCGTCGGTATAGAGGTTGTAGTTGTGCTCGGCCGCCCAATCCACCAACCACTCGCGTGCCCGGGCGACGAAGTGCGGCGCTGCGTCGGCCTTGTCGCTCTGCAGCTTGAGAGACACCCGCAATGGCAGCGTGATCAGGCGCCGGTACTCGGTGTCGGGGAGCATGCCGCGTCGGACCATCTGGGCCAACACCAGGTTGCGCCGCTCCTTCGAGCGCGCAGGATGCAACACCGGGTTGTAGTAGGCGGTGCCCTTGAGCATGCCGATCAGCGTGGCGCTCTCCAGGAGGTCGAGATCGGCCGCCGACTTGTCGCAGTAGGTGCGTGCGGCCATCTCGATGCCGACCACGTTGTAGAGGAAGCGGGCGTTGTTGAGATAAGCCTCGAGGATCTGCTTCTTTGTGAAGTGGCGCTCCAGGCGGACCGCCGCGATCATCTCCTTCACCTTGCGTTCGATGCTGCGCTCGCGCCCGATCTGGTCCGGGAACAGGGTGCGCGCCAGCTGTTGCGTGATTGTCGAGCCGCCCTGGACCTTGCCGCTCGCCGTGCTCAACAGTGCCGCGACCGTGCGGCGCAGGTCGATGCCCCGGTGGTCGAAGAAGCGGGCATCTTCGGTCGCCACGAGCGCCTTGACAAGGTCGGGCGATACCTGGTCGAGCGTCACATGCTGCTGCTGCTGATGGTTGAATGTGGCCAGCGGCTGCCCATCGGCCGTCAGCAACACGCTGGCTCTTGCTGCCTCTGCGCGTTTCAACTCGGTCGCGCTCGGCGCTGCCCGAAGCATCAGCGCCAGATAGCCTGCCGCCATCAGGAGTGCGATGATGGCCGCCGCGATCGCGCCCCATAACGAACGGCGTGCGATGACGCGCCAAGGGATGCGCCGTGCGCCAGGCTCTGGGGGGTCCGTCGCGGTCATGTCCGGTCTCCATGGGGGCTCGTCGCGGGCGTGATCGCCGTCCACGGCCCGGGCTGAATCAGCTTACGGGCCGGGCGTGCGAACACGGCGGGGACGGTGCGCCGTTCGGTCGTAGGAGAAAGCCGGCGTTGTTCAGTGACCGGTGGAGGCGGCCCCGGCCTTGCGCCGAGGCACGCGAAGCGAGGCGCTTCGGGCTAGCTCGACAGTCGGGCCGGCATGAACTGCGGCCAGGAACCCAACGTGTTGCGCAAGGTCTCTCGCATCTGGCGGTACGCGTGGCTCACCCGCATGGCCCGCGCCCGAAGGCCTCCGGCATAGCGGCAGCACGAGGCGACCTGACGGGCTTCACGCTGCGTCCGGAACCAGGTTGCGCGGTCGACCTGCACGGGCCGCAACTGGATGTCTGACTGATCGCCGACCACGAATGCAAGGGGCTGTTCGCCGGGGGTCACGATGACCCATCGGCACAGGTCCTCCTCTGACAGGGAGGCTTCGGACTGGTCGAGCGCAGCAAGGGCGCGACCCAGGGTGGTCAGCAGGTCAGGCATGGGCGTGGCACTCCTTGCGCATGCCGAAATGCTAGGGGATAGGTTGCGGCTCAGCCAGACGAGTTGGCGCGCTTCTACCGGGCAATTCTCACGACCGGCGCCAATCTGCGCCGATGCGGTCGGGATTGACAAGGAGGGACGGCTCTGTAGGCTCGCCTCCCTCTCAACAGCTTGGCGGGGCTCTCATGGCATCAGGTACAGCGCGCACGACCGAGGGTCGGGGACGTCTCTATGACAGTGTCGTCGACACGATCGGCAACACGCCTTGCATTCGCATCAATCGCAGCGCGCCGAAGCACGTCCGGATGTATGTGAAGGCTGAGTTCTTCAACCCAGCCGCATCGGTGAAAGACCGACTCGCGATCAGCATCATCGAAGAAGCCGAGCGCAGCGGTGAACTCCGACCGGGTCAGACGGTGGTCGAGGCGACCAGCGGCAACACCGGGATCGGGCTGGCGATGGTCTGCGCCGCCAAGGGCCACCCCCTGGTCGTGACGATGGCCGACTCGTTCTCTGTCGAGCGCCGCCGCCTGATGCGCTTCCTGGGCGCCAAGGTGGTGCTCACCCCGCGGGCAGCGAAGGGCCTGGGGATGTACCAGAAGGCCAAGGAGCTCGCCGAGGCCAATGGGTGGTTCCTGGCGCGGCAGTTCGAGACGCCGGCCAACGCCCTGATCCACGAGAACACGACGGCGCAGGAGTTGCTGGCCGACTTCGAGGGCGAGCGCCTCGACTACTGGGTCACCGGCTACGGAACGGGTGGGACCGTGACTGGCGTCGGCCGTGTCCTGCGCAAGCAGCGCCCGGAGACCAAGATCATCCTCAGCGAGCCATCGATCGCCCAGCTGCTGGGCAGCGGCGTGGAGCAGGGGCGCGGCTCCGATCATTCGCCCGCATCCAGCCATCCTGCATTCACGCCGCACCCGATCCAGGGCTGGACGCCGGACTTCATCCCGCATGTGCTGCAGGAGGCGATCGACAAGCACTACTACGACGAACTCATCCCGGTGGCCGGGCCCGAGGCCATTGCTTGCTCACGGCGTCTGGCCGAGCAAGAGGGAATCTTCACCGGGATTTCTGGCGGTGCGTCCTTTGCGGTCGCCCTGCAGGTCGCCCAACGTGCGGCGGCAGGCTCCGTTATCTGTTGCATGCTGCCCGACACCGGCGAGAGGTACCTGTCGACGCCGCTGTTCGAGGGCGTCGCGACGGAGATGACTTCGGACGAGGAGGCGCTGTCGCGCTCCACGCCGGGTCATCAGATGCCGGCCGCCTGAGTAGGCAGTGCACGTCTGATCACGCCTCGGACCGCCGGCGCATCAAGCGCCGGCGATCAGGGCGATGTCAGGGCTGGTTGACCAGTTCGGTGGAAGGTGTGTTCGAGTCCGTCTGGATCAGCAGCAGTCGCACATCGCCCGGGGTGGCGCTGGCCGGCACCGGTACCAACAGCCAATCGGCGTCCTGCGCCAAGGTCACCTGTGCGGTGAAGATGACGGTCTTGGTTCCCGCCGTCGTGAGCCGCAGCGTGTAGTTGCCGCCTTCGAGGTCGATCGAGTCGGCTTCAGACGCCGGAACGGCCTGCTTGTAGCCCGCGCCCGCCAGGTTGGGCGCAACGCTGGCGATGTTCACGGCCGGCGCCGTGATGTACACGTCGATGCCGGGGGTGTTGGCTGCCGCGTTGAAGATCCGGACCCGGGCGTCGTTCGAAGCGACGCTCTTGTTGTAGGGGTCGGCGATCCGCACCACTTCATTCGGTACGGCGATGAGCGTGTACCGGTTGCCGGTGTGAGTTTCGAAGGTCTGGTTGCCCACGACGACGGCGGGGCTGGTGGTGGTGCGCACCTCCCAGACGTGCACCCGTCTCTCGGTGTCGAAGTAGTTCGACGCACCGGTGTAGGCCAGGTTGGTCACCTCGGAGGCTTGCGCCTGGTTATCGCGGAACAACGACACATTGGGCGCGCCCGGGATTGCGTGGACCAGTCGCACCTTCGGATCGGCGATATCGGCGCGATCGTCGAAGCTGTCGTCGCCGCCGCCGCAGGCGGCCAGCAGTGCCGGCAGGAGGGCCAGCGTAAGCAGTTGGCGCTTGTTCATCTCGGTTCCTTCACAAATGGGTGGATGCATGCGCCGCACTCTAGGGAGCCGATGTCGATCCGACCGTAGGCCCGGATGACCTGCTGCCTTCGTCTCGCGCCGAGATTGCTGTAGGACGTTGTCGCCCTGCGTTAACGCTGCGTTAAGCGTGTGCGCTTCGCCCTGCTCCTACACCCACACGCGACACCGGCCTATGCTCGGCACAAGCATTCGCCCTGACGATGGCGTCCATGCTTGAAAAGCTTCCAGAGGCCATGGGCGAAGCCCTCGGCGACATCCGCGCAGGGCTCGACAAGACCATGTTCCACAGTGTCGATCTGCGCCAGGGCATGGCGCGGATCACCCTCTCGAGCCTGGCCTTCGCCGACCATGCGCCCATGCCGGAGAAGTACAGCGCCGACGGCGCCGGCCTGTCGCCGCCACTGCATTGGCACGGCATCCCTGCCGCTGCTGCCGAGGTGGTGCTGATCGTCGAGGACGCCGACTCGCCGACCCCGCAACCTTTGGTGCACGCGATCGCGCACGGCCTGCCGACCGGTGACGAAGACGACGGTGCTTTGGCCGAGGGCACGCTGAGCGGGGTGGGTGAAGTCCGACCGCTGGTGCCGATGGGCCGCAACTCCCTTCTGCAAGCGCATTGGATGCCACCCGACCCGCCGCCGGGCCATGGCGTGCACCGCTACGTGTTCCAGATCTTTGCGCTCGAGCCTGGCGATCCGCTGCCAGAGACACCTGGGCGCGACGCTCTGCGAGAAGCCGTGCTGCAACGCGGGCTGGCCAGTGGCTGCCTGATCGGCACCTATGAGCGACCCTCCGGGGCCATCACTGAGCGCCTCTCCTCTTTGACTTTGCCGCTGCAGACCGCGTGAACCCCTGCGGATGCGTGGGATCGCGGCGGCGACGTGCCACCAGTGCTGTCGCTGATTGACGGCAGAATCCCCCCTCATGTCCGCCCGTCCTGGTGCCTTGGCCTGCCTGCTGCCGCTTGCGCTGCTGTCGGCCTGCGCCACCCGGTCGGGCGATGTCAAGCCGCTGGCAGCCGACCCCAGTGTCTATGCATCCTGGACCTGCGACGCCCTGTACGACGAGGCCGATCGGGTACGCCAGCGTGGCGCCCAACTGGCCTATGCAGTTGACGAGCGTTCGGGCAACAACATCATCGCGCTCGGCCTGGGTGTCACAGTCTTCTGGCCGGCCCTGCTGGCGATGCGACCGAGCGGCCCCGACGCCCAGACCTTGGCGCAGTTGAAGGGACAGGATGAAGCGCTGCGTATGGCGCAATCGCGCAATGCCTGCCCCCCGGCACCCGAACTGCTTGCACCGGCGCGCGCCGCGGCGCTGCCGATCGCTCTGGGCGAACGCCTGGTGTACGAAGAGCGCGCTGCGGCGGGTGGCCCGGCGCGCATACTGGGTTTGCGCGTGGCCGCGCTGCGCCGCGACGAACTCGAGTTCAAGCCCGACCTCGGCGGCCGGGCGCTGCCGCTGCGCTGGCGCCAGGACCCATGGGGCAACCAGCCGCGCATGCCCGAGGGCAGTGGCTGGTTGCACTGGCATCGCCTGCTGCGGCCCGAACTGGCATTAGGTGACGTGCTCAGCGGCGATGTGATCGGCGGCGACGACGGCCGAATGGGTCGCCTGCGCGGCCAGGTCATCGCGCTCGGTGTCCAAAGCTCGCTCGGCCGGCCCTTCGACGCCGCGGTGATCGAGCTCTTCGGCGATGCGCCGATGGCCGGCCACGGCACGCGCCTGGACGGTGTGATGGTGGTCGATCGCAAGAGCGGCGTGCTGCTGCGCCTGGAGTTGCGCAGCGGCAACCCGGAGTTCGCATTGCGGCGCACCCTGGTGCGCATCGAACCAGCCAACTGACGGCGCGCCAGTGCGGCGTGCGCGGTTTACGCAGCTTTACCGGCCAGCCGTCAGCGCCTCACCCGCGGCGGGCATTCTTTGTCCATCGCAACCCTCACTGGAGCCCTCCATGGCCCACACCGCTCGCACACCTTTCTCGGCCGGCCGCCTCTTCGGCACCGCGCTTCTCGTTGCCGTGCTCGGCAGCGTCGCCCTCTCGGCCTGGGCCCAGGGCGGCTACGGCGGCCATGGCGGACACCGCGGCGGCATGGGCATGCCGATGCAGGGCCGCATGGTCGAGCGCATGCTCGACAGCGTCAATGCCACGGCCGAGCAGCGTACGCAGATCAAGCAGATCACCGAGCGCGCCGCGACTGAACGACGTGCCCAGTTCGAGTCGGGCCGCGCACTGCGCGAGCAGAGCCTGAAGGTGTTCACCCAGCCGGTGGTCGATGCCAATGCCGCCGAGGCGCTGCGCCAGCAGATGCTGCAGCAGCATGACCAGGCCTCGCGCCGCACGATGCAGACGATGCTCGAGGTCAGCCGCGTGCTGACCCCCGAGCAGCGCAAGCTGCTGGCCGATCGCATGGCCAAGCGCGGCGAGATGATGAAGCGCCACATGCAGGAGCGTCAGTCGATCGAGGGCGCTCCGGCCAAGCGCTGAACTCCGCACTGCCTTATGCTTTCCAGGAGTGTGCCCCGGCGAGGAAGCTCGCCGGGGCTCTTTTCGTCTACACCACCGCCTGCAACCACGATGGCCCAAGCGCAACGCCTGCTGCTGATCGACGACGACGCCCGCCTGGCGG
Source organism: Pseudomonadota bacterium (assembly GCA_040384625.1). Taxonomy (GTDB): domain Bacteria; phylum Pseudomonadota; class Gammaproteobacteria; order Burkholderiales; family Burkholderiaceae_C; genus CADEEN01. Next base: position 30,568 of record JAZKIW010000093.1, on the reverse strand, counting down.
CGATGGTCGGCGACTACTTGCGCAACGCCGGCTTCGAGGTCGATGTGGCGGCCACGCTAGCCGCCGGGCGTGAACGCCTGCAGGACGGCCATTACGACGCCCTCCTGCTCGACCTGATGCTGCCCGACGGTGACGGCCTGGACTTCACGCGCACGCTGCGCAGTGATGCGCGCACGCGGCGCCTGCCGCTGCTGATGCTCACCGCGCGCGGTGAGCCGCTCGACCGCATCGTTGGCCTCGAGCTCGGCGCTGACGACTACCTGGGCAAGCCCTTCGAGCCGCGCGAGTTGCTCGCCCGCGTGAAGGCGTTGCTGCGCCGTGCGCAGCCCGAGGCTGCGGCTGACGAGGTGCTGCGTTTCGGCCGCCTCGAGGTCGACCTCGGCGCGCGCCAGGCTCGCGTTGACGGCAAGTCCTGCGACCTGACTGGGCACCAGTTCGAGCTGCTCGCCGTGCTGGCCCAGGCCGCTGGCCGCGTGCTGTCGCGCGACCAGATCATGGACGCGCTGCGCGGCCATCCGATGGAGGCCTTCGACCGCTCGATCGACGTGCATGTCTCACGCATTCGCGCCGCGATCGAGGAAGACCCGAAGAACCCGACGCGCGTGCTCACCGTGCGCGGCGTCGGCTACCTGTTCGCCAAGCGCCAAGACGCCGGTCCCGACGCGTGAAGTCGCTCTACCTGCGCATCTACCTGACGGTGGTCGCGGCGCTGGCCCTGTTCGCGATCGGTTCGGCCTGGCTGTTCCAGAGCCAGGTGCAGGTCGAGCGCGGGCGGGTCGAGGCGCAGATCGGCGAGCGCATCGCCGCCTGGGGCGAGCTGATCCAGCGTTCGCTGCCGGCCGCCGATGCGCCGCCGGAGCAGCAGGCCAGTGCGTTGGGCGACTGGTCGCAGCGCCTGCGTCTGCCGCTGGCCCTGGACGACGCCACGGGCCAGCGCATCGGTACCAGCGAATCCTTCGAGCGTCGGGCCGCCGAAGTGCCGGGCGCCTTGCCTGGCATGGCGGTGCCGCTCGACGACGGGCGCACGCTGTGGGTGCTGCGCGTGCCTCGTCAGGGCATGCGCGATGGCGCCGGCGGCCTGCGCGGCGGGCCGCGCAATCCACCGCCTTACATGCCCTTCCTGCCGCCGGGGCTGCGTGGGGTCGGGCTGGCGGCCATCCTGGTCCTGCTGTTCGCGGCGGTAGCGGCAGGCGCTTACCCGGTGGTGCGCCGCTTGACGCGCCGTCTCGAGAGTTTGAAGAACGGCGTCGAGCGTTTCGGCGCTGGTGCGCTCGGCCAGCGTGTCGATGCCACCGGGCGCGACGAGGTGGCCGCGGTGGCCGCCAGCTTCAACCAGGCGGCCGAGCGCATCGAGACCCTGGTGCGGTCGCACCAGTCGCTGCTGGCTAACGCCAGCCACGAACTGCGCTCGCCGCTGGCGCGCTTGAAGATGGCGGTGTCGATGCTCGAAGACGCGCCCGAAGGCGCGCCGCGAGAGCGGCTCAAGAACGAGATCCGCACCAACATCGGCGAGCTCGACGCCCTGGTCGAGGAAGTGCTGCTGGCCAGTCGGCTCGATGCCCAGCAGGCCAGCCCGGTGGTGGCGCGGGTGGACCTGATCGGCATCGCCGCCGAGGAGGCCGCGCGCGTCGGCGCCGAACTGCAGGCCACCCAGGCGGCCCTGGTTGTGCCGGGTGACGAACGCCTGTTGCGCCGCGCGCTGCGCAATCTGCTCGAGAACGCGCGCCGCTATGGCGTGGGGGCGGGTGAGGGTGGCGATGAGATCACCCTGGTGGCCGAACGCATGCCTGGCTCTCGTTCGATGGTCGAACTGCGCGTCTGCGACCGCGGCCCCGGCGTGCCTGAAGCGCTGCGCGAACGCATTTTCGAGCCCTTCTTTCGCCTGCCAGGCCATGCCGAACGCGAGGGCGGCGTCGGCCTCGGGCTGGCCCTGGTCAAGCAGATCGCCGAACGGCATCGCGGTCGCGTGCGCTGCGAAGCGCGCGACGGCGGCGGCACCTGCTTCGTGCTCAGCCTGCCGCTGACGGCGACTTGATTTCTTTGGCGAGCTCGTTGCGCAGCACCCACCACAGGCACAGGGTCAGGCCGAGCGCGGCCGCACCGATGCCTGCGGTGGAGGCCACCCAGTAGCCGCGCGCGCCGTGCAGCGCTGGCGTGATCGCGCCGCCGACATTGAAGGCCAGCACGTAGCCACCGCCCATGCCCAGGCCCCAGATCGATGCGGCATAGATGACCAGCGGGACGGTGGCGATGTGGTACGCGCGCAGCACGAAGGACGCCGCGATCTGGATCGCGTCGACGAAGATGAACAGCGCCACCCAGGCCAGCAGCGGCAGCGCGGCGTCGACGATGACCTCGTTGCCGCTGTACAGGCGCACGATGGCTTCGCGGCTGGCGAACACCAGGGCGCCGACAGCCAGCGCGCACAGCGCCACCAGTTGCATCGAGTGCCAGGACAGGTGCCGTGCGTCGCGCGCCTGCCCGGCGCCAATGCTCTGCGCCACCAGGGTGCTGGCCGCGTTGCCGAGCGCCAGCGGCAGCATGAACAGCAGGGACACCAGGTTGGCTGCGATCTGGTGCCCGGCCACGGCGTTGGCGCCGATGCGCGAGATGAAGAAGGCCATGAACGAGAAGCCTGTCACCTCGACCAGAATCGAAGCGCCCATCGGCACGCCGAGCTTGAGCTGGGCCACCAGGGCGGGTCGGTTCGGCGGATGCAGGCCGTGGCCCATGATGCGGAAGGGCGTGTAGAAGGGGTCGCGCCGCACAACCTGCCAGGCGGCGAGCATCTGGCACCACATGACGATGCAGGTGGCGATGCCGCAGCCAGTGATGCCCAGCGATGGCAGCGGGCCGGCACCGAACACCAGCAGCGCCGACAGCGGCACCTTCAGCGCCAGGCCGCCGAGCTGCAGCGCCATCACCGCCCTGGGCCGCGACACCGCGTTGTTGAAGCCCCGGTAGGCGGTGAACAGCAGCGAGGCCGGCAGCGCGAGGGCCAGCGCCAGCAAGTAGCTGCGCACCTTGGCCTCGACCTCGGGCGATGCCTGCGACAGCGCCAGGAACGGGGCCGGTAACAGCAGCATGCTGCTGCCCAGCACCGACAGCGCCAGCGCCAGCCACACCGCCTGGTGCAACTGTGCGCCCGCCGCCTCGTGCTGCCTGGCACCGAACAGGCGCCCGGCCATCGGGCCGATCGCCAGCACCACCCCGGCCAGGCCGATGAAGACCGTGATGTAGGCCGCTGCGCCGATCGCCAGTGCTGCCAGGTCGGTGGCCGAGTGGCGCGCCAGCAGGGCGGTGTCAATGGTGGCGAACGCCAGCACCGCCACCTGCCCCACCAGCACCGGCCAGGCCAGCACGGCGATGCGTGCCGCGCTCGCGCGCAGCGTGGTCGGTGCCGTGCTCAAGTGCGGGCCAGCGCCGTAGCGGTACGCGGCGCAGCGGGCTTCGGCGGGTCGGCGAAGGCTGCTGCGTCGGGGTGGTCGACGCCGGTGGCCACGCGCGCGCGCTCGGCATAGCGGTTGAAGCGCCAGGCACTGGCTTGCATCGTGATGCGGCGCCACACCACGCGCTTCTCACCGGGCGAGAGCAAGGGCCAGTGCTGGACTTCGTCCTCGGTGCGGCCGCAGCCCTTGCAAATCGCATCGCCCTGGGCCGTGGAGCAGATCGCGATGCAGGGGGCGTCGGGCGTGCTGGCGTACCAGTCGAGCCAGGCCTGCTTGGCCCGCGCCGGCATCGAGGCTTCGTCGCACTGCGGCTCGCGGTAATAGACCATCAGCGCATACACCTCGGCCAGTGCGCGCACCTCGGTGCAGGCAGTGATGCCGTCGATCGAGGGCGAGCGCTCGCGCCACCAGTTGATGGCGCGCTCGACGTCGGTGATGTGGATGCCGGCCATGGGTAAAGCTGCGAGGGGCGCGAAGCATAGCGCTCCCTGCGCCCGGGGCCGTTGCTGCGCTACTTGGTGGTGTAGTTCGCCGGCAGCCAGCGGTAGCCCTTGCCGTCGGCGCGCAACTGGCCGATGCCGGGGAATGCGACGTGGGCGATGGCCACGTAGTAGCCGTTCCGGGCTGCGTCGGCATAAGCCTTCTTGCGCTGTGGCGCGGCGGCCTTCGAATCGACGTCGAACTGGATCGTCACCGATGGGTCTGGAAACTGCACTGCAGCCACGTGCATCAGGTCGCCCCACACCACCAGTTTCGCGCCCTTGCTCTCGACCACGTAGGCGGCGTGGCCCGGCGTATGGCCTCGAGTGGCATAGGACTTGATGCCCGGCACCAACTCGGCGTCGCCGTCGAAGGACTTGAACTTGCCGGCATCGACGTACGGCTTCATCGACGCCTGCGCACCCTTGAAGAAGTCCTTCGCCGCGTCGGGCGCCTTGTCCATGGTCGCCTTGTCGAGCCAGTGGGCCGACTCCTTCTTGTCGGCGCGCACGACGGCGTTGGCGAACACCGCCTTGCCATCGGCGCCGGTGATGCCGCCGACATGGTCCGGGTGCAAGTGGGTGAGGTAGATCTCGTCGACCTGTTCGGGGGTGTAACCCGAGGCCTTGAGATTGGCCACCAGTTTGCCCAGCGTCGGCCCGAACAGGCCCGCCGCGCCGGCGTCGATGAGCACCAGCTTGGTTCCGGTGTTGATCAGATAGGCGTTGACCGAAGTTTCGACCGGCGGCTTGAGGTAGGCCCGCGCCAGCGCCGCCTGGACCTTGGCCGGCGTGGTGCCGGTGAGCAGCTTGTCGACCGGCAGATCGACCGTGCCGTCGCTCAGCGCGGTGACTTCGAAGTCACCCAGCGGCATGCGGAACCAGCCCGGCGCCTGCCCTTTGGCCGGGGGCGCAGCGGCCTGGGCCACCCCGGTGAAGACCAGGCAGGCCAGCAGGGCCAGCGTGGTGGATGGCTTTTGCAGCAGGCGGGCGGGTCGGCTCATGCGGTCTCCTGGGGTGCGGTGCGCAGGATAGTCAATCCGGCGCCGGCGCGCTCGCCGCGCACCGCGGTGTGGCGTAGTTCGCACCGGGGCGCGCTGGGGCCGGGCCACGGCCGTGCTGGACTGCGATCATCGGCGCATGCCCTTGCCGCCCTTGTCCTTGCTGGCCCAGCCCACGCGCCACCTGTTCTTTGCCGGCAAGGGCGGCGTGGGCAAGAGCTCGCTCGCTGCGGCCTGCGCCATCGCGCTGGCCGACAGCGGGCGCCGCGTGCTGCTGGTCAGCACCGACGCGGTCTCCAACCTCGACGAGATGCTCGGCGTGCCGCTGCGCAACGCGCCGGTGCCGGTGCCCGGTGTGCCGGCCGAGCGTGGGCAAGGCGGGCTCTGGGTACTGAACATCGATCCCGTTGCCGCCGCGGAGGCTTACCGCGAGCGGGCGCTCGCCCAGCTGTCGTCCACGGCCGGGGAAGAGGAACGGCGCCTGCTGCGCGAACAACTGGCCGGCGCATGCGCCACCGAGATGGCCGTCCTCGACGAGTGGGTCTCCCTGCTGGCTGGCGCCGAGCGCTACGAGCATCTGGTGTTCGACACGGCACCCAGCGGACACACCCTGCGCATGCTCGGCCTGCCTCGTGCCTGGAGCGCCTTCTTGGCCGGCAACGAGCAGGGGGCTGTGTGTCTCGGGCCGCGCTCGGGTCTGAAAGCGCAACAGCGGCGCCTGCTCGGTGCGATGCGCACGCTGGTCGACCGCGCCTCGACCAGCGTGGTGCTGGTGGCGCGGCCGGATGCCACGGCCCTGGCCGAGGCCGGCCGCGTGGCCGACGAGCTGCGTGCGCTGGGGCTGACGAACCAGCGCCTGCTGGTGAACGCGACCTTCCGCGCCGGCGCTTCCGATCTGCTGGCGAGTGCGCTGCAGGCCCAGTGCCGCGCCGCGCTGGCCGACCTGCCGCTGAGCCTGTGCGCCCTCCCGCGCGACAACGTGCCGCTGCGCCCCTTCGACAGCGTGGGCCTGGCTTCGCTGCGCGAGTTGCTCGGCGCAGACGGCTCGCCCGCCGCCGTGCCCCCGCCCGTCACCGCGCCGGCGCCACTCGACACCGTGCCCGAGGACCAGCGCCTGGACAGCCTGATCGACCAGTTGGCTGCAGCCGGCCGCGGCCTGGTCCTGCTGGTGGGCAAGGGCGGGGCGGGCAAGACCACGCTGGCGGCGGCGCTCGCTTTGGGCCTTGTGCGACGCGGCCACGGGGTGCACCTGAGCACGACCGACCCCGCCGCGCACCTCGGCGCGATCTTGGGCGACGGCGCGGCGCTGCCGGGCCTGCGCCTCAGCCGCGTCGACCCGCAGGTCGAGGTGCGCAGGCACGTCGACGCTGTCGTGACCGCCCGCGGCGAGGGCCTCGACGAGGCGGGCCGTGCCCGCCTGCTGGCCGAGCTTCGCTCGCCGTGCACCGAAGCCGGCGCCGTGTTTGAGGCCTTCGCGCAACTGGTGAACGAGGCGCACGTGGGCTTCGTGGTGCTCGACACCGCTGCGACCGGCCAGACGCTGCAGCTGCTGGCCAGCGTCGAGGCGAGCCATCGCCAGCGCGCGCGTGGCCCTGCAGGCGACGACGCAGACTCCGGCTTCACACCGTTGATGCGGCTGCGTGAGGCCGCTTTCACCCGCGTCATCGTGGTGACCTTGCCCGAGCCCACGCCGGTGCTGCAGGCGCAGGCCCTGCAAGACGACCTGCGCCGTGCCGGGATCGAGCCCTACGCCTGGGTCGTCAACCGCAGCCTGGCCGCCACCGACACGCGCGAGCCGCTGCTGCGCGCGCGCCTGCGCGGCGAGCGCCGGCAGATGACCCGAATCACGGGCGGCCTCGCGCAGCGGCTGTTCGTGCTGCCGTGGCAGGCGCCGGCGCCGATGGGTGCGGCGGCGCTGCAGGCGTTGGCCACGCCCCTCGCCGCGCGATCGCCCCCCTTGCCTACTTGACCAGCGTGTAGAGCATCGCCTGGGCCACCACTTGGCCGCCGGCCGATACCTGCAGGACTGCCTGCCGAGGCCCGACGGCCGCACCTTTGGCGGCCGCCATCGACACCGTGACCGACCGGCTCTGGCCAGCCGCCAGGGTGACGGCACCCCCCGACACAGAGAAGCCGACCGCGCTGCCGCTCGGCTCGACGATCTGCAGCGCGTAGGTCTGCGCGGCGCCGCTGATGTTGGTCAGCACGACGCTGGCCTGCAGCGACTGGCCACTGCCGGACGGCACTGCGCCGAAGCTCACGCTCACCGGATCGAGCGCGACGCGCGCCTGCACCGCGGCGAGCAGGTTCTCGCGCCCGGTGCCGACCTTGTTGGCGTCGGTGACGATGCTGGCGCCGTCCAGGCTCTTCACGACCTTGCGGTCGGCGGTGTTGACGATCGCCGAGCGCACGTTCGCCGCCGTCCAGGCGGGGTGCTGTTGGCGCACGATGGCTGCGCTGCCGGCCAGGTGCGGCGCCGCCATCGAGGTGCCGTTGAAGAAGGCGAAGCACGGCGCGCCGCCGCAATAGCTGCGCGGGATCGACGACACGATGTTGACGCCGGGCGCCATCACGTCGGGTTTGACGCGGAAGTCGACGTCGGTCGGTCCCCACGACGTGAAGTCGGCGATGACGTCGTTGTTGGACGCATTGAACTCGTAGACGCCGAGCAGCGGCAGCGTCGCGGCCACGCCGTCGGCGGCCTTCAGTGCCGGTACATCGGTCTGCGCCACCATGAAGCCCGGTATCGTTGGTTGACTCGGCAGGCCGTCAGTGCCCATCACCAACAGGCCCGCTTCGCGGTTGGCGACGATCGCGCCGACGCCGCCGGCGGCCTGCACGTTGCGCAGCTTGACGCTGAAGTCACAGGTGCCGCGCGTGATCAGCGCGATACGGCCGCTCAGGCTGCCGGCCGTGAACGGAGCGCAGGCTTCCGACAAGCCGTTGAACGGACTGGCCGGATCCAGCAGCACGCGCAAGGGCGCCGTCACCGGGCCGGACCCGAACTCGCCCTTCACGGCGCGGTAACTTGCGGCTCCCACGGTGACCAAGTGAACCAGCTCGTGGCCGACCGCACTCGCTCCCGCCGTGAGCCCGCGGGCGGCTGAGCCCGGCGAGCCGACCGTGCGATCGCCCGGGCCCTCGTTGCCGTTGGAGATCGTGACGACCATGTTGGCGCGGTCCAGGTTGTCGACCGCCACGGTCAGCAAGTCCTGCATGCCGTGTGCGCCGCCGCCCAGACTCATGTTGGCGACGTCGAAGCCGTCGGCATACGCGGCCTCCAGCGCGTTCAGGATGTCTTCGGAACGCGCGTCGGCGACAGTGCCCGGGAACACGTTGTAGTTGCCCAGCAGCGCGCGCGGTGCGATGCCTGACATCTTGTAGGGCAGGGTCACGCCGTCGACGGCGGTCGCTGTCTCGAAGTTGCAGGCCACGGTGCCGGCCACATGCGTGCCATGCGAGTCGATGGCTTCGGGCGTGTGTTTCTGCGAGGGGGTCTTGTTGTTGAAGACCTTGGCCGCGACCACCTTGTTGTTGGTGAACTTGGCGTTGCCGACTTGCGACTGCGCCGGGTATCCGCTGTCGTTGAAGCACGGATGGCCAACATCGATGCCGGAGTCGACGATCGCGACCTTCACGCCGGAGCCGGCATTGGCGGCGCCGCCGGCCTGGGCCCATGCGTCGGTCGCGCGGATGATCGCCAGATCAGGATCGGCCGCATTCGGGTAGTACAGGCCCTGGTACTGCGCCGATGCAACCATGGGCGAAGCCGCCACCTGCGCCAGCGAGGCGCCACCGAGCTTGATCGCCACCGCATTCAGCGAGACATCGAACTCGCCGCTGACGCTGGCCTGCGGCACGTTGGCGCGCAGCCAGGCCTTGTAGTCGTTGCGCAGCGCCGAAAGCTGGGCCCGGTAGGACTTGACCGAGTTCTGGTTGAAGTCGATCTTCTTGCCGGCCGGTGGTTTGGTCTTGACATAGGTGGCCAGCGGCTCGCCGTTCAGTTGCACCAGCGCGTAGTCGTTGTCCTGGGTGGCTCGCGTGCCCGTCGAATCGCTGCGCGGCGCGGCCTGGACGGATGCCGTGGACAGCACCAGGGCGGCGATGGCGGTTGTGATCAGGCTCAGGCGCGTCGGGTGGATGCTGCTCGTCATGTGCTCGGCTCCTTGTGGGGGACCGGGGAGGGTAATGGCCGGGGCGACGCCTGTCGAGCGGACGGGGCTGCGGGGATACGCGCAAGCGGGGGATGGCGCGCTGCGACGTCGGCAAGTTGTTACGGCGTCGGCTATCGTCTCGGCCTGATGAGCACTGTTCCCCGCATCCCCGGCATCCGCTCCCTGCATTCCCCAGGGCCGACCCATGTGCCCGACGCGGTCATCGCCGCGATGTCGCGCCAGCCCACCGACCTGGGCGACGCACGCGTGGCCCAACTGATCGAGGCTTGCGAGTCGGGCATGAAACGCCTGCTACAGACCGAGCGCGCCGACGTCTTCTTCTACGCCGCCAACGGCCATGGCGGCTGGGAGGCGGTGATCGCCAACCTGGTCGGGCCGGGCACCCAGGTGCTGGTGCCGGGCACCGGGCACTTCTCCGACGGCTGGGCCGAGCAGGTCGAGGCTTTCGGCGGGCAGGCGCTGCGCACGCCCTTCGTCGAAGGGCACCCGATCGACCCGGCGGCGGTGGAGGCGGCGCTGCGCGCCGATACGGAGCAGCGCATCAGCGCCGTCTTCGCGGTGCACACCGACACGGCCAGCGGCACGACGAGCGACATTGCGGCGATTCGTGCCGCCATCGACGCGGCGCGGCACCCGGCGCTGTACGTCGTCGACGTGGTGGCCTCGCTGGCGGCGGCGCCGTTCGCCATGGATGCGCTGGGCGTCAACGTGGTCATGGGCGCGTCCCAGAAAGGCCTGATGGTGCAGCCGGGCCTGGCCTTCGTGGCGGCCGACGAGCGCGCGCAGGCCGCGGCCCAGCGCAACACCGGCCCGCGCTTCTACTGGGACTGGGCGCGCCGACTTAGCGAGTTCCCGTACCGCAAGTTCTGCGGCACCTTGCCGATGGCGCACATGGCCGGGCTGGAGGCGGCGCTCGGCCTGATCGAGAGCGAGGGCTTGGCCCTTGTGCATGCGCGCCACGCGCGCCTGGCGCGCGCCGTGCACGCCGCCGTGGACACCTGGGCCAAAGGGGGCGCCCTGCGCTTGTTCACTCGGGTCCCGGCGGCGCGTTCGGTGTCGGTGACGGCCATCGAAGTCTCGGCGGGCGTGGACCCCGAAGCCCTGCGCACTGTCGCTCGCGAGCGCTTCCAGGTGGCCGTTGCCGGTGGCCTGGGGCCACTCGCTGGCCGCGTGTTCCGCATCGGGCATCTGGGCGACATCAACGAAGCGATGATCCTCGGCTGCCTTGGCGGCGTGGAAGCGGCGCTGCAAGTGCAGGGCGTCGCGCACGGCCGCGGTGGTGTCGCGGCGGCGATTGCGTCGCTCGCGTCGGCGCAGGGTTGACTTCGGCGAGCGCGGCTACAGTGGCCGCATGAGTGCCCTCTTCGAACCGCTGCGCATCGGCAGCCTGCAAATCGACAACCGCATCATCATCGCCCCGATGTGCCAATACTCGGCGCGCGAGGGCACGGCGGGCGCTTGGCACATGATCCATCTCGGCCACCTGGCGCTGTCGGGTGCGGGGATGCTGATCCTCGAGGCCACCGCGGTGTCGGCCGTGGGCCGCATCACGCCGCACTGCCTGGGTCTCTACGACGATGCCAACGAGGCCGCATTGGTGCCCGTCCTGGCGGCAATGCGTGCGCACTCGCCGATCAAGGTCGGGATGCAGCTGGCGCACGCCGGGCGCAAGGCATCGACGCAGGCGCCCTGGGCCGGTGGGCAGCAGATCCGCTTGAACCAAGCCGGCGCCTGGCAGGCCGTGGCGCCCTCGGCCGTGCCGCACTCGCCCACCGAAGACCTGCCCACCGCGCTCGACCGCCCCGGCCTGAAGCAGGTGCGCGACGAATTCGCTGCAGCGGCGCGGCGCGCGAGGCGACTAGGGCTGGACGGCCTGGAGATCCACGCTGCGCACGGGTACCTCATGCACCAGTTCCTGTCGCCGATCGCCAACCAGCGCGATGACGAGTACGGCGGCAGCCTCGAGAACCGCATGCGCTTTCCGCTTGAAGTGTTCGACGCTGTGCGCGAAGCCTTCGACCCGGCCAAGCCGGTGTGGGCGCGCATTTCGGCCACCGACTGGGTGCCCGGTGGCTGGGACATCGAAGGCACGTTGGCGCTGTCGCACGCACTCAAGGCGCGCGGGTGCGCGGCGATCCATGTCTCCAGCGGCGGCGTCGCGGCGCAGCAGGCGATCAAGCTCGGGCCGGGTTACCAGGTGCCGTTTGCGCACCGTGTGAAGCAGGAGGTCGGGCTGCCGACCATCGCGGTGGGCCTGATCACCGAGCCCGAGCAGGCCGAGGCCATCATCGCTTCGGGCGAGGCCGATGCGATCGCCCTGGCCCGCGCGGTGCTGTACGACCCGCGCTGGCCCTGGCACGCCGCAGCCCGCCTGGGCGCGCAGGTGACCGCGCCGCCGCAGTACTGGCGCTCGCAGCCGCGCGAATTCAAGGAGCTGTTCAAGGGCGCTTCGTTCGGGGCGCGTTGAGGGCCGGCACGCGGCCTGATGTCCTACTTTGTGCTGGGCCGGCCTCCGATGGCAGGCGAGGGGGCCACGCCGCAAAGTCCACTACAAGAGCAGCCCGCCCGGCCTCGTCGCGCGGCATGCCCCGAATCACCCAAGTGGAGATCGCTATGAAGACCCTGGCCTGTCTGACCCTCGCCGCTGCGGCCCTTGTGCCGGCGCATGCTGAAACCAATGTCGGCATCTCGATCGGCATCAATGCGCCCGGCCAGTACGGCCGCATCGACATCAACAACTATCCGCAACCGGTGTTGGTGAATGCGCAGCCGATCATCTACACGCCATCGCGCGTGGCGGTCTACCAGCGTCCGATCTACCTCTATGTGCCGCAGGTGCAGCAGGCGAGCTGGGGGCGCTATTGCGGACGCTACGGTGCGTGCGGGCAGCCGGTGTACTTCGTGCAGGAGACCTGGGTGCGTGACGAATACCGTCGCGCCCACGACAACCGCGACGGCCGCAAGCATGCCAAGAACAACAACCGCCGCGACGACGACCGGGGCAACAACGGCCGCGGCCGCGGCAACGGCAAGCGCGACTGACCGCCACGACCGGTGCCGCGCGCCTGACTAAGATGGCGCATCGCAGTTCTGCGCCCCGAAAGCACCGATGGACCTCGAACTCAAGGGTAAGCGCGCCCTGATCACCGGCGGCAGCCGCGGCATCGGCAAGGCCATCGCGCGCCTGCTGGCGCAGGAAGGTGCCGATGTGGCGCTGCTGGCACGCAATGCGCCCGCGCTCGAGGCCGCCGCCGCGGAAATCGCCGCGGAGACCGGCGCCAAGGTGGTCGCTGTCAACGCCGACACCACACGCGACAAGCAGGTGCACACCGCCGTAGCCGAGGCGGCGCGCCTGCTCGGCGGGCCGATCGAGATCCTGGTCAATGCCGCCGCCGAGCCGGCGGGCTTTGCCGGTCCGCCCAAGCTGGCCGACATCACCGGCGACTTCTTTCATACGGAGATGGACACCAAGGTGATGGGCTACCTGCGCTGCGCGCGCGAGGTGGCGCCGGGCATGCAGGCGCTAGGCTGGGGCCGCATCGTCAACATCAGCGGCCTGGCCGCGCGCCAGACCGGCAACGCGGTGGGCAGCATGCGCAACATCGCGGTTGCGGCGCTGACCAAGAACCTGGCCGACGAACTCGGGCCCGACGGCATCAACGTCACCGTGGTGCACCCGGGCCTGACGCGCACCGAGCGCACCGCGCCCCTGGTGGCCGCACGCGCGGCGGCGCAGGGCCGGTCGCTGGAGGAAGTGGAAGCGCAGATGGCGGCCGGCAACTCGATCGAGCACATCGTCGATGCCAGCGAACTGGCGTACGTGGTGGTCTTCCTCTGCTCACCCAAGAGCCGCGCCATCAATGGCGACGCGATTGCTGCCGGCGGCGGTGCCCGCGGCGGCATCCACTACTAACGTGGACAATCGCGCCATGGCCAAGACCGTTCCTCCCCTCAGCCCCGAGCAGATCGCCCGCACCATCGAAGTGGCCTGGGACGACCGCCCGCCCTTTAACCGGGTGCTGCGCGAATGCGGGCTGTCGCACGGCCAGGTGGTGCAGTTGCTGAAACGCGAACTGACACCGAACGCCTTCAAGGTCTGGACCGAGCGCAGCCGCACGGCGCGCGGGCAGCCGGCCCCGCGGGGTGCGGTCAAGGCACGCTGACGCCCTACTTGACCAGCATCACGCGCATGCCCATCGGCTTGCCGCCAGCGCGGTCGAGCACCTGAACCGTCGCCTGGCGCGGCTTGAAGCCTTCGGGCAAGGGCAAGCTGCCTCGCACCAGGGCCTGGCTGCCGAGACTGACATCGACCGGCTTCAGGGTCGCCGTGGCCTCGGCGCCGCGCGCCGACAGGCCCGTGACGCTGAGCTGCATCACGCCGGCCAGCGGCTTGACGGTGTCGCGCTCGCGCGTGAGCACCACGTCGTAGGCCAGTACGCCACCCTGCGCGGCAAAGCGCCCGGCACGCACCTCGACCGCACCGCCGCGCGGGTCGGGCGGCAGCGTGGCGATCAGTGCTGCCATGTCGTCGCGCAGGCGCTGCGCGGTGGCCCGCGGCGCGGCCAACTCTTCGTCCTGGCGCTTCTTGGCCGCGAGCGCCGCATCGAGTTGCTGACCAGTGGCGTCGAGCCGGGTCTTGAGTTGCTTGCGCTCGGCGTCGGCCTGCTCGAAAGCGCTGCGCAACTCGCGCGTCGCTTCGGCCGACAGGCGCGGCGGTAGGTAGCGCTCCTGCAGAAGGATGACGCCGCCCGCGCCCGCGGCGAGGCCGGCCAGCAGGAGCAGCAGCCAGCGCGGCAGGCGCCAGCGCGAACGGCGCCGCCCATAGCGCTCGAAGACGACAGGTTTGGATCGACCGAACATGCAATGAAGGAGTAGGGTGCTGGAGAAGACAAGCGTACATCTGCCCCGTTCACACCTGGAAACCTCGGCCCTGAGTGGGCGGCTGTTCGCATCTATGCTGGCGCACCAAGGAGACAGCCATGCTCGTGAAGCAGATCTGGACTGGCAATGCCTACCGCAACTTCAACTACCTGATCGCCTGCGAGGAAACCGGTGAGGCGCTGGCGATCGATCCGCTCGACCACGTCAAGTGCCTGCAGACGGCGAAGGCTGAAGGCTGGACCATCACCCAGATCCTGAACACGCACGAGCACCACGACCACACCGGCGGCAACGAGGCGGTGGTGGCGGCGACCGGCGCGAAGATCCTGGCCCACATCAACGCCGGCCGGAAGATCGAGGGCGTGTCGCGCGGCCTGAGCGCGGGCGACATCGTGAGGGTGGGCAGGACGGTGGAGCTGGAGGCCCTGGACACGCCGGGCCACACGATGTGCCACGTCTGCTTGAAATCTCACACCGACCGGCCTGCTTTGTTTTCGGGCGACACGCTATTCAACGCCGGCGCCGGCAACTGCCACAACGGAGGCGACCCGGGCGAGCTGTTCAACACCTTTTCGCAGCAGTTGGCCAAGCTGCCGCCGACGACCCTGGTCTATCCGGGCCACGACTACATCGAGAACAACCTGCGCTTCACGCTGAACCGCGAACCCGACAACCGGCAGGCGACGCAGATGCTGGAGCGCCTCAGTGGGCAGGATCCGAACCATGCCTATGTGTCGACGCTCGACGCCGAGATGCAGGTCAACACCTTCTTCCGCCTGAGCAGCCCGACGGTGATCGCCAAGCTGCGCGAGTCGTTCCCGGACCTGCCCGAGCAGCCCGATCCGCGCACTGTTTTCATCAAGCTGCGTGAGCTGCGCAACGGCTGGTGAGCCAGGCGGCGCCGCTCAGGCGTCGTGAAACAGGGTTTCCAGGCGCGAGTGCTGCTCGCCCAGCGTGGCGCGGAACAACAGGTCGTCGGTAGCGCGCAAGCGGCGGCAGACTTCGCGCCCGATGTTCATCTGGATCAGCGCGAACTGCTCGGTGTCGCGCTCGAACAGGCGCAGCAGATCGGCCGCCGACACTTCGATCGCGCGGCAGTCTTCGATCGCGCGCACCGCGGCACTGCGCGGGAACAGATCCATCAGGGCCATCTCGCCGAAGCAGTCGCCCGGTCCGAGTTGGTGCAGCACGGTGTCGTGACCCTGCCATCCCTTGATGACCTCGGCGCGGCCAAACTCGAGCACGAACATCGAGGTGGCGATGTCGTTCTCGCGAAAGAAGTACTCACCTGCCGCGACATCGACTTCCTGGGCCTGGTCGAGCAGGAAGTGCAGTGCTTCGTCGCGGATGGCGCCGAAGACCGGCATGTTCTGCAGCAGTTCGATCGGTGTCTGGTGCATGGTGGGCCTTCGCTTCAATCGCCGTGCAAGGCTTGGCCACGGCAGGCGCGCCAGAGTGTGATGTCGTAGGCGATCTTCAGCACGCCGCACAGCAGCAAGGGTGCGGCGAGCCATCCGGCCGCGAAGAGGGCGCCGGCCAGGGCCGGGCTGGCGGCCGCGGCCAGGCTGCGCGGCACCGCGGTGAAGCTGGCGGCGGCCGCGCGTTCCGGCGGTGTGACGACGCTCATCACATAGGCGGTGCGCGTGGGAACGTCCATTTGCGACAGCAGGGCTCGCACCAACAGCAGGGCCAGCGCCAGCGGCAGCGTCGGCGCCAGAGCCGCCGCCAACAGGCACAGGTTGGCTGGAATGTGGGTGAAGACCATCGTGTTCAACAGGCCGATGCGTTGCGCCAGCCAGGGCGCGGCCAGCTGCGAGGCGGCAGCGAGCAGGCCGGCCCAGAAGAAGAAGGCACCCGCGGTGGCGAGGGTGAGGCCGAAGCGTTGCATCAGCCACAGTGACACCAGGCTGTTCAGTACCAGGCCCCCGGCGAAGGCATCGACCGAGAAGAGAGCTGCGAGCTTGACCACCACGTCGCGCGAAGGTCCCAGCGGCGCAGGCGCGGTGTTCGATGCCGCGCCTGCGGCTGGCAGCGGCAGCCGACGGTAGAGCCACCACATCACGAGGCCGATGACGGCGTAGAGCACGAACATCGAGCGCAGCGCGTCGATCATGGCCCAGCCCAGACGCGGCGCCAGCCAGGCCGGCACGCCGACGGCGAGCGCGCCGAAGGCCGCACTCAGCGACCCGGCCAGGCTGTAGCGCGCAAACAGCGTCGTGCGCTCTCTGCTGCTGTGCGCCAGGCTCGCGAGCCGCGCATGCTCGAGCGGCAGGAACACACTGACGTCGCCCGCGCCCGGGTTGAGGGTGCCGACGAAGGCCACCACGAGCAAGGGCGCAAAGGCGCTGAAGCCTGCGAAGGCGGCACCGGTCGCGGCCATCAACAAGGCGGCGGCGAGCAGCAGGGAGCGCGGCGCCGCGCGATGACCCCAGGCGCCCAGGGCCAGCGTGGCCAGGGCCGAACCGAGCAGGGTGACCGTGCCGAGCACACCGACCGCGAGGCTATCGTGCCCCAGGGCCAGGAGATAGGCGGGTAGCAGCACGGCCACCGAGCCATCGACGAAGCCGCGCAACGCGCGGCCGGCGATCAGCGTGCGGGCGGTGGGGTCCACCGCCGCGCAGCGATCAGGCGCTCAGTGCGCGTTGCAGGAAGCGCTGCAGGTCGGCCACCTCTTCGGCGCTGACCGAGTGTTCCATCGGGTAGTCGTGCCACTCGACCGCCATGCCCAACGCCTTCAGCGCATCGCGTGTGGCGATGCCGCGGTCCAGACCGATGACCTGGTCGCGCTGGCCGTGGGCCAGGAAGAGGGGTGTCAAGGCGTTCGCGTCGCGGCGTTCGGTCGCGGTGGCGGAGGCCAGTGGCAGGTAGCCCGACATGCCGACCAGGCCCGCCAGGCGTTGCGGGTAGCGCAGGCCGGCACCCAGCGTGACAGCACAACCCTGGCTGAAACCACCGAGCACGATGCGATGCGCGGGCACCCCGCGCGCCACCTCGCGGTCGATCAGTGCATGCACGGCAGCGAAGCTCTCGCGCAGCCCGGCCTCGTCTTCGCGCGGGTTCTTCGCCTGGGCGCCGAATTCGAAGATGTCGTACCAGGCCCGCATGCGGTAGCCGTTGTTGACCGTGACCGCTCGCACAGGGGCGCGCGGCAGCAACCAGCGCACCGGCCCGATGGCCCCGAGGTCGATCTGGTCTGCGAAGGGCAAAAAGTCGGTGCCATCGGCGCCCAGACCGTGCAGCACGATGACGCTGGCGACGGCTTCGCCGGCAGGATGGACTTCGATGGTTTGCAGCGCGGTCGACATGTTCGATCGTCTCAGTACGCCAGGCCGATGGCGCTGCGCACGTCCTTCATCGTCTGCTTGGCCACGGTGCGCGCGCGCTCGGTGCCCATCTCGACGATCCAGTGCACCTGCTTCGGATTGGACAGGTATTGCTCGGCGCGCTCGCGCCAGGGTTGCTGCTCGGCAAGGATGGCGTCGATCACCGGCTGCTTGCATTCGAGGCAACCGATCCCGGCCGTGGTACAGCCCTTGACGACCCACTCCTTGGTCTCGGCACTCGAATAGACCTGGTGGAACTGCCACACCGGGCATTTCTCCGGATCTCCAGGGTCGCTGCGACGCGCGCGTGCCGGGTCGGTGACCATGGTCTGGATCTTCTTGCGCACGAGTTCGGGCGATTCGCGCATCTCGATCGCGTTGCCATAGCTCTTGCTCATCTTGGCGCCGTCGACGCCGGGCAGCTTGCGCACCGTGGTGTGCAGCGCGGCAGGCTCGACAAGGATGGTCTTGCCGGCGCCCTTGAGGTGGCCGGCGAGCACTTCGCCGTCGTCGCTGGTCCAGTCGGCGATGGCCGACGCGGCCTTGGCCAGCAGGCCCTCGCCCTTGGCCAGGGCCTCGGTGCTGCCGGCCTCGCCATAGGCCTTGCGCTGCTTTTCGAAATAGCGCGCGTCGTCCTTCGGCAGCTTGGCCAGCGCCTCGGCCACCTTCAGCTCAAAGTTGGCGGCGCGACCGTACAGGTTGTTGAAGCGGCGCGCGACCTCGCGTGTCAGTTCGACATGCGAACTCTGGTCTTCGCCCACCGGCACGAAGGCCGCGCGGTAGATCAGGATGTCGGCTGCCTGCAGCAGTGGGTAGCCGAGAAAGCCGTAGGTCGCCAAGTCGCGGTCCTTCAGCTTCTCCATCTGATCCTTGTAGGTCGGCACACGTTCGAGCCAGCCCAGCGGCGTGCCCATCGCCAGCAGGGTGAACAGCTCGGCGTGTTCGGGCAGGCGGCTCTGCACGAAGATCGTGCAGCGCTCGGGGTCCAGGCCGGCGGCCAGCCAGTCGGTGACCATGTCGTAGACATAGCGCTCCATCACACCGCGCTCTTCATAGTGCGTGGTCAGCGCGTGCCAGTCGGCGACGAAGAAGAAGCTGTCGTACTCGTCCTGCAGGCGCACCCAGTTCTTCAGGGCACCGTGGTAGTGGCCGAGGTGCATCGCACCAGTGGGGCGCATGCCGGAGAGGACACGAGACTTCATCGCGAGAGCCAGGGTGGGAGAGCCGCGATTCTAGGCGGCTACACTCGCGCGCCTGCTTGAACCGCCGCCCGTGAAACGCATCGTCATCCTCATCTCCGATCGCGGTTCGAACATGCAGGCGATCGTCCAGCGATGCGTCGCCGAAGGCTGGCCGGCGCAGGTAGTGGCAGTCATCGCCAACCGGCCCGACGCTGCGGGGCTGGGCTTTGCGGCAGGGCGAGCTATCACCGCCTCGGTGGTCGATCACCGACAGTTTCCGACCCGAGAGGCTTTCGACGTCGCCCTCGGCGCCGCCATCGATGCGCATCGGCCCGATCTGGTCCTGCTCGCTGGTTTCATGCGCATCCTCGGTGCCGATTTCGTGCGTCGCTATGAGGGCCGCATGCTCAACATCCATCCCTCACTGCTCCCCGCCTTTCCCGGCTTGCGGACGCACCGCCGCGCCATCGAGGCGGGCTGTAAGGTGGCCGGGGCTACCGTCCACTTCGTGACCACCGAACTTGATCACGGCCCGATCGTCATGCAGGCCACGGTGCCGGTGATGCCGCAAGACGACGAAGTCTCGCTGGCTGCGCGCGTGCTCGAGCGCGAGCACCAGATCTACCCGCTGGCGGCCCGCTGGTTTGTCGAGGGCCAGTTGCGGCTGGCACAGGGTGTCGTCACGCACGCCAACGGCGCGGCGCAACTCATCTGAGATCGCGATGCACCCGAAAGCCCTGCTCGAAGCCTGCACCGAACTGATCGGTGCGGTGCTGAAGTTCGATGCGCCCGCTGACAACATCGTGTCCTTCTTTCTGCGCCAGCACCGAGAGCTGGGGCCGCGTGAGCGTCACACCCTGGCTGAGACGGCCTACGCCGTGCTGCGTCGGCGCCTGCTGTACCAGCACCTGGCCCAGAGCGGCAGCGGCGCGGCCGAGCGCCGGCTGGCGATCGTGGGCTGGGCCGGCGATGCCGCGTTCCTTCGCGCCGCACTCGCGTCGCACGAACTGAAGTGGCTCGAGCAGGTGCAGGCGGTCGATGTCAGCAGCCTGGCGCCCAAGCTGCGCCATAACCTGCCTGACTGGATCGCCCAGCCCTTACAGACTCAGCTGGGCGAGCAGGGCTTCTGGGCCCTGGTGGCGAGCCTCGATGTCCCAGCCCCGCTCGACCTGCGCGTCAATACGCAGAAGACCAGGCGGGAGGCTGCACAAGCGGCGCTCGCCGAGGCCGGCATCGAGGCGCTGCCGACGCCGTATTCGCCCTGGGGACTGCGCGTGCAGGGTCGACCGGCGCTGCAGAAGCTGCCGATCTTCACTGGCGGCGAGGTCGAGGTGCAGGACGAGGGCAGTCAGTTGCTGGCACTGCTGACCGACGCCAAGCGCGGCGAGATGGTGGTCGACTTCTGTGCCGGCGCGGGGGGCAAGACCCTTGCCCTGGGTGCGTCGATGCGCAACACCGGGCGCCTTTATGCCTTCGACGTGGCCGGCCACCGGCTGGAAGCGCTAAAGCCACGGCTGGCGCGCAGCGGGTTGTCGAACGTCTACCCGGTGCAGATCGCTCATGAGCGCGACGAGCGCATCAAGCGCCTGGCCGGCAAGATCGACCGTGTGCTGGTCGACGCGCCGTGCTCGGGCCTGGGCACGCTGCGTCGCAACCCTGACCTGAAGTGGCGCCAGTCGCCCAAGGCGGTTCAGGAGCTCAACCTCAAACAGATCGCGATCCTGGCTGGCGCCGCGCGCTTGCTCAAGTCGGGCGGGCGGCTCGTCTATGCCACCTGCAGCCTCCTGGCGAGTGAAAACGAGGCCGTGTGCGAGGCGTTTGCGGCTGCTCACCCGGGATTCGAGCGGGCGGCGGTGGAAGCAGTCCTGGCAGATCTGAAGGTCGCTGGCTCGGACACCCTGACCCAGGCTGGAAACCTTCGGTTGTGGCCCCATCTGCATGCAACTGATGGCTTTTTTGCCGCGATCTGGGTCAAAAGCTGATCGCGCGACGAACTTTCTCGATCTGGCTCCGTCCCACTACGCATTTCTACGGCTCGCGATTCCGCTCGCCCAACTACAATCCATGATCCTGTGAAAGGTAACGAATGGAATCGCTGATGCTTGTGCGCGACGCCTTGGTCGACTGGCTGGCCAATGGTGCCTTGGCCGCGGCCTGGTGGCAGGTCCTACTGGCCACACTGGTGATGACGCACATCACGATCGCCTCGGTGACGATCTTCCTGCACCGGGCCCAAGCGCACCGGGCGCTTGAGTTGCATGCGCTCCCGTCGCACTTCTTCCGCCTCTGGCTCTGGTTGACGACCGGTATGGTGACCAAGGAATGGGTCGCTATCCACCGCAAGCACCACGCCAAGTGCGAAACAGAGGAAGACCCGCACAGCCCGCAGACGCGCGGCATCAAGAAAGTGCTGCTCGAGGGCAGCGAGATGTACCGCGCGGAGGCCAAGGTACAGGAGACGCTGAGCAAGTACGGCCACAACACGCCCGACGACTGGATCGAGCGCAATCTCTACACCCGCTACTCCTGGCAGGGTGTGGGCGTGATGCTGATCATCAATCTGGCTTTGTTCGGCGCCATCGGAGCGGCCGTTTGGGCGGTCCAGATGTTGTGGATTCCGATCACCGCCGCCGGCATCATCAATGGCATCGGCCACTGGTGGGGCTACCGCAATTTCGAAGCGCCGGATGCGTCGCGCAACATCGTGCCCTGGGGTATCGTGATCGGCGGCGAAGAACTGCACAACAACCATCACACCTACCCGACCAGTGCCAAGCTGTCGGTCAAGGCGCACGAGTTCGATATCGGCTGGGCCTACATCCGCGCATTGGAAATGCTGGGTCTGGCCAAGGTGCGAAAGACGGCGCCCAAGCTGGCGCTGGGCGCTGTCCGTGCCCCGGACGGCAAGACCCTGGAAGCCCTGATCGCCAACCGCTACGAAGTGATGGCGCATTACGCGGCCGGCCTCAAGCGCACGGTCGGTGTGGAGCTCGACAAGCTCAAGGCGCAGGGCGCGCAGAACAGCGCCCGCTGGGCCGAGATGCGCCTGGCCAAGCGCTGGCTGCACCGCGACGATGACAAGATCCCGCATATCGTCAAGCCGCAGGTGGCCTTGGCGCTGGCCCAGAGCCCGGCGCTGGCCAAGTTGGTGGCGATGCGAGAAGAGTTGCGCCAACTCTGGACGCGTACCAATGTGTCGGCCGAGCAGTTGGTGGCCGACCTGCAGGCCTGGTGCAAGCGCGCCGAGGAAAGTGGCGTTGCTGCACTGCAGGAGTTCTCGCTGAAGCTGCGCGCCGCGCACGCTTGAGAATAACGGGCAAAAAGAAGGGCCGCATCAGCGGCCCATCCAAGAAAAGGGGTCGCTGAGCGACCCCACTTTCGTTGTTGTTCTTTCTTATTTGAGTTTGGTTTCCTTGTAGAGCACGTGCTTGCGTGCCTTCGGATCGAACTTCATGAATTCGAGCTTCTCCGGCGTGGTCTTCTTATTCTTCGCCGTGGTGTAGAAGTGGCCCGTGCCGGCTGAGGATTCCAGCTTGATCTTTTCGCGTCCGCCTTTGGTGGCCATGGTCGTGTGCTCCTTAGTCAGAGGGCGCCGCGGGCACGCAGGTCGGCAACGACCTGATCGATCCCCAGCTTATCGATCAGGCGCAGCGCGGCGTTGGTCACGCGCAACCGCACCCAGCGATTTTCGGTTTCGAGCCAGAAGCGGCGGTACTGCAGATTCGGCAGGAACCGGCGCTTGGTTTTGTTGTTCGCGTGGGAGACGTTGTTCCCCACCATCGGGCCCTTGCCCGTGACCTGACAGACGCGTGCCATGTGGCACCTCCAAGATTCTCGAGAAATGGGTGTTCTTGCCGATTTCGGCAAAGACCGCGATTATAGCGGCAAACCCGCGGGCGATCCAACCTACGCCTGCTGCTCCAGGAAGCGCTGGGCGTCGAGAGCGGCCATGCAGCCCGTGCCGGCGCTGGTGATTGCCTGACGGTAGACGTGATCCTGCACGTCGCCGGCGGCAAACACGCCGGGCACACTGGTCATCGTCGCCATGCCGTTCAGGCCGGTGCGGGTGATGATGTAGCCGTCCTTCATCTCTAGCTGGCTCTTGAAGATGTCGGTGTTGGGCTGGTGCCCGATCGCGATGAAGCAGCCCTGGACCTTCAGTTCGCTGGTGGTGCCGTGTTGCGTGCTTTTGATGCGCACGCCAGTCACGCCGGATGCATCGCCGAGCACTTCGTCCAGCGTCTGCCACAGGTGCAGCTGCATCTTGCCTTCGGCCACCTTGGCGTGCAGCTTGTCAATCAGGATCGCCTCGGCGCGGAACTTGTCGCGGCGGTGGATCAGGTGCACCTTGGTGGCTATGTTGGACAGGTACAGCGCCTCTTCGACCGCGGTGTTGCCACCCCCGACCACGCACACTTCCTGGCCCTTGTAGAAGAAGCCGTCGCAGGTGGCGCAACCGCTGACACCGCGGCCCATGAAGGCCTCTTCGCTCGGCAAGCCCAGGTACTTGGCGCTGGCGCCGGTGGCGATGATCAAGGTGTCGCATGTGAAGCTGCCGTTGTCGCCCACCAGGGTGAACGGACGCTGGCTGAAGTCGACGCTATTGATGTGGTCGAAGACCACTTCGGTGTTGAAGCGTTCGGCGTGCTGCAAGAAGCGCTGCATCAACTCTGGCCCTTGTACGCCGGCCACGTCGGCGGGCCAGTTGTCGACGTCGGTGGTGGTCATCAGCTGGCCGCCCTGCGCCAGTCCGGTCACCAACATCGGTTTCAGGTTGGCACGCGCCGCATAGAGGGCCGCGGTGTAGCCGGCGGGGCCCGAGCCCAGGATCAGGACCTTGGCGTGCTTGCGGTTGGAGGAAGAGTTGGTCATGTGGAGCTGCAATCGTCGTGGTGCGCCAACAGGCGACACTACATGGGGTAGGGGCCCAGTGGCGTCAAGCGCGCTAATGGGCACAATAGTGAAATTGTAGGCAGTTGCCCGCAACGCGTTGCGTTGGTGGCTGCTCGCGAACAACAACCGCGCTCTGGAAGGAGAACTGCCGATGTCGATGCTCTCGAATCTCGATCTGATTCGTCGCGTGCCCTTGTTCTCGATGCTGACGAACGACCAGGCCCAGCAGGTCGCCGACAGCGTGGTCAAGCGGCGTTTTCGTCGCGGCGAGATCGTGGTTGAGCAGGGGCGCAAGAGCAACTCTCTGTTCATCCTGCTCAATGGCCGCGCCCGCGTGCTGACCGCCGACCAACGTGGCCGCGAAGTGATCCTGGCCGTGCTCGAGGCCGGCGACTACGTCGGTGAGATGAGCCTGATCGACAACGAACCGCACTCGGCTACCGTGCGCGCCGAGATTCAGACCGACATGCTGGTGCTGGGCCGGCTCGAATTCTCCAAATGCCTGCCCGACACCTCGGAACTGGCCTACGGCATTCTGCGCGGGCTGGTGAAGCGCCTGCGCGCCGCTGACCGCCAGATCGAGTCGCTGGCTCTGCTCGATGTCTACGGTCGCGTCGCACGCACCCTGCTCGACATGGCCGAAGACGTCGACGGCGTGCAGCTGATCCGCAACAAGGTCTCGCGCCAGGACATGGCCAAGGTGGTCGGTGCCTCGCGTGAAATGGTCAGCCGGGTCATGAAGGACCTGGAAGAGCGGGGCGTCATCGAGACCCAGGACAACGGGTCCGTCATCATCAAGCAACGCCTGCACAACGACTGAGCGGGCGCGACGCCGCCGCGGCGGCGTCGGCGACAATTCCGGCATGACCTTTCCCCTCGGATCGCTGCGCGCCGACGGCGCTGCAAGCGCCACCAGCCCAGACGCCAACCGTGGCCATGCCCCCGCGATGCCGATGCGACGCCAGCTCTGGTTGCTGGCCGGTGCGGTCGTTTGGCTGCTGGCCTTGCTGGCCCTGATCACGCACCACCCCGCCGACCCGGGGTTTTCGACCTCCGGAACCGGAGAGGCCCTGCGCAACAAGGCCGGCCAGTTCGGTGCTTGGGCGTCCGACTTTGCGCTGTTCATGCTTGGCCACTCGGTATGGTGGTTGCCCTTGGTGGCCGCACGCGCTTGGCTGTCTGCTTTGGCGCGTAGTCTGCGCAGTGAACCGCCGCATGCAGGCAGCGCGGTCGCGTTCTGGCTCGGCCTGGCCATGTTGCTGGTTGCGAGCACCGCGCTGGAGTCGACCCGCCTGTACCGTTTCGAGACCCTTCTTCCCGGCCATGCGGGCGGTGTGCTCGGCTACACGATCGGCCCGGCGACTGTGAAATGGTTGGGCTTTGCCGGCTCGGGTGTGCTGTGGATTGCTGCACTGGTGGCAGGTATGGCGATGGCGCTGCGCTTCTCCTGGCTGCGCCTGGCAGAAGCCCTGGGCGAACGCATCGACACGGTCAAGGAGCGTCGCGAGGCCCTGCGCGAACAGGCCGAGGATGTGCGGCTCGGCCAAGCGGCCCAACGCGAGCGCGAGCAGGTGATCGAGGTTCAGCGCCACGCCGTCGAGGACCAGTTGCCGATCGTCATCGACAAGCCGCTGGGTGAATTGCCCAGATCCGAACGCGTGGCCAAGGAGCGGCAGAAGCCACTCTTCAGCGAGTTGGCGGACACCCGGCTGCCCCAGGTCGACCTGCTCGACGCCGCACCGGGCCGCGTCGAGAGCGTGACGCCCGAGTCGCTCGAGATGACCTCGCGCCTGATCGAGAAGAAGCTCAAGGACTTCGGCGTCGAAGTGCGTGTCGTCGCAGCGTCGCCCGGCCCGGTCATCACGCGCTACGAGATCGAGCCCGCCACCGGTGTGAAGGGCGCGCAGGTAGTTGGCTTGGCAAAGGACCTGGCGCGCTCGCTGAGCTTGGTCAGCATCCGCGTCGTGGAGACCATTCCCGGTAAGACGACGATGGCGCTCGAATTGCCCAACGCTAAACGGCAGACGATCCGTCTGGCCGAGATCCTGGGCTCGACCGTCTACAACGACGCCTCGTCGCAGCTGACGATGGGCCTGGGCAAGGACATTGTTGGCCTGCCGGTCGTCGCGGACCTAGCCAAGATGCCGCATTGCCTGGTGGCGGGGACGACAGGCGCGGGCAAGAGTGTGGGCATCAACGCGATGATCCTGTCGCTCTTGTACAAGGCCGAGGCGCGCGACGTGCGCCTGATCCTGATCGACCCGAAGATGCTCGAGATGAGCGTCTACGAAGGCATCCCGCACTTGCTCTGCCCGGTGGTCACCGACATGAAGCAGGCCGCGAATGCGCTGACCTGGTGCGTCGGCGAAATGGAGCGGCGCTACAAGTTGATGAGCAAGCTAGGCGTGCGCCAGCTCTCGGGCTACAACAAGAAGATCGACGAGGCCAGTGAGCGCGGCGAAACGCTCGGCAACCCGTTCAGCCTGACGCCGGAGCAGCCCGAGCCCTTGGAGCGCCTGCCGCAGATCGTGGTCGTGATCGACGAACTGGCTGACCTGATGATGGTCGTCGGCAAGAAGATCGAAGAACTGATCGCGAGGTTGGCGCAGAAGGCGCGCGCCTCCGGCATCCACTTGATCCTGGCCACGCAGCGACCGAGCGTGGATGTGATCACCGGCCTGATCAAGGCGAACATCCCGACACGCCTGAGCTTCCAGGTCTCTAGCAAGATCGACAGCCGCACGATCCTGGATCAGATGGGTGCGGAGGCCCTGCTCGGCATGGGCGACATGCTCTACATGCCCTCGGGTACCGGCCTACCGATCCGGGTGCATGGCGCCTTTGTCAGCGACGACGAGGTCCACCGCGTTGTGAGTTACCTGAAGAGCCAGGGCGAGCCGAACTACATCGAGGGCATTCTCGAAGGCGGCACGCTCGATGGCGAGCCGGGTGAGCCAGGCGCGCCGGGCGAAGCGAACGGAGAGGCCGATCCGATGTACGACCAGGCAGTGGCGATCGTGTTGCAGCACAAGCGGGCCTCAATCTCGCTGGTGCAGCGGCACCTGCGCATCGGCTACAACCGCGCCGCGCGGCTGCTCGAACAGATGGAGAAGTCGGGGCTGGTGTCGTCGATGGCCACCAATGGCAATCGCGACCTGTTGGTGCCGCGGCGCGACGAATGAAGACCCTGCTTGCCTGTTTACTGGCTTTTGCCGCGGTGGCTGCGCGCGCCGACGCCGTCGATGCGCTGCGCGAGTTCACCCGCGATGCGAAGACCGGGCGCGCCAGTTTCACCCAGGTCGTCACGTCGCCCGACGGGGCGAAGAAGAAGACGTCCAGCGGGAGCTTCGAATTCGCACGGCCAAACCGCTTTCGCTTTGCCTACGCCAAGCCCTACGAGCAATTGATCGTGGGTGACGGGCAGAAGGTCTGGATCTACGACGCTGACCTGCAGCAGGCCAGCGTGCGAGCGATCGACAAGGCCCTCGGCGCCACGCCCGCAGCGCTGCTGGCGGGCGCCTCGCTCGAGAAGGACTTCGAGTTGCGGGCACTGCCCTCCGCGCAGGGCCTCGACTGGGTGCAGGCCACGCCGCGCGAGAAGGACAACGCCGCCAACCTGCAATCGCTGCGGGTCGGCTTCAAGGGCAAGACGCTGGCGGCGATCGAACTGGTTGACGGCTTCGGGCAGCGTTCCTTGCTCAGCTTCAATGAGTTGAGCCTTAACCTCGCGCAGCCGCCGGAGACCTTTCGCTTCGTGCCCCCCAAGGGCGTCGACGTTCTGACGCAATAGTCGGGTTTCGCGCTGCCACAATCGGCGGCAGC
This sequence comes from Pseudomonadota bacterium, assembly GCA_040384625.1. Taxonomy (GTDB): domain Bacteria; phylum Pseudomonadota; class Gammaproteobacteria; order Burkholderiales; family Burkholderiaceae_C; genus CADEEN01. Next base: position 3,364 of record JAZKIW010000093.1, on the reverse strand, counting down.
ATGACCGCTAGCCTGTTCGATGCCGATCCAGAGCCGACGGCGGCGGCGCGTGCCGACGCGCCGCTGGCCGAGCGCCTGCGCCCCCGCAACCTGGTGGAGGTGATCGGCCAGCGCCACTTGTTGGCTCCGGGCAAGCCTCTGGCCGCCGCGTTCGCGGCTGGGCGGCTGCACTCGATGATCCTGTGGGGCCCGCCGGGCGTGGGCAAGACGACGCTTGCAAGGCTAGTCGCCGGCGCCTTCGACGCCGAGTTCATCGTCATCTCGGCCGTGCTCGGCGGCGTCAAGGACATCCGCGAGGCTGTCGACCGTGCGCAAACGGCGCGCCGCGCGGGGCGCGCCAGCATCGTCTTCGTCGACGAAGTGCACCGCTTCAACAAGGCGCAGCAGGATGCCTTCCTGCCGCACGTCGAGTCGGGCCTCTTCATCTTCATCGGTGCGACCACCGAGAACCCCTCGTTCGAGGTCAACTCAGCCTTGCTCTCGCGCGCGACCGTGCACGTGTTGCAACCGCTGGCCCCCGAAGAACTGGCCGAATTGCTGGCGCGTGCCCGCACAGCGCTGTCCCTGCCGCCCTTGACCGATGCGGCGCGCGATCGGTTGGTCGCCTATGCCGACGGCGACGCGCGTCGCCTGCTGAACGCGGTCGAGAATCTCGCCGCAGTGGCCGGTGCGGCGGCCCAGGTCGACGAAGCACTGCTGGAACGAGCCCTGGGCGATCAGCTGCGCCGCTACGACAAGGGCGGGGAGCAGTTCTACGACACCATCTCGGCGCTGCACAAGAGCGTGCGTGGCAGCGATCCCGACGCCGCGCTGTACTGGCTGGTGCGAATGCTCGATGGCGGTGTCGATCCGCGCTACGTCGCCAGGCGCGTCTTGCGCATGGCCAGTGAGGACATCGGCCTGGCCGATCCGCGTGCGTTGCGGATGGCCCTGGATGCGACCGAAGTCTATGAGCGCCTAGGCTCGCCCGAAGGTGAACTGGCGTTGGCCCAGGCCGTGCTGTTTCTCGCTGCGGCGCCGAAGTCGAATGCCGTCTACACCGCCTGGAATGAGGCGCGCGCCTTCGTTGCCGGCGATGGCACACGGCCGGTGCCGCTGCACTTGCGCAATGCGCCGACCAAGCTGATGAAGCAGCTCGACTACGGGCGCGGTTATCGCTACGCCCACGACGAGGCCGATGCCTTCGCCGCCGGGGAAAGCTACTTCCCGGACGGCCTGGATGCGCCGCAGTTCTACCGCCCGACCGACCGCGGTCTCGAGGCGCAGATCGCCGACAAGCTGGCCCGGTTGCGCAGGGCCAACGACGCGGTCGACGAGAGCGCCTAGACCGCCCCCTGGGCCCGGCCATCGCGAGGGTAATCCCAGCGCGAGGCACGCAACTTGCCTGCCTACAATCTTTGGCAACGCCGAACCAGGAGCGCCACTTGGAAACCTTCTTTCAGCAGATCATCAATGGTCTGGTGCTGGGCAGCATGTATGCCCTGGTGGCCCTGGGCTACACCATGGTCTACGGCATCATCAACCTGATCAACTTCGCGCACGGCGAGGTGCTGATGGTCGGTGCGCTGACCAGCTGGACCATCGTCACCCTGCTGGCGGAGTCGGGGATGCCCGGCTGGCTGATCATGCTGATTTCGCTCGTCTGTGCCATCGTCATCTGTGCGGCGCTGAACTTCACGATCGAGAAGGTGGCATACCGGCCGTTGCGCACTGCACCGCGGCTGGCGCCGCTGATCACAGCGATGGGCATGAGCCTGCTGTTGCAGACGCTGGCAATGATCATCTGGAAGCCCAATCCCAAGCCCTATCCGATCCTGCTGCCCAACGACCCGATCGACCTCGGGGGGCCCGTGATCAGTGTCGTTCAATGCCTGATCCTTGGTCTGACGGTGGTCATCCTGGCCGCGCTGATGTACCTGGTCAACCGCACCAAGCTCGGCCGTGCAATGCGCGCCACGGCCGAAAATCCGCGTGTCGCGGCTCTGATGGGCGTGCGCCCCGATATGGTGATCTCGGCCACCTTCATCATTGGTGCGGCCCTGGCCGCGGTGGCCGGCGTGATGTGGGCGGCCAACTACGGCACCGTGCAGCACTCGATGGGCTTCCTGCCGGGCCTGAAGGCCTTCACGGCCGCAGTCCTTGGCGGCATCGGCAACCTGGGCGGCGCCGTGGTTGGCGGCATCCTGCTCGGTCTGGTCGAGGCGATCGGTGCCGGCTACCTTGGCGAGCTGACGGGCGGCGTTCTCGGCAGTCACTATGCCGACATCTTCGCCTTCGCCCTGCTGATCCTGGTGCTGACCTTGCGACCATCAGGCCTGCTCGGTGAACGCGTCGCCGACCGGGCATGAGGAGGACGCTGCCATGATGAAGAACAAGCTCTTCGTGTTCCTGCTCGCTGCGCTGGCCCTGATCGCATTGCCGCTCTTTGCCCAGCAGTTCGGCCAAGGCTGGGTGCGCATCATGGCGCTGGCCTTGCTTTATGTGCTGCTGGCGCTGGGCCTGAATATCGTGGTCGGCTATGCCGGCCTGCTCGACCTGGGCTTCGTTGCGTTCTACGCGTTGGGCGCGTACATGTACGCGTTGCTTGCCTCACCGCACCTGGCGGAGAACTTCGAAGCCATCAAGGCCGCCTTTCCGGACGGCCTGCACACACCGATCTGGCTGGTGATTCCGCTGGCCGCGGCGCTTGCCGGGCTTGCCGGGGCCCTGCTCGGCGCGCCGACGCTGAAACTGCGCGGCGACTACCTGGCCATCGTGACGCTTGGCTTCGGTGAAATCATCCGCGTCTTCCTGAACAACCTTGAGCACCCGGTCAACATCACCAACGGCCCGCGTGGGCTGGACCGCATCGACTCGATGCATCTGTTCGGCGTGCTCGACTTCGGCAAGGGCATCTCGATCGGCGACTTCAGGATCCCTTCGGTCACGCTGTACTTCTACCTCTTCCTCTCGCTAGTGGTCATCAGTGTGGTGATCTGCCACAGGCTGGAGAACTCTCGTATCGGTCGCGCCTGGATGGCGATTCGCGAAGACGAGATCGCGGCCAAGGCGATGGGCATCAACACCCGCAACATGAAGCTGTTGGCGTTTGCCATGGGCGCCAGCTTCGGCGGGGTCTCGGGCTCCATGTTCGCGTCGTTCCAGGGTTTCGTGTCGCCCGAGTCGTTCAGCCTGATGGAGAGCGTGATGATCGTGGCGATGGTCGTGATCGGCGGCATTGGCCATATCCCTGGCGTGATCCTCGGCGCAGTGATGCTCGCCGCCCTGCCAGAGGTGCTGCGCTACATCGCCGGTGACCTGCAGAACTACACCGGCGGGCGCATCGACTCCGCCATCCTGCGCCAGCTGCTGATCGCGCTGGCGA
>JAZKIW010000092.1:32130-60090 GCA_040384625.1 Pseudomonadota bacterium | reverse complement strand
TCGACGTGATGCTGGTGCTGCTGATCATCTTCATGGTCACCGCGCCGCTGATCACCACCGGCGTGGTCGATCTGCCGAGTGTGGGGGCTTCGAAGGCGCGGCCACAGAGCGTCGTCGAGGTCATCGTCGGCACGGACGGGAAGCTGCGGCTGAAGGTCGATGGCAAGGCGGATGCGCAGCCGCTGATCCTGACCCAGTTGGCCGCACGGGTGAGACAGGCGCAGGGCGGTGATGCGAAGACGCCGGTGGTGATCTCGGCCGATCGCAACGTGAAATATGAAGCGGTCGTGGGTGTGATGGACGCCCTGCAGAAATCCGGCGTGCAGCGCGTGGGGCTGTCCGTGAAGCAGGGCAGCTGATGTACGTGACTGCCGTTGCCGGTGGCGGGCCCGATCCGCTGCGTCCTCAGCGTCCGGCCGGGCTCGGGCGCGGCGCCGCACTCGCCCTGCTGGTGCATGGCGGCCTGTTCCTGGCCTTGGCGCTCGGCGTTAGCTGGCGCGCCAGCGAGCCGACAGGGGCAACGGCGGAGTTGTGGGCCGCGGTCCCGGAGTTCGCCGCGCCCGCTGTGGTGACGCCGCCGCCTCAGCCGACGCCGCCCCCCCAGCCCGAACCCAAACCCCAACCGCAGCGCGAGCCCAAGCCCGAGCCTCGGCCTGAGCCCAAGCCGCAGGCGCAACCCTCGCGTGACGCCGAGATCGCGATCGAGAAGGCCAAGAGGGATCGCGAGCGCGAGGAGATCGAACGCGAAAGGGCGCGCGAGCGCGAAGCCAAGGCCAAGGCCGAAGCCGAGAAGAAGCGCCTGCAAGCGGCGCAGGACGAACAGCGCAAGAAGCTCGCCGAAAAGGCCGAAGTAGACCGGCTGGAGAAGGCGCGCCTGGACTACCTGAAGCGCATCCAGGGCCAGGCCGGGGCGACCGGCACGCCGGCGGCCACCGGCAGTGCGGCGCGCGATGCAGGGCCTTCGGCGAGCTATGCCGGCCGCATCATCGCCAAGGTCAAGCCGAACATCGTGATGACCGAAGCCGTGACCGGCAGCCCGCGTGCCGAGGTCGAAGTGCGCGCAGCGCCCGACGGCACGATCGTCGGGCGCCGCCTGATCAAGTCCAGCGGCAACAAGGACTGGGACGACGCGGTGTTGCGAGCGATAGACCGCACCGAGATCCTGCCGCGTGACATCGACGGCCGCGTGCCGTCGCCGATCGCGATCGGCTTCACGCCCTGATCACTTCTTCTCGCGCGGCATCCGCCCGAGCAGATAGAACTCGTCGTTCGGCCGAAGCGACATCAGGTTGGCCATGCGGTTGGACAGCCCGAACAGCGCCGTGATCGCACCGATGTCCCAGATGTCCTCGTCGGAGAAGCCGTGCGCGCGCAGGGCTGCGAAGTCAGCTTCGACCACATTCGCTGAATCCAGGCTGACCTTCAGCGCGAAGGCCAGCATCGCACGCTGGCGCTCGCTGATGTCGGCCTTCAGGTAGTTGGTCGCGACCTGGTCGGCGATCTGCGGTTGCTTGGCATAGACGCGCAGGATCGCGCCGTGCGCGACCACGCAATACAGGCAGTGGTTCGCGCCCGAAGTGGCGACGATGATCATCTCGCGCTCGGCCTTCGTGAGCCCGCTGTCCTCTTTCAGCAGCAGGGCGTCGTGCCAGGCGAAGAAGGCGCGCGCTTCGTCGGGGCGGTGCGAGAAACCCAGGAACACGTTGGGCACGAAGCCAGCCTTGGCCTGCACGTCGAGGATGCGCATGCGCAAGTCCTCCGGCAGGTCCTTCAGTTCGGGCACGGGCCAGCGTGAGATCGCGTGCTTGGTCATCCTCAACTCCTGAACTGCATGGCGTGCAGGCGCGCGTACAGGCCGCCATGCAAAAGCAACTCGGCATGACTGCCTTGCTCGACGATGCGGCCCTGGTCCATCGCCACCACGCGGTCGGCGTGTTCGATGGTCGACAGGCGGTGAGCGATGACGAGGGTGGTGCGACCCTGCATCAGCCCTTCGAGGGCATTCTGGACCGCGCGTTCGCTTTCGCTGTCCAGGGCAGAGGTGGCCTCGTCGAGGATCAACACCGGGGCGTCCTTGTAGATCGCCCGCGCGATCGCGAGGCGCTGGCGCTGGCCGCCTGAAAGCTGGCTCGCGTTATGCCCGAGCACAGTGTCCAGGCCCTGCGGCAACGCGAGGGCGAAGTCAAGCAGGTGCGCGCTGCCCAATGCCGCGCGCACGCGCTCGACATCGACGGCCTCGCCGAGAGCAACGTTGGCCGTGACCGTGTCGTTGAACAGCACCACGTCCTGGCTCACCAGGGCGAACTGGCGCCGCAGCGCGTCGATGCGCCACTCGCGCAGCGGCACACCATCCAGGCGCAGTTCGCCTTGCGTGGGCTCCAGGAAGCGCGGCAGCAGGTTCACCAGCGAGGTCTTGCCTGCGCCCGACGGCCCGACCATGGCCACCGTTTCGCCGGCATCGATCGTCAAGTCCACCTCCGCGAGGGCCGGCGCCGCATCGTCGCGGTAGGCGAGCCCGACGCCGCGCAGCTCGATCGTGCCGCGCACGCGCCCGCTCGGTACGAAGCTGCCGCCTTCCTCGGCAGGGCTGTGCTCCACCAGATCGATGCCGCGCTCGATGGCCGCCAGCCCGCGCGTCAGCGGCCCGGTGCTGTCGGCCAGGTGCTTGATCGGCGCCACCAGCATCAGCATCGCGGTGATGAAAGCCGCGAAGCCGCCGACCGTGGTGCCTGCGCCGCTGCTCTGCCAGAGCGCCATCACCACCACCGCCGAGAGGGCCACCGCTGCGATCAACTGCGTGATCGGCGAGCTGGTGGCGGCCGCTGCGGCCGACTTGACCATCAGGCGGCGCAAGCGCTGGCTGTGGCTGTTGAAGCGCTGTTGCTGCACCGGCGCTGCACCGTGCAGGCGCACGATGCGCCAGGCGAGCACGTTTTCTTCGACCACGTAGGCCAACTCATCGGTGGCGGCCTGGTGGGCGCGCGTCAGCCGGGCCAGCCGCCGCGACACGACCCGCATCACCAGGGCCACAGCAGGCCCGAGCAGGGCCACAAGCAGGGTCAGCTTCCAGTTCAGCCACAGCAGGTAGCCGAACAGGGCGACGATGGTCAGCGAATCCCGCACCAGGACCAACAGGGTCTGCACCAGCCAGGTCGCGCCTGATTGCACCTCGTAGACCATGGTGTTGGTCAGGCTGCTCGCGCTGTGCCGCGTGAAGAGCATCGGCGTGGCATCGAGCAGGCGCGCGAACATCAGGTCGCGCAGCGACAGCACGCCCATGTTGGCCGCCCAGGCCAAGGCGTACTGAGCCAGGAAGCCGGCCAGGCCGCGCACCACGTACAGGCCGATGATGGCCACCGGCACCGCCCACAGCGGGAAGTCGCGCGCTGCACCGAAGCCCTTGTCGAGCAGGGTCTTCAGCAGGGCCGGCAACAGGGGTTCGGTCGAGGCTGCCGTCGCCGCGGCCGCGATGGCGACCACGAAACCGACACGGCTGGCGCGAAAGTAGGGCGCGATGCGCTTCAGGCGTTGCAGCAGCGGGGGTGTCGGCATGAGCGGGCACATTATCGGGCTGTCGTCCGACAGAGCCGCGGCGTGTGGCTGCCTACAATCCGGCGACTTCAACGCTGCCGCAGCACTGCCCTGATGCCCCAGCCACCGACCTTCGCCCCTGCTTCAACCAATCGCCGCCGCCTGTGCGTGGGCCTGGCCGCCTTCGGCGCGCTGCCGGCCTGGGCCCAGTTTCGGGTCGAGATTAGCGGCGTTGGTGCGACGCAGTTGCCGGTGGCCATCGCGCGTTTCCGCGACGAGGACAAGGCCGGGCCGACGGCGCCCATCGGGGCCATCATTCGCGCCGATCTCGAGCGCAGCGGGCAGTTCCGTAACCTCGACGTTGCCGCGGCGATGGACGAGACGACGCAACCGGCCATGAGCGAATGGCGCGGCCGCGGCGCCGATGCGCTGCTGGCCGGCTCGGTCAGCCGCCTGGCCGACGGCCGCTGGGATGTGCGCTACAAGCTGTGGGACGTGGTCAAGGGGCAGGACCTCGGTGGCCAGAGCCTGGCCGTCGTCACCGCCGACTTGCGCCTGGCCGCGCACCGCATCGCCGACGCGGTTTACGAGCGGCTCACCGGCGACAAGGGCGTCTTCGCCACCCGCATCGCGTACGTCACGCGCGCCGCCAACCGCTACACGCTGCGCATCACCGATGCCGACGGCGAAGGCGGCCAGGTCGCGCTGACCAGTGTCGAGCCAATCATTTCCCCGGCCTGGTCGCCCGACGGCCGCGAACTGGCCTATGTGTCGTTCGAGCAGCAGAAGGCCGTCGTCTGGATCCAGGACGTGTCCAGCGGCCAGCGCCGCCCGGTGGCCAACTTCCGCGGCAGCAACAGCGCACCCGCTTGGTCGCCCGACGGGCGCCAGCTCGCGCTGTCGCTGTCGCGCGAAGGCGGCACCCAATTGTTCTCGATGGCCCGCGACGGCAGCGGCGTGAAGCGCCTGACGCAGAGCAATGCCATCGACACCGAAGCCGCTTTCGCGCCGGACGGCCGCACGATCTTCTTCGTCAGCGACCGTGGCGGCGGCCCGCAGGTCTATCGCATGCCTGCGGCGGGCGGCAATGCCGAGCGCGTGACCTTCAGCGGCGCCTACAACATCAGCCCGGCGCTCTCGCCGGACGGCCGCACTCTGGCCTACATCTCGCGCCTGGGCGGCGGCACGTTCCGGCTGCACACGATGGACCTGGCGAGCGGGAACATCCTGGCTCTGAGCGACACCAATGACGATGAAAGCCCCAGCTTCGCCCCCAACGGCAAGCTGATCATCTATGCGTCGCGCACCCAGGGCCGCGACGTCCTGATGACCAGCACGCTCGATGGCCGCATCAAGACCCGGCTTCTGTCGTCGGGCCTTGATGTGCGCGAGCCGGTGTGGGGCCCGTTCAACCGTTGATTTCCGACCACCTCCTAGGAGAAGCCATGAAGCACATCCGCCTCGCTCTCAGCGCCCTCACGATCGCCGCATTGGCCGCCGGCTGCAGTTCGGTCAAGCTCGACGAGAAGACCACCGACGTGCCCGTTGAATCCCGCAGCCCCATCGGCGGCGCCCAGGGCAGTGCAGGCGCCGGGCAGGGCACTGCCCAATCCCAGGTGGCGACCGTCAATGTGGCGCCGGCAGTAGCCAGCGGCGCGGCACGCATCGTGTACTTCGATTTCGACAGCTTCGTCGTCAAGGACGAGTTCCGCCCGGTGATCGAAACGCATGCCAAGCGCATGGCTGCCAACCGCAGTCAGAAGGGCATGATCGAAGGCCACACTGACGAGCGCGGTGGCCGTGAATACAACCTGGCCCTGGGCCAGAAGCGTGCCGAAGCCGTGCTGCGTTCGATGACCCTGCTCGGTGTAACCGACAGCCAGCTCGAAGCAGTGAGTTTCGGCAAGGAGCGGCCCGCCGCGCCGGGCAGCGATGAGGCCGCGTGGGCCAAGAACCGTCGCGCCGAGTTGAAGGATCGCTAGAGTGACGCCCCGCTTCTCGCGCAGCGCGGCCGCGGCGCTGCTGACGCTGATGGCAGCGTCGGCGCAGGCCCAGCTGTTCCCCGACAACGAGGCGCGCAAGGCGATCATCGAACTGCGCGCCACCGACGAGGCCCAGGCCCGGCGTCTGACCGAGTTGGTTGCAGCCAACAGGGAACTGCTCGAGCAGGTGCAGCAGCTGCGGCGCAGCCTGCTCGACCTGAACAGCCAGCTCGAGTTGCTGCGCGCCGACATGGCGCGCCAGCGCGGCAGCGACGAACAGCTCGCGCGTGACGTCGCTGAGCTGCAGCGCCGGCAGAAGGACATCGCCCAGGGCGTGGAAGACCGCATCCGCAAACTCGAGCCGCAGAAGGTGGCCGTCGACGGCAAGGAGTTCCTGTCCGACGCCGACGAGAAGCGCCAATACGAAGAGGCTTTCGCCTTCATCCGCAGCGGCGACTTCGCCGGCGCGGTGAACGCTTTCAACGCCTTCAGCCGGCGCTATCCGGCCAGCGGCTACCTCGACTCGGTGCGCTTCTGGCTCGGCAATGCGCACTACGGCAAGCGCGAGTACAAGGAGGCGATCGCCGTCTTCCGGGCCTTCATCGTCGCGGCGCCCGAGCACGCGCGCGTGCCCGAGGCGATGCTCGCGGTGGCCAACACCCAGGCCGAGATGAAGGACACCAAGGCGGCCCGCGCCACGCTGGCCGAACTGTTGAAGCGCTACCCGCAGTCCGAGGCCGCACAGGCCGGCAAAGAGCGCCTTGCCGCACTGAAGTAGAGCGCCTCCTAAAATCGCCCCCATGCAAAACATCGACATGGGGGCACTGGCCTCGCAGGTGCTGTGGGCCGCCTTCGGTCTGAGCCTGCTGTTCGGTGCCATTGCGCAGCGCACGCACTTCTGCACGATGGGCGCGGTGGCCGACATCGTCAACATGGGCGACTGGGCGCGCATGCGCATGTGGGTGCTGGCCATGGGGGTGGCCATGCTCGGCTTCAACGCGATGGTGGCGGCGGGTTGGGTCGATGCCGGCAAGACCATCTATGCCGCACCGCGCCTGACCTGGCTGTCCGCCATCGTCGGCGGCCTGATGTTCGGCTTCGGCATGGTGCTGGCCTCGGGTTGCGGCAGCAAGACACTGGTGCGCATCGGCGGTGGCAACCTGAAGTCGCTGGTCGTCTTCCTCGTGCTCGGCCTTGCGGCATTCGCGACGCTCAAGGGCATCACCGGCGTGGCCCGCGTGGCGACGATCGACCGCGTGGCGCTCGAACTGGCCGGCGGGCAGGACCTGCCCACGCTCGCCGCGCGCAGCTTCGGCTGGGCCAAGGCGCAGGCGGCCCTGGTGCTCGGTGGCTTGCTCGGTGCGGGTCTCGTGGCTTGGGCCGTGGCGCGGCGCGAGGGGCGCAGCGCCGACGTGCTGCTCGGTGGCCTGGGCATCGGCGCCGTGGTCGCGGCGATGTGGTGGGTGTCGGGCCGCCTGGGCTACGTGTCCGAAGACCCGAACACGCTGCAGGAAGCCTTCGTCGCCACCAACTCGACGCGCATGGAGTCGCTGTCGTTCGTTGCGCCCATTGCCTACACCATCGACTGGCTGCTGTTCTTCAGCGACAAGAGCAAGCTGCTGTCGATCGGCATTGTCAGCACGGTCGGCGTTGTCATCGGCTCCGCAGTGTGGGCACTGGCGAGCCGCAGCTTTCGCTGGGAAGGTTTTGCCGGCGCGGAAGACACCGCGAACCACATCGGCGGCGCGATGATGATGGGCGTGGGCGGCGTCGCCGCGCTCGGCTGCACCGTGGGCCAGGGGCTGTCGGGTGTGTCGACGCTGGCGATCGGCAGCTTCATCGCCCTGGCCTCGATCATCGGCGGTGCCGTGCTCGCGGTGCGCTACCAGGTCTGGCGCATCGAGCAGGAATGACGGCGGACCCAGCGCCCGACCTCGAACGTCGCTTCGGTGGGCTGCGCCGCCTCTACGGCGATGCCGGCTATGCGCGCCTGCGTGCCGCGCGTGTGGCGGTTGTCGGCCTGGGCGGCGTCGGCTCGTGGGCCGTCGAGGCCCTGGCCCGCAGCGGCGTGGCCGAGCTGACCCTGGTCGACCTCGACCACATCGCCGAGTCGAACGTCAACCGCCAGGTGCAGGCCGTGAGCGCCACGCTCGGCCAGGCCAAGGCGCAGGCCCTGGCCGCACGCGTGGCCGACATCCACCCCGGCTGTTTTGTGCACGTCGTCGAAGCCTTCGCCGCGGCCGACAACTGGCCTGCCTTGCTGCCGCATGCCGTCGACGCGGTGATCGATGCCTGCGACCAGGTGCGTGCCAAGCAGGCGCTCGCGGCCTGGGCGCTGAAGGCGCGCGCGGGCTTCGTCTGCGTCGGCGCAGCGGGCGGCAAGCAACTGGCGCAAGGCGTCGAGATCGACGACCTCGCGGCCGCCACGCACGACCCGCTGCTGGCCGCGCTGCGACAGCGCCTGCGCCAACAGGACGGCGCCGCGCGCAAGGGGCCGATGCGCTTGCGTTGCGTGTTCTCGCGCGAGAGCGTACAGCTGCCCGAAGGTGAGTGCGACGTCGACGGCAACCTCAATTGCCACGGCTACGGATCGAGTGTCACCGTCACTGCCAGCTTCGGCTTCGCAGCGGCCGGCGAAGTTATCCAGCAGCTATTGCAAGGGCCCGCCGAAGCGGCCAAAAAACAGCCCCTATAATGCCGCGCTCTGCGGCCGGGTTGTTAGCTCAGTTGGTAGAGCAGTAGACTTTTAATCTATTGGTCGTGGGTTCGAGTCCCGCACAACCCACCACTCGATTTCATCGAGCGGGTCCTTAGCTCAGTTGGTAGAGCAGCGGACTCTTAATCCGTTGGTCGAAGGTTCGAATCCTTCAGGGCCCACCAAATTCTTGAGTGCATGCGCTTGGCGTTGTTCGCGCCAAGCTTCTCATGTCGTCGCCTTCGGGCGGCTCAAATAGCAAGTTCGACGGCTCTTCCTTTCGGTGGTTACCATCACTTGGTCATCGCCTTTCGGAGCGTCTCGATGCAGTCCCTTTTCGCCCTGCTAGTGACTCTGGTGGTCGCGAGCCTTCCGCTGCACGCCGTGGCGGCCGACATCAAGGTCCTCACTGCGGGTGCCTACAAGCCGATCGTGCTGGCGCTCGCCCCGGCGTTCGAGAAGCAGACGGGGCACAAGCTGGTGGTGGTCAACGACACCGCCGGCGGGCTGGAGCGGCGTATCGCTGGGGGCGAAGCCTTCGATGTCGTGGTTATGCCGCCGGCCGGGCTCGAGCGCCTGACCAAGGCGGCGCGCGTGACGGCCGATTCGCAGGCGCCGCTGGCCCGCGTGGCGATCGGCGTGGCGGTCAAGCGCGGCGCCGCGGTGCCGGACATCGGCACGGTCGCGGCACTGCAGCAGGCCCTGCTCGCAGCGCGCGCGGTGGCCTACATCGATCCGGCCGCCGGCGGCTCGAGCGGCATCTACCTCTCGCAGCTGTTCGAGCGCTGGGGCCTGGCCGCGCAGATCAAGGCCAAGGCAGTGCTGGTGCCCGGCGGCTTGGTGGCGGAGCGGCTCGTCTCCGGCGAGGCTGACCTGGCCTTGCACCAGATCAGCGAGATCCTGGCCGTTCCCGGGGCGCAGCTGGTGGGGCCGATCCCGAAGGAGATCCAGAACTACACCGACTACTCGGGCGCAGTGAGCGCGTCCACCGCGGAGCCGGTTGCCGCGCGGGCGCTGCTGGTAGCGCTGCGTGCCGACAGCGCTCGCGAGGTCTTGAAGGACAAGGGTATGGAAGCGCCTTGAACACCGTCGCCATCGTCGGTGCCGGCCTGATCGGCCGCTCCTGGTCCAATGTGTTCGCCCGCGCCGGCTGGCAGCTGCGCGTGTGGGACCCGAGCGGCGCCCAGCGCGATGCCGCTCATGCGCAGATCGCGCAGTCGTTGCAGGAGCTGCAGGCGCACGGCCTGGTGCAGGACGCCGCGGCCGCCGCGGCGCGGGTGCAAGTGGTGGCCACGCTCGAAGAAGCAGTGCAGTCCGCCGACTACGTGCAGGAGAGCGGCCCCGAGGTGCTGGACATCAAGCGCACGACCTTCGCTGCGCTCGACGCCGCCGCGCCGCCGCACTGCGTGCTGGCCTCGTCCACCTCGGCCATCGTCGCCTCGCTGTTCACCGAATCTCTGGCCGGCCGCGCGCGCTGCATCGTCGCGCACCCGGTCAACCCGCCGCACCTGGCGCCGGTGGTCGAACTCTGCGGCGCGCCGTGGACGAGCGACGACACCAAGGCGCGGGCGATGGCCGTGATGCGCTCCGTCGGACAGGTGCCGATCGAGGTCAAGCGCGAGGTCGACGGCTTCGTCCTCAATCGCCTGCAGGTGGCGCTGCTCACCGAAGCCTTCCGCCTGGTGCAGGAAGGCATCGTCAGCCCGCAAGACCTCGATCGCACCATCTGTGACGGCCTGGGCCTGCGCTGGGCATTCATGGGCCCGTTCGAGACGATCGAGCTGAATGCGCCGGGCGGCATCGCCGACTACTGCGAGCGCTACGTGCCCTGGTTCCGGCGCTATATGGCCGACCTGCCCACGCTGCAGGTCTGGGACGACGCGGCCTGGCGCGGGGCGGCCGGGGCCTGGGGCCCGGCGCCCGATGCGGGCGCGGTGGCCGCCAAGAGCCTCTGGCGCAACGAGCGGCTGGCTGCACTCGTCGCACACAAGCGAGGGCAGAAGCCCTGGCAGGACTCTTGATCGAAGGAGCAAAGCAAATGGCCAACCCGAAGAGCAAGCAGCGCAAGGTGATGATCACCTGCGCCGTCACCGGCGCGATCCACACCCCGAGCATGTCGCCGCACATCCCGATCACGGCCGACGAGATCGCCGAGGCCGCGCTCGGCGCGCACGAGGCCGGCGCTGCCCTGGTGCACCTGCACGCGCGGGACCCCGCCGACGGCCGGCCCGACCAACGCCCCGAGGCCTTCGCGCCCTTCCTCAAGCGCGTCAAGGAAGCCAGCAACGTCGTCATCAACATCACCACCGGCGGCGCGCCGACGATGGGTGTCGAAGAGCGGCTCAAGCCCTGCGCGTTCTTCAAGCCTGAGGTCGCCTCGCTGAACATGGGCTCGATGAACTTCGGCCTGTTCCCGATGCTGGCGCGCTTCAAGGAATTCAAGTTCGACTGGGAGCGACCTTACCTTGAGGGCTCCGACGAGCGCATCTTCAAGAACACCTTCGCCGACATCGCCAACATCCTCACCACCTGCGCGGCCAACCGCACGCGCTTCGAGATCGAGTGCTACGACATCGGCCACCTCTACACGCTGCGCCACTTCGCCGACCGCGGCCTCGTCAAGCCACCGTTCTTCATCCAGTCGGTGTTCGGCATCCTGGGCGGCATCGGGCCGCACCCCGAAGACGTGGCGCACATGAAGCGCACCGCGGACCGCCTGTTCGGCGACGAGTACCAGTGGAGCGTGCTGGGTGCCGGGCGCAACCAGTTGCCCATCGCGACGCAGTCACTGGCGCTGGGCGGCAACGTGCGCGTCGGCCTGGAGGATTCGCTGTGGATCGGCGCCGGCCGCTTGGCCGAGAGCAATGCCCAGCAAGTGCGCGCCGTGCGCCAGGTCATCGAGGGCCTGGGCCTCGAGGTCGCCAGCCCCGACGAGGCACGCGAGATGCTTCAGCTCAAGGGCGGCGACAAAGTCAACTTCTAGGTCATCTTCGCGACGAACGCGTTGACCAACGCCGCGAACTCGCGGCTGCGGCGCAGGCTGACGCCGTGTTCGCAGTCCTCGAAGCGGTGGCTCGTCGCCTGGCGCGCGGCGGCCAGGAAGCTCGGCTCCTGCTCGACGAAGATCTTGTCCTTCGAGCCGTTGACGATCAGCACTGGCTGCTCCACGGCTGCGAGCGTGGCGCGAAAGTCGACGCCCTGCAGCGCCCGCACGGCCTGCGGAAACACGCGGTGGTTGAGGCCGCCGGCGATCGTCGCATCGATGTCTTCCTCGCTCAGACCCATCTTTCGCAGGTCCTTGGCCAGCGCCTTGGCCAGTCGCTTCTCGCCCAGCAGTGCCCCCAGCCCGAGCACCAGACACTGCCGCACCTTCAAGGAGCGCAGCGCGCTGCCGACCATGTTGGCGGTCGACCCGCCGAGAACCAGGCCCTTGAGCTGCTCGCGGGGCAGGGCGGCCGCTGCGGCCAGCGCGGTGTAGCCGCCGAGCGAGTCGCCGCCCACCACCACCGGCGCCGGCGCCACGGCGCGCGCCGCCGCCGCGACTGTCTCGACCGCGCTCTGCAGCGTGAAGGTCTCGTTGCGGCGCGCACCGTGGCCCGGCAGATCCGGCGCGATGACGCGCCAGCGCGGGTCGAGGTGGCGCCGCACGGCGTCCCACATGCGGCCGTTGCCTGTGGCGCCGTGGATCAGGATCAGGACCGGGTCGGCGGCGGAGGTGATGGTCATGGCGCTTAACCTGTAGGACATGTACGTTGCGAATGGCGGGATGGTCTGCCTATGAGTCGGCCTTTCTATCTGGTGTTTTCCCTAGATTTGGGCCAAAACCTGTAGAACCTGTTTGACAGGTTGAGGCGTGGTGCGTGACACTTCGTCCCGTCATGGACATGCCTACCGCCCGCTCATCCCTCGAACGCCCCACGCTGTCGGCCCAGGTCGCACGGCACCTGCTGGCCCTGGTTAACCGCGATCAGATGCGTCCCGGCGACGCCGTGCCGAGCGAGGTGCAGATCGGGCTCGAGTTGAAGGTCAGCCGCGGCAGCGTGCGCGAGGCCTACCGCACGCTGGCGGCCCTCGGCATCCTCGAGATCGAAGGCGGGCGCCGGCCGCGCCTGCGCACCATCGACGCCAGCGTGCTGGCCGAGGTCTTCGACTACGCCCTGAACACCGCGCAGGTCACTGTCGCGCATGCGCTCGAGACGCGGCGTGCGATCGAGATGCAGACCGCGCAGTTGGCCGCGCGCTATGCCAACGACGTGCAGCGCGCGCGGTTGCGCGACCTGGTGGTGCAGATGCGCGCCGCCGGCGCCCAGCATGCGCAGCGCGTGGCCGCCGACATGGCGATCCACACCATGATCGCGGAGGCCAGCGCCAACCCGCTCAACAGCCTGCTGCTTGGCGCGCTGCAGGCGCCGCGCGAGGCCTCGGCGCGCATGCACCTGGCCGACACGCGCAGCGGCACCGAAGTCACGCGCGTGATCGACGCTCACGAGCATGTGGTCGAGCGCATCTGCGCCGGCGACGCCGTGGGCGCGGCGTCGGCGATGTCCTACCACTTCGACCTGGCCATGGTGCATGTGCAGCGCCTCGGCGGCCCGATCGACGTCCAGACGTAGAACCCCATGAGTTCCACCCCGTTCTCGACCGCGCCCGGCACGGTCGACAAGGCCCTCCTTCGCCTGCGCGAACGCTTCGGCGAGCGCGTCAACACCAGCCGCGCAGTCCGCGAGCAGCATGCGCGCGGCGAAGGCATCGCCACCAAGCTGGCGCCCGACGCCGTGGTCTGGCCGCTCGACAAGCACGAGGTCTGCGAGATCCTCAAGCTCTGCAACGATCTCGGCGTGCCGGTGATCGCCTACGGCGCTGGTAGCTCGCTCGAAGGGCATGTCAGCGCACCCCACGGCGGGATCTGCATGGACCTGTCGCGCTTGGACGCGGTGCTCGAGGTGCATGCCGAGGACGGCGACTGCGTGGTGCAGCCCGGCGTCACGCGCGAGCGCCTGAATGCGCACCTGAAGGGCAGCGGCTTGTTCTTCCCGGTCGATCCGGGCGCCGACGCGTCGATCGGCGGCATGGTCTCGACCGGCGCCTCGGGCACCACCACCATGCGCTACGGCTCGATGCAGCACAACGTGATGGCGGTCGAACTGGCGCTGGCCGACGGCCGCCTGGTGCGCCTGGGTGCGCGCGCCCGCAAGTCATCGGCCGGCTACGACCTGGTGCACCTGGTCACCGGCGCCGAGGGCACGCTGGGCGTGCTGACCGAGATCACGCTGCGCCTGCACCCGCTGCCGGTCGAAGTGGCTGCGGCGAGCTGCGCCTTCCCGACCCTGAAGGCGGCCGTCGAGGCCGTCACCGAGCTGTCGATGAGCGGCGTGCCCTTCGCGCGCATCGAATTCCTCGACGAGCACCAGGTGCACGCGTGCAACCTGCACTCCCACCTCGGCCTGACCGAACTGCCGACCCTGTTCCTTGAATTCCACGGCAGCGAGTCGGCCGTCAAGGAGCAGACCGCGCTGGCGCAGGAAGTGGCGGCCAGCCACGGCGGCGTCGGCTTCCAGTGGGCCACGCGGCCGGAAGACCGCTCGCAGCTCTGGCGCGCGCGCCACCTGGCCTACTTCGCCGCGCTGGCCTTGCGCCCGGGCTGCGACAACATCGTCTCCGACGTCTGCGTGCCGATGTCGGCACTGGCCGACTGCGTGGCCGCTACCCGTGCCGACATCGACCGTGAAGGCTTGATCGCGCCGATCCTCGGCCACGTCGGTGATGGCAACTTCCACGTCATCTTCATGTCGATGCCCGACGCGCCGGCCGAGCGCGCGGCGATCGACCGCGTCTACGACGCCATGGTCGTCCGTGCACGCGAGGCAGGCGGTACCTGCACCGGCGAGCACGGCATCGGCATGGGCAAGAAGGACAAGCTGCTCGACCAGTACGGCGCGGACGTGGTGGAGCTGATGCGATTGACCAAGCGCGCCTGGGATCCGAGATCGATCCTCAACCCCGGCAAGATTTTCTGACCGACCACACGACACCTCACCGAGGAGACAAACCATGTTGATCCAGACCCGGCGCCCGGCGCGCCATCCGATTGCCGTCGCCGCGTCGCTGCTGTGCACGTTTGCCGCGCAGGCCCAGAACGCACCCGTCGGGCCGAGCACGCAGCCTGCAACCGAAAACCAGACGGTGCAGAACATCGTCGTGACGGCGCAGAAGCGCGAGCAGGCGGCGATCGACGTGCCGGCTTCGGTGTCGACCGTCAACGCCGACCGGCTGCAGCGCAGCGGAGCCGTGCGTCTGGAGGATTACGCGGCGCAGATGCCGGGCATGTCGGTCACCGCGGTCTCGCGCGGCTTCAGCTCGGTGGTGCTGCGCGGCATCTCGACCGGCATCAGCCAGCCCACCCCGGGGACTGCGTTCTACATCGACGAGGCGCCGATCGGCTCGATCACGGCCTACGCCACCGGCAGCACGCTGACCCCCGACCTCGACCCCTACGACCTGCGTCGCATTGAAGTGCTCAAGGGCCCGCAGGGCACGCTGTACGGTGCCGGCGCGGTCGGCGGCCTGCTGCGTTACGTGACGCAACCCGCCGACACTCAGCGCCTCGGCGGCGCGGTCTCGATTGGCGGCCACAAGATTAGCGAAGGCGGCAGTGGCTATGAGGCGCGCGCGTCGATCAATGTGCCGCTGGTGGACCAGAAGCTCGGCCTGCGCGTGAGCCTGCTGGACCGCGACGACGCCGGCTACATCGACAACCCGCAGCGCGGCCTGAAGGACGTCAACCAGGCCACTACGCGCGGCGGGCGGGTCGCGCTCGACTGGAAGATCACACCCGACTGGTCACTGCAAAGCTGGGCCATGACGCAGCGGTTTCGCACCGACGGCATCGGCATCCAGGACCTGAACTACGACAGCACCGCTAAGTCGCTGACGCCGACCACCGGTGATCTGGAGCACAGCAGTGCCGTGCCGGAGAAGCAGGGGACCAACTTCGACGTCTTCAACGCGACGCTCAAGGGTCACGTCGGCGATTTCGACCTCGTCTCGTCGACCACCTACCAGAAGCTCCGCGGCGACGTGACCATCGACTACTCGCGCCTGCTCGGCGCCGTGTTCTCGCCCCTGCTCGGGCCGCTGGTCGGCAGCGACATCGGCGGGCGGGTGCGCCAGATCGTCGACACCAAGCGCTGGTCGCAGGAACTGCGTGCGCGCTCCACCGCGTTCGGGGACAAGCTGGGTTATGAAGTGGGGCTGATCCTCAACAAGGAGGACAGCACCAACCAGTTTGCGCAAGAGGGTCTGTTGCTGGTGCCGAGCCTGGCGCCGCTGCCCGCGCTGCCGGGTCCGCTGGCGGCGTTCAATGCGCCGCTGTTCAACGCACTGCTCGGCGTCAACTACAAGGACTACTCGCTGTTCGGCAACGCGACCTACAGCCTCACGCCGCAGCTGGACCTCACCGCCGGCCTGCGCTATTCCCACGTCGACCAGCATTTCAGGCAGAACTACCAACCCTCGCTGCTCTTGCCCGTGGCCTCGGTGTTCGAGGAGGACGTGACGATCGAGAAGACGACCTACCTGCTCAGCGCGATCTATAAGGTCGACGCCAGGACCGCCATCTACGGTCGCATCGCCACCGGTTTCCGCTCGGGTGGTCCGAGCGCACTGCCTCCCTCGATCGGCAACCCGACGTTCAACCCCGACACCCTCACCAGCTACGAGATCGGCTACAAGGCGGCGCTGGCCGGCGGCACCGCGTCGATCGAGGCGGCACTGTTCCGCACCGACTGGAAGGACGTCGTCGTGCAGCGCGGCACCGTCTCCGGCGGCGTGACCTACCAGCACTTCGTCAACGCCGGCGACGCCAAGGTCCAGGGCGCCGAGGCGACACTGCTTCTGTTCCCCATGCAGGGCCTGACGCTGCGTACGACCGGTGCCTACACCGACTCGAGACTGACCACGGACGCGCCTTCGGCCGGCGGTCTGAGCGGCGACCGCATGCCCTTCGTGCCCAAGTGGACCGCGTCGCTGGCGGCCGACTACCGCTTTCCCATTGCCGGCCATTCCGCCTGGGTCGGCGGTGTCGTCGGCTACATCGGCCAGCGGCGCTCGGACTTCAGCCAAGTTCCCGACGTGCTGGACGTGCCGTCATACACGACGCTCGGCTTGAATGCCGGGGTCGAGTTCGGCAATGTGCGCGTGTCGGTCTACGGCAAGAACCTGACCGACGAGCGTGGCCTGAACCACGCCAACGCGCTCGGCACGGCCAGCCCGGGGAACCCGGTCGGCAACCCGATCGGGGCCGGCACGATCCAGCCGCGCACCATTGGCATCGACCTCGCCTACCGGTTCTAAGAGCGCACGTGAATCTGCAGACTCACACGGCCCGCGGGCTGCGGCTCGCGAGCGGCACCGTGCTGGCTGAGGCGACCACCGCCTACCGCACGCTCGGGCACCTGAACGCGGCGGGCGACAACGCGGTGCTGGTGCTGCACGGCTACACCACCGGCCCGTCGATGCTCGACGCCGGATCGAATGTCGCCGAGGGCTCGTGGAGCGATCTCGTCGGGCCCGGCAAGCCGATCGACAGCGAGCGTTGGTTCGTGGTCTGCCCGAACATGCTCGGCTCGAGTTATGGCTCGACCGGGCCGGCCAGCGTCGACCCGGCGACCGGCCAGCCCTACGGCATCGACTTTCCGCGGCTCACGATAGCCGACATGGTGCGGGCGCAGAAGGGCCTGCTCGACGCGCTCGGGGTCACGCGGCTGGCCGCCGTCGCCGGGCCTTCGCTAGGCGGTTACCAGGCGCTGCAATGGGCGGTGAGTTTTCCCGAGATGGTCGAGCGCGTCGTCTGTGCGGTCAGCGCGCCATACAGCCCGGGCATCGTCAGCAGCACCGCGCTGCTCGACAGACTCGCCGAGCAGCCGGCCTGGAACGACGGTCACCCCGAACCCGGCGCGCTGGTCGATTGGTTGACGGCGCAGCGCATCGACACCCTGGCGCGCTACGGCGTCGACGAGGAGTTAAAGCCGCGGTGGCCCGATCCGACGGCGCGCGCTGGCGAGGTGCGGCGCCTGGCGCGCGAGTGGGCCGAGACCTTCGATGCCGGATCGCTGGTGACGCTCGCGCAGGCGGCCGAGGTCTTCGATTTGCGCGCCGAGCTGAGCGCGATCCGCGCGCCATTGCTGATGGTGCTGTCGCGCAGCGACCAGGTCTTCTCGCCCGCGCTGGCGCGCGAGTTCGCGCCGCTGCTCGACGCCGCCGGCGTTCCCTGGTCGTACCTCGAGCTCGACAGCAATAAGGGACACGTCGCGTCGGGCGCCGACGCTGCGCTGTGGGCGGACCTGCTGCGCGAGTTCATGGCCACCGAACCGGTACGGTGGGCGTCGTGGGGAATGAAGCGATGAGGGCGCTGCGCTGGCTCGGCTTGGGCCTCGGCGGCCTCGTCGCAGCGGCGCTGCTCATCGTGCTGGGCCTCGCCGCCTTGGCCGAGTGGCAGCGCTACCGCGCGCCGCCGCGCACCGCGCCGCTGACCTTCGAGGTCTTGCCTTCGGGTGCGAGTGCGAGTGCGAGTGCGAGTGCGAGTGCGCCGGTGCTGATCCTGCTGCACGGCGCGGGTCTGAACGGGCACATGTGGGATGCGGTGCGCCGCCACCTCGACCCCCGCTGGCGGGTCATCGCGCTCGACCTGCCGAACCACGGTTCGCGCCGCGACGAGGTCTTCACGCTCTACGCGGCCGTGGCCACGGTGGCCGAGGCCGCGCGATCGGTCGCGCCGGCCCCGGTGCTGCTGGTTGGCGATTCGCTCGGCGGCTACACCGCGATGGCCGCGGCGAGTGCGCTGCCGCGCGAGCAGTTGCGCGGCCTGGTGCTGGCGGGCAGCAGCGGCCAGCGCGGCATCGGGCAGGTGTTCGGTTACCTGCAGGGCCTGGTCTTCACCCGCATCCTCAGCCTGCGTTTCAGCGAGTCGGAATTCGCCGCCAGGGCCCTGCCGATTTTCGGCGTGTCGGAGGCCGATCGGCCCGCGATCACGGCCGCCGGGGTGAATACCAGCGCGGTGCCAACGGCGGTGCGCGGCCTGCTGTTCTTCGACTTCCGCAGCGCCTTGGCCGCCGTCGAGCAGCCGGTCCTGATCGTCAACGGCGATCTCGATCGGGGCGCGATCGAGGGTGAGGCTGCCCTGGTCGCTGCGGCTCGCCAAGCCACGACGTACCGTTTCGAGAACACCGGGCATGGCGTCAGCATGCGGCGCAGCGCCGAGTTCGCGGCCGTGGTGAACGACTTCGCGGCCCGCACCCTCCTCGCGCCAAGCTCCAAGCCATGAAAGCCGATCGCCTGCCCGATGCCGAGCTCGCGGCGCAGACTGCGCTCATGGAACAGCTCGCCGCCATGTTGCCCGGCATCCCGCCGCGCGATCTGCCGCGCTTCGCGGCCAGCCTGGGTGCTGCCGAGCCCTATGCACTCGGCCCCGACTCGATGCAGCAGCCCGGCGTCGCGCGCGGCGTGCTCGTTGCCCGCGGCTGCGCGCCCGGCCTCATCTACCCCGGTGTCGCGCACGACGTCTCGCTGTACGTCTCGGCCCAGGTCGATGCCGGGCAACCTGCTGCGCTGATGGTGTTCCAGGACGGTGCGCGCTACCTTGGGCCGGAAGTTGAAGCGCCGACCGTGCTCGACAACCTCGTCGCCCAGGGCGTGTTGCCGCCGCTGGTCGCGGTCTTCGTCAATCCGGGCGAGACGGGCCCGGGCCTGCCGATCTACGGTGGCAACGACAACCGCAGCACCGAGTACGACAGCGTCGGCGATACCTATGTGCGCTTCCTGCTGGACGAAGTGCTGCCCGTGGCGACGCAGGGCCTGAACATCAGCGCCGACCCGGCGCGGCGCGCGATCGTCGGCCTGAGTTCCGGCGGCGCCTGTGCCTTCAACGCCGCGTGGGAGCGGCCCGACGTCTTCGGCAAGGTCGTCGCCCACTGCGGCAGCTTCGTCGACATCCGCGGCGCCCATGCGCTGGCGCCGGCGGTGCGCCGCAGTGAGCCCAAGCCGCTGCGCGTGTTCCTGCAGACCGGCGAGCACGACCTCGACATCGTCTTCGGCCGTTGGGTCGAAGCCAACCGCGAACTCGCGGCGGCCCTCGCATACCGCGGCTACGACCACCGACTCGTCGTCGGCAAGGGCGGTCACTCGCTCAAGCACGGCGGCGCTATCTTCCCCGACACGCTGCGCTGGCTCTGGCGCTAGGACAAGCCATGAACACCACCACCGTCATCACCCCGACGCCCACGCTTCCGGCCGAGGCGGCGCCCAGCGCCGATGGGTACCGCACCTACGTGCTGATCGCACTGGCCGTGGTCGGCTTCATGTGCGCGGTCGACAAGGTCGTGATCTCGATGTTCATGGAGCCGATCAAGAAGGAGTTCGGCCTCTCGGACACCCAGCTCGGCCTGCTGACAGGCCTGGCCTTTTCCGTCATGGGCGGTCTGGCCTCGGTGCCCTTAGCGCGCTGGGCCGATCGCGGCAACCGCAAGTGGATCATCGGCGGCAGCTTCGCGGTTTGGACGCTGATGACGGCGGCCTCGGGCGCGGCCACGAACTTCGTGCAGCTGCTGGCCGCACGCATCGGCGTGGGCATCGGCGAGGCCGGCTGCATCCCGGCCACGCATTCGATGCTCGGCGACTACTACCCACGTCATTTGCGCCCGCGCGCGCTCGCCGTGCACAGCGCCGGCACCTACCTCGGCATGCTCGGCGGTCTGCTCGGCGGCGGCATCCTGGTGCAGACGGTGGGCTGGCGCGCCGGCTTCATCTGGCTCGGGCTGGCCGGCCTGGTGCTGGCGGCGGTCTTCCACTTCACGGTGCGCGAGCCGGCGCGCGTCGATGCGCAGGCCCATGCGCCGCTTGCCGAGGCCACGAGCCTGTGGTCGCAGCTCGGCGACAAGCATGCCTTCTGGCTGCTGGTGGCGGCGTTCTCGACCACCTCGCTGGCCGGCTCGTCGGTGATGGTCTGGCTGCCGAGCTATTTCGCGCGCGCCTTCGCGCTCTCGCCGCTGCAGATCGGCCTGGGTCTCGGCCTGTGCCTGGGCGTGGCCACCGCGATCGGCTCGATCATCGGCGGCCAGCTCGGCGTGCGCTACGGGCGCCACTCGAAGTCCTGGGGCGCGGGCTTTGCGGCCGGCGTCACGGTGGTCGTGATGCCGTTCTTCCTCGGCAGCTTCTACGCGCCCTGGCCGCTGCTGGCCTTCGCGCTGTTGTTCGCCGCCTTCGGCTGCGCCGGCATGATCCTCGGGCCGGTGTTTTCGACCCTGCAGGACCTGGTGGCCCCGCAGGCACGCGCCACCGCATTGGCCGTCGTCGCACTGTTCGGCGTGCTGGTCGGGCAGGGGCTCGGGCCGCTGTTGGTCGGCGCGCTCAGCGACATGCTCAAGGTCGAGGGCGCCGGCGCCGATGGCCTGCGCCTGGCGATGACGATCGTCGCGCTGGTCAACTTCCTGACCATCGCCATCTTCTGGAAGTTGAAGCGCCGCATCGACGTGTTGTCGGCGAGCTAGGGCGCGACGAGGGAGCCCGTGCTGCGCGTCCTGCACCTGGGCCTCGGCGCGTTCCACCGCGCGCACCAGGCCGTCTTCCTCCAGCGCCTAATGGACGCCGGTGACGACGGGTGGCAGATCGCCGCCGGCAACCTGCGCCCCGAGAGCCCGGACAGCGCGGCGCTGCTGCGTGCGCAGGGCCACTGCTACACGGTGGAGAGCGTGACGCCTGATGGCGCGCGCGCCTACCAGCGCATCGACGTGATCCGCGAGGCCGTGCCGTACACGAACGACCTCACGCGGCTGATCGCGCTCGCGTGCGACCCGGCCACGCGCATCGTCTCGTTTACGGTCACCGAGGCCGGCTACGCGCAGGAGGGCGCCGCGCCAGACGGCGGCCACACGCTCTACGGCGCGCTGATTGCTCTGCTGGGCGCGCGCCGAGCGAGCGGCGCCGGCGCGCTGACCCTGCTTAGCTGCGACAACCTGCGCCACAACGGCGACAGGATGCGCGCCGGCCTGCTGGCAGCGATCGAGGGTCGCAGCGATCACGCAATGCTCGACTGGGTGCGGGCGAACACCAACTGTCCGAACGCGATGGTCGATCGCATCACGCCGCGCCCGCCGGCGGAACTGGCGGCGCGCGTGAAGGCTGCGACCGGCCACGACGACCACGCGGCGGTCATGGCCGAGGATTACCTGCAGTGGGTGATCGAAGATCATTTCTGCAACGGTCGCCCGGCCTGGGAGCGCGCGGGCGTGCAGATGGTCGACTCCGTGCTGCCCTACGAAGAGGCGAAGATCCGCCTGCTCAACGCAACCCACAGCTGCATCGCCTGGGCCGGCACGCTGGCCGGCCATCGCTTCATCCACGAAGGGACGCGCGATGCGCGCATCCGACGGTTGGCGCACGACTACATAAGCGACGACGCGATCCCCTGTCTGCGCCCGAGCCCGATCGACCTCGAGGCCTACCGCGACAGCGTGCTCGCGCGCTTCAGCAACGCCGCGCTGGCGGACACCAATGAGCGTGTCGTGATGGACAGCTTCGCCAAGCTGCCGGGATTCATCGTGCCGACCATCCGCGAGCGCCTGGCGCGCAGCGAGTCGATCACCAGCGTCGCGGTGCTGCCGGCGCTGCTGCTGGCCTTCCTTCAGCGCTGGGCTCGCGATCAATTGCCGTACGCGTACAGCGATCAGGCCATGGATCCCGCGCAAGCGCGCGCGATGTGCAGCGCGCCGGACCCTGTCGCTGCCTTCTGCGGCAACCGGGCGCTGTGGGGTGCGCTGGCCGGCTCGCCGGCGCTCGAGCAGGCCGTGCACGGCGCCGCCTTGCGCGTGATGGCACTGACGTCGCGCGACGCCGGATCAACCTAGCGCCTGCATGCCCGGCGCGAGGCGCTAAGGCGCCACCGGCGTCGCTGGCGGCAATGCCAGCCCGCGGCGCTTCATCTCCTCGCGCAGCAGGTCGGGCCGGTCCGTGACGATGCCATCGACGCCCAGCTCGATCATGCGCGCCATCTGCTGCGGCTCGTTGACGGTCCAAGCCAGCACCTGGATGCCCAGGGCGTGCGCCTCGCGCACCTGTGCGGCATCCAGCTCGCCGAAGAAGCTCGACCAAAAGCGCCCGCCCGCGGCCTTGATCATCTTCGGCACCGAACCGTGATCCTTGTGCTGGACGCCGGCCGTCCAGGCTGACCCCTCGGGCTTGCCGGCACCGATGTTGTCGAGCCATTGCTGCTGCGCGCTGAGGTAGACCGTGTCGATCTCGGGCGCCTCTTTTTGAACGACTGCGAGCGTGCGCCAGTCGAAAGACAGGATCGACGAGCGTTGCGCCATGCCCGCGTTGCGGATCGCGGCGATGACCGCGCGCGCGAAAGCCTCGGGCGCGAGCGTTTCGTTGGGCGCGCCCGGTGCCAGCTTCGTTTCGATGGCGAAACGCACACTGGCATTGCCCGACTTCTTCACTAGCGCAAAGAGATCGTCCAGGCGCGGGATGCGCGCGCCGTCCGCGGCCTGCTGTTGCGGGAACTGCGCGGCATAACGGCTGCCGGGCTTGAGCCGGCCGACGTCGTAGCGCTGCAGCTGCTCGAAGCCCAGCTCGCGGACCAGCGGTCCGCGCGCGTCGAGGAAGCGCCCATCGGCGCCGCGCGTGATGTCGGGGTTGAGTGCCCGATCGTGCGAGATCACGAGCACACCGTCCTGGGTGATCGCGATGTCGAGCTCCAGGGTCGTGACGCCGATGCTCAGCGTGAGCGCGAAGCCCGGCAGCGTGTTTTCGGGGGCCAGGCCGCGCGCGCCTCGGTGCCCCTGCAGATCGAGCGCCACGGCCAGCGGCGCCCCCACCAGACACGCGACCGCCAGAATCCACTTCATCTCCGCCTCCGCCCGTGCGCCGTGCACAGGCCGATGCTATCGCGGGCTTGTGGCGCCGCTAGTGCGCGAGGCGCTGGCGCCAGCCGAGGCCGGCCTCCGTCGTAGTTGCGGGCTTGTACTCGCAGCCGATCCAGCCGGCGTAGCCGATGCGGTCGAGGTGCGCGAACAGGAAGGCGTAGTTGATTTCGCCGCTGCCCGGCTCGTTGCGGCCCGGGTTGTCCGCGAGCTGGATATGGCCGATGCGCGCCAGGTGTTTCTGCAGCGTCGCCGCGAGCTCGCCTTCCATGCGCTGGGCGTGGTAGATGTCGTACTGCACGAAGGCGTTGGCGGCGCCGACCTCGTCGAGGATCGCGAGCGCCTGCGCGGTGCGGTTGAGGTAGAAGCCGGGGATGTCGAAGCTGTTGATCGGCTCGATCAGCAGGTTCAGGCCCGCCGCCTTGAGCTCGGCCGCGGCGTACTGGAGGTTGTCGATCAAGGTCCTGCGCAGCACGGCGTCGCTGGCACCGGCGGGCGCCTTACCGGCCAGGCAGTTCAACTGGCCCACGCCCAGTGTCTTGGCGTAGACGATGGCGCGGCCCACACCATCGCGGAACTCGTCGATGCGGTCGGGCAGGCAGGCGATGCCGCGCTCGCCGGCGTCCCAGTCGCCGGCAGGCAGGTTGTGCAGCACCAGTTGGAGGTTGTGCGCATCGAGGCGCTCTCGGATCTCGTCGGCGCTGAAGGCGTAGGGGAACAGGAACTCGACGGCCTGGAAGCCGGCACCGGCGGCGCGCACGAAGCGATCGAGAAACGGAACCTCGGTGAACAGCATCGTCAGGTTGGCAGCGAATCTTGGCATGGGCTACTCCAGCAGGCCGGCCAGCTCGAGGCCCTTGCGGCCCTCGGGGTGGCGGCAGTCGATGTCCTCGAATTCGTTGACCTTGTCGATCTCGGTGCCCATCGCGATATTGGTCACCTTCTCCAGTATGACCTCCACGACGACCGGCACGCGCTGCTCGTGCGCGATCTGCTTGGCCCGCACCAGGGCGTCGTGCAGGTTGGCCGGGTCGGTGACGCGCAGCGCGCGGCAGCCCAAGCCCTCGATGACCTTGACATGGTCGACGCCATAGCCGCGCAGCGCCGGGTCGCTGACGTTCTGGTTGTCGAAGGCGAGCTGGACGCAGAAGTCCATTTCGAAGCCACGCTGAGCCTGGCGGATCAGGCCGAGGTAGCTGTTGTTGACCAGCACCTGCACGTAGGGCAGGCGGAACTGCGCGCCGACCGCCAGCTCCTCGATCAGAAACTGGAAGTCGTAGTCGCCCGACAGGCCGACCACGGTCTTGGTCGGGTCGGACGCCACCACACCGAGCGCGGCTGGGATGGTCCAGCCCAACGGGCCGGCCTGGCCGCAGTTGATCCACTGGCGCGGCCCGTAGACGTGCAGGAACTGCGCGCCGGCGATCTGCGACAAGCCGATCGTCGTCACGTAGACGGTGTCGCGGCCGAAGGCGCTGTTCATCTCCTCGTAGACACGCTGCGGCTTGATCGGAACGTTGTCGAAGTGCGTCTTGCGGTGCATCAGCTTCTTGCGCTCGGCGCAGCGCGCGGCCCAGTGGCTGTAGTCCTTCAGCGTCTTCGCGGCTTTGCGCTCGCGCGCCACCTGCACGAAGAGCTCGAGCGCGAACTTCGCGTCGCTGACGATGCCAAAATCCGGCGCGAAGACACGGCCGATCTGCGTCGGCTCGATGTCGACGTGGACGAAGGTGCGGCCCTTGGTGTAGACCTCCGTGCTGCCGGTATGGCGATTGGCCCAGCGGTTGCCGATGCCCAGCACGAAGTCCGAGGCAAGCATCGTTGCATTGCCATAGCGGTGGCTGGTCTGTAGGCCGCACATGCCGGCCATCAGCGGGTGGTCGTCGGGGATCGCGCCCCAGCCCATCAGCGTAGGGATCACCGGCACGCCTGTCAGCTCGGCC
Source organism: Pseudomonadota bacterium (assembly GCA_040384625.1). GTDB lineage: Bacteria > Pseudomonadota > Gammaproteobacteria > Burkholderiales > Burkholderiaceae_C > CADEEN01. The sequence goes on along the minus strand of JAZKIW010000092.1, from coordinate 35,030 downwards.
AGCTCGACCAGCAGATCGCAGGCGTCGGCGTTGACGATGCCGCCGCCGGCGACGATCAGCGGCTTGTCGGCCGCCGTCAGCATGTCCAGCGCCTTCTCGATCTGCTTCCTCGTCGCGGCGGGCTTGTACACCGGCAGCGGCTCGTAGGTCTCGATGTCGAACTCGATCTCGGCCATCTGCACGTCGAAGGGCAGGTCGATCAGCACCGGCCCGGGTCGGCCCGAACGCATCAGGTGGAAGGCCTGCTGGAAGGCGCGCGGCACCTGGGCTGGCTCGCGCACCGTGACGGCCCACTTGGTCACCGGTTTGGCGATCGACTCGATGTCGACCGCCTGGAAGTCTTCCTTGTACAGGCGAGCGCGCGGCGCCTGGCCGGTGATGCAAAGGATCGGGATCGAATCGGCGCCCGCCGAATACAAGCCGGTGATCATGTCGGTGCCCGCCGGGCCCGAGGTGCCGATGCACACGCCGATATTGCCGGCGCGGGCGCGGGTGTAGCCCTCGGCCATGTGGCTCGCCGCCTCGACGTGGCGCGCGAGGATGTGGGCGATCGACTCGCGTTCGCGCAGCGCCGCATACAGCGGGTTGATGGCGGCGCCCGGCACGCCGAAGGCCTGGTTCACGCCTTCCTTTTCCATCACCAGCACGGCGGCCATCGCCGCTTTCATCTTGGTCATGTCGGTCTCCTGATCTTGTGGATTGACTGGCGGCGATGGTCGATTGCGCGACGGCCGGCGTGAATCCCAGTCAGGGCATCTTTGCTATTCCGTGGCGGAATAGCGGGGGTACGATGAGGCATGGACCGCGTCACCGCCGTCGCCCTGTTCGCCCGCATCGTCGAGAGCGGCAGCTTCAGCAAGGCCGCGGCCGAGTTCGGCATCACTCAGCCCACCGCCACCAAGGCCGTGGCAGCCATGGAGCAGCGCTTGGGCGCGCGCCTGCTGCACCGCACCACGCGCGGCGTGAGCCCCACCGAGGTGGGCGCGCTGTACTACGAGCGCTGCAAGGCCATCGCCAGCGAGATCGAGGCCGCCGACAACCTGGCCAGCCTGATGCAGCGCGGCGTGGTGGCCGGCACGCTGCGCGTCAGCACCTCGGTGGCCTTCGGCCGCCGCGTGCTCGTGCCGCTGGCCATGCGCTACATGCGCGAGCACCCCGAGCTGACGGTGGACCTGAGCTTCGAGGACCGGTACGTGAACATGGTCGAGCAGGGCATCGACCTCGCCATCCGCATGGGGCGCCTGGCCGACAGCACGCTCGGCGCGCGCTACCTCGGCCGCAACCCCTGGGTGATGGTGGCCGCGCCCGCGTACCTGAAGGCGCGCGGCACGCCCAAGGCGCCCAAGGAGTTGACGCAACATGCCTGCCTGATCTACAGCACCGTGCAGGGCGACGACCGCTGGATGATCACTGGCCCCGACGGCCAGGAGCAGGTGGTGCCAGTGCGCGGGCCGCTGCGCTCGAACAACCTGTCGGCCGTGCTCGCCGCCGCACGCGAAGGCTTGGGCGTGGCCGTGCTGCCCTGGTACGTGGCGCGCGAGTCGGTGGCCGACGGCGCGGTGAAGCCGCTGCTGGAGCGCTACACCCTACCGACGCAGGAGATCCACGCCGTGTACCCCTCGCCCAAGCTCGTGCCGAGCAAGGTGAGCTCGTTCATCGAGCATCTGAAGGGGGCGATGGAGGGGGCGTGGTGGGAGCGAGGGGTGTAGCTCAATGGTGGACTTCGGCACCCGGTCCGAGGAGTTCTCGGCGCACGGTGGCGGTGACGTGCTTGCGTGCCCATCCGCGTTCGTTGCTTGTCGAAGAGGTCATGCCGTCTCCTCGGGGCGGCGTCCGGCCGTCAGCAGCAATGCGTTGGGGCCCGCCCATCCATCGTGCGTGGTGAACGCTGTCAACCGTTCGCGAATTTCGCCCCAGGCCGCCTCGGCCGCGGTCGCATCGAGCTGACCGAGGATTTTGAGAATCGGGCTCGCCGAACTGCGAACGAAGGCGAGGTAGTGATCGACCGAGGGCATGTGGAACACCGCATCGACTTCGGTGGTCGCCACGTCTTGAAACCCGGCTGCTCTGAAGAGTGCGTCGATGTGGCCCGGTCGGCCCAGACTGAGCAGCCCACCGGCGACGAAAGGGTCGCGCGGCGGCAGCCCGGCGTGCTTCAGCGCCGTCGCGATGAGGATGGTCAGGCAGGGATTTCTTTCGGGTTGGGCGAACACCATCGTGCACAAACCGCCGCCGGGCCGCAGCACCCGATGGATCTCGCGCAAACCCCTCAGCGGATCGGGAAAGAACATCAGCCCGAGCCGACATACCGCCGCATCGAAGGAGGCCTCGGGAGCACCCAGGTCTTCGCCGTCAGCGATCCGGCTCTCGACGTGGGCAAAGCCAGCGCGTGCGGCGTTGTCACGTGCCAGTTGCACGATCGCGGGCGACAGGTCGGTGGCAAGCACGTAGCCCTGCGGCCCAACCGCCTCTGCGACCGCAAGGGTCTGGTCGCCCGATCCGGCTGCGACGTCGAGCACGCGCGCACCTACCCTCACGCCGGCCATGCTGCACATGGCATCGGTCGGCTTGTGCAGCCAAGCCCGGATGTCCGCGCTGCGAGCGTTCCAGCCCGCGGCGGCGGCATCCCATTGGACGCGCATACTCGCCTTGAAGGCTTGGCTGCTGGGGTCGTCGAGCGAAGAGTTCATGTGCCGAAGCATAGGCACCCGTGCTTCACTGCGTAAGGCGCAAGACTGCAGAATGGGGCCGCAATGACGCATAGGCTGAACGGCTTTGACTGGGACGATCTGAAGCACCTGCTGGCCGTCGCGCGACACGGCAGCACGCTGGCCGCCGGCCGTGCGCTCGGGGTCGACCAGTCCACCGTGCAGCGGCGCCTGGTCGAACTGGAGCGACGG
>JAZKIW010000092.1:0-32030 GCA_040384625.1 Pseudomonadota bacterium | reverse complement strand
GCTCGGGGTCGACCAGTCCACCGTGCAGCGGCGCCTGGTCGAACTGGAGCGACGGCCGAGGCCGTCGAACGCTCGGTGCAGGTGTTTGAGCGACAGCTGAGCATGCTCGGCACCGAGAACGTCGGCGTGGTCCGTGTGACCTGTCCGGAGCCGATCGTGAATCGCATCACGCAGACAGGGCTGCTCGATCGATTCCACGGCCGACACCCTGCACTGCGGGTGCAGTTCGTGATGAGCGACAAGTACATCAGCCTCAGCCGAGGCGACGCGGATGTCGCGCTGCGTTCGGGCGACAGCGACGACGATGAGCTGGTGGGCCGCAAGATCGGTGACTCCGTCTGGGCGGTCTACGCAAGTCGAGCATACGTCGAGCGTAACGGCCAACCCGCGAGCGTCGAGGACCTCGCCAAACATGCGTTGGTCGGCTTCGACGACACGATGGCAAAACATCGCATCGCCCAATGGCTACGCAAGGTGGCGCCGGACGTTTCAATGGCAGCACGCAGTAGCAGCGTTCTCGGCCTGATCTATTCGGTCAAGGCAGGCATTGGCGTGGGGCCGTTGCCCCTGTCCCTTGGCGACGTGGAGCCCGATCTCGTGAGGGTGTTGGGGCCGGTTCCAGAGTTGTCGCGAACCTGGCGCTTGCTGACGACGCGTGAGTTGCGACGCACGCCGAGAGTGTCCGCGTTCTTTGATTTCATCGTCGAGGAGATCGAGACCCTGCGGCCGATCATCACCGGATGAATCCGGCACAGCATCGACCCGTGTGGCGTCTGCGCGGAGCCATGCAGAGCGGCGGTCCGGCGCACAGTATGGTGCCCGGTTGAAGGCAATCGGGCTAGGCGAGGCTTGGTCACTCCGCGCTAGCCTCCAACCATGGACTCCCTCCTCACCGCCGCCGCCCGCTCCCTCGCCACCGGCGACGCCCTTGGCGCGCTCCAGCGCGTGAGCCTGCGCGACGACCCGCCGGCGCTGGCGCTGCGCGGCATCGCGATGGCGCAGCTGGGTGAACACCCGCGGGCGCGCGAGCTGCTGCGCCGCGCGGCACGCGGCTTCGGCGCGCACGAGGCGCTTGCGCGGGCGCGCTGCGTAGTGGCCGAGGCCGAGGTGGCGCTGGCGCAGCGCGACATCGCGGCCGGGCCCGCGCGCAGCCTGGACGCCGCGGCCGCCACGCTGGACGCGCGCGGCGACCATGCCAACGCGGTGTAGGCGCGGCTGGTGGCGCTGCGACGGCTGATCCTGATTGGCCGCCTGGACGCGGCCGCGTCGGCGCTGGCGCAGCTCGACCTGGGGGCGCTCCCGCCCGCGCTGCGCGCGGTGGCCGAGCTGGCGGCGGCCGAACTGGCGCTGCGCTCGCTGCGTACCGCAGCGGCCCGTGCGGCGCTCGGCCACGCATGGGTGGCGGCCGAACGCTCGCGCGTGCCGGCCTTGATGGCCGAGGTGGCCGACGCGCGCAGCCTGCTCGAGCGGCCGGTGGCGCTGCGCGTGCTGCCCGGCGCGCTCGAGCAGCAGCCGCTGGGCGTGCACGAGGTGGAGGCGCTGATGGCCTCGGGCGCGCTGGTGGTGGACGCCTGCCGCCGGGGCCTGCGCGCCGGCGACGCATGGCGGCCGCTGGCGCGCCGGCCGCTGCTGTTCACGCTGGCGCGTGTGCTGGCCGAGGCCTGGCCGGGCGACGTGGAGCGCAACGAGCTCATCGCGCGCGCCTTCCGCACGCGCCGGCCGGACGAGACGCATCGCGCGCGCCTGCGCGTGGAGATGGGGCGCCTGCGTGCGCTGTTCGCACCGCTGGCCCAGGTGGAGGCTACGGCGCGCGGCTTTGCGCTGGTGGCACCGCCCGGGCGCGAGGTGGTACTACTGGTGCCGCCGGCCTTCGACGGCGTGGATGGCGTGGACGGCGATCACGCCGCGCTGCTCGCGCTGCTGGCCGACGGTGCGGCCTGGTCCACGTCCGCGCTGGCGCTGGCACTGGACGCGAGCCAGCGTACGGTGCAGCGCGCGCTGGGCGAGCTGCAGGCCGCGGGCCAGGTGCGATCGATCGGGCGTGCCCGTGCGCAGCGCTGGCTGGCGCCGCCGCTGGTGGCGCCGATGGGATTCGCGACGATCTTGTTACTCCCCGCTGCGCTGCCGCTTGGGTAGATTGGCGTCCATCGCACCGCGCAACGCAGCGCACTGAACGGAAGCCAACGATGAACGCCCCCGCCAAGGACATCCCCGCACAGCCTGCCGAAGTCGTGCGCGAGTACGGCCCCTTTGAAGGCTCTCCCAACATCGCCGGCGTCACCCACGACGGCACGCAGGTCTGGGCCGCCACCGGGCCGCAGCTGCTGGCGATCGACCCCGCCAGCGGCGAGGTTACGCGCCGGCTGGACCGCGCCTGCGACGCCGGCACCGCGTTCGACGGCAAGCATCTGTGGCAGATTGCCGAGGCGCGCATCGACAAGATCGACCCCACCACCGGCGCCGTGCTGCACTCGATTCCCGCCCCGGGCGCGGGCAAGGACTCGGGCATGGCCTGGGCCGAGGGCCATCTATGGGTGGGCCAGTACCGCGACCGCAAGATCCACCAGATCGACCCGCTCACCGGCGCGGTGCTGCGCACCGTCCAGAGCAACCGCTTCGTCACCGGTGTCACCTGGGTCGACGGCGAGCTGTGGCACGGCACCTGGGAAGACGACACGAGCGACCTGCGCCGCGTGGACCCCGCGGACGGCGCGGTGCTCGAGCGCCTGCAGATGCCGCCGGGCGTCTTCGTCAGCGGCCTGGAGTCCGACGGCGCCGACCTCTTCTACTGCGGCGGCGCCACGAGCGGCAAGCTGCGCGCCGTGCGCCGGCCGCAGCGCGCGAAGCGCGCGACGAAGCGCTGAACTCCTTTCCCCTGCGCTGACGCGCCTGCCGAACACGGCCGCGCTGGCGGAGCTTTGTCCTCAACCGAAATCAATCGGAGCCTTAGATGAACGCACCCCTGTCCCACCCCGTCGTCCCGCGCGAGCGCTGGCTCGCCGAGCGCCAGCGGCTGCTGGCCCGCGAAAAGGAACTGACACGCCTGGAAGACCAGATCGCGAGTGAGCGCCGCGCCTTGCCCTGGGTGCGCGTCGACAAGGACTACGTGTTCGACACGCCCGAAGGCCCGCGCAAGCTGGCCGAGCTGTTCGACGGCCGGCGCCAGCTGCTGGTGCAGCACTTCATGCTCGGGCCGGACTGGGAGCAGGGCTGCCCGAGCTGCTCCTACATGGCCGACCACCTGGACGGCATGGCGCCGCACCTGGCAGCCCGCGACCTGACGCTGCTCGTGGTGGCGCGCGCGCCGCTGGCGCAGATCGAACGCTTCCGCCGCCGCATGGGCTGGCAGTTGCGATGGGTGTCGTCGCACGGTAGCGACTTCAACCACGACTTCGGCGTCAGCTTCACGCCGTTGCAGATGGCCCAGGGCAAGGTGGCCTACAACTACACGCTGCAATCCTTCCCGGCCGAGGAGGCGCCGGGCATCAGCGTGTTCGCGCGCACCGACGCGGGCGAGGTGTTCCACACTTACTCCACTTATGGCCGCGGCGTCGAGGTGATGATGGGCACGTACCGGTTGCTCGACCTGGCGCCCAAGGGCCGCGACGAGCAGAACGCGGCCCACACGATGGACTGGGTGCGGCACCACGACCGCTACGAAACGGCCAAGTCCGCCGCGTCGTGCTGCAGCGCGCACGCCTGATCGGCGGCCTGGTGCTCGGCTGGTGCCTGGTGCACGGCCTGCATGCCGGCGCGCTGATGCTGGTGCCCGCGTTGCTGCCGCTGTGCGGCGGCACGGCGGCCGGCGCGAGCGTGTTGGACGCGCTGGCGCCAGCGATCCGCGCGCTCGGCACGCTCGCGTCGTTCGGCACGCAGGCCCTTGTGCTGCTCGCCTTGCCCGTTCTCGCAGCGGCCTGGCGGCGCTGGCGCTCTACAGCCAGCCGGCGATCTGCGTCAGCGGCTTCTTGATGCCGCCGTGCACCGGCACCAGGCAGCCCGCCTTGGGGAAACCCACCACCAGGAGGATCACCGGCTTCTCAGAGGGAGGTCGCTCGCACAGCTCATTTAGAAAGCCCATCGGGCTCGGCGTGTGTGTCAGCGTGGCCAGGCCGGAGTGGTGCAGCGCCGCGATCAGGAAGCCGGTGGCGATGCCCACCGACTCGGGCACGTAGTAATGCGAGAAGCGAGTGCCGTCGGGCCGCACGCCGTACTTCTGCGCAAAGATCGCGATCAGTAGCGGCGCCTCGTCGAGGAAGGGCTTGTTCGGATCGGTGCCCAGCGGCGCCAGTGCATCGAGCCACTCCTGCGGCGCCTTGCCGCCGTAGAACTCGCTCTCCTCCTTCTCGGCCGCTTCGCGGATGCGCTGCTTGCGCGCGGCGTCGGTGATGACGCTGAAGAACCAGGGCTGCTGGTTCGCGCCCGAGGGCGCCGTGCCGGCGGCGAGCAGGCAATGCTCGATCACCTCGCGCGGCACCGGCCGCGACTCGAAGTCACGCACGGTGCGGCGGCGCGCCAGGTCGGCGTGGAAGGCGCGGGCGCGCTCGGTCATTTGCGCAGGCGCGTACTCGCGGTACGCGGGCAGCGGCTCCTGGGCGAAGGAAAGTGTCGAGATCATCGTGACCCCATGATGCCAGCGCGGCCGCGGCGGCGGCGCTGGACTCGTTCACGTCGCGGGCTTTGCATCGACCGCTCCGAGCAAGGCCCGCGCCCAGCCTGCCACCGCATCGAGCATCGCCTCCAGCGTCTGTCCGTCGGTGCGCCCGCTGCGCGCCCGCACGTGGAACGAGTGATCGGCGTCGTCGAGCAGCGCCAGCGTCGCCCGTTCGCCCAGGCGCTGCAGCACCGGCTGCAGCAGGTCCAAGGCCGCCAGCTCGTCGCGCGTGCCCTGCAGGAAGAGCATCGGGCACCGAATGTCGACCAGGTGTTCGGCCCGTTCGTCGGAGGGCTTGCCGGCCGGGTGCAGCGGGAAGCCGACGAACACCAGGCCGCGCACGCCGGGCAGGGGCGACATGGCCTGGGCCTGCGATGTCATGCGGCCGCCGTAGGACTTTCCGCCCGCGAACAGTGGCAGTCCGCTCAGTTGCTGTCCGGCCCTCGCCACCGCGGCACGCACGGCGGCATGGGCCAACTTCGGCGGGTCGGGCCGCTTCGAGCCTTGCTCCATGTACGCGAACTGGTAGCGCAGCGTGGCGATGCCGCGCTCGGCCAGGCCGCTGGCGAAGCTGGCCATGAACGAGTGCCCCATGCCGGCCCCAGCGCCGTGTGCGAACACGTAGCCGGCCCACACATCGTCGGGCACGCGCAGCAGGGCAGAGACCGACAGCGCAGGGTCGATGTCGATGCGCAGGGCTTGGGTCGAGGGGTGTTCCATGGCGGTGCGAAGCCAGGACCGGAGCATGCCAGCGTCGCGGGCACCCCACAAATTTGGCGCTCTGCGGCCCTTTGCCGCTCGCCGGCGGCCAGCGACGCTGCGCGACCGGGCTCACGGCGCTAGTATGGTTCCCCCGCTACGGCGCGGCCGCCCCTTGCAGGGTTCGCGCCGCACACCCTGAGAGGTTCGTGATGGCAGCTCGATCGATCGCTTCCTTGACCCTGAGCTTCGGCTTGGTGTCCATTCCCGTGAAGCTCTACTCCGCGACCGAGACCGCGAGCGCGGTCAAGTTCAACCTGCTGGCCAAGGACGGCTCGCGCCTGAAGCAGCAGTACGTGTCGGAGAAGGATCAGGTCGTCGTGCCGCGTGCCGAGATGGTCAAGGGCTACGAGTTCGAGAAGGACCGTTTCGTGCTGTTCTCGCCTGACGAGTTGAAGGCGCTGGAGGAGGCCAGCAGTCCGACGATCGAGATCATGGCCTTCATCCCCGAGAAATCGGTCGACCCGCTGTATTACGACAAGGCCTACTTGCTGGCCCCCGACAAGCGCGGTGGGAAGCCCTACGCCCTGCTGGCCGAGGCGATGCGCAAGAGCGGCCGTTGCGCGCTGGCCAAGTGGGCGTGGAAGTCCAAGCAATACGTGGTGCAGGTGCGGCCGGTCGAAGACGGCTTAGTCCTGCAGCAGCTGCTGTACGCGGACGAAGTGCGTTCGCTGAAGGAACTGGGCATCGAAACGGTGACCGTGACGCCGGCCGAATTGCAGCTCGCGCTGCAGCTGATCGACCAGATCTCGCAGGAAGCCTACGACCCGGCCCAGTACGCCGACGAAGAGCGCAAGCGCATCCTTGCGGCGATCGATCAGAAGATTGCGGGCAAGCAAGTGGTGGCTTCTGCCCACGACGAAGCGCCGAGCACGGCCCAGGTGATCGACCTGATGGAAGCCCTGCGTGCCAGCCTGGGCAAGAAGACGGCGGCGGCCAAGCCGCTGGTTGTGGAACCGGCCGCAGCGCCGGCGGCGGCCGAGGCCAAGGAGCGCAAGGGCGCCAAACGCGCCTCAACGGCAACTGCGGCGCCGAAGACCGCAGTGGTGGCTGAAGCGCCGGCCCCGGCCCGCGCGCGCGCCAGGAAGTGACGCACGCGGACGACGAGCACGCTTCGACATTCACCCTGCGCCGCGTGCAGGCGATGCTGGGCATGTCGCGGAGCATCGTCGCCGGGCTGATCGCCGAGGGGTTTGTCGCACCGACGCGCGGCCCGCGCAATGAGTGGCGCTTCACCTTCCAGGACCTGATGCTGCTGCGCACCGCGCATGCACTGCGGGCCTCGAAGATCCCGCCGCGCCGGATCCTGCGCTCGCTGGCCCGCCTGAAGGCCACGCTGCCACAGGAGCTGCCGCTGACCGGGCTGCGCATCACCGCCATCGGCGCCGACGTGGCGGTGCGCCACCGCGACGGTCAGTGGCAGGCCGACAGCGGCCAACTGCTGATGGACTTCGACGTGGCACCGCTGGCCGGTAGCGTGGCCTTTCTGGCGCGCGACAGCTCGCCGCCCGCGCCGCCGGGAGGGACGGCCTGGTTCGAGCGCGGCCTGGCGCTGGAAGCCACCGACCCGGCCGCCGCGGAGGCCGCCTATCGTCAGGCGTTGGTGCTCGCGCCGGACCTCGAAGAGGCCTACCTCAATCTGGGCGCGATGCTCAGCGACGCCGGCCGCATGACCGAACTGGCGGCGCTCTCCGACACGGCCGTGACGCAGTGCCCGACCTCGGCGCTGGTGCACTTCAATCGCGCTGTCGCGCTCGATCACCTGGAGCGCCTGCCCGAGGCGATGGCGAGCTACGAGCGCAGCCTAGCGCTCGAACCGACGCTGGCCGACGCGCACTACAACCTGGGCCGGCTGCAGGAGCAGCTCGGCGACAAGCGCGGCGCGCTGCGCCACTTCAGCGCTTACAAGCGACTCCAGCGCTAGGGCAGGGCGATGGCAGCGAAGCCGCAGCAAGACCCGCTGGCGCGCTATTGGTCCAAGCGCAACTTCGCGCTCACCAGCGAGCCGCGCGGCGATGTCGCCGCCTCGGGCGCCAAACTCGCCTTCGTCGTGCAGAAGCACCATGCGAGCCGCCTGCACTACGACTTCCGGCTCGAGCTCGACGGCGTCATGTTGTCGTGGGCCGTGCCCAAGGGGCCGAGCTACGACCCCAAGGACATGCGCATGGCGATCCATGTCGAGGATCACCCGCTGTCGTACAACAGCTTCGAAGGCACGATCCCGCCCAAGCAATACGGCGCGGGCACCGTCATCGTGTGGGACAACGGCAGCTGGCAGCCCGCGGTCGATCCGCACCAGGGGCTGAAGGACGGCAAGCTGGTGTTCACGCTGCACGGCCACAAACTGTTCGGACTGTGGGAGCTCGTGCGCATCGCCAAACCCAGCGACAAGCAGGAGGCCTGGCTGCTGTTCAAGAAGCGCGACCGGCATGCCCGCCCGCGCAGCGAGTACGACGTGGTCAGCGCACTACCCGACAGCGTGATCGCCAAACCGCTGAAGGCTCCGCCCGCAAGCGCCGCCGGCCCCACCGGCGCAGTGAAGGCGCCGATGCCTGCGACGCTGGCGCCCCAGCTGGCCACGCTGGCCAGTGCCGCGCCGACCTCGGGCGCGTGGATCTGGGAAATCAAGCTCGACGGCTACCGCTTGATGGCGCGCATCGAAGACGGCCAGGTCAAGTTGATCACGCGCGGCGGTCACGATTGGTCGGCCAAGATGCCGGCCCTCGTGAAGGCGGTGCAGAGCCTGGGCCTGACCAGCACGTGGCTGGACGGCGAGATCGTCGTGATGGGCAAGGACGGCACGCCGGAATTCAACGCGCTGCAGAACGCCTTCGACCGCTCGCGCACCGAGCCGATCCAGTACTTCCTGTTCGACCTGCCGTACTTCGAAGGTCACGACCTGCGCGCCACACCGCTGCTGCAAAGGCGGCAACTGTTGAAGCAGCTGCTTGAAGAACATCCGCACGAGCAGCTGCGCTACAGCGCCGACTTCGACGCAGACGCCGCATCCATCCTCGAGTCGGCGCGGCGCATGGGCCTGGAAGGCGTGATCGCCAAGCGCAAGGATGCGCCCTACGAATCGCGCCGCACGGAGACCTGGCTCAAGCTGAAGAACAAGCTGCGCCAGGAGTTCGTTGTCGCCGGCTACACCGACCGTTCGAGCGGCGAGGCCGAGATCGGCAGCCTGCTGCTCGCCGTGCATGACGATGGCGGACAGCTCGTCTACGTCGGCAACGTCGGCACCGGCTGGAACGCCAAGACGGCCGCGGATCTGAAGAAGCAGCTGAAGAAGATCGAGGTCGCCGCATCACCGTTCGGCGCGAAGCCGCTGCACCAGCACCGCTGGGCCGTGCGCGACGCGGCTGCGCAGCACTTCGTGAAGCCGAGCCTGGTGGCCGAGGTCGAGTTCTCGGACTGGACGCCCGACGGCCAGGTCCGCCACGCCAAGTACCTGGGCCTGCGCGTCGACAAGGAAGCGAAAGCCGTCAAGCGCGAGAGCGCGGTGATGCCGCAAGGTCCGGCGCTGGTGAAGGCGGGCAGCAGCATCGTCGGCGGGATCAAGGTCTCCCATCCCGAGCGCGTCATCGACGCCAGCAGCGGTATCACCAAGCTCGAACTGGTGCGCTACTACGAGTCGGTGGCCGATTGGATGCTGCCGCACCTGAAGGGCCGGCCGTGCTCGCTGGTTCGCGGCCCCACCGGCGTGGGCGGCGAGCTATTTTTCCAGAAGCACGTCGAGTCGCTGCAGATCACCGGCATCAAGGAGCTCGACGCCGCATTGTGGCCAGGGCACGGTGCATTGCTCGAAGTGCCCACGGCCAAGGCGCTGGTCGGCGCGGCGCAGATGAACGTCATCGAGTTCCACACCTGGAATGCGCTGGCGCGCAAGATCGACCGGCCCGACCGCGTGATCTTCGACCTCGACCCCGGCGAAGGCGAACGCTGGGAACGTGTGCAGGAAGCCGCGACCCTGGTGCGACACCTGCTGCAGGAGCTGGGTCTCGAGAGCTGGTTGAAGACCAGCGGCGGCAAGGGCTTGCACGTGGTCGTGCCATTGACGCCGCGCGATGACTGGGAGACGGTGAAGGCCTTCGCGCAGGCTGCGGTGCAGCACATCGCTCGCGTGATCCCGCAGCGCTTCACGGCCAAGATGGGTGCGGCCAACCGCGTCGGCAAGCTTTTTGTCGACTACCTGCGCAACAGCCACGGCGCGACCACAGCAGCTGCGTTCTCGGCGCGTTCGCGGCCCGGTCTGGGGGTGTCGATGCCGCTGGCCTGGGACGACCTGGCCGCTCTCAAGCGCAGCGATCAATGGAACGTGCGCACGGCGCGCGAGCACCTGTCGTTCCAGTCCGTCGACCCGTGGCAGGACTACTGGCGCTGCAAGCAGACCCTGAGCGTCGGCCTCAAGGCACTGGAAGTGCCAGCAGCGCCGCCGCGTAGCCGGGCGCGGTCGGCTCGTGCATGAAGTAGACATGCGCTTCCTGCCAGCCTGTCCCGCACAGGCGTGCATGCCAGGCCGCCAGATCGGCCGGCGAGTAGTGCTCCAGGCGCAGACGCACGTAGCCCCACGGGGCCGTCTCGACCAGCGGCGGCGGCGTGCTGTCCTCGCGCTCTGACACGCACAGCGCCGCGCCGGCCGCGCGCAGCAGCGCGTAGATCTCGTCGTCGAACCAGCTGTCGTGGCGGAACTCGAAGGTGGCGCGATGGTCCGCGGGCAGCAGCTGCAAGAAGTCGCGCAGACGCGCCGGATCCTTCTTCAGGAACGGCGGCAGCTGGAATAGCACCGGCCCGCGCTTGGCGCCCAGGGGTGCCAGGTGCTTGTACAGGTAGGCCGTCGACTCCGCAGCACCTTCGCCGGCCAACCGGGCGATGTGGGTGATGCGTTTCGAGGCCTTGATCGAGAAGCGGAAGGTCTCCGGTGTGGCCTGCGCCCAGCGCGTTAGCACCTCGTCCTTGGGCATTTGATAGAAGGTGTTGTTGATCTCCACCGAGGGCAGGCGCTCGGCGTAGGAGGCGAGCATCGCCTCGGGAGCGATCTTCTCGGGATAGAAGCTGCCCCTCCATTCCTTGAAGGCGTAGCCGCTGGCGCCGGCCCAAAGCTTGAGTGTCCCCACCGTGCACCTCCCTGCGCTGCCTTTCACTGCAACCGCATTCTGACGTAGGGTCGAGGCTCAACCCGGGCAACCGCGCGAGGTGGAGGAGGTGCTTCTCACTGCGCCGGGCTTGGCCGAGGTGGCCGTGGTGGTGCCCCTGATGCAGACGGGGGCGAGATCGTGGTGGCCTTCGTTGTGGCGAAGCCCGGGGCACTCAGCGGACGCCGCGGCGTTGGACGCGTCGACGCGCCGCCGAAGAACGCCTACGGCAAGGTGTTGAAGACGGACCTGCGCTCGCGGCTGCCCCAGGTCGCGCGCGGCTAAGGCAGATCCGCTTCGCGCAGCATCACCGGTTCGATCGAGCCGGCTGCGACGCGCCGCCGAACGGCTGCATCGATTTCTGCGCGGTGCGCCTCGTAGACGGCTGCGGCGTCGCTGCCGTTCAAGTCGCCCTTGAACCGGTAGTGCAGGGTCTGCCTCGAGATTGAGGCACCCATGCGCGCGTCGCCGCCCACGTCGACCCAGAAGCGCAACGCACCGGACTCCACATGGAAGGCCGGTGGTCTCGCGTCGTCGGGGGTTTCACTCATACGTCTTCATGGGAAGAAGCCCGGGGGCTCGGTGTGGCATGGTGCGCCCCGAGTCGCCGGCTGTCGGTACGCTGGCGTACGCAGGCGATCCGCGCGGAGCCACCGCCGCCGCTTGTCAGGGCAGGTTTTCGCGCAGCACGATGCTGATGCGCACCGGCTCGACACCGGCGTTCGCGCTGCGGCCGTCGCGCAGGTTGGTGAAGATGCGCACGGCATTCAGCAGCACGGTCTGCGGGTGCTGGTTGATCGCGGCGTCTAGCGTGCCGTCGATCAGCAGCGCGCGCGTGTCGGGCGTCAACCCGTGGGCGACGAAGACGGTCTGCTGGTCGCGCCGGCGCTCCTTCAACGCCCGGCCCACGCCTTCGGCGCCGCCGCCGATGTTGTACAGGCCGACCAGATCGGGGTGCTGTTTCAGCAGGGCCAGCGTCAGGCGGTGGTTGGTGTCGGCATCGTCGCGGCCCTCGCGCACGCCCACCACCTGCAGGGCAGGGAACTCATCCTGCATCAGGCGCAGGAAGCCCATCTCGCGCTCCTCGTGGCCGCGGTAGGCGAGCGAACCCGCGATCATCGCCACCGAGCCGGTGCGCGGGCCGAGAAAGCGGCCGATCAGCGTCGCTGCGGTGCGGCCGGCGGCGCGGCTGTCGATGCCCACATAGGCCTCGCGCTTGGACTGCGCGAGATCCGAGATCAGCGTCAACACGTGGACCCCGCTGGCCGCCAGTTCGTCGACCGCTTCGCGCACGCGCGGATGCTCGAGTGCCATGAAGGCCAGGCCCTGCGCCTCGCGCCCGTGGCGGTGCAGCGCGGCGGCGACCTTGGCCGGATCGAAGCTGTCAACATAGTGCACGCGGCAGTGCACGTGGTAGGGCGCCAGCGCCGCACTGGCGCCGCCGATGCTGTCTCCGAGCATGCGCAGGTAGCGGTTGGTGCCCGCAGGCAGCAGGAAGGCCAGTTCCATCGGCGGCGGACGCAGACTGCGCCAGAGTTCGGTGTCCGGCAGGTACTGCAGCGCGGCGGCGGCCTTCAGCACGCGCTGCGCGGTCGCCGGGCGCACCGACAGACGCCCGTTCAGCACGCGGTCGACGGTGGCGGTCGAGACGCCGGCGGCACGGGCGATGTCGGGGATGCGGCTGCGAGCGGGGGTGTCCATCAGAAAACATCAGACGCGGCAATTGCCGTGCTCTGGATTCGAACTTAAGGTTGCGTTCGATGCAAGCCGGTGCATCAGATTCCATCACAAACCGGTCTGGAGACAAGACATGCTGCCCTTCCAAACGGCCTTCCCCCGCCGCACCCTGCTGGCTTTCGCCGCCGCCGGTGCCTTCGCCATGCCCGCCTTGGCGCAAAAGACCGTCGAGTGGCGCTACGGCCACATGAACCCGCCCAACAGCGCCGCCGGCATGCAGGCCCAGTGGCTGGCCGAAGAGGTCGCCAAGCGCACCAACGGTGGCATCAAGGTCACCGTCTATCCCTCGTCGCAGCTCGGCAAGCTGCAGGAGCTGGCCGAGGCCGTGTCGACTGGCACGATCGCGCTGTCGCACAACACCGCGGCGGGTATCGGCTCGCTGCACGACCCGTTCGCGGCCCTGGACACGCCTTACCTGTACCGCGACGTCGACCATTTGATGAAGGTGATGGACGTCGGCTCGCCGGTGATGAAGAAGCTGAACGACGGCCTGGTCAAGGACGCCGGCGTGCGTGTGCTCTATGCCTACTACTTTGGCACCCGCCAACTCACCGCCAACAAGGCGGTAAAGCAACCGAGCGATCTGACGGGGCAGAAGATCCGGGCCATCCCGTTCCCGATCTACATGACGACGGTCGAGGCGATGGGCGCCGTGCCAGTGCCGGTGGACTGGTCCGAGGTGCCGACCGCGCTGGCCACCGGCAAGGTCAACGGCCAGGAGAACCCGGTCAACGTCGTGCTGTCATCCAAGCTCTACGAGACGCAGTCGCACCTGATGCAGACCGGCCACATCATGAACGCGCAGGTGATCGTGATCAACGAGAAGGCATGGCAAGGGCTGACGGCGGCCCAGCGCGAGCAGCTCACTGCCGCCGCCGCCGAAGTGAGGCGCAAGGCGACAGACATGGTGCGCGGCCAGGAGGCCAGCGAGACCGAAGAGCTGAAGAAGAACAAGATGACTGTCATCGGCCCGGCCGAAGGCCTGAATCTGGCGGCATTCCAGAGCTCGGTGAAGAAGGCCGTTGACGCCAAGTTCGGCGCCAAGTACGGCGAGCTGTACAAGTCGATCGAAGCGGTGCGCTGAGATGGAGGCGCCCGCCTCGCCGGCCGGCCTGCGGGTGCCGGCCGGGCCGCTGCGTCCGCTGCTCGTGCCGCTGTGCCGGGCCTTCGAGTGGGTGGCGATGGCCCTGCTCGTCGGCTGCACCACGGCGATCATGGTCGAGGTATTAGCGCGTGGCCTGTTCAACCTGGGCCTGCCCGGCGCGGGCGAACTCGCCAAGTACGCCGGCCTAGGCCTGATCTTCCTGACCGTGCCCTTGCTGCTGGCGCAGGACGCGCACGTCAAGGTCGACATGTTCTTCAACCTCGCCAAGGGCCGGCCACGTCGGGCGCTGGCGATCTTTAACGAGTTGATGACCTTGGCCTTCTGCGTGATGTTCCTGGTCTCGTGCTGGTGGTTCATGCAGCGCGCGGCGCGCTTCTCGACCCCAGCCTTGTCGATCCCGAACCTCTGGTACTACATGCCTGCCATCGCCGGCATGGCGCTGACGACCTTGGTCGCGCTGGACCGCGTGATCGGTGTCGTGCGCGGTCGCGACGCACAGCCTGAGGAAGTGCGTCCATGTTGAGCGCGACGGCCATCTTTCTGTTCTTCCTGCTGCTGGCCACCGGCACGCCGGTGGCCATCGCCCTGGGCCTTGGCTCTGCCGCCGCGCTGTGGTGGTTCGACATGCCGGTGGCGGTGGTCGCGCAGCGCATCGTCAATTCGCTCGACTCAACCACGCTGCTCGCGGTGCCGATGTTCATCTTCGCGGCGGCGCTGTTCAACGTCACGGGCCTCACGACCCAGCTGTTCGACTTCATCCGCATGGTCATCGGCCGCATCCGCGGTGGCCTGGGCTACGTCACTGTGCTGACCCATCT
The DNA here is from genome assembly GCA_040384625.1 of Pseudomonadota bacterium. Classification (GTDB taxonomy): domain Bacteria; phylum Pseudomonadota; class Gammaproteobacteria; order Burkholderiales; family Burkholderiaceae_C; genus CADEEN01. Next base: position 17,825 of record JAZKIW010000092.1, on the reverse strand, counting down.
GGTGTTCTCGGGCGTGTCGGGCGCCGCGCTGGCCGACATCGGCGCGCTGGGCAAGATCCAGATCGACATGATGCGCGAGCAGGGCTACAAGGACAATTTCGCCGCGGGCATCTGCATGGCCGCGGCCACGCTCGGGCCGATCTTCCCGCCGTCGATCCCGCTCGTGATCTTCGCGATGGCGGCCGAGATCTCGCCGGTCAAGGTGCTGATCGCCGGCATCATCCCTTCGCTGATCATCGCCGCCTTCCTGATGGGCATGGTGTGGTGGATCGCGCGCCGCTCCGGCCTGCCGCGCGACACCATCAGCGTCACGCGCAGCCAGTTCACCAGTCGCCTGTGGTTCGCGATGCCGGCACTGCTGGCGCCGGTGGTGCTGATCGGCGGCATCCTGTTCGGCTTCTTCGGCGAAACCGAGGCGGCCGCCGTGACCGTGGTCTACGCACTTCTGACGGGCCTGTTCTTCTACCGGGCACTGACCTGGCGCGGCTTCGTCGACGCGTTGCGCGAGACCGTTCGCTCGACTGCCGGGGTGATGCTGATCGTCGGTGCCGCCGCGCTCTTCGCCTGGGTGCTGACGATCGACCAGGTGCCGACCAAGGCCGCAGACCTGCTGCTCGCGTTGTCCAAGGACCCGTGGGTGCTGCTGATCATCGTCAACCTGCTGCTGCTGGTCGTCGGCATGATCCTGGAGACCATCGCCGCGATCCTGATCCTGACACCAATCATCGTCCCCGCACTCGTCGCCGCCGGCGTCGATCCGGTGCACCTCGGCGTGGTGGTGGTGCTGAACCTGATGATCGGCCTGCTGACGCCGCCGGTGGGCATGAGCCTGTACATGGTGAGCACCGTTGCCGGCATGCCGGTCGAGCGCGTCATCAAGGCTGCGCTGCCGTGGATCGCTTGTCTGCTGCTGTCGCTGATTGCGGTGACCTTCGTACCCGCAGCGTCAACATGGCTGCCCAACTTGATGCTTGCGAAGTAGAGAGACACCATGAGCCGATTCTTCGGAGAGATCCGCCAGGTGGCCTACCTGGTGCCCGACATCGAGGCCGCGATGGACCACTGGTCGCGCGTGCTCGGTGTCGGCCCCTGGTACTACAACCCGCGCGTGCCGATCCGCAACTACCAGTACCGCGGCCAGAGCTACGAGCCGCACAACTCGGTCGCACTCGCCAATGCCGGCGCGCTGCAGATCGAACTCTTGCAGACGCGCAACGACGTGCCCTCGATGTACCGCGACTTCCTGCGCGCGGGGCACCAGGGCGTGCAGCACGTCGCGTACTGGACCGAAAGCTTCGACGCCGATCTGGCACGTGCAGAGGTGGCTGGATTCACCGTCTGCATGGGTGGTGAGGTGGGCGAGAACGGCCGCTTCGTCTACTTCGAGGACCGCTCGCCGCTGCCGGGCACGACGATCGAGCTGTCCGAAGTCGCCGGGCCGAAGGGCAAGCTGTTCAAGCTGATCCGCGAGGCAGCCCAGGGCTGGGACGGCGCGAACCCGGTACGTCCCTTCCCTGATCTGAACACGCTGTGACGGCAACGCTGCAGGCCAGCTACCTGATCGAGACCCCGCTCGACCCGCGCGCGGTGGCCGAGGTGTTGGCCGGCGAGCAGAGCAGCGGTACCTTCGTGCGCGTCGCCGCCGAAAGCGATGCACTGCGCGCCCGCAGCCGCGCCACGGTCGATGCGGTCGAGGAGCTGGAGCCCTTGGCTTCGCCGAGCCTGCCCAGCGCTTGGCTGCAGCGCCGCCATCCGCAGGGCCCGTGGCGACGTGCCCGCGTGACGGTGTCCTTCCCGCTCGCCAACATCGGCCACAACCTGACGGCGCTCGCGGCCACGGTCGCGGGCAACCTCTATGACATCGGCGAGACCACCGGGTTGCGGCTGGAGCGCCTGCAGATCCCGCAGACTTTTCGCGACCGCTTCGAGCGCCCGCGCCAAGGCGTGGCCGGTACACGCGCGCTGACCGGTGTGACCAGCGGCCCGCTGGTCGGCACGATCATCAAGCCCAACGTCGGACTGTCGGCGGCCGACACCGCGGCCCTGGTGGCCGACCTGTGCCGCGCCGGCATCGACTTCATCAAGGACGACGAGTGCTGTGCCGACCCGGAGCACGCGCCGGTGGCCGAGCGCATCCGCGCGGTGATGGCGGCGGTGCGTCGGCACCATGACGACACCGGCAAACGCGTGATGGTCGCCTTTCACGTCAGCGACGAACACGATGCAATGTTGCGCCATGCCGAACTGGTGCAGCGCGAAGGGGGCTCCTGCGTGATGGTGAGCCTGAACTGGGTCGGCCTGTCGTCCCTGCAGGCGCTGCGCCGGCACACCGACCTGGCGATCCACGGCCACCGCAACGGCTACGGCATGTGGTCGCGCCATCCGGCCCTGGGCATCGATTTCCAAGCCTACGCGATGCTCTGGCGCCTGGCCGGCGTGGACCACATGCACGTGCACGGCCTGGCCGGCAAGTTCGCGCAGGATGACGCCGAGGTGCGCAGCTCCGCGCGCGACTGCCTGACACCGCTGAGCGACCCGCTGGATGCGACCGATGTCGTGATGCCCGCCTTCAGTTCAGGCCAATGGGCCGGTACCTTGAAGCCGACGCTGGACGCCGTCCCCAGTGCAGACCTGATGTTCATGTGCGGCGGCGGCATCCTGGCCCACCCGATGGGCCCGGCCGCGGGCGTGACGAGCGTGCGCCAGGCGTGGGCGGCGTGGCAGCAGGGGCGGGCGCTGGGCGACGCTGCTGCGGAGCATGCCGAGCTGCGCGCCGCGCTCGATTTCTTCGGCCGCCCCGCCGGCTGACGCCCATGCCGCTGCGCTACGCGTGGTACGGCGACGACTTCACCGGCGCGTCGGACACGCTGGCGACCCTCGCCGCGGCAGGGCGTCGCGCGCTGCTCTTCCTCGGCCCGCCGACGCCGACCCAACTCGCGGCTGCCGGCCCGCTCGACGCGCTGGGCGTCGCCGGCATCGCGCGGGCGCTGGGGCCGGAGGCGATGCGCGATGAACTGGCGCCGGTGGCACGCTGCTTCGCCGACCTGGCGCCTGCGATCACGCACTACAAGTGCTGCTCGACCTTCGACAGCGCGGCGCGCATCGGCAACCTCGCGATCGGTGCGGCAGCCCTGCGCCGGCCGGATCACGACCCCGTGCTGAGCGTCGTCGGCGGCCAGCCCTCGCTCGGCCGCTACTGCGCCTTCGGCGAGCTGTACGCCACTGCGCAGGCCGGTGGCGAGGTGCATCGCATCGACCGCCATCCGACGATGAGCCGCCACCCGGTGACGCCGATGCACGAGGCCGACCTGCGCCGCCATCTCCATTCGCTGGGCATGGGCCGTGTCGCCCTGATCGACCTGCGTGCGCTCGATGCGTCGGCCGGCGATCCCGACGCGCTGGAGGCCTCGGTGCGCCAGGCACTCGCCGCCGATTCCGAGGCCTTGCTCTTCGATGCGCTGCACGAGCAACACTTGCGCAGCGTGGGCGCTTGGTTGTGGCGCCGCGCCGCGCTGCGGCCGCAACTGGTGCTGGGCGCGAGCAGCGTGGCCCAGGCCGCACTGGCGCAGTGGCCCGACGCCTCGGATGCGGCTCTCGACAGCCGCTCCGTGGCGGCGGCCGCGTCGCCGGTGTTCGTGCTCGTCGGCAGCCTGTCGCCCGTGACTGCCGCCCAGGTGCAGCATGCCGGCGCCCTGTACGAGTCGGTGCCGATCGATCCGGCTCGCCTGCTCGGCGGTGGCGCCGCGCTCGATGCGCTGGCCGGCGTCTGCGCAGCGGCGCTGGCGCGCGGGCGCTCGGTGATGGCACGCACGGTCGCGCCGACGGAGGGCGGCCCGGCGCCGCTCGACGTGGCGCGGATCTGCGCCGAACTGCTGGCGCGAGTGCTGGCGCTCAGCCCCCAATTGCGACGCATCGGCGTGGCGGGTGGCGACACGTCCAGCCTGGCGCTGCGCGCGCTGGGCGCTTCGGCGCTGGCCTGGTCAGGCCACCTGGCGCCGGGCGTGGCCTTGACGCGGGTGCATGCCGAGGGTGCGACGCTGGACGGCCTGGAACTGATGCTCAAAGGTGGGCAGATGGGGCCGCCCGACCTGTTCCTGCGGCTCCTTCACGGCACACCGTAGCCCTCGTCAGTCGAAGCGCACCAGCTTCGGGATGAAGGCGCTGCAGTTGAAGTTCCAGGCCTCGAGGTCGACCGTGATCGTGCGCACGCGCCGTTCGTAGTCGGATTCGCCGGGCGTGCTCAGCACCACGCTGGCGCGACCCCAGAGCTTCAGGCGCGCGGAGTGCTCGTAGTCGATCAAGAAGAGCATCACGCGGTCGTTGCCGCGCAGGTTGCCGACCGTGAGCATCTGGCCGTTGCCGGCGACATCGTCGAAAGCGAAGCGGCGTTCGTCGAGCACGCGCACGAAGCCCGGCGCGCCGCCGCGGTGCTGCATGTAGGGCCAGCCTGTGGCCGACACGGTGGCGATGAAGAAGCTGTCGGTCTGCGCGAGCCAGCTGCGCACGTTGTCGGGCATCGCGGGCGCTGTGCCGTCGGGGACGTGCTTCGGCTGGGCGAACTGCTCATGCGTGCCTTCTTCGCGCTGGCTCGCGATGACGTCGTCGGTGAGGACGATCTGGCGCAGGCGGGAGGCCATGGCGGGCGCCGGCGCTCAGGTCTGTTGCGTGCCGGGTGGCGGCGGTGGCGGCATTTCGCTCCACAACTGGCCGCCGGTGGCCCAGTTGCCCTTGGCGATGTCGTAGAAGAGGATGTCGACGCTGCCCGGCTTGCCGCCGAGCACGCGCACGCAGGCAGCGGTGAGCTCCTCGGCCAGCGCAGCCTTTTGCACGGGTGTGCGGCCTTCGAAGAGTTCGACGCGGATCGTGGGCATGGGTGGGTTCTCCTTCGTTTCAGTCGTCGAGCGAGCGTAGCAGCGCGGGCCATTCGTCCGTGCCTTCGGGCGTGCCGCCGTCGCCGAGCCACTGGCGTTGCGTGCGCTCGGCCACCTCTTCGCTCACGCTCGCCACATTGCCGGCGGCCAGCGCCGCGATCTGGATCTGCGCGGCGCGCTCGAGCAGGTGCATCAGCATGAAGGCTTCGGCTACCGTGCGGCCGACGGTGAGGGTGCCGTGGTTGGCGAGGATCAGGCCATCGCGCGCGCCGAGCGTGGCGACGAGGCGCTGCTGCTCCGCCGGCTCGAAGGCCAGGCCTTCGTAAGCGTGGTGACCGAGCCGGCGCCACAGGCGCAGCGCGGGCTGCGAGCACGGCAGCAGGCCGTCCTCGTGCCACGGCAGCGCGGCCAGGGTCTGCCCCCAGCGTGGGTGCAGGTGCATCACGCACATCGCGTCGGGCCGCGCCGCATGCACTGCGCCGTGGATGGCGAAGCCGCTCGGGTTGACCGGTCCACCGGAGCCGTCGATCACCCGTCCTTCGAGATCGACCTTGACCAGGTTGTCGGGCCGTACTTCGGCGAAGCGCAGGCCGAAGCGATTGATCAGGTAGGCCCCGGGCTGGCCCGGCAGCGCGGCCGAGATGTGGGTCCAGACGATGTCGTCCCAGCCGCGGCGCGCGGCCAGGCGGTAGGCGGCGGCGAGGTCGCGCCGGACGAGGGCTTCATCGGCCATGGGATGGGGCATGCCGGCTCAGGGCGCGTTGGTTGCCACCGGTGCCTGGGCGTTCAGCACGCGCTGCACGCTGGCCAGCAGTTGAACCAGGTCGATCGGCTTGGTCAGGTAGACGGCGAAGCCCGCGGCGAGGCCGGCATCGATGTCGGCCTGCATCGCATTGGCGCTGACGGCCACCACAGGGATCCTCCGGGTGCGGGCGTCGGCGCGCAGGCGGCGCAGCACCTCGAAGCCGTCGATGCCCGGCAGCTGGATGTCGACCAGGATCAGGTCGGGTCGCTCGCTGCGCGCCAGCTCCAGACCCGGCAGGGGCAGGGCCGCACTCAGGACGCGCAGGCCCGGCAGGCGCGCGAGCATCGCGTCCATCAGGAGCACGTTGACCGGGTTGTCTTCGATGTACAGCACGGTGCGTCGTGGGCCACCGGCCGGGGCGGTCGTACCCGGCGGCACGGTCGCCGCGACGGCGGCAGGGCGCGCCGAGAGCGGCGCCAACGGCAGGCGGACCCAGAACACGCTGCCACGGCCGACCTCGCTGTCGACGCCGATCGTGCCGTCCATGGCCTCGACCAGTCGCCGGCTCAGCGCCAGGCCGATGCCGGTCCCTTCGACATTGGTCTGGCCAGCGCCGAGGCGCTCGAAGGGCTGGAACAGGCGCTCCCGATCGGCAGCGCTGAGGCCGCGGCCATGGTCGCGCACGGTGATGCGCATCGCATCGCCCTCGCGGCGGCAAGCCAGGGCCACATCGCCGCCCGGCCGGTTGTACTTGATGGCATTGGCCAGCAGGTTCAGCAGCACCTGCTTGAGTCGCGTGCGGTCGGCCAGCATAGGTGCACCGGCGGGCCCGGGGTCGGCGTCCAGCAGGTGAATGCCGTGCGCCTGGGCCAGCGGCTGTACCAGGCCGAGGCAATCCTCGAGCAAGCCCTTCGCGTCGATCGCCACGCGCTCGACCACCAGCTCGCCGGCTTCGATGCGGCCCAGGTCGAGCATCTCGTTGATCAGGTCCAGCAAGTGTCGCGCTGCGTGCAGGATCTCGCCGACCTCGTGCTGCTGACGAACCGACAAGGGCGGCTGCGCGTCGGCGACGAGCAGCTGGCCGAAACCGAGGATCGCGTTCATCGGCGTGCGCAGTTCGTGCGACATGCCCGACAGGAAGGCCGACTTGGCACGATTGGCGCGTTCGGCCTCGTCGCGCGACACGGTCAGGGCGGCTTCGACGCGTTTGCGCGCGGTGATGTCCTGGCCGAAGACGTAGCAGGTCCAGCGGCCGTCGCGCCGCGGCGGGCCGACCACATGGTTGACCTCGAGGTCCAGCGCCGCACGCGTCGCGCTGGCCGGGTAGTGGCGTTCGCTGATCGCAGGCTGGCCGCTGCGGGCGCGCTGAATCTCCAGCGCCAGGGCCTGGAAGCGCTCCTCGCCGACGACCTCGCGCACATGGCGACCGATCATCTGTTCAGGGGGCAGGCCCAACAGGGGCCCCATGCGCGCATTGGCGTAGGTGTAGCGGAAGTCCTGATCGATCGCCGCGATGTAGCCCGGGAAGGCTTCCAGCAGGACGCGCAGTTCGGCCTCGCTGTCCGCCAGGGCCTGCTCGGCGCGCTTGCGGTCGCTGATGTCGACACCGAAGGTGTAGATCACCGGCTCTTCCGAGCCTGGGGCGGCACGCACGGCCAGCGAGACCTGGTCTGTGGCACCACCCGGGTGGCGGCGCTCGTAGGTCACGCGCTCGCCGGCCAATGCGCGGTCGACCAGGGCGCGCACCTCGGCGTGGCGCTCGGCGCCCATCAGTTCAGCCACCGAGTGCCCGATCATCTGCTCGACACTGAACCCCAAGCGCGCCGCCAGCAGCGCGTTGACATAGGTGTAGACCAGGCGCGTGTCCTGGCGCGCGATGTAGCCCGGAAAGGCGTCGAGCAGCGAGCGCAGTTCGGCCTCGCTCGCTCGCGCCCGCTGCAGCGCGCTTTGCTCGGCCGTGATGTCGCGAAAGCTCCAGACGCGCAGGTAGCGCCCCCCGACTCGCGCAGGAATGCAGCGGCGCAGCAGCACGCGGCCGTCGCGCAGATGCAGCTGGGTTTCCTGCGGCAGATTCGCGGCGACGATTTCGTCGACGCGCCGTTCCTCCGCATCCGCGTCGATCCACAGCGGCCTCGAACGCCTTGTGATCTCGGCCGGCGTGAGGGTAGTGGCCTGGTCGAGAGGCACGCCCCACATCGTCAACATCTGCTCGTTGACGAAGCGAACCGGTTCGTTCTGGTCGCTCGCATCGGTGGCGAAGACGGCGTCGCCAGTGGCGTTCAGGGTGCGGTGCAGGTACTCAGCGCTGGCCGCCAACTGCTCGCGGTTGGTCTCCTGTTCGCTGACGTCACGCGTCACCGCGACCACGAACCGCGTCCCGCCGGCCTCGGCATAGGGGTGGTACGTCGTCTCGAAGACTTGACCCCTCATGCCGGGCGCATCGAACGGCGCGCGGACCACGCGTTGCCGCTGCTGCCGGATGCAATCGGCGGTGGCGATCCGGCGCTCCTTGCTGGTCTCGGCAGGGAAGATGTCCAGGACTCGGCGACCCAGTACATCACTGCGCGAGAAGCCGGTGTTGCGGCACCACGCGTCGTTGACCAGGCGATAGACCTCGTTCTCGTCGATCACGGCGACCATGTCGCCGATCGAATTAGTGACCAGCTCGTAGGTGTGCAGCACGGCCTCGGCGCCGCGCCGCTGGGTGACATCGGTCCACAAGCCGACGGACCCGAGGCACAGGCCCTGGCTGTCCCGGACCGGGGTGGCGTTGTTGATGCAGTGCACGCGACTGCCGTCGGGGCGCGTGATGCCGACCTCGTACGTTCCGGCCTCGCCGTCACGACGCCGCGCGACCTGTTCGCGCACCAGATCCAGATCGGTACCGCCGAAGAACTCGAACACGCTGCGGCCGACGATTTGCTCTCGCGGCCGGCCCAGCAGGGTGCACATGGCTGGGTTGACATCGGTCGTGACCGCGTCCGGCCCTATGAACCAGAAGCCCTGCGAGGTGGTGCGCAGCAACAGGCTGAGCAGGTGCTGCTGCTCGGCGAGGGGCTGCGTCGATGGCGTCAAGCGAGTCTCCACGATCCCACTGCGGCTGACATCGGCCCGCATCCGGTGGTGAAGCCGAGATTGTTGCCCAGACAAAGTCTCAATTCGTCGGCGCTCCGGCTTCGAACCAGCGCTTGATCAGGGTTCGTTCGGCGTCGGTGATCTGGGTGGCGTTGTTCAGCGGCATGAGCTTCAGCACCACGGCCTGCTGGTACACGGCTTGCGCGTGCTGCTTGAGCAGTTCGGGAGTGTGCAGGGCCACGTTCTTCTGCTGCAGCGTGGCGTTGTGGCACATCGCGCAGCGCTGATCGATCACGGCCTTCACGTCTCCAAAAGACAGCGCTGGGGTGGCGGTCTGCTGAGTCACGGGCGGCGGCGCCAGCCAGATCGCCAGGCCCACGAGGGCCAGGGTGCCAATCGCGGCGTGTTCCCAGGGCACGCGGCGCCCCTCCACCAGCGCCTTGTGGCGGGCGACGAAGCTGTGCCGGATCAGGGCGCCGACGAGCATCAGCAGCACCAGCACGAGCCAGTTGTGCTTGCCCGCGTAGAGCCAGCCATAGTGATTGGACAGCATCGAGATCAGGACCGGCAGCGTGAAGTAGGTGTTGTGCACGCTGCGCTGCTTGGCGCGCCAGCCGTAGACCGGGTCGACCTGCAGGCCGGCTTCGAGCTGGGCGACCACTTTGCGCTGGCCCGGGATGATCCAGACGAAGACGTTGGCGCTCATCGTCGTGGCCAGCATCGCGCCGACGAGCAGGAAGGCGGCGCGCCCGGCGAACAGTTGGCAGGCCAGCCAGGAGGCGAAGACCACGAAGACCAGCACGCCCAGGCCGACGATCAGGTCACCGTGCTTCTTCTGCCCGAAGGCGCGGCAGATGATGTCGTAGACGAACCAGCACACCACCAGGAAGCCGAGCGAGGCCGCGATGGCCGCCGCGGCGGACCAGTCATAGACACTCTTGTCGATCAGGAAGCTGCCGGCGTTGAACAGGTACAGCACCGTGAAGAGCGCGAAGCCCGTCAGCCAGGTGCTGTAGCTTTCCCAGTAGAACCAGTGCAGGTGGGTCGGCATCTGCTTCGGAGCGACGAGGTACTTCTGAGGGTGGTAGAAGCCGCCGCCGTGCACCGCCCACAGCTCGCCGGTGACGCCCTTGTCGAGCAGTTCGGGCGCGCTCGGGCGGGTCAGGCTGTTGTCGAGAAAGACGAAGTAGAAGGAGGAGCCGATCCAGGCGATCGCGGTGATGACATGGGCCCAGCGCAGCAGCAGGTTGGCCCAATCGAGCAGATACGTGTCCATCGCGTCCTCGCATTCCCGGAATGCACAGCCTAGCGGTGCTGCACCTTCCCCTCACCACAGCGGGCTCTGTGAGGAGCGATTGTCACGTCCGGCGATGGCCGGGCTCCGCGGCGACAGTGCAAAGTGTATACACTCTGGCGTACACTTGGCAAGCTCCGACGCCGCCCCTTCGCCCATGCCCCGCAGCCGCGCCAATCTCCAGGTCATCGAACCGCTCGCCGCCGTGCCGGCGCGGAGCCGGCCGCGCCGGCCGCGCAGCGCGTCGGCACCGGAGCGCAGCACGGCCGGCGCCACTCAGCGCATCGTCGAGTCGATCACCGCGGCCATCGTCGAACGTCGGCTCGCGCCCGGTACCAAGCTTGCCGAGCAGAAGATCGCCGATATCTTCCAGGTTTCGCGTACCTTGGTGCGTCAGGCCCTGAACCAATTGAGCCGGGACCGCCTGGTGACGCTCGAGCCCGCGCGGGGCGCCTTCGTCGCGATGCCCAGCGTTGAGGAAGCGCGCCAGGTGTTCGAGTTGCGGGCGATGATCGAGGCGGCGCTGGTGCGCCAGCTCGCCGCGCGCATCAGCGATGCGCAGATCGTGCAGCTGCGCTCGCACCTGCGCGACGAGCGCGAGGCGGTGGCTCGCACCGATGTGCCGGGGCGCACGCGCCTGCTGGCCGACTTCCACGTCGTGCTCGCTCGCCTTCTGGGCAACGAGGTGCTGGCCGAGTTGCTCGCCGACCTGCTGAGCCGCTCGTCGTTGATCTCGCTGATGTACCAGTCGGCGCATTCGGCCGAGCACTCGCAGCAGGAACATGTGCAGATCGTCGAAGCCCTGGCCCGGCGCGATGGCCGAGCGGCGGTGCGCCTGATGGAGCAGCACCTGTCCAGCGTCGAGCGCAACCTGCAGCTCGATCCGCGCACCACCGACCTGCTGGCCGCGCTGCGACCGCACTCGACCTGAACCGAACGACCTGAGGCGATATGAACGAGCTTCGCTATCCGCGTGACCTGAGAGGTTATGGCCGCACGGCGCCGCACCCACGCTGGCCCGGCAACGCTCGGGTGGCGCTGCAGTTCGTGCTCAACTTCGAGGAGGGCGGCGAGAACTCGGTGCTGCACGGCGATGCCGGCAGCGAGCAGTTCCTGTCCGAGATGTTCAACCCGCCGGCTTTCGCGGCACGGCACCTGAGCATGGAGAGCATCTACGAGTACGGCTCGCGTGCGGGAGTGTGGCGTCTGCTGCGCGAGTTCGAGAAGCGCCGCCTGCCGCTGACAATCTTCGGTGTGTCGATGGCACTCGAACGCTCGCCCGAAGTCACTGCCGCCTTCGTCGAGCTCGGCCACGAGATCGCCTGCCACGGCTGGCGCTGGATCTCGTACCAAGGCGTCGACGAAGCCACCGAACGCGAGCACCTGCAACGCGGCATGGCGATCATCGAACGCCTGACGGGGCAACGCGCCCTGGGTTGGTACACCGGCCGCGACAGCCCGAACACGCGTCGCCTGGTCGCCGATCACGGTGGTTTCGAGTACGACAGCGACCACTATGGCGACGACCTGCCGTTCTGGCTCCAGGTGAAGAAGAGCGACGGTGCGTTGGCGCCGCACCTGGTCGTGCCGTACACGATGGACACCAACGACATGCGCTTCGCGCTGCCGCAAGGCTTCGTGCATGGCGACGACTTCTTCAGCCACCTGCGCGACGCCTTCGACGTGCTCTACGCCGAGGGCGACGAGGCACCGAAGATGCTGAGCATCGGCATGCACTGCCGGCTGCTCGGCCGACCTGGTCGGTTGCGCGGGCTACAGCGTTTTCTCGACCACGTGCAGCGCCACGATCGGGTCTGGATCACGCGCCGCATCGACATCGCGCGGCACTGGAAGGCCGCGCATCCGTTCGATGCCTCGACTGCCTTCATGTGGGAGTGACAGCGGTGAGTTTGACCCTGGAGCAATTCAATGCGGCGAGCGCTGCCGATGCGGCCGAGATGCTGCTCGGCACCTACGAGCACTCGCCGTGGATCGCCGAGCGGGCATTGCCGCAGCGACCCTTCGCGAGCCTGGCGCAGCTGAAGCTCGCGCTGGTCGAGGTGGTTCGCGCGGCGGGGCGCGATGCGCAGCAGGCCCTGATCCGCGCCCACCCCGAGCTGGCCGGCAAGGCCATGGTCAGCAAGACGCTGACAGCGGAATCAACGCACGAGCAGGGCAAGGCCGGCCTGACCGATTGCACCCCAGAAGAGTTTGCGCAGATCCAGCAGCTCAACGCTGACTACAACGCGCGCTTCGGCTTTCCCTTCATCCTGGCGGTGCGCGGGCCGCGCGCGCAGGGCCTGGACAAGGCCGAGATCATCGCGACCTTCGCCCGGCGCCTGGAGAACCATCCAGACTTCGAGCTTGCCGAGTGCCTGCGCAACATTCATCGTGTCGCCGAACTGCGTCTGGACGACAAGTTCGGCCATGTGCCCGAGCTCGGCAACCTGGTCTGGGACTGGGCTGAGCGTCTGGCCGCGCACAGCGACCCGGGCTATGCAGAGCGGGGCGAATTGACGGTCACCTACCTCACCGACGCGCACCGCGCCTGCGCGCAGCGGCTGGCGCACTGGATGCGCGCCGACTGCGGCTTCGACGAGGTCGAGATCGACGAGGTCGGCAACGTCGTCGGTGTCTATCACGGCAGTGACCGCGCCGCACTGCGCTTGCTCACCGGCTCGCACTACGACACGGTCCGCAACGGCGGCAAGTACGACGGGCGCTTGGGCATCTTCGTGCCGATGGCCTGCGTGCGCGCTCTGCACGCAGCGGGCCGGCGCTTACCGTTCGGCATCGAGGTGGTGGGATTCGCCGAAGAGGAGGGCCAACGCTACAAGGCGGTGTTCCTCGGCTCGGGCGCACTGACCGGCCACTTCGACATGACATGGCTGGACCAGCGCGACGCCGACGGCATCACGATGCGCCAGGCGATGGAGCACGCCGGGCTTTGCATCGCCGACATTCCGAACCTCGCGCGCGATGCCGCCCGCTACCTCGGCTTCGTCGAGGTGCACATCGAACAGGGGCCGGTGCTGAACGAGATCGACCTGCCGCTGGGCGTCGTGACCTCGATCAACGGCAGCGTGCGCTACCTGGGCGAGATCGTCGGCATGGCCAGCCACGCCGGCACCACGCCGATGGATCGCCGGCGCGATGCGGCAGCAGCCGCTGCCGAGCTGACGCTGTATGTCGAGCGCCGTGGCGCCAGCGCGCCGCACCTGGTGGCGACAGTCGGCATGCTGGAGGTGCCGAACGGCTCGATCAATGTAGTGCCCGGGCGCTGCAAGTTCAGTCTCGACATCCGGGCCACGACCAACGACGTGCGCGACGCCTGCGCCGCCGACGTGCGTGCCGAGTTGCAGCGCATCTGCGAGCGGCGGGGCCTGCACTTCAAGCTGGAACAGACGATGTGCGCCGCTGCGGCGCCGAGCGATGCTGCCTGGCAGCAGCGCTGGGAGCACGCCGTCACCGCGCTGGGCCTGCCCCTGCACCGCATGCCCAGCGGGGCTGGCCATGATGCGATGAAGCTGCACGAGCTGATGCCTCAGGCGATGCTCTTCGTGCGCGGCCTGAACAGCGGCATCAGCCACAACCCGCTTGAGTCGATCACCAACGACGACGCCGAACTCGCGGTGAACGCTTTTCAGCAATTGATTGAACAACTGGCAGCCGATTCCGAATGAACGCCCATCAACAACTCGACGCCTGGATCGACACACACTTCGACGAGCAGATCCGCTTCCTGCAGGCCCTGGTCCAGGTACCGACCGACACGCCGCCGGGCAACAACGCGCCGCACGCCGAACGCACGGCCGAGTTGCTGGCCGGCATGGGCCTGCAGGCCGAGCGCCACGCGGTGCCGGCCGCCGACGTGAAGGCGGCCGGGCTCGAGTCGGTCACCAACCTGGTGGTGCGCCGCAAGTACGGTGCGGGCAAAACGATCGGTCTGAACGCGCACGGCGACGTGGTGCCACCCGGCGAGGGCTGGACCCACGACCCGTACGGCGGCGAAGTGGTCGACGGCCGCCTCTACGGCCGGGCGGCCGCGGTCAGCAAATGCGACTTCTCGACGTTTACCTTCGCCACGCGCGCGCTCGAGGCGCTCGGCGCGCCGCTCAAGGGCGGCGTCGAGCTGTACTTCACCTACGACGAGGAGTTCGGTGGCGAGCTCGGCCCGGGTTGGCTGCTGGCCCAGGGCCTGATCAAGCCCGACCTGCTGATCGCCGCGGCCTTCAGCTACCAGGTGGTCACGGCCCACAACGGCTGCCTGCAGCTCGAGGTCAGCGTGCACGGCAAGATGGGCCACGCGGCGGTGCCCGACACGGCGGTCGATGCGCTGCAGGCTGCCACGCGAGTGCTGAATGCGCTCTACCACCAGAACACGCTTTACAAGCAAGTGCGCAGCGGCGTCAAGGGCATTACCCACCCCTACCTCAACGTCGGCCTGATCCAGGGCGGCACCAACACCAATGTCGTGCCGGGCAAGGTGGTGCTCAAGCTCGACCGGCGCATGATTCCCGAAGAGAACCCGGTCGAGGTCGAGGCGACTCTGCGCCGCGTGATCGCCGAGGCGGTGGCCGCTTCGCCTGGTGTGACGGTGGAGGTCAAGCGCATGCTGCTGGCGCACGCGCTCAGCCCGCTGCCGGGCAACGCGCCGCTGGTCGATGCGTTGTGCAAGCATGCCAGCGCGGTGTTCGGCGAGCCGATCGGTGCTTCGGGCACGCCCCTGTACACCGATGCGCGCCTGTTCTGCGAACGCGGGATCCCGGCCGTGCTGTACGGCTGCGGCCCGCGCAGCGTGCTGGAGAGCAATGCCAAGCGAGCCGACGAGCACATCGAACTCGAAGACCTGCGCCGGGCCACCAAAGTGGTGGCACGTGCGCTGTTCGATCTGCTGAGCTGATCGCCCCGCCTTTCCCGATGACAATCGGGTCCATGCCGTCGTGGATTCCGATCGCCCAGCTCGTGTTGCTGGGCTTGCTGGTGGTGCTGGTGTTGTGGCTTGCGCTGCGTCGTGGCGACTCCGACGCGGCCGAGCGACTCGAACGCAGCGTGCGTGGCGATGTGCAGGACAGCGCGCGCGGCACACGCCAGGAACTGGCGTCGAGCCTGTCGGCGATGCAGCAGGCGCTGCTGGCGCAGTCCGGCGACGTGGCGCGCACGCAGAACGAGCAGATCGACTCCTTCCGCACCCAGCTGGCCGCGATGCAGCAGGGCCTGGCCGACCAGAGCCGCGCGGCACGCGAAGCGCAGGACGCTGCGCTGCACCGCTTCGGGCAGGCGCAGGCCGAACAGCTGCGATCGCTGGCCGAGGGCAATGACAATCGCATGGCGGAAGTGCGGCAGACGGTCGAGGCCAAGCTGAGCGCGATTCAGACCGACAACGCTCAGCGCCTCGAGCAGATGCGCGCCACGGTCGACGAGAAGCTGCAAGCCACTCTCGAGCAACGCCTGGGCGAGAGCTTCAAGCAGGTGGCCGAGCGGCTTGAGCAGGTGCACAGGGGCTTGGGCGAGATGCAGACCTTGGCCCGCGACGTGGGCTCGCTCAACCGCACACTCAGCAGTGTCAAGAACCGCGGCGTGTTCGGTGAAGTGCAACTCGGTGCGCTGCTGGCGGATGTGTTCACGCCGGAGCAGTACGCGACCAATGTTGAGACCGTGCCCGGCAGCAACGATCGCGTCGAGTTCGCCATCCGGCTGCCGGGGCAGCGCGGCAACGGCGTGCCACTGTGGCTGCCGATCGACGCCAAGTTTCCGCGCGAGGACTACGAACGCCTGATGGATGCCCAGGAGCGTGCCGACGTGGCCGGCGCCGAGGCCGCGGGCAAGGCCATCGAGGCCGGGTTCAGGCGCGAGGCCCGGACCATCAGCGAAAAGTACGTCCAGGCGCCGCACACCACGGACTTCGCGATCCTCTTCGTCCCCACCGAGGGGCTGTACGCCGAAGCGCTGCGCAGGCCGGGACTGGTCGAGGGCCTGCAACGTGATTGCAAGGTAATGCTCGCGGGCCCGACCACGCTGCTGGCCACGCTGAACAGTCTGCAAATGGGCTTTCGCACCTTGGCGCTGGAAAGGCGCTCGGCCGAAGTCTGGGAGGTGCTGGGTGCCGTCAAGACCGAGTTCGCCAAGTTCGGCGACGTGCTGGCCAAGACCAAGAAGAAGCTCGAAGAGGCGGCGAACACCATCGACCAGGCGCAAACGCGCAGCAACATGATGACGCGGCGCCTGAAGGCGGTGGAAGCGATGCCGGCCGAACGGACCGTGGACCTGCTCGGCGACGCCATCGTCGATCCGCGGGACGACGAAGAAGTGCGCGATCCCGCATGAGCCGGGCCGCGCCGCGCAGTGCCTTCCTGATGGTCATCACGACCCTGGTCGGCCTGCATGCCTGCATGGCCGCCACCCGGGTCGCCGCCAGCCTCGCGGTCCTGAAGCAGGGCCACCCGGACTGGGTCGTCGGCGGCTTGCTCAGCCTGTACGCGGTGGCGCCGATCGTGCTGTCGCTGTGGGCCGGGCGCCTGGCCGATCGTTTCGGCTTCCACCGGCCGGTGAAATGGGCGGTCGCCATGGCCGTGGGCGGTGCGGTGCTGCCGGTCATGACCCAACACCTGGCGTCGCTCGCCGTCTCGGGCCTTCTGACCGGCGGGGCGGTCAGTGTCGCGGCAGTGGCGATCCAGCGCGAGGCCGGCCTGATGGCGCGTGACGCCAGCGACCTGAAGCGCGTGTTCAGCTGGGTCTCGCTCGGTCCGGCGCTGTCGAACACCCTGGCCCCGGTCATCACCGGCTTGCTGATCGACCTGGCAGGCTTTCGCGCTGCCTTCGCCTTCGGCGCCTTGCTGCCGCTGGTGGCCGTGGCCGCTGCATCACGGGTGCCGCACACCGCCTTGCCGCCGGGTGAGTCGCCGCGCGTGGCGCCCGGTCATGCCTTCGAGCTGTTGCGCATGCCCGTCCTGCGCAATCTGCTGTGGGTGAACGTGGCGATGGCCGCAGCCTGGGACGCGCACAGTTTCACCGTTCCGGTGGTGGGCCATGCGCGTGGGCTGAGCGCATCGGCGATCGGCCTCGTGCTCGGCGCCTTCGCAGTGGCCGCCACCGTGGTGCGGATCGCGATTTCGACCTGGGCCGATCGCATCGACGAGCGTCGCGCACTGCTTGCCGCGATGACGCTCGGCAGCGCCGTGCTGCTGGTCTATGCGTGGCTTCCCGGCGCCGTGGGCATGATGATCGGCTCGGCCCTGCTCGGCGTGGCGCTCGGCTCGGTGCAGCCGATGGTGCTGTCGACCCTGCACCAGGCCGCGCCGCCGGACCGTCAGGGCCAGGCCCTGGCCTTGCGCATGGTCTTCACCAATGTCGCGACGATCACGATGCCGGTCGGCTTTGGCCTGCTCGCGCTGGTGGCGGGCAATGCGGCGCCAATGTGGCTGATGGCGGCGATGCTGGTGGCCGCGCGCTGGCCGGCGCGACAGCTCAAGCTGTCGGCGTCAGAAGCGGATGCCGCCCGGGTTTGAGCCAGCCGGCGCGATGGGCGCAGCCGGCGGCGGAGCGGTGCGCTGCGGCGCTGCCGGTCGCCGCTCGAGCAACGGAATCGCGGGTGGCGCCTGGTAAGAAGCCGGCAGCGCGGACTGGCGCGGGTAACCGGCCAGATCGAGCGTTTCGTCCCACGACACCGGAACGTAACCGCGCAGTGTCTGTTCACCGACCTTTAGCACCGGCGCTTCGAAGCCGCCGACCAGGCGGGTCCAGGCTTCCCGTTCGTCTTCGGTCTCTGCGGTCCGCTCGGTAAAGGGCACGCCGCGCTTGCTGAGCATGGCGCGCCCGAGCATGCAGGCCTCGCCGCAGT
>JAZKIW010000091.1:54970-122476 GCA_040384625.1 Pseudomonadota bacterium | reverse complement strand
CGAATGGATCGGCTGCTTCGGCCTGACCGAACCGAACCACGGCTCCGACCCCGGCAGCATGGTCACGCGCGCGAAGAAGGTGGCCGGCGGCTATGCGCTGAGCGGCAGCAAGATGTGGATCAGCAACTCGCCGATCGCCGACGTGTTCGTCGTCTGGGCCAAGGACGATGGCGGCCAGATCCGCGGCTTCGTGCTCGACAAGGGCGCGAAGGGCCTGAGCGCCCCCGCGATCCACGGCAAGGTCGGCCTGCGCGCCAGCATCACCGGCGAGATCGTGATGGACAACGTGTTCTGCCCCGAGGAAAACGCCTTCCCCGAGGTACGTGGCCTCAAGGGCCCCTTCACCTGCCTGAACAGCGCGCGCTACGGCATCGCCTGGGGCGCGATGGGCGCGGCCGAGGACTGCTTCCATCGCGCTCGCCAGTACGTGCTCGACCGCCAGCAGTTCGGCAAGCCGCTGGCCGCCAACCAGCTCGTGCAGAAGAAGCTGGCCGACATGTTGAGCGACATCGCCCTGGGCCTGCAGGGCTGCCTGCGCCTGGGCCGCATGAAGGACGACGGCAGCGCCTCGGTCGAGATCACCAGCATCTTGAAGCGCAACAACTGCGGCAAGGCCCTGGACATCGCCCGAACCGCGCGCGACATGCTCGGCGGCAACGGCATCAGCGACGAGTTCGGCATCGTGCGCCACATGGTCAACCTGGAGGTCGTCAACACCTACGAGGGCACGCACGACGTTCATGCGCTGATCCTCGGCCGGGCGATCACCGGCATTCCGGCGTTCTAAGGCGGCGATGTCCAGGCTCCAACTCTCGGTCGCGATGGCGACTACGACCGCACGCGCGCCCTGCTCGACGGGCGCGTGCTGGTCGACGGCGTCGACGCGACGTACATGACCCTGACGCCGGAAGAGATGTTCTTCCGCGCCATGCGCCACGGCGACTTCGACGTCAGCGAGCTCAGCTTCTCGAGCTACCTGGTCAAGCACTCGCAGGGCGACTGTCCGTACATCGCGGTGCCGGTGTTCCTCTCACGCGCCTTCCGGCACACCGCAATCTACGTGCGCAAGGACCGCATCCGGCGGCCCGAAGACCTCAAGGGCAAGCGCATTGGCGTTCCCGAGTACCAGCTCACTGCGAATGTCTGGGCGCGCGCGATCCTGCAGGACGACCACGGCGTGCGGCCCGAGGACGTGACCTGGGTCCGCGGCGGCATCGACACCCCGGGGCGTCCGGAGAAGATCAAGCTGCAGTTGCCACCCGCCGTGCGCGTCGAAGCGGCGCCTGAGGGGGCGACCATCTCGGAGATGCTCGATCGCGGCGAGATCGACGGCTTCATCGCTCCGCGTCCGCCCGGCGGCGCGGCCGCCAGCAATCCGAACGTGGGCTGGCTGTTCGACGACCCGACCGCGGCGGCCAAGGACTACTACCGCCGCACGGGCGTGTTCCCCATCATGCACGTGGTCGGCATCCGCAAGACCCTGGCCGAGCGGCACCGCTGGCTGCCCGGCGCGGTGCTGAAGGCCTTCAGCCAGGCCAAGGCCGTGGCGCTGGAGGCGCTGTCCGACACCTCGGCGGCCAAGGTCAGCTTGCCGTTCGTCGAAGAGCAGCTGAAAGCCGCGCGTGAAACGATGGGCCATGACTTCTGGTCGTATGGCGTCGCACCGGCGCGGCGCACGCTCGAAGCCTTCGTGCGCCACCACCACGCGCAGGGCCTGTCGGCGCGGCTGATGTCGGTCGACGAGCTGTTCCACCCATCGACCTGCGAGTCCTACAGCGTCTGAGCTTCAGCCCGTCACGCGCATCGACAGATCCACCGCGCGCACATCCTTGGTCAGCTTGCCGACCGAGATGCGATCGACGCCGGTGGCGGCGATGTCACGGACGACCGCCAGGTCGACCCCGCCCGACACCTCGAGCAGAGCCCTGCCGGCGTTCAGCGCCACCGCGCGGCACATGTCCTCGCGGCTGAAGTCGTCGATCAGGATGTTGACGGCGCCGCCGTCCAGGGCCTGCTGCAACTCGGCGAGGTCCTCGACCTCGATCTGGATGTCGACCTCCGACTGCAATGCACGCGCGGCCTGCAGCGCTGCGGCAATGCTGCCGGCGGCGGCGATGTGGTTCTCCTTGATCAGGATGCCGCCCCACAGCGCCATGCGCTGGTTCTGCCCGCCGCCGACGCGCACCGCGTACTTCTGCGCTTGGCGCAGCCCCGGCAGGGTCTTGCGGGTGTCGAGCACGGCGCAGCCACGCGGGTTCGGTGAGACCCCGGCGATCGCATCGACGTACTGTCGCGTGACGCCGGCCACGCCCGACAGCATCTGCAGGAAATTGAGCGCCGGCCGCTCGGCGCTGAGCAAGGCGCGAGCCTCGCTCTCGATGCGGCAGACGAGGGTGCCGGCGGCGACGGCAGTGCCTTCGGCCACCTGCCAATCGATCCGGGCAGCGCCGTCGAGGCTGTGCACGCAGCGATCGAACCAGGGCCGGCCGCAGATCACGGCAGCCTCCTTGGCGACGACATGGGCCTGCACGCGCCGTCCCGCCGGCACTAACTGGGCCGTCCAGTCGCCGCGCCCGATGTCTTCCATCAGCGCATCGCGCACGTTGCGCGCCGTGGCCTGCGTCAGGCTCTCGTTGTCGTCGAAGTGCATCGCTCGGTGGCTGGGTCGCAGCCGCGTCGGGTTCGGGTCGCTATTTCAACACTGCCACGGCGCTCGAGCGTTCGCGCACCACGGCGGCGATCGGAATCCGGCGCAGCGCAGGCCCCCCGTCCAGCGCGCGCGCCCGCAGTTGGCCGCAGCCGGCGTCTACATCCTGGCCGGCCGACTGGCGCAGCTTGGTCAGCACGCCGCGCTGGTGCAACGCACGTGCCATCGCCGCTGCCCGTTCACCGGAAGGCCGCCGGTAGGCCAGCCCGTCGACCCTGTTGTAGGGGATCAGGTTCATGATCGCGTACTTGCCCTTGAGCAAGGCCACGATGCCCTCGACCTCGTCGTCGCCGTCGTTGATCCCTTCGAGCAGGGTCCACTGGTACTGGATCGGGTAGCCACTGAAGCGGGCATAGCGCTCGCCCTGCGCCACCAGATCGGCCGGCGCCATGTTCGGCGCACGCGGCAACAGCGCGGCGCGCAAGGCCGGCTTGGTGGTGTGCAGCGACAGGGCCAGTGCCGGCTTCACGCGGCCCGACCCCCGCGCCTGCAGGCGCTCGAAGACACGCGGGTCGCCAACCGTCGAGAACACGATGTTCTTGTGGCCCAGCGCACCTTCGTTGCCCAGCAGGTCGATCGCCTCGATCACGTTGTCCAGGTTGTGCGCCGGCTCGCCCATGCCCATGAACACGACCTTGTTGACGGGACGCAGGCTGCGCGCCAACGCGACCTGGGCCACGATCTCGGCGCTGCCGAGCTGGCGCTGCAGGCCGCCCTGCCCCGTCATGCAGAACACGCAGCCGACCGCGCAGCCGACCTGAGTCGACACGCACAGGCCGCCGCGCGGCAGCAGCACGCTCTCCACCGTTTGCCCATCGGCCAGCGCCACGAGCAGGCGCGCCGAGCCGTCCTCGGCGGCATGCTCGCCGCTCAGCCGCGCCAGGGCCGCCAACTGCTCGACGATCGCCGGCAACTCGGCGCGCAAGGCCTGTGGCAGGTAGTTCTCGATGCGACGGCGGCCGCCGTCCTGCGGCTTGGCCTGCACCCAGCGCCGCAAAACATGCGCCTCGTGGCCGGCGTTGGCGCCCAGGTCGCGCAGGCGCTGGCGGAGGTCGGCGACTTGCATCGAAGGATGCGTGATGTCGGGCGGCGCAGCGGATCGGCTCAGTCGCCGAGCACCCGCACACACTGCGTGCCGAGCTGGACCTCATCGCCCGGGCGCAGCTTGCGCCCGCGCCGGCTCTCCGGCGCACCGTTGACGCGCACGCCGCCGTCTGCGATCAGCATCTTGGCCGCACCGCCGCTGCCGGCCAGGCCGCTAGCCTTGAGCAGGGCATCGAGCGTGATGTGCTCGCCGCGCAAGGCGAAGTCGATCGATTCGGGCATCAGTACACCACCACCGAGCGGATCGACTCGCCGCGATCCATGAGCGCAAAGCCTTCATTGATCTCCTCGAGTTTCAGGGTGTGCGTGATCAGCGGGTCGATCGCGATCTTGCCGTCCATGTACCAGTCGACGATCCGGGGCACGTCGCTGCGGCCACGCGCCCCTCCGAAGGCCGAGCCTTTCCAGACCCGGCCCGTGACGAGCTGGAACGGCCGCGTCGCGATCTCCTGCCCGGCCGCGGCCACGCCGATGATCACGCTCTGGCCCCAACCCTTGTGACAGCACTCCAGCGCCTGGCGCATCGTCGTCGTGTTGCCGATGCACTCGAAGCTGTAGTCCGCACCGCCACCCGTCAATTGCACGATGATGTCGACCACGTTGTCGACGTTCTTCGGGTTGATGAAATGCGTCATGCCGAACTGCCGCGCCATCGTCTCGCGCGCCGGATTCAGGTCGATGCCGATGATCTTGTCGGCACCGACCATCCTCGCGCCCTGGATCACATTGAGACCGATGCCGCCCAGGCCGAACACCACCACGTTGGCGCCCGCCTCCACCTTGGCGGTGAAGAGCACCGCACCGACTCCGGTGGTAACACCGCAGCCGATGTAGCAGACCTTGTCGAAAGGTGCGTCGGGGCGGATCTTGGCCAGCGCGATCTCGGGCACCACGATGTGGTTGGCGAAGGTGCTCGTACCCATGTAGTGCAGGATCGGCTGGCCGGCGATCGAGAAGCGCGAGCTGCCGTCGGGCATCAGGCCCTTGCCCTGGGTGGCGCGGATCTGCTGGCACAGATTCGTCTTCCTCGACAGGCAGAACTTGCATTGCCGGCACTCGGGCGTATATAGCGGAATGACATGGTCATCCCGCTTCAAACCCGTGACTCCCGGGCCGACTTCGAGCACCACCCCCGCACCCTCGTGGCCGAGGATGGCGGGGAACAGGCCTTCCGGGTCGGCGCCCGAGAGCGTGAACTGATCGGTATGGCAGATTCCCGTGGCCCTGACCTCGACCAACACCTCGCCGGCCTTCGGGCCTTCGAGGTCGACGCTCTCGATCGTCAGCGGGGCACCGGCCTTCCAGGCGACGGCTGCGCGTGTCTTCATGCAGAACTCCTGGCAACGAAGGCAACAGGGTAATGCACCCGTGTCAACAGCGCCTTTGGGCGTATAAGGTCGGTGGCCGGCCCCCTATGGCCGACGCTGGCACCGAATTCGATTTGAAACGCAAGGAAGCAAAGATGTCCAAGTCCTGGTTGATAGCCCTCCTGATGGCCGGCGTAGCGCTCACCTTGGCCCCTGCCGATGCCGACGCCAAGCGCCTCGGTGGCGCCAGGTCATCGGGCATGCAGCGCAGCACGCCCGACAAGCCGGTACAGCAGAGCACCCCGGCCACGCCCGCGACCGCGCCGAATGCCGCCGCCGCGCCGACGGCGGGTGCCACCGCGGCGGCAGCCGCACCCAAGCGCTCCTGGATGGGCCCGATCGCGGGCCTCGCCGCCGGCCTCGGCCTGGCCGCGCTGTTCAGCCACCTGGGCATGGGCGAGGGCCTGGCCAATGTCGTGATGATCGCGCTGCTGGCCATGGCCGCCTTCTTCGTCATCCGCCTGCTGATGCGGCGCTTTGCCGGTGGCGCACAACAGCCGCCGCTGGCAATGGCCGGTGCAGCCGCGAGCGCGCCAGCCGCCGTGCCGACGCGCTTTGTCGACGAGCGGCCGGGCATGCAGCCGGCTATGCAACGTGAAGCCTTGACCCCGGTGATCGGTTCCGCCCTGCAGCCGCCACTGGCGGTGGCCGGTCTCGCCGGCGTTGCCTCTGCCTCCTCGGCCGCAACGCCAAGCTTGCCCGCCGGCTTCGACAGCGAGGCCTTCGAGCGCCTGGCCAAGATGATCTTCATCCGCATGCAGGCCGCCAACGACAGCGCCGACCTGAACGACCTGCGCACTTTCACGACGCCGGAGTTGTTCGCGTCGCTGCGCGTGGACCTGCAAGACCGCGGCGGCGTGGCCCAGCAAACCGACGTCGAGAAGGTCGATGCCCAGGTGCTCGACTTCGCGGACGAGGCCGAGCGCCAGATCGTCAGCGTTCGCTTCCAGGGCCTGATCCGCGAAGAGACCGGCACCGAGGCCCAGCCCTTCGACGAGGTCTGGCACCTGGTGAAGCCCAAGGACGACAGCCGCAACTGGGCCATCGCCGGGATCCAGCAGCGACAGTAGACAAGCAATCCCGGCCGCGTCACGCGGCCGGGACTTCAGCACACCTCAACCGAGGAAGTGGCGCCAGGCCTGGCCGAGGGCCTGGGCATCGGTGACCGCGACGAAGGCGATCCCTGCCAGCGCACCGCCCAGGTGAGCATCGTGGTTCACCCGCCCCTGCCCCTGGCGCGCGGCCCAGACCGTATAGGCCAGGTAGGCCAGTGCGAACAGCGGCGCTGGGATCGGCACCGGAATCGGTAGGATGTAGATCGCCTGTGAAGGCGTGTAGACGATCGACGCGAACAGCACCGCGAGGATCGCCCCAGAGGCGCCCAGGGTCCGGTAATCGGGGTTGAGTCGCTGCTTGAGCCAGGTGCCGGCATCGCTGACCAGCAGGCCGACGAGGTACAGCGCCACGAAACGCGGCGTGCCCATGGCACGCTCGAGCGAGAAGGCGAAGGCCCAGAACGTGAACGCGTTGAAGAACAGGTGCGCCAGATCGGCGTGCAAGAAGCCGCTGGTGAACAGGGTGTGGAACTCGCGTCGGCGCAGCAGCCAGTAGGGACGGAACAGGTGCCGCTCCAGCACCGTCGGCGCAAGTGACAGGGTCAGCAGGCTGGCCGCCACCATCAGGCCCAGGATCAGCGCGGCCGCGGGCGCGTGATCGGTAAGGTTCAGCAGGGTTTGCATGCGCGGCGATTGTCCGCGCCTTTCGACGCCGCCGCGTGCCGGCCGGCACGCGCCTCTCGTCAGCGCACTTGCCGACCGGCCATCCAGTGCGGCGGCCACTCGCACATGGCGGAGCCTTCGGCCCGGCCTGACGCGTGTGCGCGGTACAGCATCGCCTCGACGGCAGAGCGCAGCCTTTCCCCATGCACCGAATAGGCATTGATGGCGGCGCGGCACTGGCGCTCAGGCTGGGGCGCGAGCGCCAAGCTCACGAACCACGCATTGCGCGCGTCGCGCTCGCGCCCGGTGAGCGAACTGGCGATGGCCAAGGTGGTCCAGTCTTCGACGCGACCGCCCGACGGCCCGGCGCCTTGCAGGCTCAGGGCATAGAGCGCCATCTGTCGCGCCACGTCCGCCTGGGGTGGTCCGAGCTTCAAGGACAGGAAGGCCAGGCTGCTGGCGATGTCGGCATCACGCGGGTTGGCGCCGAAGGCCTTCAGCTGCAGGCCGTGGGCTTCACGCGCATTGCCCCTGCGCCAGTACGCGGCCCGGGCAGCTTCATGCAGTTGTTGCGCGTCGTCGGCTGCCAGCTCGAGTGCCCGCAAAGGCTCCTCTGGGCCGTCGCGCAGGGCGCCGGCAGCGCGCCGGATCTGCTCGTCCTGCCATGCCGTGTCAGGTTGGGCTGCGACGTTCAAGACGCGCTGAATGCGCTGCTCCGCGCGCTGCACGACGCGAGGCAGATCGGTCCGCATGAGCTCGCTCGCCAAAGTCGCAAAGTCGGGCGGGGCCGAAGGCACTGGCGACACAGGTGCCGGAGTCGGCATGGGCATTGGTGCCTGCACGGGTGCCGGCGTCGGCGCGGGTGGGAGTGATGACGCGGGCGCCACGGCGATCGTCGATCGAGGCGCCGAAGCGACCCCAGGCACCGACACCGCGGCGGTAGACGCCGGTGCAAGGGCCACCGCGGGCCAGGCATTGAGCCCCGGCCGCGCACCTGCGCGCGGGGCCGGGCCGCGCTCTGTCAGCCACGCCAGGGCGCGGTCCCGATCGGACAGCGACCTTGGCGCCGGAATGGGCAGGCGCGCTGCCGCAGTCACCTCGGCACGTGCCGCCACGCGTGGCCGCGCCGCGACGGCGCGTGTTGGCACGGGCTTGGCCTTGGCGACTGCGCGAGGTTCAGGCGCTGGCACTGGCACTGGCACTGGCGCAGGTGCAGGCACTGGCGCAGGTGCAGGCACAGGCACTGGCGCAGGCGCAGGCGCAGGCGCAGGCGCAGGCGCAGGCGCAGGCGCAGGCGCAGGTGCAGGTGCAGGCATTGCATCGGGTGCAGGTGCAGGCTCTCTCGCCGGCGTGGGCGCGACGACGGCCGCGGCCTCGCGCGCCAGTTCGGGGGCCTTCGCCAGCACCAGCGTGTCCTCCGCCGGTGGCTTCGTCGGCGGCGCGATCGACACCGGCGGCGCCGGCCGGACATCGACGGTGTCGGTTTCGCGCGGCGCCCTCCAGGCGTCGTAGAGCAAAGGCATGCCGATGGCGGCCAGCGCGACCGCCGCCACGCCCGCTCCGACACGGCGTGCGCGGACGCGTCCTGCCTGAGCCTGGTCGAGTCGGGCGATGGCAGGGGAGCCGGCCTGCGGATCGATGCTGATCGGCATCGCGATGCGGGTCACCGGGGTCGGCGAATCACCACCGATCGGTTCGCTGTCGATCGCCAGGGTCCAGCCCTGCGCCAGCGAGGCGGCCAGGTCAGTGTCATCGAGCGCATGGGCCGTGAGCGCAAGCAGTTCGGCATGCGGGCGCCGCGTCGCAGGCTCGGCATCGTGGGCTTCGAGCAGGCGCCGCACCAGCGCCCGCGCCTGGGCATAGCGTGGTCGGGTCCAGCCGCCCGCGAGCGGTCCTTCGGGTTCGGGCAGGTAGCGGCGCAACATCGCTGCCAGGCTGAACACGTCGCAACGCCAGTCGAGCTGTCGCGTCGGCAGCAAGTCGCCTCGGCTGCCCGCCTCCAGCGCCTGCAGCAGGCGCGGAGACTGGTAGTCATAGTCGTGCTGGCGTGCGATGGGCAAGGCACGCGTCAGGCTCTCGCCCGAAACGAGCGAGAACGCGAAGTCGATCAGGGCAATCTGTTCGAAGCGCGGGCGCAGCAGCTGGCCGGGCGCGCGCGGATCGAAGTCCGTCGGATCGAACGGGATGCAGACGTTGTCGGCCTTCAGGTCCAGATGCACCAGTTGCAGGCCGTGAATGGCATCGAGCGCGACCAGGCTGTGGCGCGCCAGGGCCCACCAATGGGCGCAGTCTTCGAAGACGTGGCGCAGCACGCTGCCGTCGCGCTGCACGGGCAGCAGGGTCGCCCAGTGATCGACCGTGATGCCTGCGTCGTAGGTCTGCACCAGGGCAGGCCGGTCGACGGCCCCGCGATCGAACTGCACGACGTCGGGCACAGGCCCGATGCCGTGGCCGACAAGGCGCGCCAGGATGCGCCACTCGCGCTCGGTCCAGTGGCGGAAGTCGCCCGCCGCCGTGGCCAGGAAGCGCTTGGTGTAGCGCCGCCGTTCACCCGGCAGCGACGCTTCGCGAAAGACCTCGACGTGTTCGCCGGTCACCATGCGCAGGCGACCCCGGCCGAAAACGCGGTCGATGTCGGCCGGTGTCATTGCGCGCCCCCGGTACCGTCGGCGGAAGTGCCCGTCCCTGTCAGGTGCGTGACCCAGCGCGGGCGCGGCAGACTGAAGGCGCCGCGCTGCACCAGCAGGACGGTGGCATCGTCGACGCTGCCATTGGCGCGAGCGCGGCCGATCAGGTCCTCGCAGCGCTGCGCCAGCGGAACACGCTGAGTCAGCAGGCTCGACCATGCATCAGTGTCCAGATGCTTGTGCACGCCGTCGCTGCACAACACCAGCAGGTCGCCCGAGGCCAGGTCGTGGAATGCCAGGTTCGCCCCGGTGATCGCGCCGTTGCCGACCATGCGTGCCGGGTCGTCGAGCGCGCCGCCCCCGGGCGGCAGCTCGTCGAGATGGCGGAACGTGTCGTCGCGGGTCAGCAGCTCGAAGGCCCGTGGGGCACGCGCCGACAGGCGGTAGACGCGACAGTCGCCGACCCAGGCGATGAGCCACTTCGACGCCAGCAGGTTCACCGGCGCGCACAGGGCCACGGTGGCGGCACCCGGGGCGTCGGTCACGCTCGCGATGCGCCGTGCGATGGCGCGGTCGGCGTCGAGCATCGCTCGGCGCACGAGGTCGGCATCGAGCGCCGCGACGTCGAGCGCCGCGTGCAGCTGAGCAACGAGCTGGCGGCTCGCCATCTGCGCCATGGCACCGCCGCCCACGCCGTCGGCGACGACGAACACGGCGCTCGACGCATCGAGCGCGCTGTGGGCGTCTTCGTTGCTTTCGTGCTGGCTGCCGCACGCGGAGGCGACCGCGGCCTCGATGCGCCGGAACGCCGTGCTGTGGGTCGACTGGCGGGCCGCCGTGACGGCGCGTGCGGCCTCGCGCGGCCATCGCGGCTCGCACGGCTCCAGCGGCGTGATCAGGCTCGACGACGAGACGTTGGGGGGCAAGGTCATGTCAGTTCCGTGGTTCGCGCGCAAGCGTCAGTTGGCAGGCGGGCGCGTCGGCAGAGGAAGCATCCAGGACCAGGGTCTGTCCCGCCCGCCAATGCAAACGCGCGCCAGGGCCGTGGTGCGCGCCATCGAGCCACACGCCGTTGTCTCCATGCACCAGCACCGAGGCGCCGTCCTCGTCGAGGTCGAGGACCTCCAGGTGGTGGCCCGATACGCCTGCGTGGTGACGATCGACCACCAGAGCCTGGTTGCGCGAACGCCCGATGCCCAGGGGCAGCGAAGCCGTGTGCAGTTCGAGGCTGCGCGGACCACTGCTCTGCAGCGCAGTCAGCTTGAACGCGGGTTCGGCCGGCGGCGCCGCGAGGATGGCGGTCAGCGGCGTCTTCGGTGCCGCGGACGCTGCGATGGGCGTGATGCGCGTCGCTGCCGCAAGCGACGACCTCAGGGCCAGCCACGGATAGTCACCGGCCGGGCCCTCGGCACGCGCGGACAGGACGATGCGCGCGCCCTCCTGCAGCAGGAGCGGCTGCTCAGCCGCCAGCATCACCGAACAGCCCGGATCCTGCGCACCGACCCTCGACTCGACCCGGATGCCATTGGTCGAGCCGGCGTCCGCCACCCACCAGCTGCCGTTGTCGAACCACAGCTCGGCATGGCGGCGGCTGGCATAGGTGGCGTTGACGCGGATGTCGCAGCTCTCGCCCTTTCCGACCACATAGCGGCGCCCCGGCACCACCGACTGCAGGGCCACGCGGCGCGGGCCATCGGCGTCCTCGAGCTCGAACTCGCAACGCTGGCCGGCCATCGGCGTCAGCCCTGCGCCCACCACCGGCGCGCGCGGCTGCACTGGCGCGGTTGGCCGTGGCGCATCGAGTTCGGTCCAGCGCCCGACGACGCTCACGTCGTAGGGGCGAACGGCGACCGGTGCCGGCGTGCTGCGCAAGGCCTCCAGCAGTTCGCGGTACTCCCCGTCTTCGTCGGCGCCTGCGCTCGTGTCCTCCACGTCGACCAGGCCAGCGAACTGCGACAGGTCGATGGCGGCGGCATTCGGCAATCCGGCGATCACTTCACGTGCCAGGTAGCGCTTGACCTGCTCGGGCTTGAACTCGTGCATGAAGCCCCTGAGCAACTGGCGCGGCTGGCCGGCGTCGCGGCACTGCACCTGGATCGAAGTCAGCAGGAATCGGTCTCGCTCATCGATGGCCAGGTGCAGGCGCACATGGCTGGCGACGAAGTGCTCGAGCTCGTCGCGGATGGCACCGATCAGACCGGCGTAGGCGCCCAGGTGTGCGGCCCCGGCCAGCGCCGCGTCGCCGGCGCTGGCGGGCGGTCTGTTGCCGGGCTGCCCTGGTGGCACCGTCGCGGCGGGACCGACCGGCTCACGCGGCGGCAGGTCGCCGCGCGCCGCCAGCCCATTCATCCGGTGTGCCCGGTCGAGAACCCACGATTTGACTGTCATGATCTTCAGCTCCTTTGCGTCAATTCCGATAGCCGATCACCAGCGTCGCCAGCGGCCCGGCCTCGCGCCGCGGGCGCACCCTCGGGCCGGCCGGCAAGCCGTAGCGCTGCAGGCGTTCGAGGAAGAGTCCCCAGGCCGGCTGCAGCGCGTCGCCGGCCTCGACACGCTGCTTCAGGGCCGGCAGCGAGAGGTCGATCAGCAGCGCCAGCCGTGACACGTCGCCGACCATCACGAGGGCTCGTCGCAGTGTGTCCTCGAGGTCGGCCAGGCAGTGCTCGAACGGGCCGTCGAAGGTCCAGACCAGCGGCGCCGGCAAGGCGTCATGGCTCGTGGCCTCACGGAGCTGCCGTGTCGAGGCGGTCATGGCGCCGCTCCGGCCAGCAGGCCGAGTTGGTGCCCGGCGATCTGCAGGGCGATCTCGGCCGACGGGTTCGGGCCGTGGTCCCCGGCACCATGGATCTGGCCGTTGCGCTGCAGCCAGTTGCGCTCGGTAAGGACCGCGATGACCTTGGTCCAGGGCCCAATGCTGCTCTGGTCGGTGCGGTACGCGGCGACGTACCACTTGTAGGGTCGCAGCGAACTGCAGGTGCCGGGCTTGGTGTGCGCCGCGGCAACGCCGCCCGGACACAGGCGCGCCAGTTCGTCGAGCGAGATCCCGTCGTTCGGGAAGCTCGGCGTGCCGGTCTTGCCTGCCAGCCAGCCGATGTCACGACAGCGCTGCGCATCGAAGACCTGTTCGCAAGCCGTCCGTGCGGTGCCGCTGCGGTGGCTGTACGAGAGGCCACTCAGGATCACCTCGGCCGCCTGCGGCGCCAAGCGATTGGGCTGCTGTGCGGCGCGGCGCCACTGGGCCAGGTCGGCCGCGAGGGCAAGCGGTGGTGCGCCGCCGCCCGCAGCGTGCAGCGACTCGACCAGGTGCGGTCGCAGCAACTCGGTCTGGCCGTTCGCGGCGGCCGCCAGCGAAGCCATCATGCCGGCGATGCCCAGCGCACTGGCGCGCGCGTGGCCCTGGCCCCAGCCTTCGGCCACCACGTCGACGACGGCCCCGCCACGGCACTTCTCCCAGTCATCGTCGCTCACGCGCCGACCATCGACACCGGCGGCGCAGCGCCGCACGATGCCCGGATCGAGTGCCGCACGCGGCATCAGCCGCATCGCGGCGCCGAGCTGGCCGCCCTGTGGCTGGCTCATCAGGCGCCCGTAGGCCACCGCCAAGCCTGGCGCTCGCACGGATGTTGGCGCGCCTGGATCGTCGATCGGGCGTCCGAACAGCAGGTCGTGCTTGCCGCAGTCGGCGTGTCGCCCCGGCGCCTCGGCGCAGCCGGCGTTCCAGCCGAACGCCGACGCCGCGGCCTGCACCGCCCACGGCCGCTCGCAAGGGCCGGGCCCCTTGTCGAGGCAGAACATGCGATCGAGAAAGCGCGCCGAGTCCGAACGCAGCAACTGGCCGCGCAGGCTTTCCCGCGCTGGTGCAGCGTCACGCTGCATGGCGCTGCGCTCGGCCGCCAGCCAGCGTGCGCCGACCTCGGGGTCAGAAAGGAAGGCGGCGGCCATGATGGGCTTGACCGTCGAGGCCGGCATCGCATCGTGGAAGACCGCCGGATTGAGCAGCGCATCGGGCCGGTACTGGATTGGGTAAGGCAGTCGGGTGTCGCAACTCGCGTCGCGCCCGGGGCCGTCGACCTCCTGCCGGGCACAGCGCGAGCGCGCACCCGCCAAGGCCTCGATGCGCCCGCTCGCCACGTCGATCACCGCCACCGCAGCCATGCGCACCATCGCGCCTTCGAGCAGGGCCTGGCCGATCGATTGCGCCTTGTCGTCGTGGCGGCGCAGACCGAGCGCGCGGCAGACATCGTGGCGCCCGGTGTAGCAGGCGGCCGTGCGCTGGGCCAGCGCCTGCAGCGCCGGGTCGATCGTCAGTGCGATGGACAGCCCCATGTCGATGGCGGCGCCGTTGAGCACGATGCGCTTCGGAGCGCTCCCGCTCGTCGCCACTCCGGGCAGCGCTTCCGGGCCGGCGTCGGTGTAGAGCCGATACAGCGCACCGGAAGGCTGACGCAGCGGCTCGAGTGGCTGCAGCATGGTGTGCAGCGAGGGCGGCACCATCCAGCGCGTGTCGTCAACGGGATCAGCGACCCCAGGTTCACCGACCAGGGCCACCGGGGCCGAGACGGCCGCGGCCGCCGCACCGTTGCCCTCGAACGCATTGCAGAGCCGGCGCTGCACGCTGCGCGGGCCGGCGACGAAGTGACTCGGAGCAAGCGGCCCATTCACACCAGTCTGAGCGCCGAGGTAGACGCAACCGGGAACGCCTTGCCAGGGGTTGCGGCGCGCGACATGGTGCGCCGAGATCTCGCTCATCTGATCAGGCCGCCAGCGCGCCAGCACCGTGCTGCCTTCGCTGCCGCGCCATGCCAGGCTGTCGAGCATGCGCGCGTCGGCATGCAGGAGCGCCGCCAGGGCGGCGGTCAGGTCGCTGCAGCGCAGATGGAACTGCCGCTCCGGGTAATCGGGCGTCTTGATCGCACGGCCCAGGGCTTCATCGGCCAGGCTGAACCAACGCACGGCATCCAGCCCGACGGGTTGGCTGACGCGGGCGTTCGGCCGACTGCCGAAGCGCAGCAAGGCTGCGTCAAGCGCGGCCAGCTGGGCGGCGATGAGCTCAGCTGGCGAGGGGGGCGCTGTGCCGATGCCGGACAGGCGCGGCAGCCAATCGGCGGCGCGCCATCCCGCGACCCATTCTGGGCGGCATCGCGGCAGGCCGTCGAGGACCTGCTGCGCGCTGGGCGGTGGTGCTGCGAGCCCCGCGCGCGGCGCGATCGCCGCTTCGAAGGTCTTCAGCGCCGCGACGTGGCGCACGCTGACATAGCGCTGGGCCCCGGGGCGTCGCACCATGTCATCGGATTCGGCCGGATGGACCTTCGCCACGAAGAGCACGACACCCAGCATGATGGGCAGGATCGCGACGCTGGCCGCGATCGCGAAGCCGAGTAACGAACCACGCTGTTCAGGCATCGCGGCCTCCGCCCTCTTGGTAGGTGGGCAGGTCGACATTCAGGCACAACGCGAGGAAGGTCAGGTTGACCAGCAGCGAGGTCATGCCGAAGCTGACGAAGGGAAAGGTGACGCCGGTCAATGGCAGCAAGGCCAGGTTGCCGGCCACAGTGACTGCCAGCTGGCACAAGGTGAGCACGACCCAGGCCACGCCGATCCAGCTCAGCAGCGCCTGGCCGTCGAAGGCGAGGTGGCCTGCCCTAGCGACGAGGCGCGGTTCGCCCCGCGTGACCCGCCCGTGGTGGCGGATGAGGCGATGCAGCCACAGGCCGCAGCCGATCGCAGCCGCCCATGCCGCCGCCGCGCCGAACACACCGACGATGGCGCTGAAGGTGTAGTCGCTGTGGATCTGCGCCGGAACGCCGCTGCATTGTCCCGCCGGCGCTAAGCCGCACCAGGGCACCGCGCCGATCCCGAAGCCGCCCGCCGGCGCCGCACGCTGGAACCACGACACGAGCGCGGCCTGGTCGTTGGTCGAGGCCAGCGGCGCGGCGAGGCTCTCGAGCCGCGTGGCGGTCACGCTGTCGATGTTGCCGAGCTGAAAAAGCGCCAGCGTGACCACGCCGATCCAGGCCGCGAAGAACACGATCGCCAGCGCCAGCGGACCCAGCGTGCGGCCGCTGCGCAGGTGCCACCACATCGCCGCCGAGGCAGCGATGAAGGCGCCGGAGGCGTACCCGGCAATCAGCAGCGGGCCCATGTCGCGCGTCACGAACATGGCGCCGATCAGCACCGCAACGACGAAGAGCAGGGGCCACAAGTAGCGCCAAACAGCCAGTGCGGCGGGGCCTGCGCGCGCGAGCCGTTCGGCCAGTGAAGCACCACGCAGAAAGAAGAACCAGGCCGCGCCGACGATCAACCACACGCGCCCCAGCTCCGACGTGAGCTGACGCAAGTTGGACAGCGCCAGCGCGAAGAGTGCCAAGGCCGCCAAGGTCGCGAGGCCGACGCTGACGGCCACGCCTGCGGGGCCGAGCCGGAGCGCCGCACCGCGCACCGCTTCACCGACGATCGCCAACACCCAACCCAGCGTGCGCGCCAGTGTCCGGCGCAGGAACAGCAGGACCGAGAACAGCAACATGCCCAGCCAAAGGTGGCCCTGGTGGTACAGCGCGAGGTAGCGGTTGACGGCGTGGCCGTTGGCCGACAGGTCGAGCAGCAGGACGGCGCCCAGGCCGGTGGCCAGCACCAGACCGGGATAGCCGAGGCGCGTGCTCATGGCCTGACCGGTCGCAGAGGCGGCCTCGCCATGGTTGCGGCCCAGGCCCCAGAGTAAACACAGCGCGGCGCCGACCGCGAGCCAAGAGACGAAGGCGGCTGGCGGCGTCGAGAGCGCCTGGTCCCATGGAGCCTGCCGCGCCGGCTCGAAGGCGCGACTGCCGGCAAAGGGCCACGGCACCCGCGCAAGCCAGGCCACCACGGCCCATGTCGCCAGTGCACCGGCCACGCCGAAGGCCGGTCGCACGCCGCGACGGCTGCTCACCAGCAAGGCATAACCGAGCAGCATGGCGCACGCCCACTGCACGCCGGCCGATGCCAGCAAGGCGCGCATGGCTTCGTTCTTGCGCGCGTTGACCAGAGACTGGCGGGCGTCACCGAGGATCGCAGCAGTGGTCGAGAGCGCCGCCACGGCGCCGTCCTCACAACCCGGCCCGAGCGCATCGGCCCGCGGCAGCAGCGCGGCGTTGGCCAGTGCGGCGGTGGCGCTGCGACCATCGACGGCCGCGGCCAGCAGCAGCACGGCATTGGCCCGCGCCGTCGCTTGTGCGACGCCGGTGTCCTGCGTCGCGACGAGGGTCGACGCGGCCTCGGCCCAGCGCACGGCGCAGCCCAGGGCCAGCGGTCCGGCGGCGTCTCTGGCGCCCAGCCGATAGCGCTCGATGTAGGGCTGGAGGTCAGCCTCGATCGAAGCGACGCTCGACGCGATGTCGCGCACGTCGCCGCCGCCTTCGCGTTGCTGGCGGTGCAGGGCCTGCAATCGCTCGTCGGCCTCGCGCAGCGGCGCGAGCAAGGCCTGGCCAGCGCGCGCGACGGCCTGCTCGAGCACCAGCGGCAGGCCGCGCTCGGGCGCCGTCATTGGCGCCGTGGTGGCCGTGGCGACGCCCGCACAAAGGCGCTCGCGTAACGTGCCCTCGGCGCGCCAGCCGTGGTCGGTGCAAACGGCTGGCAAGCTGGGCTCCGGCAGGCCCGTGACCAGCAGCCCGCCTTCGGCGAAGCGGTGGTCGCGCCCGTCGCCAAGGCCGCTCACACGATCGAACGCTGGCATGAGGGCCGCGATCGCGGCCAGCACCAAGGCCAGTTCGATCCACGCCGGCAGGCTGGCCGCCAGCGATGGGCGGCGAGAGCGGAGCGCGCCGACGTCGGTGCTGAGTTGCATGGGATGAGCGCTGGTCGAGGAGAGGCCGTCGCGCATCGGGTCGACAGTGCACCGAAGCAGACACAAGCCCCGCTCGGGCTAACGCGGCTCGCCGCAGCGGGCCGACAGGGGCGTCCCGCGAGAGGCCCGGCTTTACCTAAGTTCACATTGCGGCGCGCTGCCGTTGCCGGCGCGACAAGCCCGCGTGATCAGCCGCCCGTACGCTTGACCGTCCAGCCTTCCTTGCGCAGCCAGTCGCTCACGCGCTCGGCGTGATCGCCCTGCAGTTCCAGCACCCCGTCCTTGAGCGTGCCGCCCGTGCCGCAGGCCGTGCGCAGGCGCTTGCCGAGGGTCGCGAGCGCGGTTTCGTCGAGCACCAGCCCGCGCACCAGGGTGACCGTCTTGCCGCCGCGGCCCTTGGACTCGCGGCCAACACGCACGATCCCGTCACCGCTGCCGGTGCTCGCCCGCGTGGTCGCACAGACGCAGCCGAGCACTGGTCGGCGACAGGTCGGGCACATGCGCCCGCCATCGGTCGAATAGACCAGCCCGCCATGGTCCGCCTTGCGCATGTTCAGGCCCGCCAGGCAGGCGCGTTCGGTGTCAGAGCGGCGATTGCAACCATGGCCCGGCATTGTCGATGCGTTCGCGCCACCCGGCGCCTACGGGCCTGCGCAGTGGCATCAGGGCCTGGTCGCAACGGGTCAGCGCCTCGAACACCTCGTCCACCGTGCCGATCAGGGCCCGGGCCGCTGCGGTCGGCACCAGTTGCTTGCCGTCCAGTTCGAACAGACGCACGCCCAGCGTCTCGCTGAGCTTGCGCAGGTGGCCGGACAGAGTCGATTGCGCGATGCACAGCGACTCGGCGGCGCGTGCGGCGCTGCCCAGGCGCAGGACCGCCTCGAACGCGGCGAGCTGGGGGAGAAGACCGTGCCGCAACAAGCGACGCGGCGCGACCGGAACATGCGGTGACGTCATTGCCATTCCTCGGTAAAGCCAGGAAAGGCAAAGGTCTGATTCATGCCGCAACGGCATTCCGTGTCACCGAGGCCTTTCGGCCCGTATTGACGGCGATACGGCATCCTCGGCGAACCGGGGACGGAACTACTCCCGCTTTGCTTTGCACCTCGACCCCGTGGTCTCGGCACGCAACGATTCTGCCATCGATCCCGAGCGCGGACGGCATCATTCGCGATTCGCGAACGATCGCGAATCGCGAACAGTCGATGCCGCGCGCTGCGTAAAATTGGCTGTCCGCAACTGCAGCGACGGAGCCCCGATGGACGCCAGCCAATTCCTCTCTGCCCTGTTGGCGATCATCGTCATCGACCTGGTGCTCGCCGGCGACAATGCCATCGTCATCGCCCTGGCCGCCCGGGCTCTGCCGCCGCATCTGCAAAAACGCGCCATCATCTGGGGCGCGGTAGGCGCCATCGCGGTGCGCACCCTGATGACGGTGATCGTCGTCTGGCTGTTGAAGATCCCCGGTCTGCTGTTGGCCGGCGGGGCAATGCTGGTCTGGATCGCCTACCACCTGCTGCTGCCCGACGAAAACGACGGCAGCGAACACAGCAGCCCCGCGGCCACCACCTTCTGGGGCGCAATGCGCACCATCGTGATCGCCGATGCGCTGATGGGCCTGGACAACGTACTGGCTGTGGCCGGTGCCGCGCACGGCAGCTACCTGCTGGTGGTCGCCGGCCTGGTGATCAGCATCCCGATCGTCGTCTGGGGCAGCACCCTCGTGCTGAAGCTGGTCGACCGCTATCCCGGCGTCGTCTACTTCGGGTCCGGCGTACTGGTGCTGACCGCTGTGAAGATGATGACCAGCGAGCCGGTCATCCAGCCCTGGTTGCGCGAGGCCCCGCTGTCGACCGCGCTGGCCTACTTGCTGATCCCCCTGGTGCTGTGGATCGGATTCGTCAAGAACCACCGCCAGCTCGAATCACGCATTCATGCGCGCCTGGCCGCATTCGACCGCCAGCTGCCCCTGCGCGCCAGCCAGGCCGCTGCCGCCCCCACCGATACACTCGACACCGAAGGAGAACCGCGCATGTTGAAAGTCCTTGTGCCCGTGGATGGTTCCGCCAATGCCCTGCGGGCCGTGCAGCAGACGGTCGGCGAGTACCGGCGCCACCATGAACTCGAAGTGCATCTGCTGAACGTTCAGCCGCCCTTGTCGCGCCACATCGCGCGCTTCGTCAGTCAGCACGACCGATCGTCCTGGCACCAGGACCAGGCGACGGCAAGCATGGCCAGCGCCGTGGCCCTGCTGTCGCAAAGCGGCGTGCCGCACCAGGTTCATTGGACGGTCGGCGACCGCGCGGCCGAAATCTGCGCTGCAGCGCAGCGCCTCAGCGTGCACCACATCGTGATGGGGACGGCACGTAAGAGTTCGATCACGCGCATGCTCGAGGACTCGGTCACCAACAAGGTCCTCGAAAGCACGCCCGTGCCAGTGGAAGTGGTCGCCGGTGACGCCGTGTCGAAGTGGGAGCGCTGGGGCCTGCCCGCGGGCGGGCTCGGTCTGGGCGGGCTACTGCTGTTCGCGGCGATCGACTGAAGAGACCCGCCAGCGCCCGGGGATCCGGGCCGCACAGTGCTGTCAAGGGGCCCCGAGTGGGCCCTTTTCCTTGCCTCGAAAGCGGCGATCGCCGCGATCGGCTATCTTCGTCCTCTCACTCGCCACGCGCCCACAAGGCACGGTTCGTGCGACAAGACCAAGACATGCCCAGGAGGACGTCCATGCCCGCGAGCCGCCCCGCTTCGCTTGCGCTCGCCCGCCCTCCCCGGACCGTCCCCGCCCTGTCGCCTGCCGTTGACGAGACACGTCGAATCCGACGTGCCCCGTTCGTCGTGTCGATGAACCTGCGCTGAACATCCAATACGAACCGCTCCAGGAGGATCCTTCCATGCCGGCCAACGCCCCCCCTTCGACGCCCCACCCGGCCCTGGCTTCCACCGCCGGCACCGCTGCTGCCGCCTTGCTGGCCTTCGGCGCGGTCCTGCTGCTGGCCGGCTGCGGTCGCGGTGAAGCCCAGGGCGGCCCGGGCGCGGGCGGTCCGCCGCCGGCACCGGTCAGCGTCGAGACCGTGCGGGCGGCGAACGTGCCGGTGGTCTTCGAGTATGTCGGCCAAGTGGTCGGTGCGCGCGACGCCGAGGTGCGGGCGCGCGTGACCGGCATCGTCGTAAAGCGCAATTTCAACGAGGGCGGTGCGGTCAAGAAGGGGCAGTCGCTGTACAGCCTCGACGCCGCGCCGTTCCAGGCCGCGCTGGCTCGCGCCGACGCCGACGTATCGGCGGCGGAAGCACGCGTCGCCCAGGCCGGACGCACGCTGGCGCGCCTGAAACCGCTGGCCGAGGCCAAGGCGGTGAGCCAGCGCGAAGCCGACGACGCCCTGTCGGCCGAGCAGATCGCCCGCGCCGACCTGAAGGGCGCCCAGGCACGCCGCTCCGAGGCGGCGCTGAACCTCTCCTACACCCGCGTCGAGTCGCCGATCAGCGGCATCGCCGGACGCTCGCAGGTCAGTGAAGGATCCCTCGTCTCCGGGGCACAGCTGCTGTTGACTACCGTGACGCAGAGCGATCCGATGAAGGTGCGCTTCGGCATCGCCGACACCGACCAGATGCGCTGGCGCAGCGAGGCCGCGGCCAGCCAGCTGCAACTGCCGCCGCGCGGCGCCTTCGAGGTCGAGCTGAAACTGGCCGACGGCAGCATCCATGCGCGGCGCGGCAAGCTGGTGTTCGGCGATACGCGCGTCTCGGGCAGCACCGGCACGGTCGAGGCCGAGGCCGAGATCGCGAATCCGGATGGCGCGCTCAAGCCGGGCCAGTTCGTGCGTGTGCGCCTGCTGGGCGCGCTGCGCCCGAACGCGGTCAAGGTGCCGGCGCGCGCCGTGCTCGAGGGGCCGCAGGGCAAGTTCGTCTACATCGCGGCCGAAGGCAAGGCCGCACCGCGGCCAGTGACGGTCGGCGACCAGTTGGCCGACGGCTGGGTCATCACCAAGGGCCTGGCCAGCGGCGATGCGCTGATCGTCGACGGCATGGCGCGCATCTTCTTCCCGGGTGCGCCGATCCAGGTCGGCGCCGCCTCCGCGCCGCCGGCCGCAGGCGCCGCACCGGCCCCGGCATCGGCCGCCTCGAAGTAAGGCGCGCCCATGTTCTCCCGCTTCTTCATCGACCGGCCGATCTTCGCGGCCGTGCTGTCGCTGTTCATCGTCATCGCCGGCCTGGCCGCGACCCGCTCGCTGCCGATCGCGCAGTACCCGGAGATCGCGCCGCCGGTCGTCACCGTGACGGCGATCTACCCGGGCGCGAGCGCCGAAGTCATCGAGCAGACCGTCGCCGCCCCGCTCGAGAACGCCATCAACGGCGTCGAGCACATGATCTACATGGGCTCGACCTCGACCTCGAACGGCGTGGTCACGATCCAGGTCACCTTCGACATCGGCACCAATGTCGACCAGGCCGCGCAGACCGTGAACAACCGGGTCAAGCAGGCCGAGGCCAAGCTGCCGCAGGAAGTGCGGCGCCAGGGCGTGACCGTGGAAAAGGGATCATCGGCCTTCCTCCAGGTGCAGGCCTTCTTCTCGCCCGACGGCAGCCGCGACGACCTCTCGATCAGCAACTACGTGACGCTGAACGTGCTCGACTCGCTGAAGCGCGTGCCCGGCACCACCAGCGTGCAGATCTTCGGCGCCAAGGACTGGGCAATGCGCGTCTGGCTCAAGCCCGACCGCCTGGCCCAATTGAAGCTCACCACCGGCGACATCGCGCGCGCGATCAACGAACAGAACGCGCAGTTCGCCGCCGGCAAGGTCGGCCAGGCGCCCACCGGCGGCGCGCAGGAGATGGTCTACACCATCACCACCCAGGGACGACTCTCGGAGCCAAAACAGTTCGAAGAGATCATCCTGCGCACCGAGCCCGACGGCAGCACCCTGCGCCTGAAGGACGTGGCGCGGATCGAGCTCGGCGCGAAGGACTACGACTTCATTGGCCGCATCAACGGCAAGCCGGCGACCCTGGTGGGCATCTTCCTGCAGCCGGGCGCGAACGCGCTCGATGTCGCCGCCGAAGTGAACCGCACCGTGGCCGATCTGGCCACGCGCTTCCCCTCCGGCATGACGTACACGGTGCCATACGACACCACGCGTTTCGTCAAGGTCTCGATCGAAGAGGTGGTCATCACCCTGAGCGAAGCCATGGTGCTGGTGATCGCAGTGGTGTTCCTGTTCCTGCAGAGCTGGCGCGCGA
Source organism: Pseudomonadota bacterium (assembly GCA_040384625.1). GTDB lineage: Bacteria > Pseudomonadota > Gammaproteobacteria > Burkholderiales > Burkholderiaceae_C > CADEEN01. Next base: position 99,899 of record JAZKIW010000091.1, on the reverse strand, counting down.
CCCTGATCCCGCTGGTGGCCGTGCCGGTGTCGCTGATCGGCACCTTCGCCGGGCTGCTGATGCTCGGCTATTCGATCAACACGCTGACCCTGTTCGGCATGGTGCTGGCGATCGGCATCGTCGTCGACGACGCGATCGTCGTGCTCGAAAACGTCGAGCGCATCATGCGCGAGCAGCACTTGCCGGCGCGCGAGGCGGCAATCAAGGCGATGCAGGAGGTCTCGGGGCCGGTGATCGCAATTGTGCTGGTGCTCTGCGCCGTGTTCGTGCCGATCGCCTTCCTCGGCGGCCTGTCGGGAGAGCTGTACCGGCAGTTCGCGGCGACGATCTCGATCGCGGTTGTGATCTCGGGCATCGTCGCGCTGACGCTGACGCCCAGCCTGTGCGTGATGATCCTCAAGAAGGGCCACAAGGAGCCCGGCCGATTCTTCAGCTGGTTCAACCGCACTTTCCTGCGCGTCACCGGCAGCTATGTCAACGGCGTCGGCTTCATGGTCCGGCGTGCCGGCATCGGCCTGCTGCTGTTCGTGGGCATGGTCGCGTTGGCCGCCGGCCTGTGGCGTGTCACGCCCGGATCCCTGGTGCCCGACGAAGACCAGGGCTACTACATCGCCGCGGTGATCCTGCCTGACGGCGCCTCGCTCGAACGCACCGACAAGGTCGTCGGCGAGGTGATCCAGATCATCAAGTCGAACCCGGCCAACGAGAACGTCATCGCCTTCACCGGCTTCGACTTCCTCGGCGGCGGCTACCGCAACAACGCGGCGACCATCTTCGTGACCCAGACGCACTGGAACCAGCGCGACGTGCCGGTGACGGCCCTGGTCGGTGAACTGTTCGGCAAGACCGGACACATCAAGGAGGCCCTGGTCCTGGCCTTCAATCCGCCACCAATCTTCGGCCTCGGTACCGCGGGCGGCTTTGAGCTCTACCTGCAGAACCGCGGTGACGGCGGCGCCAAGCGCCTGGCCGATGTCTCGCAGCAATTCATGGGCGCAGCGGCGCAGAGCAAGCAGCTCGGCGGCGTGCAGACCCTGTGGCGCGCCAATACGCCGCAGCTGTCAGTGGACGTCGACCGCGAGCGCGCCAAGGCCCTGGGCGTGCCGCTCGACGAGTTGTTCAACACACTGGCGGCCACGCTGGGCAGCGCCTACATCAACGACTTCACCAAGTCGGGCCGCGCCTGGCAGGTGTTGATGTCGGCCGAGCCGAGCTTCCGCAAGCGGCCCGACGACATCGGCCGCATCTGGGTGCGCGGCAGCGGCGGCGAGATGGTGCCGGTGTCGGCCCTCGCCACCGTGCGCTTCGCCTCGGGCCCGGAAACGCTCGACCGCTTCAACAACCTGCCGGCGGTCAAGCTGTTCGGCCAGGGCGCGCCGGGCGTCAGCTCGGGCCAGGCCATCGCCGAGGTCGAACGCCTCGCCAAGCAGGTGCTGCCGCCGGATTTCAGCTTCGACTGGGGCGGCGCCTCCTACCAGGAGAAGCGCGCCTCGGGCACCTCGGGCCTGGCGCTGGCCCTGGGTGCGCTCATGGTGTTCCTGATCCTGTCGGCCCAGTACGAGAAATGGTCGCTGCCGCTGTCGGTGCTGCTGGCCCTGCCCTTCGGCACCTTCGGCGCACTCGCCGCGGTGTGGCTTCGCGGCATGACGAACGACGTCTACTTCCAGATCGGCCTGGTGACCCTGCTCGGCCTGGCGGCGAAGAACGCGATCCTGATCGTCGAATACGCGTCGCTGAAGTTCCACGAAGGCATGAGCGCCTCGGGTGCCGCGCTCGAAGCGGCACGCCTGCGCTTTCGGCCGATCATCATGACCTCGCTGGCCTTCATCCTCGGCGTGCTGCCGCTCGCGTTTTCCTCCGGCGCAGGCGCCGGTGCACGGCGCTCGGTCGGCACCGGGGTGATGGGCGGCATGCTGGCCGCGACCTTCCTGGCCATCTTCTTCGTGCCCATGTTCTACAAGGTGATCACCGCGCGCAAGCTGCGCGAGGCACGCAGCACGGCCGACATCCGGGCCGAGGCCGAGCCCAAGGACGAAGGAGACCTGCGATGAGCCGCGCCCCTATCGACAGCACCGCCTCCGCGGCGCTGCTCGCGCTGGCCGCTCTGGTGGCACTCGGCGGCTGCGCCTCGCTGCTGCCGCCCGCCGGCCAGACCGCCCCGCCGACGCTCGAGCTGCCTGCATCGACGCTGGCCAGCGTTCCGGTGGCCACCGATTGGTGGACCACGTTCAACGACCCCGCCCTGAATGCCCTGGTCGCCGAAGCGCTGCAGAACAACCGCGACCTGGCGCGCGCCGTGGCCCGCATCGACGAGTCGCGTGCGCTGCTGGCGCTTTCGCGCAGCGAGAGCCAGCCGAGCCTGACGGCCACCGTCAGCGGCAGTCGCCAGCGCATCACCGAGACCGGTTCGCCGCTGCAGGGGGGCTCGCCGACCAGCAGCACCTACCGTGCACGCATCAACGCCGACTACGAGATTGACCTCTGGTCGCGCCTGGCCAAGGCCAGTGCCGCGGCGCGGGCCGAGTTGCTGGCGGCCACAACGACGCGCGACGGGCTGTACGGCGCGATCGCGGCCCAGGTGGTGCAGGCCTATGCCTCGCTCCAGGCGCAGGACGCACAGCGTCAGTTGTTCGGCAGCGCGGTGGAGGTGCAGCGCGAGAGCCTGGGCCTGCAGCGCCTGCGCCTGAACGCGGGCGACATCGGCGAGCTCGATTTGCGTCAGCTCGAAGGCGAGCTGGCGACCAACGAGGCCCAGTTGCCACGACTGGACCGTGCGCGCGGCGAGAGCGAGCGGGCCTTAGCCGTTCTGCTCGGCCGCAGTCCGCGGGCGCTGATCGAGCAGGCCGTCGCCCGGGCGCCCCAGCCCGTGGCACCGCCGACGGTGCTTGCGGTCCCGGCAGGCCTGCCGTCCGACCTGCTGCAGCATCGCCCCGACGTGCGCGCTGCCGAGGCGCGCCTGGCCGCGGCCGGTGCCCGCGTCGACGTCGCGCGCGCCGCCTACTTCCCGCGCATCGCACTGAGCGCCTCGCTCGGCCAGGAGAGCAGCGACCTGTCGCGCCTGTTCGACGGGCCGTCGCTGATCTGGAACCTGCTGGCTTCGGCCACCCAGCCGATCTGGGGCGGTGGCCGCCTGCGCGCACAAAGTGACGCCGAGCGTGCGCGCGAACGCATCGCCGAGCTGGACTACCGCGACAGCGTGGCCAACGCCTTCAGCGATGCGCGCAATGCCCTCGGCGCACGCAGCGAAACCGCAGAGAGCCTGCGCCTGGCCGAGCAGCGCGCCAGCGCCCTGACGCGCGCCGCCGAACTGACCCGGCTGCGCCATAACGGCGGCGAGTCGAGCCGCCTGCAACTGATCGAGGCCGAGCGCGCCGCCCTGAGCGCGCAGGCCCAGGTGGCCGATGCGCGCCGCGCGGTCATTGCCGCGCAGGCCGATCTGTACCGTGCCCTCGGCGGCGGCTGGAGCACGGCCCTGTTGGCCGAGCGACGCTGAAGTCCGCCACATGCAAACGGCCCGCCGAAGCGGGCCGTTTCACTAGACCTGGACGAGACTCAGGGCACCAAGGCGAAGTTCGTCACGAGGTCCATCGTCAGCGCGATGTTGGCCGTCTGGGTGGCAAAGCCGGGCGCGCTCGCCTCGAGCTTGTACAGACCGGCCATCGGCGCGTCGCTGGCGAACGTGAAGGTCAGCGCGCCGGCAGCGTAGGCCAGCCTGGCCGGCGCGCCGACGGGCAGGGTCATGCTGTAGGCCCCGGTCACAGCGTTGGCTGCGCTGTAGCCGACCTCGATGGTCGGGCCGGCGCTCAGCGTCTGCAGCGCGCGCACCGAGGCACCGGTGTTGGCCGCATTGCCTCCTGCCGTGACCGTGCCCGACGCGACATGGCTCGCCGCCGAGTCCGGCGTGTTGATGCGCGCCGCATCGCTGCCGATCACAGTCGAGGTGGTGGCGCTAACGGGCACGCCGGTCATCACCGCGTTGACGCGGCCGCTGGCCGTGATCACCAGGTCGTAGGTTCCGGCGGGCACCGGGTACAGCTCGAAGCGACCTGTTGCGTCTGGCGCGGTCGCGCGCACCGGCGCGCCGGCGAGCTGGGCCGAGACCGCTGCGCCGTCGGCCACCAGCGAAGGATCGACGAAACCGACGATGCGCTGGCCTGCGGTGGACAGGATCGGAATCACCGTCAGCACTGGCTTGATGTGGTAGTTGCCCGAGTTGCCGGCCTTGACGAAGGACTTGCAGGCGTCGAAATCGATCGCGAAATCAGCCACCTGGCCGGCGGGCACCGCCAGGTTCACATTGGCCTTGAGGCCGCTCTGCTGCGCGCTCGGTGTGGTCAAGGCGGTTTCGACCCCGCCCGTCGGCTTGATCGCATTGGCCAAGGGATTGGTGGCCGTGTTCGGTGCCAGCACCAGGCGCATCTGGGTGTAGGTACCGGCAGGCAGTTCGGTCTGGCCGAGCGGCAACAGGGTGCCGTTGTTCAGGGTCAGCAGGTCGATGCGCTGCGGCGCGGCGAGCACCACCTCGGACCAGCCAGCGTCGCCATCGCCGGCCGAACTGCTTTGGTGCACACGCACCTTTTCGACGGTGACGAAGACCGAGTCGTAGCCGCAGGCCGGCGCGTCCGTGATCGACAGGCGCATGGTGCCGGTGCTGGGATCGTCGCTGCCGCCACCGCAGGCGGCGAGGATGGCGGCGCCGGCCAGGGCCGTCGCTGCCTGAGGCAGGAATTTGAGTGAAGCCATGATGGTGTCCTCCGCCGGTTGGCGGTAATGCGTTTCGGTGCGACACCGTAATCTGCACGTCCGCTCGAGCCTGTAGGACGAGGCCTTACGGATTGGTCGGAAACGCAACAAGACGCGACAATCGCCCCACCGATCGACGACGCTCGTGCTCGAATCCATGAACACCCAAGCCCTGTTCCACCTGGCCTTCCCGGTCGACGACATCCCAGCAGCGCGCCGCTTCTACGGCGAGCTGCTCGGTTGCCCTGAGGGCCGCAGCGCGCCTGAATGGGTCGACTTCGACTTTTATGGGCACCAGATCGTCGCGCACTTGGCACCGGGCGAGTGCGGCCACCGCCACACTAGCCCGGTCGACGGAGAAGACGTGCCGGTGCGCCACTTCGGCGCCATCCTGCCGATGGCCGAGTGGGAGGCCTTGGCGGCCAAGCTCAAGGCCGCTGACACCCGCTTCGTGATCGAACCGCAGGTGCGCTTCAAGGGTCAGGTCGGTGAACAGGCGACGATGTTCTTCCTCGACCCGGCCGGCAACGCCCTGGAGTTCAAGGCCTTTGGCGACATCGGCCAGGTCTTCGCGCGCTAGCCCTGCGCTGGCTGCCGAGGCCCTGCGGCAGCGACATGCCTGGGCGGGGCAGCACGGTGCAGGCTCTGCCGACCTGCAACCAGTGCACGGGCGATAACCCGGCCCACGGCCGCCCAGAACGCGTCGATGGCCTCGCGCCGTGCTTGCACGCCGGCCCGCCGCGCCGCCTCGAACAGGTGTGCGTGTTCGAGGGGTGACAGGTCTTGGTGAATGCGCTGGGTGGTCATGGCAGCTCCTTTTTGGTCCGTGCAGCCACTCTAGGCAAGCGCCTGCAACTCGGAAACGGCACGCGGCACAAATGGGTCTTGCGCAGCGTGCAAAGGCGCGCACGCACCGAGCCCCTACCATTCCGCCCATGCATGATCTGGCCTTCGACGACCTGATGCTGTTCGCCCGCGTGGCCGCGCTCGGCACGCTGTCGGCGGTGGCACGCGAGCGCGACGTGCCGGTGAGCCAGGTGTCACGCTCGCTCAGCCGCATCGAGAAGACCTGCGGTGCGCGCTTGATCCACCGCTCCACGCACGGCCTGTCGCTGACGGCCGAAGGCCATACCTTCCTCGACTACTGCCGGCGCATCGGGGCCACGCTGGAAGAACTCGAAGGCGAGTTTGCCAGCCAGGCGCGCGAACCCAGCGGCAGGGTGCGCGTGGCCGCGAGCACGGTCATCGCGCAATACCAGCTGGTGCCGAGCCTGCCCGGCCTGAGCCAGCGTCACCCGCTGCTGCACATCGAGCTCGAGGTGAGCGACCTGCTGGTCGACATGGCGCGTGATGGCATCGACATCGCGATCCGCACCGTCGCCAGCCTGCCCGAGACGATGGTGGCGCGCCAGATCGGCAGCCTCGGCCGCGCGCTGTATGCGGCGCCCGGGTACCTGGCGCAGGCGGGCACCCCCAGCCACCCCGACGAGCTGCGCCAGCACCGGCTCATCACCAACAGCGCGGCCACCCTGCTCAACCAGTGGCCCTTCATGGTTGATGGCGCAGTGACGACCTTCGATGCCGAGGGCCACTGGCGCTGCAACGACACAGGCCTGGCGGCCAACATGGTGCTGATGGCCCTGGGCATCGGCCGCATGGCGACCATCGTCGCCGAGCCGCTGGTCGGTCAGGGGCGACTCGTGCCGGTCTTGCCCGGTTTCATCGACGCGCAGCCGGTACCGATCTATGCCGTGACCGCCAGCACACGCCAGCGCCTGCCCAAGATCAAGGCCTGCATCGACTTCTGGGCCGAGTGGTTCGGTCGCGCTTGCGGCTTGCCCACACCGATGCAACCACGGTAACCGGCGTCAGATCCCCGCGTACCACTCGTAGCCCTCGTCCTCCCAGTAACCGCCCTTGCCGCCGCGAACGGCGGCGAAGCTCTCGACCAGTTCGATCGCGCGCACGTACTTGGCGTGCTTGTAGCCGAGCTGACGCTCGACGCGCAGGCGCAACGGCGCGCCGTTGCTGACCGGCAGCGGCTTCTCGTTCAGGTCGTAGGCCAGGATCGTCTGCGGGTGATAGGCATCGTCGAAGTCGACGCTCTCGTAGTAGCGCGAGTCGGGCGCGGTCGGCGAGGCGTCGTCCATCGAGTCGAAGCAGCGGAAGACGACGAAGCGTGCGTTCGGCAAGGGCCTTGCCTCGCCCAGCAGGGCCGCCAGCGGCACGCCCTTCCATTGACCGATGCAGCTCCAGCCTTCGACGCAATCGTGGCGCGTGATCTGCGAACGTGCCGGCATCGCGCGCAACTGCGCCAGCGTGTACTCGGCCGGCTTTTCCACCAGGCCGCGCACGGCGAGCCTGAAGTCGGCGAAGCCGCTCGCCTGCAATGCCTGGTAGTCGGCATCCGGCGGTTCGAGCGTGCCGTTGCTGCGGAAGGCCTGGACGATATCGCCGCTCCCGAACTCCTGGGCCATCGCCGGCCGCGGGGCCACGATCTTCTGCGCCGCCTGGCTCAGCTGCTCGGCGCTCTTGAGCACGTCGACGAAGGCCTCGTTGCGCGACAGACGGTCGCACCCGCTGAGCAGGGCCGCCCCGGCAGCGGCCACGGTGCCGCGCAGCAGGTGCCGTCGGTCGCGCTGGCCCTTGCGCATCAGGCGGACGATGGGTTGGCTCTTCATCACGATCCCTTGCCTGTCTTGTCGGCCGGCACCCTGTACCAGCCGGTGACCATCGAACGCATCTCGTTCCAGACCCCGGCGACGATGACCTCGAAGACGTGGATCAGGGTGAACAGCAGCAGCCCGGCGGCGGCGATGAAATGCAGCGAACGCGCCGACTGGCGGCCGCCGAGCAGGTCGACCCAGCCGGCGTAGACCGCATCCAGGCGCGGCGACATCGCCAGCCCGGCAACCACCACCAGGGGCAGCAGCACGAAGATCACGATCAGGTACGTCAGGCTCTGCAGCACGTTGTAGCGCTTGGCCGCCTCTCCGGTCGGGTGCCGGAACAGCAGGTGGTTCTTGATCGAGCTGCCGATGCCGCGCAGCTCGGCGCGCGTCGGCAGCAGGTCACGCACCAGATGGCGGCTGAACAACGTGTACAGCACGTAGGCGACGCCGTTGATGACGAAGACCCAGGCGAAGAAGAAGTGCCAGTGGCGTGCCATCGACAGCCACTGCGGCCCCGGCACCGTGGCCCAGGCCGGGAACGCGCGTGCCTTCAGGTCGCCGTCGAGCGTCGACAGGCCGAGCACGCCCGTGGTCTGCCACTCCTGGCCGCCGATGCGCGTCACGCCGACCGGGCCGGCGGGCGAGTCTTGGGCCCGGATCGACAGCCAGGGTGCGGCGAAGTGCGAATCCTTGCCCCAGTACAGCGCCGGGTGGGCGTTGAAGATGTTCAGGCCGCTCATCAGCAGGACCGTGATGCTGAGCACATTGATCCAGTGCATCAGGCGCACCGGCAGACGGTGGCGGTAAAAGCGTTCGGTGCCGGGCAGTGAGGTGTCGGGTTTGGCCATCGTCGAGTTTCTCCACCGGGGGGCCGCACTGTGATGCGCTTTCGTCGGCCAGGCAGCCAAGAGCTTACAGGCCCCGTTCGGCGCAAGCGCGCAGATTGACTTGCTTCGCGTCCAACCCGTATAAGCCGAGCAATGCAAAGAGTCGCTGTGGTGGGTGGAGGACCTGCGGGCCTGGTCGCGGCCAGGTTCCTCAAGTCCGAGGGCTTCGAGCCCGTCCTGTTCGAGCAGGGCGAAGGCATCGGCGGCCAGTGGAGCGGCGATGCGCAGATCAGCGGCATCTGGCCCACGATGCACACCAACACGAGCCGGGTCCACACCCAGTTCAGCGACCTGCCGCACGCCCCCGGCTTGGCGGTCTATCCATCGAACCTGGACATCCGCGACTACCTGGGCCGCTACGCGGATCACTTCGACCTGCGTTCACGCACGCGCCTGAAGTGCCCGGTGCGAGAGATCGCGAAGGCCGGCAAGGGTTGGGTTGTTCGCCACGGGAACGACGAAGAAGTGTTCGAGAAGGTGGTCGTCGCCAGCGGCCGCTTCCACCATCCCTGGACACCAAACGTGCGGGGCCTAGAGGAGTTCAGCGGCAGCCAAGGCGTGTCGCACGCCTATGCCTACAAGAATCCGGACCGTTACCGGGGCAAGCGCGTGCTGGTGGCGGGCTGCGCCATCAGCGCCCTGGAGATTGCGAGCGACCTGTGCATGCTGGGGGCCGCCAGCGTCGTGGTGTGCCATCGCCGACAACGCTATGTCCTGCCCAAGCTGGCCGGCGGCGTGCCGTCGGACCACCGCATGTTTACGCGCTACCAGGCCCTGGCCGAGGAATCGCTCCCGCATGCCGACTATGGCCGGATGCTGAAGGGGCTGGTCCTGGCAGCGGCTGGCAGCCCGGACCAGGTCGGCGCGCCGCAACCAGCCGACAGCATCTTCGACGCCGGCCTCACCTTGTGCCAGCACTACCTGCCGATGGTTGCCGAAGGCCGCATCGAGGTGCGCCCGTGGTTCGACCGCGTCGAGGGCGACCGCGTCACCTTCACGGACGGCCACGCCGCATCCTTCGACGGCATCCTGTTCGGCACCGGCTTCGAATTGCGCCTGCCCTTCCTGAGCGACGCCATCCGCCAGGTGCTCAACATCGACGCCCAGCACATCGAGCTGTTCCGCCGCACCTTCCATCCGGAGCTTCCTGGCCTGGCCTTCATGGGCCTGTGGGACCAGGCCGGCCCTTACCTGCCGCCGCTGGAGTTGCAGGCGCGCTGGCTGGCGTATGTCTGGAGCGGCGCGATCGCCGCGCCCTCGCGCGACGAGATGCAGTGTGGCATCGTCGAGTACCGCGCGAACCGCAGCCACTCGCCCAAGACCAAGATGAATCTGGTCGCACTGTCATTCGCGCGGGCCGCGGGTGTCGAGCCGGACCTGGCGCGCTGGCCCCAATTGCAGCGCGCCCTGCTGTTCGGGCCGCTGGCTCCGGTGTCCTTCCGCCTGCAAGGCCGGGATGCACTGCCGGATGCCGCGCAGCGCTTCGAAGCGGAGGCGCGCGCATTCTCCTGCGTCACGTCGACTCGCCTGTCCCGGGACGAAGGCGAGCACCTGCGCCAGCTCGCGCAAGCCAGGAACGATCCTGGCTTGGCGGAAATGCTTGTGACCCTCGAAGACACCTGACGGACGAAGCCGATGCATTTCCTGTGGCCTCACAACCTGTGGTGGATGCTGGTGCTGCCCTTGCTGCCGGCGTTCTACCTGTGGCTGCTGCGCAGATCCGGCAAACGGGCCCTGGTGTTTTCCAGCCTGCGCGTCGTTCGCGAGGCCGCGGGCCGCCCATGGCGGCGGCACGTGCCGCCGGCGCTGATCTTCGGGGCCTTGGCGCTGCTGCTGCTGGCCCTGTCGCGCCCGACGGCGCCCGTGCCGCTGCCCTGGGCGAAGTCCACGATCCTGTTGGCGATCGACATCTCCCGCAGCATGCGCGTGGAAGATGTCAAGCCCACCCGCATGGTGGCCGCTCAGGATGCGGCCAAGGCGTTCCTGAGCGAAGTGCCCAAGCACATCGAAGTGGGCTTGGTCACGTTCGCGGGCAGTGCCCAGGTGGCCCAGCGCGCCACGATCGACCGCCCCTCGCTCGTCGGCGCGGTCGACGCCATTCAGATGCAGATGGGCACGGCCATCGGCAACGCCATCGTGGTGTGCCTGGCCGAACTGTTCCCGGACCATGGCATCGACCTGGGCGACATGACCTTCGGCGCGCGCCGCGACAAGCGCGGCCTGGATACGAAGTCCGACAAGGTGCCACCGAAGGAGATCACGCCCGTGCCGCCCGGCTCCTACGGGTCGGCCGCCATCATCCTGCTGAGCGACGGCCGCCGCACCACGGGTGTCGACACACTTGAAGCCGCCAAGATGGCCGCCGATCGAGGGGTGCGCATCTATGTGGTGGGCCTGGGCACCACCGATGGCCACACCGCGATGGGCGACGGCATGGCGATCTACCTGCAGCTGGACGAACCGACTCTGCGCCATGTGGCGCAGATGACCGGCGGCGAGTACCACCACGCCGGCACCGCCGAGGCGCTGCGCAGCGTCTACCAGAACCTCGGCTCGCGCCTGCAGGTGAGCAAGCGCGACACCGAACTGACGGCCCTGCTGGCCTTGGTGGCGGCTGTTTTGCTGGTGGCCGGCGCGGCGCTGTCGGTGCTGTGGTTCGGGCGCGTGGCGTGAGCCAGGCTGTGCGCGTCACAGTCACCAGAACGGTCCCAGGAAGAGATAGAGCGTGCTGCCGGCGCCGCGGGTCGCGCCGAGGGCCAGAAAGAGCGGACCGAAACGAGTGTCGACCGATGCAAATCCGCTCGCGGCTTGTTTGAGGTCGCCGAAGCGCAAGGACTCATCGGGGTCCCAACCAGTGCCGAGCTCCAGCGAATAGCCGATCCGGACGGCCCCCCCTAGGCCCGCGGGCATTTCGCCGATGCGTCGGGCCATCACGACCCGGCCCAGAACCACGGCGCGGCCAGCGAGCGATTCACGTGGCGTGCCCGACAGCCGCAGGAAACCGCCGAGGGACAACGGTGCGAGGCCGCTGCGCGCCTTGGCCCACTCGCCGTAGACGTGGCCGTCCCAGTCACCGACGCGAAAGGCTTTCAGGGCGACGATCGACGATGCCGAGCGGCCTGCAGCGCCCTCGGTTGCCCGCGCGCTTTCGAACCGGCCTTGCAGCAGGACGCCGCGACTGGGCAGCGCCAGCGAGTCCAAAGTGTCCACTTGAAGTTGCACGTAGGACGCGGTTTCGCTGAAACGGCCATTGGCGGCAGTGTCATCTTCTGGAACAAGAGCGCGGCTGCGTCCGACTCGGCGCTCGACCCCCAACTGCACATCACCCCAGTTCGACAGTTCTCGACCTATCGCCAGCGTCGCGGTTGCGACGCTGTAGCCGACCCGCAGACTGCGGCGGCTTTGCGCGTAGACGTCGGTCGATGACGCGCTGTATTGGATGGACGGTGCCACGTACCAAGCGGAACCGGGCGCCAGGGGCTGCAGGAGCTGTGTCGCGAGGATGCGCTGTGAACCGATGCGGGCCAGGGTGCGCAGTTCCGCGCCCCAAGAGTTGAGCCATGACAGGGTGTGCAGGGCGCTGACGGTGAAGCGGTTGTCGTCAGCAAAATCGCTGACGACTTCCAGGCCGAGGCGCAAGCGGCTGCGCGCCCAGTCGGCTTCAACCGGTTTCAGCGTCACTTGACGTTGGCCAGCCACGTCGACCGCATCGACCTCGACGCGCTCGAACTCTCCCCGTCCGATCAGGCGCGATGCGCGCTGGTGAATCTGCGACAGCGTGACCGCGTCTCCAGCGCGCAGACCGGTCAGAGCGGAGAGCGCTTCAGAGCTGGCGTGCGCGGTCGCTCTCACCTCGACGCCTGCCAGCGGCAATGCTACGTCCCGCACCGCGGAGGCCTGCGTGCGCGCACCCTCCCATGCGGCGTACTTTTCGGGGGAGACGGCAAGAGCTTCGAGCCGAGTCGCCATCTTGCGGGCGGCCTGTTCGCCAGCCTGCATGGCGAGTTCGCCGCGGCTGAAGTCCAGGAAGGTGAAGCCACCGAGTTCGGGTGCGATCAACACATCGCGCGGCCCCAGTTCCTTCAATGAACGGCGCACGTTCTGCTCGGTCAGGATCAGCATCATCTGCCGGGCCACGCCGAGCGCGCTCGCCAGTTCGGACTCGCCGGACAGGGGCGTGCCGACATTGACGGCGATGATCACGTCGGCCCCCATGGCCTTGGCGACGTCGACGGGAAGGTTGCGCACCAGCCCGCCATCGGCGACCAATCGGTTGTTTAGCCGGACCGGCGCAAACACGCCCGGAACAGCCAGTGACGCCCTGATCGACATGAACAGGGGCGTGTCGTTGAGCTCGACGGCTTCGCCCGAGAGGAGGTCCGACGCGACACTGCGAAAGGGCAATGCCAGACGGTTGACCGGCAGCTCGCCCGTGCCGATGGGCAGCAGTCGCGTCAACGCGGCTTCGAGCGAGGCGTTGCCGGCCGCCGACAAGGGCAACGACACGCCCGAACCGTCGAGCCCGAACTCGATGCGCGAAGGCAGCAAGAGATCGTCCGCGCGACGTCGAAATGACAGGTCGTCGCGCGGCGGCCGGTCCGCGACGATGTCGGACCAGGCGGTCTCGCGCACGAACTGTTCCATCTCTTCGACCGAGCGACCTGCGGCATAGGCACCGCCAACCACGGCCCCCATGCTGACGCCAGCCACCAGGTCGATCGGAACGCGCATGTCCTTGAGGGCCCGCAGCACACCCACGTGAGCAAACCCACGAGCCCCTCCACCCGACAGAACGAGGGCAATTCGCGGACGAACGGTTGGTGTGGGCTCTGTCGCAGCAGTGGGCTGGGCGGTGGCGGGGTCCGCGAGAAGCTGCAGTGCGAGAACCCAGCAGGCGCCGAAGGCCCACCGATTCCGGCTCGCCGCTTCAAGGTGGTGGAAGCGGTCGTCGCAGCGGTTGAACACGGTGTCGACCATCGCAGCCATTGTCCGTCTTGTCGCGGTAGCAAGACCTACCGTGCGGGGTGGGTCCCAGAGCTATGCTCGGCTCGACCACCGGTCGGTAGGAGAGTCGTCATGCCGAGTGTGCGCATCCATGTTCGCAAGGACTATTCCGAGGCGGAGGAGACCGCGATCATGAACGCTGTCCAGGCCGCGCTCGTCGTTGCGTTCGGCGTCAAGCCCGAAGACACGAACATCTTGCTCATGGCGCATCGTTCGCATCGATTCATGTGCCCGCCCGACCGTGACGATCCAGAGCGCTACACGAACATCACGGTCGTCAGCCACGCGAGCCGTGCGGCCGAAGCGAAGCGCCGCTTCTACACAGCGGTCGTCGACAACCTCGAGGCGCTGGGGATACCGAGAAACTGCTCCCTCATTCAGCTGCACGAGCTGCCGCCTGGAGACATTGCCATTCGCGGCGGACATCCCATGACCGACTTCCCAACGATGATCGACGCCGAGGATCACTAGGCACTGGGCTGGCTGGTCCCCGCTGCGGGATACCAGTTCCCGTGAAAACCGGCTGGCACGTGGTGCGAGAGGTGCACGGTCGCCACAGGTCCGGACTCGATGTTGAGCGCATCGAGAACGACCAGATCACTTCTGTGTGTGCCGCCCCGATAGACGACGGTGAGGATCCAACCCTCGCCTTCCATCGCTTCGGCGCTGCGGGGCACGAACACCGGTTCACCTGCGAAGTCTCCCTGTTCAGGGCGCCACAACGTGGTCGTACCGGTCAGTGTGTCGACATGCGCGATCGACGCGCGATCCGAGGCCTCGCCGACGTTCATGTTCGCCGAGCCTGAGACGAACCAACCGTGCCGATGCTGTCGCGTTGCGTACCTATCGTCGACGCGTGGAAATTCAACCTGCAGATCGCTCAGCGATGCTTCATGGTGTGTGTCGTCGTCTCGCGAGAGATCGAAGGTCCACCGCACCAGGCGCGCTCCGTGCAGCCGACTGCGTGCCGGCGACCCATCGGCCATCGAGTAACCCGGGGGCACGTCGTAGCGAACCACATCGGTCACCACCTTGCCATCGGTGGTGTCGTAAGCGTTGAGCACGTGGAAGACATACGACGCGTCACCCTTGAACCAGCGCAAGCTCCCCACGCCGCCCGTGCGACTCATGATGCCAATGCGATTGCCCAGCTCGGGCTCCCATGCGTACACGGGCATGCCGCCGCGCGCCCGCTCCATAGACGCCGTCAACGGGAACACCGGCAAAACGATGTGATCGGCTGTCACCGCGAAGTCATGCATCATGCTCGCGAAGGGCGCCATGACATGCTCGCTTCGCAGCAGAGCACCGTCTGCGCTGACGACGTGCACCTGCGTGTCGCGCGTGCCCAGACCCTTGGTCTGATACGCGAAGGCGATCATCTCACCGTTGACCGGATCGACCTTCGGGTGTGCGGTCATCGGGCCCACCAGATCGCCATCGTAGGTCTCGTAACCCAGGGAAGAGAGATCCTTTGGGTTCATCTCATAGGGCGCGTGTACTTCCTCCAGCGCGAGCAGCTTGCCGCCATGCAGCACGATGTTGGTGTTGGCCACGGTCGAACGCAGCTGCGCGATGCGTGGATCGTCGAGTGGCGAGGGGGCGACCGTGCCAGCGGCGAGTCCTTCACCGGCTTGGTGTTCAAGCTGCCACTTTGGCGTGCGGACGTACCGGTTGCGGTACGAAGCGTGGCCTGTCGACAGCTTGAACTCATGGACCATGCCGTCGCCAGCGAACCATTCATACCGGCCGCGCGGCGCGAACTGAGGGTTCGGGCCGATGCGGTACAGCGTCCCGTTGAGTTCCGCGGGCAGCGCGCCGCTCACAGGCAGGTGAGTCGCGTCGCCTTCGATGTGAAGAGGCGCGAAGTACCCGTTCAGGAATGGATGGTCGGCAGGAAAGGCCTTGGACATGATGGTCTCCTTGGTGAGATGACCACAGCGTAGGCGTGCGTCGGGCAGCCGGGAAATGGATTGATGAAACTCGATATATTCACGCCATGAATGCCACCAATGTTGACCTGAACCTTCTGAGCGTTCTCGACGCGCTGCTGGATGAGCGCAACGTCACGCGTGCGGCGCGCCGCATTCACTTGAGCCAGCCGGCAACCAGCAACGCTCTCGCGCGACTGCGGCAACTCTTTGGTGATCCGCTGCTGGTTCGAAGTGGACGGGGTCTGACGCTCACTCCCCGCGGCGAAGCGCTGATCGGTCCCGTCCGTGCAGCGATGGAACAGATCGACGTGGCGCTTGGCTCTGGCGAAGACTTTGATCCAGCGAGCAGCACGGCAACTTTCACCATCGCCACTTCCGATGCCTTGCAGATCGGGCTCCTACCCGCGCTGCTGGCGCGTTTGGCGGCTGAGGCGCCGGGCGTGCGTTTGGTTTGCGCTCCGCTTGAGAACTTGCGCAGGGACGTTGGAGAGCCGCTGCCTGAGCGCGAACTGGCGACGGGGCAGATCGACGTGGCCATCGGCTACTTCTCACGGCCGCGGGAGCATCACCACGTCAGACCGCTCTTCGAAGGCGACTTTGTCTGCGTGATGCGCAAAGGCCACCCCACCGCTCAGGCGGGCATGACGCTGCGCCGATTCGTCGAACTTGGGCACATCGTCATCACCGCGGCGAACCACGTGCATGGCACAGTTGACGCCGCTCTTGCCAGACGCAAGCTCGCCCGAAGGGTCGCGGTCGTGGTGCCGCAGTACAGCGTCGTGCCGTACTTGCTGATGCGTTCAGACTGCATCGCCGTGCTGCCACGGCGGTTGGCCGAGGGATTTGAGCGGATCTTCGGTCTGCAGCTCATTGAGTCGCCGGTCACGCTGCCAAAGTTTGCGATCACGCAGGTATGGCACGAGCGGACACATCGATCCCTGGCTCATCGGTGGTTCAGGGACGTGGTCGGCGCCCTCGGAGTGGGGTGAACAGTCCACCCTGACGCGTTGAGCGAGGGCCGTTGGCCACGAGTGCCCTTCAACGTCAATCCTGACCGACCGAGAGAGTCGATCCGTGCGTCGCCAGACTCAGGGCTGCGTGAGGCGCACCATGCGGCCCCTCGAGTCGAACAACGCAGCGACCTGCGCCGCCTTGGCCCCCGCGGGCGGGGGCTGTTGCTTCTCGACCCACTGCATCAAGACGCCTCCGCCTGGAGCGGCCGACTCCAAGGTGGGCCGCCCCATCAGCGCGATCGCGTCGTCACGCGTCGTGACGCCGGGCGTCAACTGGCCGGCCCTGGTCACCAGAGTGCTCGGTTGAGTGGCGCACGCGCTCAGGACGATCGCGGCAGAAAGGATGGCAGCGCGCATCAGCGGACCTCGATGACGACAGGAGCCGGCAGTATGCGCCGGCCTGCACAGAGGTTGCCGTTAGTGTGGATGTAGGCGTTCTTCCGAACGCTTTAACCCCGCCCTCGCCCCTCGTGCGTAAAACCGAGCACATCCACTACGGGGCCCGCCATGAGCCACACCGACCCACCCGCCGTCCTCGCCCGGCGCAGCCTGCTCGCTGCCATCGCGTCCGCAGCCGGCATGCTCGCCCTCGCCGGCTGCGCTTCCACCGCCCAGGCGCACCAGAGCCTGGCCTCGCTCGAGGTGTTCGATCGTGACACCGGACAGGTCGTCGCGACCTACCGCAACGGCGGTCGCCAGTTCGTGCCCGGCCGGCCTGGCGCCCGGTACGCGCTGCGTGTACGCAACCTCACGCCGACTCGCGTGCTGGTGGTGCTCGCGGTCGACGGCGTCAACGTGATCTCCGGCGAGACGGCCGACTGGCGCCAGGTCGGCTACGTGCTCGACCCCGGTCGCTCCTACGACGTCAACGGCTGGCGAAAATCCGGCAGCGAGGTCGCGGCCTTCGAGTTCGCACCGATCGAGCGCTCCTATGCCGCGCAGACGGGTCGGCCGGACCACGTCGGCGTCATCGGCATGGCGGCCTTCCGCGAGCGCGTGGCGCAGCCGCCTTCATCCTATGTGGCTCCGCCGCCTTCCCCACCCATCGCGGCCGGCGCCGAACGCCACCACGCCGATGCGGCCGGCGCCAGCGGCCAGGCCGCAGCGCCGTCGGCGGCCAACGAGAAGAGCGCCGCGGCGGACTCGGCGAGCCGTCTCGGTTCACTCGGCACGGGCCACGGGCAACGCGAGTGGTCGGTATCGCGGCGCACCGCCTTCGAGCGCGCCACGTCGGCTCCGGAACAGGTGACCCAGCTCGAGTACGACAGTTTCGAGCGCCTGGTCGCCGCGGGCGTCATACGCGACCACGATGCCTACGCCAGGCCGCGCCCCTTCCCGGCTAACCAGGCCGGCTTCGTGCCGGACCCGCCAATCCGGTAGGTCGCGCCGTACTGCTATTTGGCGCCTTGCACCAGCTGCATGCGACGGCGCAGGCGCTGCGCCTCCTCGGGAACGCCAGCGCGCTCCGCACGCAAGGCCATCACCTCGAGCCAGGCCAGCAAGGGTCGTCGCCAGCCCTGCGCAGACGCGGTATCGACTGCCACGCTGAGCGTTGCCGGACTGGCCTTGCCGGCCTGGAACAGCAAGGCCACGGCGATCAGGCGCGACAAGGGGTCATCGATGCCTTGCACAGCGGCGCTCGACATCTCGGCGCCGGCGAGCGAGGCCGCCGCCGCGCGCTGCGCTGCAGGCAACAGCGCGATGTCCGCCGCTGGCATTGGCCGCGCGGCGAGGTGCTGGGCATAGGCGCGCTCCGGCGCAGCCGCGTCGTTGCGCAGGGCTTCGAAGCCCTGGCACGGCTCGAACACGAGGCTGGCGACACGCGTCGCGCAGCGCATCAACTCGGCGCGCGCCATCAGCTCGGGCCGGCCCGTGCGCGCGAGCTGTTCGCGCGCCCGAGCGAAGGCTTGCGCCTCCGCGGCGTCGTTGCCGGTCAGGTAGGCGGTGCTGGCCTGGTCGAGCGCCGCCTTCGCGTTGCCCTGCCAGTCAGGGACGGGCGGGCCGCTCGCGCAGGCTGCCAGTATCGCCAGCCCCGCAGGTGCCCAGCGCAGCAGATTCAGGCAAGAGAAGGCCCTCATTTCAGTTTCAACTCGGTATCGCGCGCGAATGGCCACTTGCGGTTGACCTCGTCGACCAGCTGTTCGACCTTGCGCACTGTGGCGTCGACCTCGCCGCGCAAGGCGCCGAGATCGGTGGTGGCGGTGCGCACATTGCCGGCCACGGCCTGGGCCTCGGCCAGCACGGCGTCGACCTTCTTCAGCGAGGCGCGTGCATCGGCCAGCAGCGCGCCGAGCTGGACCACCGTGGCGCGGCCCTCGCGCAGCAGGCCATCCGGGCCCAGCACCTGCGCATCGGCCTTGGCGGCCATGCCGTCCAGCCGCGCCAGCAAGCTGTTGGTGCGCGCCAGCGCGGCGCTGATCTGCTGCGCGTCGGCGTCGCTGCCGAGCATGCCCAGCGCCCCGCGCGTGCCCTTGCCTCGTTCGGTCATCGCCTGCACGTTGTCCAGGCTCGTCGCCAGCGCACCGTCGGGCGCCGAGAGCTGGGCCAGGTTCTGCAGCATCTCGCGCGCGGCGGCCACCAGGCGCGGCAATTCGGCGGCGGTGTCGCCGATCAGCACCTTGCGTTCGGCGCCGTCAGGCAGCGGCGGATCGGCCGGCACCCCGCTGTAAGCGCGCAAGGTGGCGCCACCGACCAGGCCGCGCACGAGCGTGAACATGCTCGACGTGCGCAGCCAGTGCGCGTCCTTGCGCGGCACGTCGATCAGGATGCGCGCGGTGCCGTCCGGGGCCAGCTCGATGCGCCGCACACGGCCGATCGGAAAGCCGGAGAAGGTGATGTCCATGCCGACCCGCACCCCTTCGGAGTCGTCGGCGACCAGGACCAGGCGCTGCGTCACCTCGAACACACCGCGCGCGTACATCAGGTACAACGCGGTGCCGCCGACGAGCAGCACGAACAGGGCCAGCAGCAGCAGCGCCTTGAACTGCAGGTGCTCGACCGGCGGTGCTGCGGGCGCGGGCGGGGCGTCGTCCTTCATCGGATCAATAGTAGTTGCCGACGAGGGACGCCGCCTCGATCAGCAGGATCACCAGGAACATGCGCACCAGGCCCTGCACCTCGGCACTTGTGCTGCGGCGCACGCGGGGTGCGTCGTCGAGCGCGGCGGCCATCGGCACCAGGGCGACGGCCAAGCCGAGGAACAGGATCTTCAAGCCGAAGATCATCGACACACCCGGGTTGAAGATCTGGCCCACCGTGCGCGTGTAGGCCTCCAGGCCCGAACTCACCGGCCCGTACACCGACACGTAGGCCAGCACCAGTGTCACGGCGCAGCTGACGGCGGCCAGCAGCAGCGCGCTGAACACGCCGGACGCGACCCGCGGCAGGACCTCGCTGCGCAGCGGGTCGCGCGCCGATGCGGCCCAGCCGTGCCGCGCGCGCAGGGCCGCGACTTCCACCGCGTTGGGGATCGTGCAGCGCAGTGCGGCAAAGAGGGCCGCGGTGAGCGGGATCAGCTCGAGCACCAGCACCCGAACCACCATCTCGAGCGCGTACTGCGTCAGGCCGTAGCTCAGCGCGGTGACGACGACGATGCGGATCACGATCAGGCTGACCAGGGCAGTCAGAACCGTGAAGCCGGCCAGCACCGGCGCCACGTCATCGACGACATGCCGGGCCAGCGCATGTTGGTTCTGGCGCCCGTAGGCCGATGGCGTGAGCGCCGTCTCCAGCAGGGAGGCGCTCAGGCGCAAGATGCCCCACCAGCCAGCCACAGCGCGCCGCGCGCTGTGCGCCATGTCCGTCAGGCTCACCTGGAAGGTCGAAGTCGCAGGCATGCGCCGATGATAGGGGCGCGCCTAGGCGCGCCCCTTCAGACCGTCGCCGGCGTCGCGTGCGCTCCACCCAGGAACAGGCGCTCGATGTTCGGATCGGCGAGCAGCTCGTCGGCCCGCTTGTGCAGGACCAGGCGGCCCGATTCGAGGGCGATCGCCTCGTCGGCCATCTTCAGTGCGCTCTTGACGTTCTGCTCGACCATCAGGATCGTGGTGCCGGCGTCGGCGAGCTTGCGCAGCAGCCGGAAGACGTCCTGCACCACCAGCGGGCTGAGACCGATCGAGGGCTCGTCGATCAAGAGCACCTTGGGCCGCAGCAGCAGCGCCCGGCCCACTTCGAGCTGCTTCTGCTCGCCCCCCGACAGCGACGAGGCCGCACTATGCAGACGCTCCTTGACGCGCGGGAACAGGTCGAGAATCTCAGGAATGCGCTCGTGCGTGGTCTTCGTGCCCAGGGTGATGCCGCCAAGTTCGAGGTTCTCGATCACGCTCAACTGCCCGAACAGGTTGCGGCCCTGCGGCACGAAGGCGATGCCGCGCTGTGTGAGCAGTTCCTTGGCACTCGATCCGGTGATCTCCTTGCCCTCGAGCAGCACGCGCCCCTGGCGCACCTTCAAAAGGCCGAACAGCGTCTTCAGCACCGTGCTCTTGCCGGCCCCGTTGGGGCCCAGCAGCAGCGTGATCTTGCCGTGCCTGGCCTTGAAGCTCAGGTTGTTGAGGATCATGAACTCGCCGTAACCGGCGACCACGTCATCGAACTCGATCGCGATGGAGTCACTCATGGTCAGTTCCCGAGGTAGGCGTCGAGCACCTGCTTGTTGGCGCGGATCTCGGCCGGTGTGCCGATGGCCATCACCTTGCCCTCGACCATCACCAGGATGCGGTGGCACAGGTCCATCACGAAATCCATGTTGTGCTCGATGACGACGAAGCTGCTGGCCTTCTGTCCTGATGACCGTGTCTTGTTCAGCGCCTTCAGCAGCGAGCTGATGCCCCCGACCAGGCTCGGGTTGACCCCGGCGCAGGGCTCGTCAAGCAGCACCAAGTCGGGCTCACTCATGAAGGCCATCGCAATGTCGACCAGCTTCTGCTGGCCATAGCTCAGCTCCCCGGCCTTCTTGTCGGCCACGTGGCGGATGCGGAACTGGTCGATCAGCGCATCAGCCTTGGCGCCCAGGCCGGAGTCGCCGGGCGCGAACATGCGGCTCCACATCGAACCATGGTGCTCCTGCGCCGCGACGAGCAGGTTGTCGCGCACCGTCATCTTCGAAAACACCTGCAGGGTCTGGAAGGTGCGACCGACGCCGCGCTGGTTGAGCTGCTGCGGCGACAGGCCGGTGATGTCCTGGCCCTTCAGTTCGATGCGGCCGGCGTCGGGGTCGATCTGGCCCAACACGCTGTTGAACATCGTCGTCTTGCCCGACCCGTTGGGGCCGATGACGCCGAAGATCTCTCCGGGCATCACTTCGAAGGACACGCCGCCGACGGCCTGGATCGCGCCGTAGGCTTTTTTCAGGTCAGTGACCTTGAGCAACGGGCCGGTCATGACTGCGCTCCGATCTTCGATGCCGCCGCGCTGCGCGCGGCCGAGGCTTGCCTGGCCTGCCGCCGCGCCTTCAGGCGATCCGGAATGCTGAGCAGGCCATCGGGCAGCCACAACATCAGCATCACCACCGCCGTGCCGAAGACGAACAGGTACCACCCCTGGGCGAAGCGCAGCCACTCAGGCAACAGCACACCAACAGCGGATCCGAGCAAGGGGCCGAAGAAGTAGCCCGCGCCACCGACGACGACCATCAGGTACATCATGATCGACGCGCCGACGGTGAACGGCGCCGGCTCGATAAACTCCACCAGGGACGCGAACAACGCCCCGGCGATGCCGGCATAGACCGCGCCGATCGCGAAGGACAGCAGGGTGTAGGCCTGGATGTTGATGCCCAGGCTCTCGGCGCGGATCGGGTTGTCGCGCAATGCCGTGAAGGCCTTGCCCCAGGGCGAGGACAGCAGCTTCCACAGCAGCGCGCCGAGCAGCACCGTCATCGCCAGCACGAAGTAGTAGTAGGGCAAGGCGCCGGTGAGCTGGTAGCCGAAGAGGCCCGGCCGCGCGATGTTGTTGATGCCGAAGGTGCCGCCGGTGAGCCACTCCTCGTTGCGCATGACGAGCCAGATCGCGGTGTTGAAGCCCAGAGTCGCGAAGGCCAGGTAGATCGTCTGCACGCGCAGGGCCGGCGCGCCCAGGGCCAGGCCGATCGCGAAGCAGCCGAGCATCGCCAGCGGCAGACCGAACCAGAAACTGAATCCGGCCTTCATCAGGATGGCGACGGTGTAGGCGCCGATGCCGAAGAAGGCGGCGTGGCCGAGCGACTTCTGGCCGGCATAGCCGATCGTCAGGTTCAGGCCCATCGTGGCGATGACGAAGACCAGCCAGTAGCTGAAGAGGTAGATGCCGTAGTTCTTCAGCAGCGGCGGCACCGCGAGCAGCACGGCCAGGACGATGGCACCGATGAGGAGTTGGGTTCTGTTCATGGCTCAGACCTTGCGCTCGACCTTCTTGCCCAGCAAGCCCTGCGGCTTGAACAGGATCACGGCCATGAAGATGACCAGGGCGACGGCGTCCTTGTAGGCCGGCGAGATGTAGGCGGCGGCCAGGTTCTCGGCGACGCCGACGATGATGCCGCCGAGCAAGGCGCCGCGGCTGTTGTTGAAGCCGCCGATGATGGCGGCGAAGAAGGCCTTGGTGCCCAGGCTCTCACCCATGTCGAACTTGGCCAGGTAGGTCGGCGTGACCAGCAGGGCCGCGGCGCAGGCCAGCACGGCGTTGATCGCGAAGGTGTAGAAGATCATGCGCGGCACATTGATGCCGAGCACCGTGGCGCTCTCTGTGTTCTGCGCCACCGCCTGCATCGCGCGGCCGGTCACGGTGCGGGCCAGAAAGGCTTGCGTTCCGACCACCAGCAGCAGCGCGAACAGCAGCGTGCCGATGTCGGCCAGCGTGATCGTGACGCCGGCAATGTTGAACAGCTTGTCGGCGAACAGGCTCGGGAACGGGTGCGCCTCGGCGCTGTAGCCGGCGCGGATGCCGTTGCGCGCGGCGATCGACAGGCCGATCGTGGCGACCACGATCGGCATCAGGCCGAAGCGCAGCAGCGGATCGGCGATGCCGCGCTTGAAGGCCCAGCCGAGGATCGCCACCGCGACGACGCAGGTGAGCGCGAAGGCCACTGACATCGGCGCACCGAAGGTGGCGAAGGCCAGCATCACGAAGGCCGGCAGCATGACGAACTCGCCCTGGGCGAAGTTGATGGTGCCCGAGGCCTGCCACAGCAGGGTGAAGCCCAGGGCCGCCAGCGCATAGATGCTGCCGGTGGCCATGCCCGAGAAGACGAGCTGGAAAAAGTCGGTCATGTCTGAACCCCGTGCGGCGTTGAGAGGCGCGCGTTCTACTTTTTCGACAACGGCGGCAGGACTTCCTTCACCTCCTGCTTGCCGGCCTTGACTTCGACCATGAAGCTCTCGCGGTCCAGGTCGCCGTTGTTGTCGAAGCTGACGTCCATGATCACGCCCGGCTGCTTGGCGGCCGAGACCTGCAGGCCGTGCAGGGCAGCGGCGACAGCCTTGCGGTCGACCTTGCCGACCTTCTCGATCGCGGCCTTGAGCACATAGACGCCCGTGTAGCCCTTGATGCCGTTGTGGTCGGAGAAGTACTTGTAGTCCTGGTAGTACTTGGCCTTGAACTTGAGCATCAGCGGGTTCGGTGCGTCGATCGTCAGGCCGACGTGGGCCACCGCGCCGTTGGCGGCGTCACCGGCGAGCTCGATCACCTTCTGTCCCGTCAGCGTGGTCTCGCCGACGATCGGCTTGTTGAAGCCTTGCTTGCGCAGCTCCCGCAGCGCGCGCGCCGACTCTTCCTCGTTGGTGTAGACGAACAGCGCATCGGCATTGGCGGCCTTGGCCTTCAGCACCGGGGCCGAGAAGTCGACCTGGCCCGAATCGGTGGAGATGTCGGCGACCACCTTTACGCCGGCATCGGTGAGGGCCTTGGTGATGGCGTCGCGACCGCCCTTGCCGAAGTCGTTGTTGACGTACATGACGGCCACGTTCTTCGCCTTCAGGCCGGTAGCGATGTAGCGCGCCACCTTGGGCATCGCCGTGTCCTGGGTGAAGCTGGTGCGGAAGATGTAGGGGTTGCCCTGCTTGGTGATGGCCGCGGCCTCGCCGCCGGTGAAGTTGGGCACCTCGGCCTTTCGCGTCTCGGCCATGCTCACCATGATCGAGCCCGAGAACACCGGGCCGAAGACGGCGAAGGCGTTGTCGTCGATGGCCTTGGTGGCCAGGCCCTTGGCCACGCCCGGGTTGGTCTGCGTGTCGGCGATCGAATGCTCGAGCTTGCGGCCCAGGATGCCGCCCGCGGCGTTGATCTCCTTGACGGCCATCTCGACACCGTTCTTGAAATTGGTACCGGCCGTGGCGCCGGCGCCCGAGAGCTCGTACAGGCCGGCGATCTTGATCGCCTGCGCCTGGGCCAGAGTGGGGCCCGCCAGCGCGAGCGCGCAGGTGGTGGTGACGAGTATGCGGCGATTCAGTGTCATGTTGTTTCCTCTGTGGGAATGGTGAAGCGAGAGAGGGTTGGGAACTCTAGGCCGTTTGCATCAGGCGGCGCAATTCGGACGAGTCCTCGGCGATGGTGTTGGCCAGCTCGTGCAGGCCGAAGAAGTCCAGGTACTCCGGCGCCTGCTGGATCAGCATTTCGTAGCCGGGGTGCGCCGCCACGCCGCGGCGCCGACAGGCGCGCAAGAGGGGCGTGGGCTGGTTCTTCATCAGGATGTCGACCACCACGGCGTGGGCGTCGACGCGTGCGACATCGAAGGGCAAGGGGTCGTCGGTCTTCAGGCCGAGCGGCGAAGCGTTGATTACGGTGTCGAAGCCGGCGGGGTCGGGTGAGTCCGCGACGATCACCTCGCACTCGGGCCAGGCCCGGCGCAGCGACGCTGCCGCCGCGGCGCTGCGCGATGCATCGAGGTCGTACAGCGCCAGACGGGCGACACCGCGCTCCGCCAACGAGGCGGCGATCGCCACTCCGCCGCCGCCCACGCCGACCAGAAGCACGCGGCTGCCGCGCTGCCGAACGCCGAAGTGGTCGAGCCCCTTGACGAAGCCGATGCCGTCGAACAGTGCCCCTTCGATCGTGCCGTCGGCGTTGCGCCGCACCGCGTTGACGGCCTGGGCCAGCGTGCCGAGGCGGTCGCAGCGGTCCAGCAAGGGCAGCATCGCGGCCTTGTGCGGGATCGTCAGCAGCAGGCCTCCGACGTTCTCCGCGTTGAAGACTTCGCGCACGAAGCCGGCGAAATGGCGCGGCGCCACCTGCAGCGGCACCATCACCGCGTCGACGCCGTGGCGGGCGAACAGGTGATTGAACTGTTCGGGCGCACGCACCTGAGCGACGGGGTCGCCGAGGATCATGAAGACGCGTGTGCTGCCGGAAATCTGCATGTCGCAACGATAGGAGGCGTCGCCGCCGCGGCCAAGCGCTTTCCCAGGCAATTGCGCGATAATCGCTCATCGCGCGCGTTCATCGCCCGCTTCGAGGGTTAGTCCCATGCCCACCCGTGCCGCCGAACCGATTGCCCGCAAGGACTTGATCGAAGGACTCGGCAAGGGCCTGCGCGTGATCGAGGCCTTCGACGACGACCATCCCCGCCTGACCGCCAGCGAAGCCGGTGCACGCGCCGGCATCTCGCGCACGGCGGCGCGGCGCCACCTGCTCAGCCTGGTGCACTTCGGCTACGCCGCCGGCGACGGCAAGCAGTTCTGGCTGGCGCCACGCGTTCTGCGCCTGGGCCAGAGCTACCTCGGTGCGGCGCGCATGCCCCGCTTGGTGCAGCCCTTCATCCAGCGCATCTCGATGCAGTGTGGCGAGACGGTCAACGTCAGCGTGCTCGACGGCCACGAGGTGGTCTATGTCGCGCGCAGCAACTCGCCGCGCTGGATCTCGATCGGCTACGCCGTCGGCGTGCGCGTCCCGGCGCACGTGGTGACGCCCGGTGTAGTGATGCTGGCCACACGCAACGACGGCGACATCCGGGACTGGGTCAATGCACACGAATTCGCCGGCTTCACCGCGCACACGGTGACCGACAAGGCGCGCTTCCTCGCCGAAGTGCGCGAAGCGCGAGAGCAGGACTACTGGAGCACGCGCCAGCAACTCGATCCCGCGCTGAGCGGGATCTCGGTGGCGCTGAAGGACCGCCGCGGCGCGTGCAAGTGCGCCATCGGGATGTCGGTGCCGTCGGCGACCTACACCGACGCGCAGATGGTCGACAAGCTGCTGCCGCTGCTGCGCGAGGCGGCGCAGATGCTGCGCCCCCTGCTCTAGCCGGCCGGTCTATCGCAGGTGCTCGAACCTGCTGATGATCACCTCGACCGGCAAGCCGTTCTGCGGCGCCGCACCCCGGAACAGCCATAGATTGATGCGCGGGTTCTCGCCCCCTGGCTTGGGAACGCCAGCGCGACGGGTGTAATTCCAGCTCTTCAGCGTGCTGCCCGCAAACAGGCTCTCGAAAACGATGCTGTTCTTGGTCCAGCGAAAGCTGTGCGACGTCTGTCCGTAGCCGGGGTTCAGCGTCCAACGCTGCAGGTTCGCGCTCACGGTGTAGGGCTGGACCGTGTACTGCGCATTCGTCGGATCGAACGGGTTGCCCCAGCGCGAGAACTCGATGTCGATCTCGCGGTGGTCGAAGGCCGGGTCGTCGTTCCAGGTGAACAGGCCGAGCACGACGTTGGGGTCGAGGCCCGCGACATCGCTGTCGATGGTGAAGCGGTAGGTGCCGTAGCCGAGGGACTTCTGCGCGATCACCTCGGCACTCTTCCAGATCCCGTTTTCATGGGTGATCCTGAGGTGCAGGCGGCCCTGCGCGTCGACCGAGACGTTCGACTCCGCATCGGAGAAGTTGTTCGGCCCCGGGCCCCACAACTCACCGCCGCTCGACTTCACGATCCAGGTGATGCCGGAGAAGTTGATGGTGCGCGCGCTCGCGGCCGCAGCCGCCGCGGCCACCGTATCGTTGTCGCGCGGGTTGGCCATGCCGGAGCGGCGAGACTCGGGCGGTTGGGCCAGCGCCGCGCTCGCGCACAGTGCGATCAGTGACGTCAGCAGGGTCCGGTTCATCGGCATGCTCCTCCCGTTGGAGGTGTGACTCTATGCCGACCGGGCGCCGAACGGGCGCCCGGTGACCCCCTCTGACAGGTGGTCAGTGCGCTCTAGCTGGTGTGATCGGCGGTGTCACGCTTGAACCAGCGGTCGCCGACACTGCGCTCCCATTCGGCGACCTGGCGTTCGGCCTCGTCGCGCAGGACGCCGTAGCGCTCCTGGATCCGGCCGGCCAATTCCTCGCGGCGGCCGTCGACGACTTCGATGTCATCGTCGGTCAAATCGCCCCACTTCTGCTTGATTTCACCCTTGAGCTGCTTCCAGCTGCCCTTGATTTGGTCCCAATTCATGTGCATCTCCTTGCGAGTTGCACCGACCGCAGAATGCAGCGTCGGCGCCGAGCCTCGGCCCGTGCGAAGACTCTAGGAAGGGGGCGGGCTCCCGTATGCCGGTGAGTGGCGTGGTGAGCTGTAGGAAATCACCGACCCGGGCGGCCTGCGCCGGGAGCATTGCGCGCGAAGCCGTAGACCTCGGCGGGGTTGTGAACCAGGATCGCTTCGCGCTCGCGCGCGTCCGGCGCCCACTCGGACAGCAGCGCCAGCATCTGTGCGTCGGACGGCAGCGGCGTGCGGTTCGGGTGCGGCCAGTTGCTGGCCCACAGACATCGCTCTGGGTGCGAGCGCACCAGTGCACGCGCCAAGGTGGCCACGTCCCCATAGTGCGGTGGTCCGAGCTTCGAGGTCTCGTACGGCGCTGACAGCTTGACCCAGCGCCCCTCGCGATCGAGCAGCGACTGCAGCGCGCGGAATGCCGGGTCGTCGACCGTCACCGGCTCGAGGAACTTGCCGGTGTGGTCGATCACCACCTTGCCCGGCAGGCTGTCGATCAGGGCGCGCCGCAGCGGTAGTTCGCGCCCGTCGAGCTGGAGGTTGATGTTCCATCCCAGTGGGGCGAGGCGCCCTGCCATCGTCGCCAGCGAATCCCAGGACAGCAGGCCGCCCGATCCCGCCAGCATCATGTAGCGCACGCTGCGCACCCCGGTGCTGTGCAGCCGCTGCAGCTCCGCATCGCTGACATCGGCCGGCACGCAGGCGACGCCGCGTGCCGCATCACCCAGCTGGCCGAGCGCATCGAGCAGGCAGCGGTTGTCGAATCCGTAGCCGGTGGGCTGGACCAGCACCGCGCGCTCCAGCCCCAGCGCACGCTGCACGTCGCGATAGGCCGGCACCGGTGCGTGAGGCGGCTTGAAGGTCGCGCTGGCGACGAGCGGGTAGCCATCCTCGTAGATGTGCACGTGGCAGTCGCAGGCGCCGGGCGGCATTGCAGGGTTGGCGTTCATGGTGCGGAGGCCTTCGTGTCCGGCCCGGCGAAGCGGTGCAGGCGTTGGGCCTGGGCCGCATTCACGGCCCCCTGCGGCGCGCGTCCCTGCAGGATCTCGGCCACCTGTCGTACCGTCTCCATCGACTGGTGTTCGATCGCGGCCGGCGTCAGGCCGCCAATGTGCGGCGTGGCGATCACGCGCGGGTGCCGGGCCAGTGCGGGGCTCGGCATCTGGTCGGGCGCGCGCCCCACATCCAGCCCGCAGCCGGCAAGCCTGCCGCTGTCCAGTGCCTGCAGCAGTGCCCCTTCATCAACCAGGTTGCCGCGCGAGGCATTGATGAAGGTGGCCCCCGGCTTCATCGCGGCGAAGGCGTCGGCATTCATCAGGTTTTCGGTCTCTGTCGTCGCGTTGGCGAGGCAGACCACATGGTCGGCTTCGGCTAACAGCGCCGGCAGCGCCACCTGGCGCAGCGCGCCTGCCGGCACCCGCGCATGCGGGTCGCAGACGATCACCTTCATGCCGAGCGCAACCGCAATGTCGGACAGGCAGCGACCGATCTGGCCGTAGCCAATCAGGCCCAGCGTCGAGCCGCGCAGTTCGCGTCCCATCTGCACCGGTGGCTGCGAGCCTTGTCGGTAGTGGATCACCGCGGTGCTGATGTGCCGGCTCAAGTCGATCATCACGCCCACGATCCACTCCGATACCGAGGCCATGAAGCCCGCACTCGCCTGTGTGACGAGGATGCCCTGGGCGCTG
Source organism: Pseudomonadota bacterium (assembly GCA_040384625.1). Taxonomy (GTDB): domain Bacteria; phylum Pseudomonadota; class Gammaproteobacteria; order Burkholderiales; family Burkholderiaceae_C; genus CADEEN01. Next base: position 70,586 of record JAZKIW010000091.1, on the reverse strand, counting down.
GCGGCATCGACATCGACGTTGCGAATGTCGACCGCGCAACGGCAGTAGGCCACCAGGTCGGGCAGTTGCGCAAACAGCGCGGCGCTGCCGTCGGCCCGACGGTCGCTGACGATGATCTGGCAGCCCTGCGCGGCGACGGCCAACGAGTCTGCCGTCCATTCGACCGCTTCGGGCATGCGCTTCACGTCGGCCAGCGCCTGCAGGGCGGCCAGGGCGCGTGGGCCGTAGTAGTTGGCCAGCGCCTCGGGGCTGTGGGTCAGCAGGATGGTCACGCGACTCATGCAGCGGCCCTCGCCGGCCTGCGCGGTGCGGCCACCGATTCGCGTTGCACCAGCTGGGGCTCGAACAGGAACTCGGCCGGCGCGATGCGTGGATCGGCCATGCGGCCGATGACGCGCTCGACGATCGTGCGCGCCATCGCGGGCACCGGCAGCTGCACGGTGGTGAGCGCCGGGCTGGTCAGCGCCGACAGGAACAGGCCGTCCATGCCGATCACCGACACGTCCGCAGGCACCGCCAATCCGGCTTCGCGAAAACCGGCCAGCAAGCCGAAGGCCAGCATGTCGTTGACGGCGACCAGGCCCGTCGGCCGCTTGCGCTGTACCGCGATGCGCGCGGCGAGCAGGCGCCCCACGTCGGCCATCTCCGAGTCACCGTAGGCCGACTGCGTGCTGCCATCGATCACCTGCGCATGTTCGCCCAGCCCGGCCTGTTCGGTGGCGGCGAAGAAGCCCTTGATCTTCTCGCCCCGGCTCATCGTCTGGCCGGCCGCGGTGACGAAGGCCAGGCGCTTGTGGCCAAGTCCGATCAGGTGCGAGGCCGCCAGGCGGGCAGCCTCGAAGTTGTCGACCGACACGTGGTCGATCGCCGATGCGGTACCCGGCGTGGCACGGCGGTCGTAACTGACCATCACCAGTCCGCGCTGCACCGCGGCCTCGAAGTGCTGCTCGTCGACCAGGGAAGAGATCACCACGACACCGCGCACCCCATGGGCCAGCAGGTCTTCGAAGAAGCCGGTCTCCTTGTCCTTGTTGCGGTAGGTGTTGCCGAGCACGACGCGATGGCCGTGCAGTTCCTGTGCGGCGGTTTCGATCTCGCGCGCGATGTAGCCGTACATCGGGTTGGCGATGCTGGGCACCAGCAGGCCGAGCATCGGCGTCTGGCCGGTCTTGAGCTGCTGCGCGGCGCGATTCGGGCGGTAGTCGAGCGCCACGATCGTGGCTCGCACGCGCTCCAGCGTGTCCTGTCGCATCCGGTCGACACGACCGTTGAGGACGTTCGAAATCGTGCTCACGGACACGCCGGCTTCGCGCGCGACGTCCTGGATCTTGCTCACCGTATCAGCCTAGGAAGTAGTGGGGTATCCAGGATGCCAGACCGGGAATGAAGATCACCAGCAGGAGCACCAGCGTCTCCGCCAGCATGAACCACCAGACATGGCGATTCACCTCGGCGTACGAGCATTGTGCGATGCCGGTGGTGACGAAGAGCAGGGGCGCCGTCGGCGGCGACACCGCGCCGATCTGGTTGCACATCACCATCACCAGGCCCATCTGGAACGGGTCGATCCCGTAGGCCTTGCTGATCTGGATCGCCACCGGCGCGAAGATCAGCAGCACCGCCAGTGAATCGACGAATGTGCCGAGCACGATCATCACGCCGGCGACGATCAGCAGCACCATGGTCGGGTTCTGCGAAAACGACGTCACGAACTTGACCGCGCCGACGTTGAACTCCAGGTAGGCGAGGAGCCAGCCCGACGCGCCTGCCACCGCGATGACCCCCGAGACCATGGTCGTCATCACCGCCGCCTCGATCAGGATCGCCGGCAGGTCGCGCAGCTTGATCTTGCGGTAGAACACGGTGCCCAGCAGCAGCGCATACAGGCAGGCAATCGCGCCGGCCTCGGTGGCGGTGAAGATGCCCGAAAGAATGCCACCGACGATGATCACCGGCCCCAGCAACGCCGGCCAAACGTCGCGCGCAGAGCGCAGCACGGCGCGCCATTCGAAACGGCCGTGCGTGACGCGCAGTTCAGGGTAGTCGGCGCGGTAGGTGTAGATCTTGATGGTGGCCATCAAGAACAGGCCGACCAGGATGCCGGGCACGATGCCGCCGAGGAACAGGCCGCCGATCGAGACCTGCGCGATCGAGCCGTAGACCACCATCACCATGCTCGGCGGGATGATCGCGCCGATGGTGCCGGCAGTGGCGATCAGCGCCGCCGCGAAGCCCGGCTTGTAGCCCGACTTCTTCATCGTCGGGATCACGATGGCCGAGATCGCCGATGCGTCCGCCGTGCTCGAGCCCGAGATGCCAGCGAAGATCATGCTCGCCACCACCGCAGCATGCGCCAGACCGGCGCGCAGGTGGCCGACGAGCACGCGCGAGAAGTCGACCAATTGCTGGCTCATGCCGCTGGCCGACATCAGGCCACCGGCAAGGATGAAGTAGGGCAAGGCCAGCAGCGTGAACGAGTCGAGCTGGGCGAACATCTTCTGCGCGAACAGCGGCAGCACCAGGTCGGGCACCGCAGCGACGCCGACATAGCCGACCAGCGCGATCGCCAGCAGGATCGGCACGCCGATGAGCATCGTGCCGAGCATCAGGGCGAGCAGGAACCAGATCATGTTGGCGCGGCCACTTCGGCCCTCCCCCGCCACGCGCCGCTGCCGATGCGCCGCGCTGCGACCAGCAGCAGGTAGGCGCCGCCGACCACCATGCCGGCGTACGGATAACTCATCGGGACCTCCAGACCCGGCGACTCCTGCAGGTGGGCGACGCGCGCGACCATGAAGCCCAGGATCATCAGCGAGACCGCGAAGGCAGCCCAGGTCAGCTCAACGATCAGGTTGAACGCGGCACGCGGCCGTGCCGGCAGCATGTCGCAGAAGGTCTCGATGTACAGGTGCGCACCGCGCCTGTAGGCGATCGGGATGCCGAGGAAGACGATCCAGATGTGGCCGAAGATCTGTGCTTCCTCGCTCCAGCTCAGCGAAGAGTTCAATGCGAAGCGGTGGAAGACCTGCAGCAGCGCGATGCAGACGATGACCGCGAAGATCGCTGCCACCAGCCACTCGGCAGCGCGGTCGAGGGTGTCGAGGGCGCGCCGCATGGGTTCAGAAATTCACTGCTTGCGGATCTGTGCCAGCAGCGCCTCGGCGCCGAAGTCCTTGGCCAGGTCGTCCTGTGCGGTGACCGCGGCCTTCTGCAGCGGGCCGACGTCGATGTCGACGACCTTCATGCCGAGCTTCTTGACGGCGGCCAAGGACTCGGCTTCGCGTTCGGGCGCGAGCTTGCGCACCAGGGCCGCGGCCTCGTTGGCGCCCTTCTGCATCACCGCCTGCTCGGCCGGGCTGAACTTCTTCCACTCGGCCAGCGAGAACACCAGCACTGTCGGGTCCATCAGGTGGCGCGTCATCGCGATGCAGCAGGCAACTTCGTTTAGCTTGAACGAGATCGTGGTCGCGGCGGTGTGCTCGTAGCCGTCGAGCACGCCACTCTGCAGCGAGGTGTAGATCTCGCCGAAGTTCATCGGCGTGGCATTCGCGCCCATCGCGTTGATCGCCGAGACGAAGACCTTGGTCGGGATCGTGCGGATCTTCAGGCCCTTCAAGTCGGCCGCGGTCTTGACTTCCTTCTTCGCGGTGACGACGTTGCGGTAGCCCCAGCTCACCGCCCACGACAGCACCTTGAAGCCGGCCTTCTCCATGTCGGCGTCGAGTTCCTTGCCGACCGGGCCGTCGAGCACTGCCTCGGCATGGGCATAGCTCTTCCACATGAAGGGCAGGCCGAGCACGCCGATGCGCTTGACGAAGGACGCGTACTCGGCCGGGCCACCGGTGGTGCCCGACGCGCCCGAACCCAGGCGCATGGCCTCGATCACTTCGCGCGACTGGCCGAGCTGACTGGCCGGGAACACCTTCACTTCCATGGTGTCGGAGTTCGCATTCACATAGGTCATGAACTGGTGCGCCAGCATCGTGTTGTCGACACCCAGATCGGCCGGGCCGGCGGTGTGGATGCGGATCAGCTTCTTCGCCGGGGCCTGCGCAGCGACAGGCAGGGCCGCCGTCAGGGCCAGCAGGGAGGCCATCAACAGATGAGAGATGCGATGCATGTTTTGTCTCCGTCGTTCGCCGTTGTGAATCGGTTTAGTAGAACGATACACAAACAGACTGAATCATTCCCCCGGGGTTTCACTGAGACGGCGCTTGGCGCTTCGCGGCAGGCGATGCCCGGCGGGGGCTCCGACAGGGGCGGCGAGCCCTTCGGGGCGACTTCGCTGCGGTACTCAGGCTTGGGGTGGCGCCGGACAACTCGCTGCGTTCGCTGCGCTCACTCTGCTCAGACACGTTCGGCGAGTCAGTTCGCGAAGCGCGCTTCGCGCGCCGACCCCAAGCCTTGCGCTCTTCGCCGCCCCACAGGTCGCCCCCAAAGGGGCCCCGCCTGCCGCGAGCCACCGACGAGCCCGGCCGCGCCTTTGCTGCGCTGACCAGGCGCTCAGCCGCCATAGACCTTGGCCGTCCCGGCCTGCACTACGAACTTCGCGAGCGTCGAGACCTGCGCATCTTTCGCACTCACGTCGCTCACCACGCGCAGCGACACGTTCATCTGTTGCGCCGCGATGTCGACGATGCCGTAGCCCTTGCGCTCGGCATCAGCGAAGACGAAGTGCGGGTTCTCGGCCAGGCGCTCGGCCGTCTTCGCGTTGCCTTCGGAACGCGAGCTGATGCTGGTGCCGCAGAACTCGACGCCGATCGGTGCACTCGCCGGGTCGGCGAAGTCGGCCAGCACATGGCCGACCCAGTTCTCGTGCACATCGCCGCCAAGCAGCACCGGATTGGCCACACGTTGCTTGCGCAGCGTGTCGATCAGGCGTTGGCGCGCCGGCGAATAACCGTCCCAGCCGTCATTCCACAGGGTCTGACCCGGCCCGGGCCTGAAGTCACGCGGGCCGAACAGCGTGCTCTGGCCGATCAGGCTCCAGCCGCCCTCGCCGGCGCCGCGGCCCAGGCTGTCTCCGAGCCAGCGCTCCTGCTCGGCGCCCAGCATCGTGCGCGCCGGGTCCATCCAGTTGGCGCAGTTGGCCGGGTTGACCGTGCTCGAACCGAGCTTGCCGTCGCGCGTGCAGACGAGGGGGCTGCGGTGCTGGCGCGCGTCGAGCAGGTGCAAGGTCGCCAGCTGGCCGAAGCGCGCCTGGCCGTAGATACGCATCTCGGCCCCGCTGGCGAGACCGGCCAGCGCACGCGTGAGCACGCTGGCACGCAGGGGCATGTGCTCGTAGAAGGCCTGGTAGGCGGCGGCGCGCCGGGCCGCGAAGTCGGCCGCGCGCGGCCCGCTCTCGCCCGGCGTCAGGCCGGCGTAGTCGTTCTGCACCTCGTGGTCGTCCCAGACCACGAACCAAGGGCAGGCAGCGTGCGCAGCCTGCAGATCGGCATCGGCTTTGTAGATGGCGTAGCGCTTGCGGTAGTCGTCCAGCGTCAGCGCCCAGGCGCCGGTGCCCGGGCGCACGGCGTTGGCACTGCCGGGGAACTCGTAGATGTAGTCGCCCAGGAAGACCACCGCGTCCGGACGCTCCGCGGCCAGGTGGCGCCAGGCGCTGAAGTAGCCGTGCTCCCAGCGCTGGCACGATGCGTAGGCCAGGCGCAGTGTCGCCGGCTTGGCGTCGGGCGCCGGCAGCGTGCGCGTGCGGCCGATCGCGCTGACCCAATCGTGGGCCTCGCCACCGAGCATGAAGCGGTAGAAGTAGTTGCTGCCGCCCTCCAGCCCTCCGACCTCGACGTGCACGCTGTGTCCCAGCTCAGGGAGGGCCTGGGTCTGGCCCTTCTGCGCAATGCGCGCGAAGGCTTCGTCGTGCGCCAGTTCCCAACGCACCGTGATCGGCGCCTCGGGCAGATTCGATGTGCCGAACAAGCCGGCGCTGGCCAGCCGCGTCCACAACACCACGCTGTCGTGCAGCGGCGAGCCGCTGGCCACTCCGAGCGTGAATGGGTTGGCGCTCAGGCGCGTCTGGCTCCACGCGCTGCGAGGCAGCCACAGCGTGCCTGCGGCGGCGGCAGCCAGGCGCAGCAGTTGCCGGCGGTCGGTGGACGGGGAGCGGTGCATCGTCGATTGAACTACGGCCCGAGGCTACGACGGCATCGACGCCGACACGACGGGGGTTTGTGCCAAGCGGGCCCATACGACGAGAGATTTCCTACCTACCCGATCAGCCTCGTCCTACACCTGCCGCCGAACCCAGGCCCCGGCGACAGGATCGAACCGAAGCGCATTTGTGTGTGCAAAACGAATGGAGAACATGCATGAACACAGCTCTGAAAATGCTCTCGATCGCGGTTGCCGCCGCGACGGTAAGCGCCTGTTCCACCCGCACCGTGACACGCGAAATCGTGCGCGAACAGCCGGTGGTGCAGGCCGCACCGCAGCCGGTGGTGGTGGAACGGGTGACGGTCGTGCAGCCGCCGCCCGCACCGCAGGAGCCGATGCCGCCCGCGCCCGCGGCGGTGGGCTACAGCTGGGTCGCCGGCCACTATCTGTGGCAGGACAATCGCTGGGTCTGGCAACCGGGTCAGTGGCGCGCAGGCACGATCAGACCGTTGCCCACGCCGATGGCCGAAGCGCCCTCGTCGCCCCCCGGTGACCCCAACTCACGCTGGATCCCCGGCCACTGGACCTTCGTGGGGACAGATTGGGTCTGGGTCAAGGGTCGTTGGATGTGACCGAGGTATGAGGCGGTAGCCCAGCCGAGCTTCGGACGCCTCACGCCGTGCGCCCTGGCGCACGGCGTTGCCTTGCGTGCCGACCGGGCGCACGAGGGTTCGTCCGGCTTTGCGACCGGACGCGGTCCTACACGCGCCGCGTGGTCGTCGCCACAGACTGGGGCGACATCGAAAGCACACCATGAACACATCGACCTCTAACCGCCGCTTGTGGGCCCTCGCCGGTGCCCTGCTGCTTTCCCTCAACGGACTGGCACTCGCGGAACCGCCTTCTCGTGCCGCGCGTCTGGGCTACCTCGGCGGCAGCGTCAGCTTCTCGCCCGCAGGCCAGCCCGATTGGGTGCGCGCCGCAGTCAACCGCCCGCTAACCACGGGCGACCGCCTGTGGACGGCCGGCGGCGCCCGCGCCGAGCTTCAAATCGGCGGCGCCGCGATCCGCATGGGTCCGTCGACCAGCATGGTCCTGCTCAATCTCGACGACCGCATCACCCAGGTGCAGCTGTCGCAGGGCACGCTGAAGATCCGCGTGCGCAGCTTCGGCCCGCGCCAGACCTTCGAAGTCGCTACACCCAACCTGGCCTTCACGCTGAGCCGACCCGGCGAGTACCGCATCGAGGTCGACCCCAACGACGACGCCACGGCTGTGGTGGTGCAGCGCGGCGAGGCCGAGGTGTATGGCGACGGTGCTTCTTACACGGTCGATTCGCGCCGCGCCTACCGCTTCTACGGCACCGACTTGTCCGACTACGACGTGCTGACAGCGCGGCGCGATGACGACCTCGACCGCTGGTCGCGCGAACGCGACCGCCGCGGCGACGCATCGGTGTCCGCGCGCTATGTGTCGAGCGAAGTGGTCGGCTACGAGGACCTCGATGCCAATGGCAGCTGGCGCGTCGACGCGACCTACGGCAACGTCTGGACACCGCGCCGCGTCGCGGCCGGCTGGACGCCCTACCGCGACGGGCACTGGTCCTGGATCGATCCGTGGGGCTGGACCTGGGTCGACGACGCACCCTGGGGCTATGCCGTGTCGCACTATGGCCGTTGGGCCCACATCAACGGCACATGGGCCTGGGTGCCTGGACCGCGCCGCGAGCGGGCGGTGTATGCACCGGCCTTGGTCGCTTTCGTCGGCGGCAGCAACTTCCAGCTCTCGGTAACGGTGGGCAGTGCTGCGCCTGCAATCGGCTGGTTCCCGCTGGCACCGCGCGAGGTCTATCAGCCGTCTTACCCGGTCAGTCGCGTCTACTTTGACAACATCAACCGCAGCAATGCAGTGATCGCCCCGACGACCATCACCAACATCTACAACACGACGATCGTCAACAACACCACCAACATCACCAACGTGACCTATGCCAACCGCCAGGTCACTGGCGCCGTGGTTGCCGTGCCGACGCAGGCCTTCGTGCAGTCACAGCCGGTGGCCCGGGCCAAGCTGCAGGTAGCGCCGGCGGCCGTGGTGAGCGCACCGATCGTGCGTGTGGCCAACGTGGCGCCGGTGCAGCAGAGCGTCCAGGGTGGCGCGCCCGACGCGAGCAGCAAGCCGCCGGGGCGCGAACGCGCCATCGTGGCCCGCACGGCACCACCACCGGCCCCGGTGCCCTTCGCCGTCCAGCAGCAGCAACTGGCCACCAGGCCGGGCCGCCCGATCGACGACGCACAACGTACGCAGCTCAAGCCGGCCGCGCCGGCCGTGGCTGCGCCCAAGGTCAGCGTGGTCGCCGCTGCCCCGACACCCGCAGCCACCGCGCAGCCGCCCGCAACGGCGCCGGCCGGGCGTTCGGCGCAGGCGCGCAAGGCTGCAACGGAGAAGGCAGATGCGAGCGGCCCGGAAGTGCGCCCGCCGACCGAAGACAAGGCCGCCAACGCAAGGGCTGAAGCAGCCAATGCCGAGGCAGCGAAGGCGGCGGCAGGAAAGGCCGATGCAGCCCGCGCAGCAGAAGCCAAGGCGGCCGAGGCCAAGGCCGAAGCGGGCAAGGCCGCCAGTGCGAAGGACGAGGCCGGGCGGGCCGACGAGGCCAAAGCCGAAAAGGCAAGACGCGATGCAGCCAGGGCCGACGCCGCAAAGGGCGAAGCCAGCAAGGCCGACGCCGCCCGGGCCGAGGCCACCCGGGCCGCGCAGGCCAAGGCGGATGTGGCCAAAGCCGAGGCCGCCAGGGCCGATGCAAGCAAAGCGGCCGCAGAGAATGCAGCCGCGGCGCGTGCCGGTGCCGCCAAGGACGCGGCCGACAAGGCCGAAGCCGCGCGGGCTGCTGACGCCAAGGCCAACGCGGGCAAGGCCGACGAAATGAGAGCCGAACGGGCCAAGGCCGAAGCCGCGAGGGCTGAAGCATCGAAGGCACAGGCCGCGCAGGCCGAGGCGGCGCGCGCCGAGGCGGCGAAGGCCGCCAGTGCGAAGGCTGAGGCGGCGAAGGCTGAAGCGGCGAAGGCCGAGGCGCAGAAGGCCGAAGCCGCTCGTGCTGACGCTGCCAAGGCTGCCGCAGCCAAGTCCGAGAACGCGAAGGCCGAGGCGGCGAAGGCCGAGGCTGCGCGCGCCGATGCCGCCAAGGCCGCTCAAGCCAGGAACGAAGCCGCCAAAGAAGAGGGCGTCAAGGCCAACGCCGCCAAGGCCGAGGCGATGAAGGCCGAGGCGGCCCGGGCCGAGGCCACGAGAACCGCGCAGGCCAAAGCGCCGGCGGCGGCACCGCCGCCGAGAGGGCGCGCGTCGGGGCCGAAGTCCGACGCTGACGCGGCGGCGGATGAGGACGAGAAGAAACGCGGCAACCGCAAGCCATAGCTCGAACCGCCGTGAGGGGCCGGCAGACGCTCCTCACCGCCACCGGACGGATCCGTCTGCGCCCGCCTCAGTTAAGCTCAGGCGGACAAGGTTCTGATCCGTCAATGCAGCGACAGCCCGCCAATTCCGCACTCCTGGACTCGGCCGAACCGGCCGAGCAAAACTTTCTTCAGGACGGCGGGGAGATGGGCAGGCTGATGCGGGCTCACGACTGGGCCGGCTCGTCCTTGGGGCCTCCCGGCCGCTGGCCGCAGTCGCTGCGCACGGTGGTGCGGCTGATGCTCAACACCGGTCACCCGATGTATATCTGGTGGGGGCCGGACTGCGCTTGCCTCTACAACGATGCCTACCGAGATTCGATCGGCCCCGAGAGACACCCGAGCTCTCTGGGGCGGCCGGCGCGCGAGGTATGGGATGAGATCTGGGACATCATCGGCCCCCAGATAGACCAGGTGGTGTCGGGTCGAGGCGCCACCTGGAATGTCGATCATCTGGTGCCGATCACGCGGCACGGTCGCCGCGAAGACGTCTACTGGACCTACAGCTACAGCCCGATCGACGATGAAGCCTCGCCCGGCGGCATAGGCGGCGTGCTGGTGGTTTGTACCGAGACGACGCGACAGGTGCTTGCCGCGCGCCACCTTGCCGCCGAACGCGATCGCCTGGCCCAGCTGTTCGATCAGGCACCGACGTTCATCGCGTTCCTGCAAGGCCCGGAACACACGATCCAGATCGCCAATCCGAGCTTCCTGAAGCTTGTCGGAGATCCGTCGGCGGTGGGCCGCACCGTGGCCGAGGCTCTTCCCGAGGCGGTCGAACAAGGTTATGTCGCGTTGCTCGATCGCGTGTTTTCCAGCGGCGAAGCGCATGCAGAAAGCGGCGCCCGGTACGCCACGAAGGTGGCCCCGGGGGGGCCGGTCGTCGAACGTTTCGTCGACTTCGTGTACCAGCCGATCAAGGACAACGACGGACGCGTGACAGGTGTCTTCGTGCAAGGTGCCGACGTCACGGAGCGCGCCTTGGCCGATGAGGCGCTGCGCGAGAGCGAGGCACGCTTCCGCTCCGCGTTACATGCAGGACGCATGGGATCGTGGGAGACCGATCACACGACGAAATCGAGAGTCTGGTCTGAAGAGGGCATGGCGCTCTTCGGACTGACGCTGCCTGGCGGACGCGGACAGGTCGGCGGCAGCGAAGACGAGTATGCGCACTCACTGCATCCCGACGATCGCCACCTGGTGCAGCGATTCCGAGAACTTGCGGACCGCGTGGACTCCTTCCCTGCCGACTACCGCATCGTCAGGCCCGACGGCACAACGCTCTGGCTGTCCGGGCGCGGCATGGTCGTGGCCAGAGAGCCGGACGGCAGGGCGAAGCGCCTGATCAGCATCATGGCCGACGCGACGGACCGCATGCAGGCCGAACAGCGGCTTCGCATCGAGCGGGAGCGACTGATCCTCGCACTGAGCGCCGGCCAGATGGGGGCGTACGAGCTGAACATGAGCGACAACGTGCTCTGGTGGTCGCCGCAGACCTACGCCATCTTTGGCGTCGACGAGGAGAGCTTCATCCCGTCGGCGGAGTCGGTCAGCGCGCTGATTCATCCGGACGACAGGGAAGACTTCCTGCGCGGCCGAGCCCAGGCCATCGCAGAGCGTAGACCCTTCGTGCACGAGTTGCGCATCCACCGCGGCGACGGGGCGATGTCCTGGATCGCCCATCGCGGCCAGGCCGAATACGACGCGCAGGGTGAGCCCTTGCGCAATTTCGGCATCGTGATGGACATCACCGAGCGCAAGCAACTCGAGCAGAGCATGCGTGACACTGATCGCGAAAAGGACAACTTCATCGCCACGCTGGCACACGAGCTGCGCAATCCGCTGGCACCGGTCCGCAATGCGATCGGCGTGCTGAAGCGCACGGCGGCTCCTGACCCCACCGTCGCCTGGTGCTACGACGTGATCGATCGCCAAACAAGCCGGATGACCCACCTGCTCGACGATCTGCTCGACGTGTCCCGCGTCAGCCGCAATCAGCTCCAACTGCGCAGGCAAACGCTGCACCTCTCGACCGCCATCGAGCACGCGGTGGAGCTGGCACAGCCCTTGATCGACGCCGGCGGACATGCGTTCAAGCTCGAACTTCCGGCGCAGCCCCTGGTGCTGGAGGGCGATCTCACGCGGCTGGCGCAGGTCTTCTCGAACATCCTGATCAATGCAGCCAAGTACACGCCGAGCAAGGGGGAGATCACGCTGAGGGCCGAGAGGCACGGCGATCAAGCCGTTGTCAAGGTCACGGACACGGGCATCGGCATTGCGGAAGAGGACCTTGCGAAGATTTTCGAGATGTTCGGCCAGGTGGCGTCGGCGCTCAGCCGCGCCCAAGGCGGACAAGGGATCGGACTGTCCTTGGCCAAAGGCCTGGTCGAGTTGCATGGCGGCACCATCCGAGCGCGCAGCGGGGGGGCCGGGCGAGGAAGTGAGTTCGAGGTTCGTCTGCCGTTGGCGCGTCCGACCGCTCCCATCGATTCGACCCCGGTAGCCGATCGAAAGGGCCCCGCCGCGCACAGCTATCGCGTTCTCATCGCCGACGATTTGCCCGACATGACCGAGAGCCTGGCGATGCTGCTGAAAGCGATGGGCCACGGCGTCGACGTCGCCCATGGCGGCAAACAGGCATTGCAGCTGGCGCAGGCGATTCGTCCCGACGTCGTGCTGCTAGATCTCGGCATGCCGGAGATGAACGGGTACGAGGTCTGTCGCCAGATCCGAGCGGCAGCTTGGGGCCGCGGCATGACGCTCATCGCACTGACCGGTTGGGGTCAACCGGAGGAGCGCCGGCTGACGCACGAAGCGGGCTTTGATCACCACCTGACCAAGCCGGTCGACCCGATCGCGCTCGTCGCCCTGTTCGGGCCGCGCGGCTGAGCACCGTACAAAATCGACCCGCCGCGTCGCCGCCCGTCTGACCGTGGATCCACCCAGCACCCTGAGCTTGCGCCTGGCCCGGGCAGCGGACGCGCCGGTGCTGGCCGAAATGTCGCGTCGGCTGATCGAGACCGGGCTCGCCTGGCGCTACACGCCGCGTCGCATGGCGTCGCTGATCGGCAACGCCGACACCATCGCTCTGGTCGCTCACGATGCCACGCACCTGCTGGGCTTCGCGGTGATGCAGTTCGGCGACGAGCAGGCTCATCTGGTGCTGCTGTGCGTGCAGACGCCCCATCAGCGGCGCGGCATCGGCCGCAGCCTCACCGAATGGTTGCTGGGATCGGCGCGGGTGGCCGGCATCGCATCGATCGGGCTCGAACTGCGTGCCGACAATGCCGCGGCCCTGGCCTTCTATCGTGGCCTCGGGTTCGCCGAAACGGAACTGGTGCCGGCCTACTACGATGGCCAGATCCCGGCCCAGCGCATGACGCTTCGGCTGCGCGCCGGCAGCGTCGACTGAGACGCAGCGGCTCAGCGGCCGCGGTAACCGCGCCCGCCGTGCCAGTGACGGCTGTAGCCGTAGTGCGCGCCGTAGCCGATCAAGGCCCCCAGAACCAGACCGGTCCCGAACTGCGGGTAGCCTGGCTCGTAGTAGACCGGCGCCGGCGCCGGGTAAGTCTGGTACACCGGCTCCGGGTAGGCCTCATAACCTTGGTACACCGGCCGCTCGACGTACACCGGCGCTGACCGTGGTGGCGCACTGCGCGACCGCTGCTGCGGCGCATATTCACGCGGCGCAACGACCCCGCCCTCGGGCGAGGCCTGCACTTGGACCTGGACGTAACGGCCCGGGTCCTGGCGCATCTGCGTCGTGTATTCGCGCCCACCGTACTCGTAGACCACGTTGAAGCCGCTGTTGCGGTCCTCGTAGGCGTTTTCGGTGGTGCAGCGGCGCATGCTCTGGACCTGGTTCTGGCCGCCACCCTCGATGCTGTTGCCGACCACGGCGCCGCCGAGCACGCCGAGCGCGGTCGCTGCGGCGCGGCCGCTGCCGGCACCGATGGCGTTGCCCATCGCGCCACCAGCGATCGCGCCGATCAGGGCACCGGCGCCAGAGGGCTGGCGCTGCACCGCGACGGGCTCGTCGTTGCAGACGCGTCGCGGCACCACCACCTGCTGGACGATCGGCGTGACGGAGATGACGGTCCCGCGATCGGTCTCGACGGCGGCCCAGGCCGGGCCGGCCAGGGTACCGACGCCCAGGGCCAGGGTGGATGCAAGCGCAACGGATTTCATGGCAACCCCAATCGAATCGAAACAGACAGGTGGGAACCCATGCGGGTTCATGCGCCCATACTACGCACGGCCCTGCCGTCGAATGCTTCCCTCACGTAAAGCTGTGCAGCCAAGTGCAACCGCAGCGGGTCGGCGGCGGGAATAATGCAGGCCTCCCTCCCCTTTGCACGGAGCCCTGGCATGCCAAGCACATCAACACTCCGGGCCTGCCTGCTCGTCGCGCTGGCCGCGCCAGCCCTGACCCAGGCCCACCACGGGTGGAGCGGTTACGACAGCAACACGCCGCTCAAGGTGGCGGGCACGATCCGCGAAGCGGGCTATGAGCATCCTCACGGCTACGTGAAGCTGGAGGTCCCGGGCAAGACCTGGCTCGTCGTGCTCGCGCCGCCTTCGCGCATGGAAAACCGGGGCCTGGCTTCGTCCGCGCTCAAGGCCGGCGTCAGCGCCGAGGTCGAGGGCTACCCGAACCGCAGCGATCCCCAGGAGATGCGCGCCGAGCGCATCACCGTCGGCGGCAAGACGGTCGAGTTGCGTTAGATGCACCCGCCCGTCGGACCGGCCTGGCTCATCTGGCTCGAGCTGAGCGGCCTGGGCGAGGTGATGCGCAAGTCGGCGTGGATGTACCCGATCGTCGAGATCGTTCACATCGTCGGCTTCGTGATCCTGGTCGGCGCCGCGCTGATGTTCGACCTGCGCGTGCTGGGCCTGGGCCGCGCCCTGCCGGTGCGCGCACTCGCGCGCCATCTGCTGCCCTGGTCCTGGGCCGGCCTCCTGCTCGTCGTGCCGGCCGGGCTGATGATGTTCAGCGCACACGCCACCGAGTTCGCCACCAACCCGGCACTCCTGCTCAAGCTCGGCTTGCTCGCAACGGCAGCCGCAAACGTCGCCTTCTTTCACCTGGGCCCGTACCGTTCGGCCGCGGCCTGGGACGACGCGCGGCCGGCCCCGGGCAGCGCCCGCGTCGCGGCCGGGTTGTCGATCGTGATCTGGATCGCCGTGATCAGCTGTGGGCGCCTGATCGCGTATTTCTGAGGCCTGACCGCAAGGCCTCAGCTAGCGGTCGGCGCTCGCAGGCGACGCCTGCGCGGAACGAGCGCCGGCAGCGCGGTTGCCCGCAACTGCTTGCGCAACTCAGGCATCGAAGGTCATCAGCCCCGCCTCACTCCGGGGTCGTGGGGTCGTCGTCGGCGCCACCGTCGGCCAGCGCCTGGCGCGCCAACTCCTCCTCGCTCAGCTCGGGTGCGGCTTCGAGCGCGGCCAGCTCCTCCAGCATCTCCGGTGTCGGCTGGGCATTGCCGAGCAGCACGTCCTCGAGGGTCGCATGCGCGGCCTTGCGCTCCTCGTGGTCCACGAGGGACGGGTGCACCACGGACGGCGCCAGTGCGGGGATCCTGGCTGCGGCCAGTTCGAGCTGTTCGTCGACCAGCTTGCTGAAGTCGCCATCCGGAGGTTCGGGCGGTGTGGCGGTGGGGCTCATGCAATCTCCTTGATGGGGCCCCATGTTCCGCCTTTCGGCGTCATCGCGCCAGCGGCGTAGGGCTGCGCCTACAGGCATTCTGGACCTCGGCCACTGTCGCTGGCACGGCGCGGCACCTAGGCTGCTGGCGTCGCTTTCTGCAGGATGCCAGCATGCACATCGACACCACCTCCCACGAGCACGGGGCCACCGGGAAGGTCTATGCCTACGAAGGCGAGTACGAGCTCGAGGACGACGCGATCCGCTGGAAGGCCCGCGTCAGCCAGGCCGGCACGCCACTCGGAGAGTTCGACGGCTCGATCCGCCTGACTTCGCCCGCGATCGCGACCTTGGCCGAACAGGCGGTCCGGGACGCCATCGTCAAACGCATCGACACCTTCGACGACAAGCACGGCGCCAGTCTGGACGGCGC
>JAZKIW010000091.1:19879-54870 GCA_040384625.1 Pseudomonadota bacterium | reverse complement strand
ACGGCGCCAGTCTGGACGGCGCGAGCCCCGACGGGTGACGAGAAGTCATGCGTCGCCGAGTTGGCGATGCCCTTGGCTACACTGCGCGCCCTCGCACCCAGGGCACGCCGTGTACTGCGCCATCGATTTCGGCACCTCCAACTCCGGCATCGCGGTCCCGGTGGCGAACACGCCGCGCGGCGCTGTGCGCCTGCTCGAGGTCGAGCCCGGCCACCCGACCATGCCGACCGCGGTGTTCTATGTCGTCGAAGGCCTGGCGCCGCACGAGGCACCGCGACGCCTGTACGGGCGTGCCGCGGTGGCGGCCTACGTGGAACGCACCGAGGGCCGCCTGATGCGCTCGATGAAGAGCATCCTCGGCTCGTCCCTGGTCGATCAGCGCACCGACCTGGGTGCTGGCCATTCGGTCAGCTACCGCGAAGTGCTGGCCGGTTACCTGCGACAGTTGAAGCAGCAGGCCGAGGCGCATGTCGGCAGGGCGATCGAGCAGGCCGTGCTCGGCAGGCCGGTGTTCTTCGTCGACGACGACGCTGAGCGCGACGCCAAGGCACAGGCTGCACTCGAAGCGGCGGCGCGCTCGGTCGGCTTTGTCGAGGTGCAGTTCCAGTACGAACCGATCGCCGCCGCGCTCGACTACGAGCAGCGGGCCACGCGCGAGCAGATCGTGCTGGTGGCCGACATCGGCGGCGGCACCTCGGACTTCTCCCTCGTGCGCGTGGGGCCCGAACGGCGCGTGCGCACCGATCGGCGCGGCGACATCCTCGCCAACCACGGTGTGCATGCTGCCGGCACCGACTTCGACCGCCATATCGAGCTCGCCTGGATCCTGCCCACTTGCGGCCACAAGAGCCTGGGGCCAGCCAAGCGCGGACAGGCGCCGCGCGAGGTGCCAAGCCGGGTCTACTTCGACCTCGCCACCTGGCACCTGATCAACACCGTCTACCTGCCGCAGCGTGTGTCCGAGCTGGCACGCATGCGCGATTTCTACGGCGATGTGCGCCTGCACGAACGCCTCATGCGCGTCGTGACGCAGCGCCTCGGCCACGCGCTCGCGGCGTTGGCGGAACAGGCCAAGATCGAGATCGCCGACGGCGGCCAGACGCATCTGGCGCTGAAGGCCATCGAGGCCGGCCTCGCGGTGGAGCTCACGCAAGGCCAGGCCATCGTAGCTATCGATGCCGACCTGGCACGCGTGGTCGCTGCCGCGCGCGAGACCTTGCGCCAGGCCAGCCTGGCCGCCGACGCCATCGACGTGCTCTACCTCACCGGCGGTTCTACCGGGCTCTCGCCCCTGGTGCAGCGTCTGGCTGCGCTGTGCCCCGACGCGCAGCTGATGCGCGGCGACCGCTTCGCCAGCGTGGCCCAGGGTCTCGGTCTGCACGCACAGCGGCTGTTCGCGTGAGCGCGCGCTACGCCGCGTCGCAGCTGTAGGGCAGCTCCTACCGCAGCGCGGCCTCTCACCCGATGGTGGGCGCGAGGGCATGGGCAGACCATGGCCTCACCCCATAGCCACGACGCGAGGCGATGCCCTGCGTCCGTACCCAAGGAGTTCCTCATGAAGTCCGTCCAGACCCGATCGTCCCGCCCGAGTTGGGCGCCCCTGTTGATCGTTGCGCTACTGTCGTCGACAGCGGCCTTCGGTGCCACCAAGAGCGGCCCCTCCGAAGCGCAATTGCGCTACCAACAAGAGCGTGCCGCCTGCCTGACCGGCCAGACGAATCAGGACCGGACCACCTGCCTGCGTGAAGCAGCCGCAGCCTTGGCCGAAGCCCGTCGAGGCGAGCTCGAAGGCTCGAAGGCGGAGCAGCTGAACAACCAGTTGCGTCGCTGCGAACCGCTGCCCGCCGCAGACCGTCAGGCCTGCATCGCCCGCATGTCGGGACAGGGCACGACCAGTGGCAGCGTTGCCGCGGGCGGCATCTACCGCGAGTTGGTGACCATCGAGCCGGCGGAGCCGCCGCGGCGCTAACGGTGGTTCAGGCGCCGTCGAGCGCGGCGCGGACCTGGTCGGCGATGGCCAGCGAGGCCGTCAGTCCCGGCGACTCGATGCCGAACAGGTTGACCAGGCCTGGCACGTCGTGCACCTGCGGGCCGTCGATGGCGAAGTCATTAGCCGGCTCGCCAGGGCGGCTAAGCTTGGGGCGAACACCGCTGTAGTCGGGCTGCAACGCCCCGTCCGGCAGCGTCGGCCAGTAGCGGCGGATCGCGGCGTAGAACGCTTCGCCGCGTGCGCCGTTCACCATGTAATCGATCGCGCCCTCGTCGGAGAGCCACTCTGTGTCAGGCCCGAAGCGGCCTTGCCCGGCGAGATCGAGCGTCAGGTGCACGCCCAAGCCGGCTCCGTCGTGCATGGGGTAGATCAGGCGCGAGAACGGCGCGCGCACGCCGCTCAAGGCGAAGTAGTTGCCCTTGCAGCGATGCGTCCTTCGCACGTGCCCTGGGGCCAGGCCCTCGATGCGCGCAGCGACCGCGCTGGCGGCCAGGCCCGCGCTGTTGACCAGGCAGCGGGCCTGCAACTGCATAGGCTCCGCGCCACCGACCTCAAGCGCGAAGCCACCGGCCACGACGCGGGCCGCGAGCAACGGGCTCTTCAGCGCCAGCGCCGCACCATGGTCCTCCGCCTCGCCGAGCAGGGCCAGCATGTAGCCGTGGCTGTCGATCAGGCCGGTGGCCGTCGAGTGCAGGGCCGCCACAGCCTGCAGGGCCGGCTCGAGCGCGCGCGCCGCGGCACCGTCGATCAACGCGAGGCCCTCGACACCGTTGGCCCGGGCGTTGCGCGCCAAGCGTTCCAGTGCATCGACTTGTTCGGTATTCGTGGCCACCACCAGCTTGCCGCAAAGGCGGTGGCCCACGCCGTGCGCCTCGCAGTAGGGCACCAGCAGGCGTCGACCTTCGATGCAGAGGCGGGTCTTCAGCCAGTCGGCCTGCGAATAAAGGCCGGCGTGGATGACCTCGCTGTTGCGCGCGCTGGTGATGCTGCCGATCAGGCCCTCGGCCTCGACGATCACCACCTCGCGCCCGGCCAGCGCCAGCGCGCGCGCGATCGCCAGGCCCACGACGCCCGCGCCGACGACGACCGTGTCGACCTGGTCCACGCTCAGGCCGCCACAGCGACGCCGCGCCGCACCCGCCGCTTGTTCGGGCTGACCGCCGGCAGGCCTCCGAAGAACAGACCGGCGACGATGGGCGCGAGTGTGTCGTGCGTCAGCGCGCCGCCCGGCTTCATCCAGGTGAAGGTCCAGTTGATCATGCCGAACAGCAGCATCGCCAACGGCGTGGCCAGCGGCGCCAGTTCCGGGCGCACGCGGCCGATCGCGCCGGCAAAGGCGGCGACGACCCGGCGCTGGCCGGCCTCGACCGCGGCGCGCTCTTCGTCGCGCAGGAACTTGACGTCTTCGGTCAGCACACGATGTTCGTGCTGGGCGTCGGCATAGGCCGCGGTGAAGCGCCGGATCAGTGTGTCGAGTTCGTCGGCGGGCGCAAGCCGCTCGGCCCTCACCTCGCGCACCAGCGATTCGAGGCGCGCAACGTGCTCGGCCGCGATCTGCGCCAGCAGCGCGTGCTTGTCGCGCACATAGTGGTACAGCGTGGCCTTGCTCACCGCGCACGCGGCCGCCACTTCGTTCATCGACGCCGCGGTGTAGCCGCGGCGCGCAAACACCTCGGCTGCGCGGCTCAGTATCAGCGTGCGCTGGTCGTCGTAGGTGGCGGCGCGGGGACGAGGCATGGACCTATCTCTCGTCGTAGCTGACGGTCACGCGCTCGGTCAGCGGGTGCGACTGGCAGGTCAGGATGAAGCCGGCCGCCAAGTCCGCCACATCGAGCGCGAAGTTCCTGTCCATGCGCACCCGGCCATCGAGCAGCTTGGCGCGGCAGGTGGCGCAGACGCCACTCTTGCACGAGAACGGCACGTCGAGTCCCGCCAGCGCCGCGGCGTCGAGCAGGCTCGGCGTGCCCGCCGTGAAGGCGATCTCGCGGGTGACGCCGTCGCGGATCACGGTGATGCGCGCCTGCGCCGCGTCGCCCGGCCGCGCGTCGTGCAGGTGGGCATCGGCCTCGCCAGGTGGCACGCCGAAGCGTTCGATGTGGATGCGTTCGGATGCCAAGCCGGCGTCGAGCAGCGCCGCCTGCACCGCATCGTTCATGCCGTGCGGGCCGCAGACGAAGGCGTGGGCGAGGCCGCGTGCATCGATCACCGTGGCCAGCAGCGCGGCCATCTTGCCCTGGTCCAGGCGCCCGGCGTTGAGCGGCGCCTCCACCGCCTCGCGTGAGAACAAGGCAAAGAGCGAGAAGCGCGCGAGGTTGGCATTCTTGATGTCCTCGAGTTCCTCCTTGAACATCGCGCTGGCGCTCTTGCGGTTGGCGTAAACGAGGGTGATGCGCGTGGCCGGCTCGCTGGCGAGCACATGGCGCGCGATGGCCATCATCGGCGTGATGCCCGAGCCGCCGGCAACCAGGAGCAGGTGGCGCGCCGCACCGTCGCCCGCCGGCACGATGAACTTGCCTTGTGGCGCCAGCGCGTCCAGCTCATCGCCCGCTTGCAGCGCTTCGTGCAGCCAGGACGAGAAGGCGCCGCCGGGCACCTTACGCACGCCGACGCGCAGCTCGCCTTCGTCGGGGCTGGCGCAGATCGAATACGAGCGGCGCAGATCCTCGCCGCCGATGCGGCGGCGCAACGTCAGGTACTGGCCCGGCTGGAAAGCGAACTCGTCGCGCAGTGCGTCGGGCACTGCGAACGAGACGATGCGCGCCTCGTCGGTGTCGGCCTCGACGCGGGAGACGCGCAGCGTGTGGAAGTGCAGACCGCTCATATCGCCTTGAAGAGCTCGAAGGGCTCGCGACAGGCCAGGCAGCGGTACAGCGACTTGCAGGCGGTGCTGCCGAAGACCGACAGTCGCTCGGTTCGCACGCTGGCGCAGCGGGGGCAGGCAACGTTGCGGGCGATGACGTGCACGACCGCTTCGCCCGCTCGGTCGGGCGGCGCGATGCCGTAGGCGGCCAGCTTGCGCCGGCCCTCAACGCTGATCCAGTCGCTCGTCCATGCCGGCGCCAGGCGATGCGAGATGCGCACCGGGCCGAGGGCCTCGCCCTCGAGCGCAGCACGGATGTCGGCCTCGATCACCTCCGTGGCCGGACAGCCCGAATAGGTCGGGGTCAGGACGACGTGCAAGCCATCGTCATCGCCTTCGTGCACCTCGCGCACGATGCCGAGGTCGACGACCGACAGCGCCGGCACCTCGGGATCGAGCACCGTGGCGAGCACCCGCCACGCCGCACCAAGACGATCGCCAAGCAGGGGCACGGCGCTCACCAGACCCCCCCGGGGAAAGCGCGCTGCAGATGCTGCATCTCGGCCAGCACATAGCCCATGTGTTCGCTGTGGACGCCGCGCCGTCCATGGCTGCGGAAGGCAGCGTCGGCCGGCAGCGCGAGCCGGGCGTCTGCGAAGACCGGCCGCAGCGCCGCCAGCCAGGCCTCGCGCAGCGCACTGGCGCGCGGGCCGAGGCCACTGGCGTCTGCGGCCTCGTCGACGGCGTCGTCGTCGAAGAGCTCGGCAACATGGGGCCAGGCGCGGGCGAGCGCGGCCGTCATGCGGCGCCTCGATTCCTCGTTGCCGTCGCCCAAGCGCACCACCCAGTCGGCCGCGTGGGCGAGGTGGTAGCGGGTTTCCTTGCTCGCCTTCCCAGCGATCGCCGCCAGCGCAGCGTCACGCGAGGCCTGCAGGCCTCGCCACAGCGGTAGCAGCCAGGCAGCGACGATCAGGCAGCGCAACTGCGTGTCGGCGAAGTCGGCGCCGCCGCGGCGCAACGGCATTTCGACGAGGGTCAGGTTGAAGAACTCGCGCTCGTCACGCAGGAAGGCCAGCGCGTCCTCGTCATGCCCGCTGCCTTCGAGCGCCGCGGCATGCGTCAGCAGCGCCCGCGCCTGGCCGAGCAGGTCCAGCCCCAGGTTGGCCAGCGCGATGTCTTCCTCCAGCACCGGTGCGTGGCCGCACCACTCCGACAGGCGCTGGGCGTGGATCAGGCAGGTGTCGGCGATGCGCAGCACATAGCGCACATCAGGCGTCAGATTCAATGCGATCGACGCGCTCATCAGATGTGGTTCACGGATTCCGGCAACTCGTAGAAGGTCGGGTGCCGATACACCTTGTCCTCGGCCGGATCGAAGAGCATCGCCTTGTCTGCCGGGTCGCTGGCCACGATCTGATCCGAGCGCACGACCCAGACGCTGGTGCCTTCCTGGCGCCGGGTGTAGACGTCGCGAGCGAGCTGGATCGCGGCCTTCGGGTCCGGGGCGTGCAGGCTGCCGCAATGCTTGTGGTCCAAGCCCGCTTTCGAGCGCACGAAGACTTCCCACAGCGGCCATTCAGACGCAGTACTCATGCAGCCTCCTTGATCGACCGTTTGGCCGCATGCACCATCGCCGCCTCGCGCACCCAGGCGCCCTCGTCCCAGGCCTTGTTGCGCGCTTCCAGGCGCTCGCGGTTGCAAGGCCCGTCGCCGCCGACGACACGCCAGAACTCGGCCCAGTCGATCGCGCCGAAGTCGTTCGCGCCGCGCTCGGCGTTCCACTTCAGTTCGGAGTCGGGCAGCACGACGCCCAGCACCGCCGCCTGTTCCACGCAGGCATCGACGAACTTCTGCCTGAGCTCGTCGTTGGAGATGCGCTTGATGCCCCAGCGCATCGACTGCGCGCTGTTCGGGCTCTCGGCGTCGGGCGGTCCGAACATCATCAGGCTCGGCCACCACCAGCGGTCCACCGCGTCCTGCACCATCGCGCGCTGGGCCTCGGTGCCCTGTTTCATCATCGTCAGCAGCGCCTCGAATCCCTGGCGCTGGTGGAAGCTCTCCTCGCGACACACCCGCACCATCGCCCGCGCATAAGGTGCGTAGGAACAGCGCGTCAAAGGCACCTGGTTCATGATCGCCGCGCCGTCGACCAGCCAGCCGATCGTGCCGACGTCGGCCCAGGTCAAGGTCGGGTAGTTGAAGATCGAGCTGTACTTGGCCTTGCCCGACAGCAGGGCCTCGGTCATCTGGTCGCGGCTGGTGCCCAGGGTTTCGGCGGCGGCATACAGGTACAGGCCATGGCCGCCTTCGTCCTGCACCTTGGCCAGCAGGATCGCCTTGCGCTTCAGACTTGGCGCGCGCGTGATCCAGTTGCCCTCGGGCAGCATGCCAACGATTTCGGAGTGCGCATGCTGGCTGATCTGGCGCACCAGGGTCTTGCGGTAGTGCTCGGGCATCCAGTCCTTGGCCTCGATGAACTCGCCCGCGTCGATGCGGGCGTCGAAGCGCTGCTGCAGATCGGCGTCTTCGAGCGTCGCGCGCTCTTCCTTCGGCGCCAGGTCCATCGCTTGGGTGTACATGCGCGGCTCCTTACTTCGGGCGCTTGTCGATCACCCGGCGCGCCTTGCCGACCAAGGTGCGCTCGATCGACCCCGGCACGCCGACGCTGACCGTGGTGCTCACGCCGTAGAGGTCCTTGATGCGCTGCTGCAGGGCGCGCCCGATCGTATCGCGGTCGGCGCTGGCGTTGGCCGGCAGCACCTCGCAGCGCACTTCCACTTCGTCGAGCAGCGCCTCGCGCGTGACGACGATCTGGTACTGGCCCGAAAGCCCACCCTGTTTCAGCACCAGCTCCTCGACCTGGGTCGGGAACAGGTTGACGCCGCGGATGATCAACATGTCGTCGCTGCGCCCGACGATCTTGCCCATGCGGCGCATCGATCGCGCGGTCGGCGGCAGCAGCCGCGTCAGGTCGCGCGTGCGGTAGCGAATCACCGGCAGCGCTTCCTTGGTCAGCGTGGTGAAAACGAGTTCACCCTCCTCGCCCTCGGGCAGCACCGCACCGGTTTCGGGGTCGACGATCTCGGGATAGAAGTGGTCTTCCCAGATCACCGGCCCGTCCTTGGCCTCGATGCATTCGTTGGCCACACCCGGGCCCATCACTTCCGACAGACCGTAGATGTCGACCGCATCCAGACCGGCCGAGGCCTCGATGTCCGCGCGCATCGCCTCCGTCCAGGGCTCGGCGCCGAAGATGCCGACCTTGAGCGAACTGGCGCGCGGATCCAACCCCTGGCGCCGCATCTCCTCGACGATCACCTGCATGTAGCTCGGCGTGACCATGATGATGTCGGGTTGAAAGTCGCTGATCAGCTGGACCTGCTTCTCGGTCTGCCCGCCCGACATCGGCACCACGGTGCAGCCCAGGCGCTCGGCGCCGTAGTGCGCGCCCAGACCGCCGGTGAACAGGCCGTAGCCATAGGCCACGTGCACGATGTCGCCCGGCCGGCCGCCGCTGGCACGGATCGAGCGCGCCATCAGGTGCGCCCAGTTGTCGATGTCGCCCTGCGTGTAGCCCACCACCGTCGGCTTGCCGGTCGTGCCGCTCGACGCGTGCACCCGCACGATGCGCTCCCTGGGCACCGCGAACATGCCGAAGGGGTAGTTGGCGCGCAGGTCGGCCTTGCTGGTCAGCGGGAACTTCGCCAGGTCGGCCAGCGAGCGACAGTCCGACGGATGCACGCCCACGGCGTCGAAAGCGGCACGGTAGTGCGGCACCTTGTCGTAGGCCGCCTGCAGCGTGTGCTGCAGGCGCTGCAGCTGCAGGGCCTGCAGTTCATCCTGACTCGCGCACTCGATCGGCTCGAGGTCAGCGGGGGCGGGGGTCTTCACGGGCATCGTCGGCCCTCCTTCAGCGCGGTTTGCCCTGTTTACCAATGGGCAAACCTTCGACCAGCGGCTTGCCCTTCATCGTGTACGAGCGGCCGCGAAACGCCGCCACCGCCTCGCCGCGCTGGTTGCTCACCGCAATGTCGTAGACCCCGGTCCGGCCGGCCTTGCTCACTTCGGTGGCGCGCGCCGTCAACACGTCGCCCAGGCGCGCCGCAGCCAGCAAGTTCACGTCGAAGCCCGAGGCCACCGTGACTTCGTTGTGCGCGTTGCAGGCGAAGGCGAAGGCGCTGTCGGCCAGGGTCGTCACCAGGCCGCCGTGGCAGATGTCGTGGCCGTTGAGCATGTCCTGGCGCACCGTCATCGAAAGCAGCGCGCTGCCGGGGCCGACGGCCAGCAACTGCATGCCGAGCATCTTCGATGCGCGGTCGTTGGCCCACATCGCATCGCGCGTGGCCTCGGCAATCTGCTGCGGCGTCTTCATGACGATCAGCGGTCGCTGAACTTCGGTGCACGCTTGGCCACGAAGGCCGCGACACCCTCGCGCGCATCGTGGGCCCTGCCGAGCACGCCCTGGCGCCGGGCTTCCATTGACAGCGCATCGGCGTAGCCCTGACCGCTGGCCTCGTCGATCGCCTGCCGCGTCTGCACCAGTGCCTGGGTCGGCATTGCCGCCAGCCGCGTGGCCAGGGCCAGCGCGGTGTCCATCAATGCCGCGTCGTCGACGCACTGCCAGATCAGACCCATGCGCGCCGCCTCTTCCGCCGGCAGCTTGTCGCCGCTCATCGCCAGCCCGATCGCGCGGGCGCGGCCCACCAGCCGCGGCAGCAGCCAGGTGCCGCCGCAATCGGGGATCAGGCCGATCTTCGAGAAGGCCTGGATGAAGCTGGCCGAGCGGGCCGCCACCACCAAGTCGCAGCCGAGTGCGAAGTTGGCGCCGGCGCCGGCGGCCACGCCGTTGACCGCGGCAAGCACCGGCACCGGCATCGAGCGGATGCGCAGCGCGAGCGGCTTGTACATGCGCTCGACGATGTCGCCGACATCGGCTTCGGGACCCGCCATCGCCGGGTCGTTCAGGTCCTGCCCGGCACAGAATCCGCGGCCGCTGCCGGTGATCAGGAGCGCGCGGACGCCGGCTTCGGCGGCCGCTTCGTCGAGCGCCGTGTGCAACAGAGTGTGCATCTCGGCGGTGAAGCTGTTCAGCGCTGCCGGGCGGTTCAACGTGAGCACGCGCACCGCGCCATGGGTAGCGACGAGCAGCGAGGAGGCGTCATCGGACATGCGGTGTTCCATTCATTGACCGACCGGTCGGTCGATTATAGGATCACGCCCTGCCCGCCCGACCAGAGGAAACACCGATGCCCTGCTACGCGATCGACGGCCTGGTGCCGGTGGTGGACCCGAGCGCCCACGTGCACCCCAGCGCGGTGCTGATCGGCGACGTGTGGATCGGCCCGGGTGTCTACGTCGGCCCCTGCGCCAGCCTGCGCGGCGACTTCGGCCGCATCGTGATCGAGGCCGGCGCCAACGTGCAGGACAACTGCACCCTGCACGGCTTTCCCGGCGCCGACACCCTGGTCGAGGCCGACGGCCACATCGGCCACGGCGCGGTGCTGCACGGCTGCGTGGTGTGCCGCGACGCGCTGGTCGGCATGAACGCGGTGGTGATGGACGAGGCTGAGATCGGCGCACAGGCCATCGTCGCCGCCAGTGCCTTCATTCGCGCGGGCATGAAGGTGCCGCCGCGCTCGCTCGTGGCCGGCGTGCCCGGCAAGCTGGTTCGCGAGCTCAGCGATCAGGAGCTCGCCTGGAAGCGCGACGGCACCCTCGTCTACCAGGCGCTGGTGGGACGCTGCCACGACTCGCTGCGCGAGGTGCTGCCCCTGGCGGCGGATGACCGCGCGCGGCGGCGCCTGACGGCCGCGGATTTCGGGCCGGGGGTGAAGCCCTTGGTGGCGACCCGGCGCTGAGCCAGGCAGGCCTGCGCGCCTAGGGCCATCCTGTATGGCGCGGGTGCAGTTGGCAGCAACAATGGGCACCACCGGCGGCCACCTTGGAGCGCTCGCCGACCACAGAAGGAGACCCACCTCATGAACAAAGTCTTGCAATTGATCGCCGGCGCCATGCTCGCCAGCGTCGGCTCCCTGGCCCTGGCCCAGACCGTCGGCGTGAGCTGGTCGAACTTCCAGGAAGAGCGCTGGAAGACCGACGAGCGCGCGATCAAGGAGCAGCTCGCCAAGCTCGGGGGCACCTATGTCAGCGCGGACGCTGGCGGCTCGCCGGAAAAGCAACTCGCCGACATCGACGGCCTGATCGCCAAGGGCGCCAAGGCGCTGATCATCCTGGCGATGGACAAGGACGCGATCATCCCGGCGCTGGCCAAGGCCAAGGCCAAGAAGATTCCCGTCGTCGCCTACGACCGCCTGATCGAAGCGCCCGGCGTGTTCTACATCACCTTCGACAACAAGGAAGTCGGCCGCTTGCAGGCCCGCGCCGTCTTCGCCGCCAAGCCCAAGGGCAACTACGTGATGATCAAGGGTTCGCCGACCGACCCGAACGCCAACTTCCTGCGCGCCGGCCAGCAAGAGGTGATCGACGCCGCGGTCAAGAAGGGCGACATCAAGATCGTTGGCGAGGAATACACCGAAGGCTGGAAGCCGGAGGTGGCGCAGAAGAACATGGAGCAGATCCTGACCAAGAACGCGAACAAGGTCGATGCGGTGGTCGCCTCCAACGACGGCATGGCCGGCGGCGTGGTCGCGGCGCTGTCGGCGCGCGGCTTGAAGGGCGTGCCGGTGTCGGGCCAGGACGGCGACTTCGCCGCCTTGAACCGCGTCGCGCTGGGCACGCAGACGGTGTCGGTGTGGAAGGACTCGCGTGACCTCGGCCGCGAGGCCGCCAGTGCAGCGGTCTTGTTGGCCGCCGGCAAGCCGGTGCCCAACGCCGTGAAGTGGGCCGAAGGCGAGAAGAAGGTGTCGATGGACTCGATCTTCCTGAAGGCCAGCCCGATCACGCGCGCCAACCTCGATGTGGTCGTCAAGGCCGGCCACATCACGAAGGCCGAGCTGTGCAAGGGCGTCGACAAGGCCAGCGCGCCGGACGCCTGCAAGTGAGCCCTGCATGCTCGCGCGACTGCAGATCAGCGCGCTCGACATGCGCCTGGCGATCATGGCCGCGGTGCTCGCGCTCATGGCGCTGGGCTTTCATGTCCTGACCGGCAACTTCCTCACACCCGAAAACCTCTACAACATCGCCCAGCAGACCGCGGTGGTCGGCATCATCGCCACCGCGATGGCCCTGGTCATCGTGGCGCGGCAGATCGATCTGTCGGTAGGCTCGGCGATGGGCGTGATCGGTGTGCTGATCGCCTTCCTGATGTACTCCAAGGGCTGGCACTGGGTGCCGGCCGCGCTGGCGGGCCTGTCGCTGGCCCTGGCGATCGGCCTGTACCAAGGCTGGCTGACGGCCTACCTCGGCGTGCCCTCGTTCGTCGTCACGCTGGGCGGCCTGATGTCGTTTCGCGGTGCGGCCTTTCTGGTCGCCGACGGCAAGACGCAACCGATCACCGACGCCAGCTTCCTGCTCTTCGGCGGCGGCCTCGACGGCGCACTCGGCCCCTTGTGGAGCTGGGTCCTCGGCATCGTGATGGCCGCGGCGCTGGTCTGGATGACGGTCGCGCGCCGCCGCGGTGCGGCCGCGCACGGCTTCGCGTCGCGGCCGCTCTGGTTCGACCTGATGCTGACGTCTGGATTTGCGGCGCTGGCGCTGGCCTTCGTGGCCACGATGAACGCCTACCAGCTGGCCGACAAGGGTCAGGGCCAGGGCGTGCCGGTGCCGGTGCTGATCTGGGGCGTGGTGGTGGTCGTGGTGTCCTTCATCGTCAACCGCACCCGCTTCGGCCGCTACGTCTACGCGATCGGCGGCAACCCCGAGGCCTCGCTGCTGGTCGGCATCCCGGTCAAGCGGGTGCTGCTGAAGCTGTTCCTGCTGCTCGGCGCGCTGACCACGGTGGCGGCTATCGTGGCCGTGTCGCGCCTCAACGCCGGCACCAACTCGCTCGGCGCCAACCAGGAGCTGTACGTGATCGCGGCCGCCGTCATCGGCGGCGTGGCGCTGTCGGGCGGCAGCGGCACGGTGCTCGGCACCGTGCTCGGCGCCCTGATCATCCAGTTCCTCGAAAGCGGCCTGTTGCTGCTCGACGTGGCCATCGGCTGGCGCATGGTGATCATCGGACAGGTCCTGATCGTCGCCGTGGTCTTCGACGTGCTGTACCGCCGCGCTACCGGGGAACGCATGTGACAGCGCCGCTCGTCGAGTTGCGCGGCATCCACAAGGCCTTCGGTGGCGTGCGCGCCGTGGAAGACGTCAACCTCAGCGTGCATGCGGGCGAGGTGGTCGCCCTGCTCGGCCACAACGGCGCCGGCAAGTCGACGCTGATGAAAATGCTGGCCGGCGCCTACCCGATCGACAGCGGGCAGATCTTCATCGAGGGCGTGCACGCAGCCATCGCCAACCCGGCCGACTCGCAGCGCCTGGGTGTCGAGACGATCTACCAGACCCTCGCCCTGGCCGACAACCTCGACGCGGTGGCGAACTTGTTCCTCGGCCGCGAGTTGATGACGCGTTGGGGCACGCTTGACGACAACGCCATGGAGCGCGCCGCGCGCGACGTCTTCCAGCGCCTGAACCCCAATTTCAAGAACATCCGCGAGCCGGTGCGCTCGCTCTCGGGCGGCCAGCGCCAGGTGGTGGCGATCGCGCGCGCGCTCTACTTCAAGGCCAAGGCGCTGATCATGGACGAGCCCTGTGCCGCGCTCGGCCCCGAGGAGACGCGCATGGTGCACGACTTGGTGCGGAAGTTGAAGGCCCAGGGGGTGGGCATCTTCCTGATCTCGCACGACATGCCCGACGTGTTCGGCCTATCGGACCGCCTGTCGGTCATGAAGAACGGCCGCACCGTGGGCACCTACCGCACCGCGGACGTGAGCGAAGACGAGGTCCTCGGCATGATCATCGCCGGCAAGAAGGTGGCACGCGTCGCAGAGGCTTTCTCGCCGCCGGACCCCGCGCCGCAGGGCGGCTGACAGTTCAGCTGCGCTGGCGCGCGAACGCAGGACGCATGCGTTCGGCGGCCGCGACGGCACCCTGGTATGGCCGCCACTGGCCTGGCACCTGCGCCAGGCGATTGGTCACGATCGACATGACGGCGGGATTCCAGCCCATGCCCAGATGGCTGCTGACGACCTCGACGTCCTCCGCGCAGGGATAGCGCTTGTGGTGGGTACAGGTCTGCCACGCCACCACGCCGTCTTGCCGCGTGTAGATCGATGTCGTGGGCAGCGGCGGGGGTGTACGCAGGCGTTGCACCAGGGCACCGTCGAAGTCGATGCGCCTTCCGCTCAGCAGGTTGAAGAGCCAGCCAACCCGCGTGTAATCGGCGTCGGCGTTGAACGGGGTGCCGATGGTCACCACCTGGCGCACCTTGCTCGGCGCCAGCTTGGCGATCTCGCGCGCATACAGGCCGCCCAGGCTCCAACCGACGAGGGTCAGCGATTCGGCCGGGCCCTGCTCGATCCTCAATTCGGCCGCCAGTTCTCGCAGCCAGGCGTCGACATCTACCCCGGGACCGGTGTTCATGCCGCGGCCCCAGTCTTGCGCGTCGTAACCGAGACGTCGACAGAGGCGGATCATCGGTGCGATGGCCCAGGTCGAACTGCACAGACCGGGAAACACGATGACCCGGTGGCCATCGCCGGGTGGGACAACGGGTTCGGTCGACGACAAGGCGGACCTCACCAGTTCATACGTCGCCCGCCACGGCTCCAGGCCCAGCAGTGCCATCGAGGGGCGCTGGACGAGGTCGATGGGCCGGCTCTGGGTCCCTGGGGTGGCTGCTGTCATGGGTCAAATACTGAGCCTGCCGGGATACCGAGGCGATCGGCGCCGACCGCATCGCCTTGTAGGCACACGCCTCCTGCCGGGCTGCCGACTCACCGACAAAGCGGGCACTGATCGCTTCGCTAGACTGGCTCTCCTTTGTCGCCGAATCCCTTGCCATGCGTCGAGCCTTGATCGCTTCCATCGCCCTCCTCGCCTCGGCCAGCCACGCTGCGCCTGCCGTCGACCTCGCCACGTTGAAGGCGGGTGACCGCGCGCATCGCTTCGAGGCCAGCGCGATCTACATCGATGCGGCCGACCGCCCGCTGGGCGCGCGCTTCGTGCACCGGCCCACCGGCTTTCAGCTCGACCTGCTGCAGATCGAGTCGGTGCCGCAGTCCTTCACCTGGGTCAAGACCTTCGCCACCTCCGACCAAGGCGAGCCGCACACCCAGGAGCACCTGCTGCTGTTGCGCGGCGTGCGCGGTCGCACTCTGGCGACCAAGCAGTCGATGTCCCTGGTGGACGACTCGGCCTATACCGAGACCTGGCGCACCAGCTACTTCTTCAGCACCAGCGCCGGCCTCGACACCTTCTTCGACATGTTCGCCGAGCAGCAGCGCGCGATGCTGCATCCAGACTACAGCGACGCCGAGATCCGACTGGAGGTGCGCAACTTCGGCGTCACCAAGGGCGCCGACGGCAAACTCGGCCTGGAGGAGAAAGGGACGGTTTACAACGAGATGGTGGCCTCGATGGCCAACGGCGGCTGGCAGGCCTGGCGGGCGCAGAACCACGCCGTCTACGGCAGACAGCACACGCTCTCGTACAACCAGGGCGGCGAGCCGGCAGGCATTCGCACCATGACACCGCAGGACATCCGCCGTTTCCACGCCGCCACCCACCACCTGGCCAACATGGGCACGGTGGCGGCATTCCCGAAGTCGGCTGCGCTCGACACGCTGCTGGCGCGCTTCGACCGCGTGCTGATGATGGACGCGCCGAAGGGCAAGCCGCGCCCGGCCGACTCGCTCGACAAGCTGCCCCCGCCCGCCGGCGACCCCGAAGGCGCGCTGCGCATCTACGAGTACCCGCACGCCAACGCCCAGCAACCCAGCCCGGTCGCGCTGGTGTGGCCGGCCACGCGCAAGCTCGACGCCGCCGAGCAGCTGCTGGCCGAACTGTTCTTCGCCAACCTCGCGGGCGACGCCAGCACCAACCTGTACGGCCTCTTCATCGACAGCCGCAACCGCAAGCTCGACACCGGCGCCAGCTCGGTCGGCGCCGCCGTCGAGCAGTGGGGCGGCCACCCGATCGCGATCGAGTTCGAAGACGTGCGCCCTGCCGCGATGAGCGACGAGGGCCTGCGCGCGATGCGCAGCGTGGTAGTCGACGAGATCCGCCGCATCGCCGCCTTCGCCGACGGCTCGCCCGAGCTGAAGGCCTTCAACGAACGCATGCTCAGCCGCGTGACGGAGCGCGAGCGCCAGGCCGTCAAGTTCCTCGGCACGCCACCGGGTTTCGGCGCGCGCAACGGCAGTTCGGCCTGGCCGAACCTGCTGCTGCAACTGGAGCGCTCGCCCGGCACGCGCAAGTCCCTGGTGCTCAAGCCTGAGTTCGCCAGGGCCCGGGCCGCGCTCGACCCGAGCCGCAACACCTGGCGCGAGGTCCTCGCGCGCTGGAACATCACGGGTGTCGTGCCCTACGTCATCGGCGCGCGACCCAGCGCCGCGCTGATCGCCCGCGAGCAGGCCGAACGCACGGCACGCCTTACCGAGGAGACCGAGCGCCTGAAGCGCCACTACGCCACCACGGATGCCCAGCAGGCCCTGGCGCGCCAAGCCGCCGACGCCGATGCCGAGCTGGCGCGCATCGACAAGGCCACCAAGGTGCCGCCGACGCCCTTCGTCAAGGTGCCGCCGATCACGCTGGACGACGGCCTGCAGTTCGAGTCGCTGCGCCTGGCCAATGGCGTGCCCCTGGTCGCGTCGCGCTTCGACAGCATGACCGGCGCGATGACCGGCCTGGCGCTGCGCCTGGACGGCGTGCCGCGCGAGGAGTTGCGCAGCCTGTCGGTGCTGCCCGAACTGCTCACGAGCGTGGGCGTGATCGACAACGGCCAGCCGGTTCCCTACGAGCAGATGAGCGAGCGCCTGCGGCGCGAGATCCTCGCGCTCAACGCCGGGTTCTCCACCAACAGCCGCACCGGCCGCGTCGAGCTGGTGCTGCGCGGCTCGGGCGTCGGCCTCGACGAGTCGCGCCGCGCGCTCGACTGGATGGCACGCGTGCTCTACGCCCCCGACTGGCGGGCCGAGAACCTGCCGCGCATCCGCGACGTGGTCGACCAGCAACTCGCCGCCTTGCGCAACACCGTGCAGCGCGCCGAAGAGAACTGGGTCAACGACCCGGCCAACGCCTGGCGTCTGCAATCCAACCCGACCTGGCTGGCGTCTGCCTCGTTCCTGACCCGCACGCACAACGCGCTGCGCCTGCGCTGGCAGTTGCTGGACGCGGCACCAGGAGATGGCGAGGCGCTCGCAGCCTTTCTGACGCGCCTGGCGGAAGCCGGCCGCACGTTGGACCGCGCGCGCCTGAAGGAGATGCTCGCCGCGGGCAAGGCGCCGGGATGGGAAGCCCTGTCGACGCAGCAGCGCACGCTGGCCGGCGAGGCGCTGCGCGACCTCGAGCTGAGCCTGGCCGAGATGCCCGACAGCAGCCTGGGTGCCGACTTCGGCTATCTGACGCTCGCATTGCGCGACGACCTGGCGTTGCCTGCCAACGTGGCGCTGGCTCGGCTGGACACACTGCGCCGCCGCCTGCTGAAGGCCGGCGGCGCGCGCCTGTTCCTGGCCGCGTCGCAGGAGATGCGCGGCGCGCTGGCGCCGCAGATCGAAGCGTTTGCAGCGCGCCTGGACGCCAGCGCCTTCATCCCGGCACCGCTTGGCAGCGAAGCGCTGATCAGCGCCCGCCTGCACCAGCGCGGCGCCGAAGCGTCGCCGCTGCACGTGGGCCTGCATGCGCCGAACAAGCAGGGCGGCGTGATCCTGACCTCGGTGCCCTCGGTGCACTTCGCCGATGCGGCGGACAAGGACAAGCAGCTCGACTACCTGGCCACACGCCTGTACAGCGGTGGCGGCTCGCACGGCGTCTTTTCCAAGACGGTGGGCGCCGGCCTGGCCTACAGCAACGGACTGCGCGGCTCGATCTCCTCAAGCCGCATCGGCTACTACGCCGAGCGCACTCCCGAGTTGCCGCAGACGGTGCGCTTCGTCGTCGGCGTGATCAAGGACGGCAAGCCCGACCCCGCGCTCGGCGAGTACGTGATGGCGCAGGCCTTCGGCGAGTCGCGCGCCTCGCTCACCTACGAGGCGCGGGCCGAAGGCATCGCCGCCGACCTGGCCGACGGCCAGCCGCCCGAGATGGTGCGTCGCTTCCGCGCGGCGATCCTCGAACTGCGCCGCGATCCACGCCTCGTCGACAAGCTATACGCGCGCAAGGACCGCGTGCACGCGCGCCTGCTGCCGGGCTATGACGCCAAGGGCCTGGACCGCAGTGGCGGCAGCTTTTTCGTCATCGGGCCCGACAAGCAGCTCGATGCGTGGGAGCATTACTTGCAGGGCTTCGAAGGGCCCGGCACACGCTTGCAGCGACTGTACGGGCGGGACTTCTGGATGCCTTAGGCTCGCCCGAGCGCGTCAGCCGCGCCGTTACTCGATGGAGATGTTCGCGTTCTTGACGACCTCGCCCCACTTCTTGATCTCCGCGTCCAGGAATACTGAGAACTCGGCCGGTGTTCCACCCATCGGTTCCACACCCATGGCAATCAGACGGTCGCGGAATGCGGGTTGAGCAAGCAGCTTGTTGACGCCATCGTTCACCCGGTCGATCACCGCCTTGGGCGTCCCTTTCGGCGCCACGATGCACAACCATGTGTACGACTCGAGGCCGGGGTAGCCTGCCTCTGCCATGGTCGGTACGTCGGGCAGGACGGGCGAGCGCCGCGGCGACATCACCGCCAGCGCCTTGACCTTCTTGT
Source organism: Pseudomonadota bacterium (assembly GCA_040384625.1). Lineage (GTDB taxonomy): Bacteria > Pseudomonadota > Gammaproteobacteria > Burkholderiales > Burkholderiaceae_C > CADEEN01. Next base: position 36,279 of record JAZKIW010000091.1, on the reverse strand, counting down.
TCCCGACGAAGGCAGTGATGCCGGGAACCAGCTGGAACATCGCCTGGATGTTGCCGCTGACCAGGTCGGTGACAGCAGGGCCTGCGGCGTTGTAAGGCACGTGGACCATCGTGGTCGAAGTCTTCTGACGAAACAGCTCGCCTGCCGTGTGCATAGAGCTGCCATTGCCGGTGGAACCGAACGACACCTTGTCGGGCGACTTTTTCAAGTACTCGACGAAGCCTTTGACGTCCTGTGCGGGGATCGAAGGATTCACGACGAGGATGTTCGAGACATTGCCCACGACGACGACCGGTTCGAAATCGGCCCTGGTGCTGAAGCCGGGGTTCTTGTACATGGCGGGGTTGGTCGCCAGGGTTCCTGCGCCGGTGAACAGAAACGTCTGGCCGTTGGGCGGGGACTGCTTGACATAGACGGCACCGAGATTGCCGTTGGCGCCCGGCTTGTTCTCGACGAGAAAGGTCGCCCCGAGCAGTTTGCTCAATTCTTCGGCAACGATTCGTGCCAGGGGGTCGGTGGTGCCGCCACCTGCGCCGAAGGGAACGACCAGACGGACGGGGCCGTTCGGCCAGGGCGTCGTCTGAGCTTGCGAAACTAGGGGCGAGAGCGCCAATGCGGCGGCACAGGCCAGGAGTGCTCTAAGGGTCATGATGTGTCCTTGTGATTGGGGGCTGGTGTGAGGGGCGGTGATGGTGGGAGTAGGCATCAATGGGGCTGCGCGCCGTCGCGGGCCAATGCCTTCAGCTGTTCGAGGGACAGCGAATCGATCCCGAGCGCCGGCAAGAGGTCGTTCACCATCGTGAAGTCGCGTCCGTAAGCGGCCGAAAACAGCGTGATCCCCGCATCATGAAGCGGTGTCGCAACACCCGCCAATTTGCCGAGCTGGGCGGTGGCGACCAGGCCGAAGGGCACATCCTCCAGGACATAGCGCGAAACGGCGGTCTTGGGGCCGAAGCCACCGTTGCCATTGCGAAACATCTCCTGGTTCATTTCCGAAACACTGGCGGGGGGTACATGGAACGACAGCGAGAAGTGCTCCTTGACGGTCCTCACCTCGACCCCCAGGGCCTCGGCGATCGCCAGGCGCTCCAGGTCCAGTGCTTCGATCAGCCTGCCGACCGCGGGAGTCACGTGTTGTGCCTGGCTCCAGACTTCGCCCAACTCCATCCGCGTCAGGTTCATCAAGGCGATCGCCAGATGATTCTGCGGGTTCAGATTGCTCACAGCGATCGCTAGGAGTCCGTCGCGCTTGACGAAGCGATCGCCGAAAAGCGTGGTGCAAATCTCAAGTGCCTCATCCGCGGCGCGCTGCGGCACAGCCGCGACGTCAACCTTCTTCCTGACAGTGACCACATTGACCTGCGTGTCATTCGGTTTGGTCGCCGTCGCCACGGTGGTGCCCCACACGACGATGGGTGCACGCACACCTCGCGCGGCCAGCAGCCTCGACAGGTAGAGCGCCCCGAAGGACAGGTGCGAGCTGATGATCACCGGCTGGCCCTCGCGGACATGAGGAGCCAGTGCATCCAATGTCGCCTTGTGACCGAAGCCGGGAAGAACGAGCATGACGACGTCGGCCTCTGCAACCGCCTCGGCGCAATCGACCGCGATGCGCGGGGAGAACTGAATTTCGACCGCTCCCCGAGCGACCAGCAGTGCCCCGCCCCTGAATGATTCCGTGCTCTTGCCAGACGGAGACCAAAGCATGGGGTCGTGTCCTGCCTGAACCAGGTAGGCTGCGGTCGCAAAGGCCACTGCCCCCCCGCCAAGGATGCTCACTCGCATGGGTATCTCTTTCTCAAGGTTCAGGCAGTGCGCAACTGAAGGTCGATCAGATCGCGAAGCGCGCGGAGTTCGCTCGCGGAGAACTGATGCTGAAATTTCACGTGCTCTTCCGTACTTCTTGCATGCGCGGCCCTGGAAGTGAACATGAAGTGGTAACCATCGTCGAGCGGCACCACAGCTGCGGACAGCCTAGTCACGTGATTGGTTTGCAAGGTTCTGTTCATTGACAGCCAATACATTCGATTTACCGAACACGTGTCCACTATAACGCACAGCGCAATCCGTCCGCAAGCGAGTCTTGCCGACCTCTCTACAGCGCCACTGGCTGGTGGGTGCGGCCGCATGCGATGTTCCTCGAGGCGGCGGTGATCGAGGGCGTGCGGCGGGCACGCTTCGAAAAGCTCGGCTGGATGCGCCTATGGTGCCTTGAGCTGGAGCACGTAGTCGACGATGGCCTTGCGCTCGGCCTCGTTCTTCAGGCCGGGATAGCTCATCTCGGTGCCCTTCACCACCGCGCCGGGCGCGGCGAGGAAGCGGTCGAGCAGCGCCGCGTCCCAGGTGATCGCGGCCTTCTGCATCGCTGGCGAATAGCCCTCGAAGCCCAACGCGGTGCCGGACAGTCGGCCGGACAAACCGAGCAACGAAGGCCCGATGCGATGGCCGGCATTGCTGGAGTGGCAGGTGCCGCAGGCGTTCTTGAACAAGCGGGCGCCGTCCTCGGCGGCCAGGCCGCTCTGCGCGGCGAAAGCGAGCACCAGGGCCGGCAGGGCGTGCTTCATCGTCATGATCAGAAGGCCCACAGGAGATAGAGGAAGACGGTGTCGTTGTCGGAGGCGTCGCGGCCGCTGCCGTCGTAGTTTGACTTCGCGCCGTCGAAACGCGTGTAGTGCGTGTAGCCGACGCCGATGCGGGTGCGCATGTCCGGGTGCCAGGGCGGCGGCGGAAAGAAGGGGTTGATGATGAAGCCGTCGAGTTGGATGCCCGCACTGTCCGGCTTGCCATTGGCCGTGCCGAAGAACAGCGGGTCGGTCGATCCGCTGCGGCGGAACACGCCGACCGCGGCCGAGTAGCGCTTGGCGTAGAGATAGGAAGCCGAGAGCCTGAGGTTGTCGAAGCGGTTGCGGGCGTTCGTTGCCAGCCCCTGCGCCACGCTGCTGCCGAGCGACCAGCGCTCGTGACTGGCGGCACCGCGCAGCGTGAACTCCTGCGGCCCACGGCCCCAGTGCAGCAGCGCGTCGAGCCCGACGTTGCGCACGCCCGCGGTGCCGGTGCCGAGGCCACCTGGAGGGCCGAGGTCGGTGTCGAGCAGCGAAGCACCGACGGTCAAGCTGCCGCCCGGGATACTGGCCTCGTGCGCGACGCGGGCGTAGACCGCAGTGCCTTCCACGCTGCGCGTATCGCCCGGCTGCACGCCGATCGTGCTCTGCGCGTCGCGGCTCAGCTTGCGGTAGACACCGAGCTCGAGATAGAGCCGGTCGTCGACGAAGCTGTAGCCGCCCAGCCCCACCACCCGCTGCGCCATCAGCCCTTCGAGCAAGGCCGCGTTGCGCGGCTGCGGCGTGCCGCTCGAGCGCGTGAACGGCCAGGTGCGCGCTAGCGTGGAGCTCCACGGGTCCTGGAAGCCCGGGTTGTTGTGGAGCGTCAAGCCGTAAACCACGTCGTGCCCGCCGATGGCGGTACTGTCGGCATACCGCAGGTCCACGTTGCCGAGCCGCAGCCGCTCGGCCACGCCGTCATAGACCAGCTCGCCAAAGCCGCCGATGGAATCGGTGATCGCGCCGCCGGCGAGCGCCTTCACGCGCTGGAGCTCGGCGTTGTCCTTGGGGTCGAGGCCGGGCCGCGCCGTCGGCAACGCCTTCTGGGTGCTGCTGACGGCGGCTTCCACATAACCCGACAGTGGAACGCCGGTCTTGCCACCGCTCATGGTGAAGCCGTTGAGCATGAAGCGGCGGCCGAAAGGCGTGAGCTCGGGCGGCGCGGTGTGGCAGGCCGCACAAGACTGGCCGGTCTGGCGTCGGTAGACCGGAATCGCGGAGGCGTCGATGCTCGCCAGCGTCAGCACGCCGAGCAGCAGCAACAGTGCACGTGTCCGAACGGCATCGCGCATGGCTATCCTCCTCGAGGGATCAGGAAACTGAAGCTCAGCGCCCGGGCACTTCGCAGGCGCCGTGGGCGCAGATCTCGAACGCGCTGTCCTTCTGCACCCAGCCCTGCTTCACCATGAAGCCGTGGATCTCGCAACCGACGCAGATGCCCAGCACGGACTCCATCCAGAGCAGCAGCAGGTACATCAGGCCAATCGTCAGCGGCACGACACCGGTGATGCCAGCGTTGGTCATGACCATCAGTGCGCCCGACATGATGAGGTTCAGCGTCCAGGCGAAGCGCTTGGGTTTGGCCGAGGCCCAGTCGGGGCCCTTGCGCTGCACCATCCAGCCCGCCAGCACGCCCAGCGGGCTGTACTGGATACCGATCGTCACGCGGATCAGGAACTCGACGAACAGGAAGGTCGAGATGGCCTGCATCGGCAGATAGAAGTGCTCGAAGCGGCCGTAGACGATGGCCACGGCAGCGAGCACCAGTGCCATGCCGGCGGCGGCGCGCACCTGGTTGTCGTTGAATACCGCCGCCTGCACCGGCTCGCCGTTGTGGCTGAGCCCCGAGATGACTTGACCGTAGGTGGCGGGAATCAAGGACATGCGAGAGCTCCCTGGTTGTGGCGACAGGGAGCGGATGCTGCCCGTTCCGGCCAAAAGAGTCCAGCCTTGTTGCCATTCCGCGGCACGCCCTACATCTGCCGGAACAGGTGCAGGAACGTTCGACTCACCGGCAGCACCTCGCTGCGACCCTTCAGGTGGATCGACGCCGTTTCGTTTTCGCCACGCACCACATGGCTGATCGCAGCAAGGTTGACGACGGTGGAGCGATGCACCTGGGCGAACTGCGCCGCGTCGAGCTGCGCAAGCAAGTCCTTCAGCGGCATCGCCACCAGGGCCTCGACCACCGCACCGCCGTCGCCGCGCGACGCGACCAGGGTGTACTTCGAGTCGGCGCGCAGGAAGTCGATCTCCTCGACCGGGATCAGGCGCAGCGTCGACCCCACCGACACCCGCAGCCAACGCAAGGGCGCCGGTGCAGCGCTGCCCACGCGCTGCAACTGCGCCGCCAGTTGCTGCAGCAGGGCCTCGGTGTTGAGGGCCGGCTGTGCCGCGCGCAAGCGCTCCTGCAAACGTGCGACGGTCTCGGCAAGCCGTGCCGGCTTGACCGGCTTGACCAGATAGTCGAGCACGCCGTGCTCGAAGGCCTGCAGCGCGTACTGGTCGAAGGCCGTCACGAACACCAGGTGCGCGCGGCGGCCGATCAGGCGCGCCGCCTCCACGCCTGACAGGCCCGGCATCTGCACGTCCAGAAAGCAGATGTCCGGCGCATGCGTCTCGAATTGCGCCACCGCTTCGCGTCCGTTGCGCGCCCGCGCCACGATGTCCAGCCCGGGCCAGGCACTTGCGAGCAGCGCGGCCAGCTCGTCGCGCAGCATCGGCTCGTCGTCGGCGATGAGCGCGCGCGCCCTCACGCCGCGGCCTCCAGCGCCGGAAACTCGATTTCGGCGCGCACGCCGTGGGGCTCGATCGCCGTGATCCGCAACGCCGCCGCCGCGCCGAAGCTGAGGGCCAGGCGCTCGCGCAGGCTCGTCAGGCCGGTGCCCAGGCTGCCGCCCGCGTCGCGCAAGCCCACGCCGCTGTCGCACACGCCGATGCAGCAGCGCCCCTCGCGCCTCCGCACCACCACGTCGATGCGCCCGCCCTCCTCGGCCGGGTCGATGCCGTGGCGCACCGCGTTCTCCACCAGGGTCAGCAGCGTCAGCGGCGGGCAGCGCAGCGCCAGCGCATCGGGGTCGATGGCGATCGTGAACTGGAGCCGGTCGGGCAGGCGCATCTGCATCAGTTCGAGGTAGGCCCGCACCAGCTGCACCTCGTGCGCCAGCGTGCTCGCGGGTTCATTCAAGCGCGGCACGGCGGCACGCAGGTAGTCGATCAGACTGTCGAGCACGGCCGGCGCGCGCGGCGAACCGGTGTTGACCAGCGCGCGCACGTTGGCCAGGGTGTTGAACAGGAAGTGCGGCTGCACCTGCGCCTGCAGCAGCCGCATCTGGGCGTCGAGCGCGCGGCGTTCCAGTTCGCTGCGCTCCAGCTCGAAGGCCAGCGCCTGTTCGCGCGCAAAGGCCTCGCGCTGGCGCACCAGGGCGCCCAACGCAACCCAGGGCGCGAGCAGCACGCCGGCGACGGTGATCATCGCGAAGCCGGTGGTGCGTAGCTCGTCGCGCCAGAACGGCGGTCGCCCAGTTTGCGTGCTCGCCTGGTAGATCAGGGCCGTCGAGATCGGCACCGCCAGCGCTACCGCGGCTACCTGCAACACCCAGCGCGCCACCCATTTCGGCAAGCGGCGCGGCCACTGCTCGAGCACGCCGAAAGCCAGCATCGCCATCAGCGCGATGGCGTACACGCGGATGAAAAGGTTGGCGATCGAGGTCGTCCAGACGGTGCTGAACATCAGTGCCGGCACGCTGGCGATGGCCAGCGTGACCAGCACGCGCCGCCAGCCCAGCAAGAGCGCCAGGCCGTGCCGGCGCCGTCGGGGCGCTGTGGGGGTGTTCGACATGCGCGCCGATTGTTGCAGTGCCGTGGCAGCGCACAAGGCGCAGTGGACAGGCTGCGACGCCCGCCCACCCAAGCACGCCCCGCAATGACTGAAGCACGACCGGCACCGACGACTCGTCGGCTCGGGCCGTCGCTCGATCGAGCCCGACCGTGGCTCGTCGGCTGTGTCTTCCCCGACCGCGCACGCGCCAGCACAGTGCCGTCCACACCCACAAGGGAGGCCATATGACGCGCTGCATGCAAACGATCCTGGTTCTCATCGCCTGCTGGCTGCCGGGGCACGCCGCGCTGGCGACGCAAGGCATCGAGGGTCGACTCGTCGACGCCGCCTGGCTGGTCCAGAACCTTGCCCGACCCGAACTCGTTCTGCTCGACGCCTCGCCCGCGCCGCTATTCGCCCGGCAGCACATCGCCGGTGCGGTCAACGTCAATGTGCTCGGCTACGGCCCCTTCGAGGCGCCAGCGGCGGCGATGGAGCAGCGCTTCCAGTCCTGGGGCGTGAGCCCGGGGAAGACCGTGGTGATCTACGACCAGGGCGGCACGTTCTGGGCCACCCGCACCTTCTTCGACCTGGTCTACCACGGCTTTCCGGCAAGCGGCTTGCACATCCTCGACGGAGGCCTGGCCAAGTGGCAGGCCGGCGGCGGCGCGGTGACCAAGGAGCCGACGCCCACGCCGGCGCCCGGCAGCTTTCGCGTGACGGGCGCGCGCGAAGAGCTGCGCGTGCGCCTGCCCGAGTTCCTGGTGGCCTCGGGTGACCCGAAGGCCCACGCGGTGGTCGAGGCGCTCGAGCCGAGCTCGCACTACGGCGAGACCACCTTCTTCGACCGGCGCGGCCATGTGCCTTACGCCACCATGCTGCCCACCGACGAGCTCTTCAACGCCGACAAGACCTTCAAGGCGCCGGGCGAGATCCGCCGCATGCTCGATCACCTGGGCATCAAGCCCGAGCAGCAGGTCAACAGCTACTGCGGCGGCGGCCTGGCCGCGAGCGTGCCGTTCTTCGCGCTCAAGTACCTGGCCGGCTACTCCAAGGTCAAGCTGTACCGGGAATCGCAGCTCGAATGGATGCGCGACGAGCGCGGCCTGCCGCTCTGGACCTATTCCGCGCCCTACCTGATGCGCGAAGCACCTTGGCTCAAGGGCTGGGGTGGCGCAGTGACGCGCATGTACGGCGTCTCCAACCTCAGCATCGTCGACGTGCGTGCGCCCGAGGCCTACCAGCTCGGCCACCTGCCGTTCGCGCTGAACATTCCGGCCGAGCAGATCGCCCTCCACCTGCGCGAGCCCGCGCGACTGGCCGAGCTGCTCGGCCGCGCCGGCGTCGATGCCTCACACGAGGCGGTGGTCGTTTCCGAAGGTGGTCTCGACGAACGCTCGGCGCTGGCGTTTCTGGCGCTGCATCGATTGGGGCAGGAGCGCGTCTCGATCCTGATGCCCTCCACCGAGCGCTGGGCCGAGCTGGGGCACGAGGTGGAGCGCGCCCCTACCGCGGTGGGCCCGAAGAAGTCGCCGATGGACCCGTCGATCATGCCCGTCGCTTACAGCGCCACGCCGCGCGCCAGCGTGGTGGTGGCCGACCCCAAGGCCACGCGCGGCCTGTACTCGAAGGTCTATGTCGCCTCCGGCAAGACGCTGCCCGCCCGCCTGCCCGAGGGGGGCACGGTGCTGCACCTGCCCTACACCACCCTGCTCGATGTCAACGGCCAGCCCAAGCCGGCAATGGATTTGTGGAAGGCGATCGCCAAGGCTGGCGTCCCGCGCTACGCCGAGATCGTGGTCTTCTCCGACGCGCTCGGCGAAGCCGCGGCGAACTACTTTCTGTTCAAGCTGGTCGGCTTCGCGGACGTGAAGGTGTGGACGCCGGGCTAGCGCAAACGGTCAAGGCTCGGGCCACTGCCGGGATGACAGCGGCACTCGCCACCGAGCCTCGCGCAGGCGACCTGTCCTCGTCCCGGCGTTAGAAGTCCGGGATGAAGTGATGGCAGATGGTCAAGCGGCAGACTAATCGGCAGGGGACGCGAGGAGCCGTCTATCCAGTGGACTCGACCAGCATCGACTGGTGCCTTTTTCAAGGCGTGCCGAGGTGCCGGCCGAAGCACTGATCTGGCAGAACCCGGTTCCCGCGCTCGACCACGCGCTGGTCGATGCGCAGGACATCGCGGCGCTGAAGAAGACGGTGCTCGGATCGGGCCTCACAGTGGCGCAGCTCGTCGCGACGGCCTGGGCGGCGGCGTCCACCTTCCGCGGCTCCGACAAGCGCGGCGGTGCGAACCGTACACGCATCCGCCTCGCGCCGCAGAAGCGCTGGGCGGTCAACGAGCCAGCGCAGTTGGCAAACGTGCTGAAGGCTCTCGAGGGCATTCGGCAAGAGTTCAACGCGGGTCAATGGGGCAACAAGAAGATCTCGCTGGCCGACCTCGTCTTCGGCTCGAACGCGCAACTGCGCGCCATCGCCGAGGTCTACGGCAGCGCGGACGCGCGGGCCCGCTCGTGGCGGACTTCGTGGGCGGCGTGGGTCAAGGTGATGAACCTCGACCGGTTCGACATCGCCTCAGGCCGAGGCGCGCCGCGGGCGCGTCGGCCGGTCCTAAAGGGTGATCAAGGCGCTGGGGCGCCGCAAAGCCTGGACGCCACCTCGGCCAGGCTCTTGCCGGCTGCTGCCGGGCTGGCGCGCTGGCACGGCACGCGCGCGAGCGGCTTGCCCGAAAGGAGCAATTGCTCCGACGCCACGTGCTGCAGGCGCACGGCGTCGCCCGGCGAAATGCCCAGGTCGGCCGCTGCCTTCTCGCTGGCGCCCAGGGACCAGGGATCGACGCCCGTCACGGTACCGAAGATCACCAGGGCGCTCAGGTAGGAGCCGTACTTGCTGGCGTGCAGGTAGTCGATCCACCACAGGCTCATGCCCTCTTGCGGCAGGTCGGCTGCGTACACGCCGGCTGCGTCATAGAAGCCCCTCGACTTGGCAATGCCCAGGTCCAGCGCACGTTGGAACGCGTCGCCTGCCGGAATGACGCCGGCGAAACCGGGGTTGGCGGCGGCCTTGGCCTGGACCGTGGCACGCAGGTCGGCCGTCATCGCGGCCATCCCGCCATCGGTGGGGTAGAACAGCGTGTCCGGGAAGCCGTTCGGGAACGCGGGATTGCTGGTGTCCACGATCGGCCGACCATCGGACACGGTCGGGTAGTTGGCATCGGACACCGTCGCCAGGTGCGGGAACACCATGTCGGGGCGCGCCCAGGTCTGCGTCAGGAACACGCGAGCATCCGGATTCGCATTCGGGTTAGCGGGGATCACGCGCTGCGTGTTGTTGTCGCACTGCGCCTGCGTGCCGCCGGCCGCCACGCAACCCGCCGTGCTGCCGTAGAGGGCGCTGTACATCGCGCGCTCGCGGTAGGTCTCTGCCGTGCCGACGTGGATGAAGCGCTCGATCTTGTCGGCATAGGCGCTGAACTGCGGGATGTTGGCGTTGGCGCCGCGGCCGGGCGGCAGCGCGGCGTCGCTCTGCTCCTGCAGGATCACGACGTCCCACTTGCGCGAGGCGATGTTGCCGCGCAGGTTCCAGTCGGCGTTCGCGGTGTTGAGGAAGTGGCCGCGCAAGGTGGCCGCGTTGCGCGCCGACATCGACACGGCGTAGTCCAGCCCCGCCTGCACGGTGAACTGCTTGAAGATGACTGCCACGCCGCCCCAGGGGTGCGGCTCCCACACGCGGGTGCCCGCGGTGTCGGTGAAGTTGGGGTCCGGCAGGTCGGGCCGCGGACGCGTCAGGTCGTCGACGTTGGCCGCGTTGTAGCTCATCACCGGGTCGACGCGGCCGAAGGTGTAGCTGTTGCCCACGAGCAGGATCGATACCTGCTGCGACTGCGCCGCCGAACTCAGGATCAGGCCGGCCATCAGCAGGCTGAGCGTCTTCATGGTGTGTCTCCTCAGGCTTTGGGCGAAGCGCCCGTTCGGTCATGCGAGTCTGCAGCATCGCCTGCAACGCGGCTCGCTGGCACGCGGCTTTTCCCTAGCCGGCCACCTGCTGCCGGCGCAGATCTCTCAATGCGCGCTCGGCCCAAAGTCGCGCTGAGTCATCGCCACTTGCACTTGGCTAAAGACCTCCGCAATTTCCGCCAACGGCGCAGCGGCGCCATCGAAAGCCACCACGATCAGACGAACCCTGCCGGCGCCGCTAAGCCGCTGCCAGCCCTGGATCATGCGCGACATCAGCCGCGAGTCGGTGGTCTGGTCACCAATGGCGTAAAGGTAGAACAACTCACGCCGGTCCTTGCTTCTGGCGCGCTGCCAACTGGTGTGCAGCATCGCGAAACACCGCGCGCCTGCGCAAGCCGTCTGCTTGCCGACGCGACCAACGCGCCACACCTCGCGGTCGTGCGGAACGAGCACGGCTTCGGGCAACTTGACTGCCGGCGAAAGGGTCTCGACGACGGTCACCTGCATCTCGCGGCCCGCCCTGCTGTCGGCATCTCGGTGATAGGTGAGTGCGAGCGACTGGCTGTGCGTGCCTGGGTCGACCACCCAGGTTGGCGCCTCGCTGGCAAGTTGCCAGCCGGCGATCGACGGTGGCAATTCCCCCTGCGCCACCCGAGATGGCACCGGCGCCGAAGCTGGCAGGGCCGCCATGCCGCCGGTCGCGGCGAGCAGCATCGCGCCGGCCATGAGCGGTGCCAGCCAGGCTGCCCGCCAGGCTGCCGTCGGTCGACCGACCAGGGCAAGTGCGCGCTCGCCGACGGTATCTCCCTGCAAGCGATGGAGCACGATGAACAGGATGCCCAGGGTGATCAGCAGCGCCATCCATTGCAGGCTGCCATGTGCGCTCAAATCCATCTGCGAGCCGCGCAGCCAGTCGATCAGCACAATCGCATTCACGCGCAAACCGTTGCAAACAATGCCGAGCAACGCACCGAACAGTCCGAGGGCCGCGACCTTGAAGAACGAGCGATACAGCAGCAGTCCCAGGCTGTAAGCGAGGAAGGCCGACAGCAGCACATACGTCAGCCCGGCGCATTCATCGATGACGACGTATCGCTTGTCGCCGATGAAGACCAAGAACCCGTCGATGCGGTGAGGCAACCCCGCAACCGCCGCGAAGATCTCCATCATCCGCACCGTCAACAAGCGCAAGGAAGGCTGTAAGACGTCTCCCGCCGGCACCAGGAAGAACAGCAGCGCGAACACCGCGAACAGGCGCCGGTAGGCGCGCCAGCCAAGCATCGCCAGAGCAATGCCTTGCAGCGCCAGCGCCATCGCGAATTGGCGCGCAACGTCGATATTGACCAGTGCCGCGCCGGCCCACAGCACGGCGGCCAGCGCGGCAAGCGCAGCCCCGGAAAAGCTTGGCTGTGGCTGCAGCGCCATCAAGTCCTCCCGGTAGCGCCAGCCCAGCAGGTAGGCCAGCATGGGAATCACCAACCAGGTGTACTGGTAAGTCTCGCTTGCCGCCGTCATGCGCATCAGTTGCGCAAAGGTCGGCCACAGTGCCGCCAGCGCCAGCGCCAATCCAGGCGCCCCCCAGCGCAGCGCGCTGCGCCAAGCCGCTGACAGCTTCAACTTTGGCCGCACCGGTTCGCTCGCGTGGGCCTGACCAACTGCAGCTTCGCGAGCCTGCACCAGGCCGCGACGGTAAAGCGCAGGCTGGCAAAGTGCCTGCCAGAGCCCGGCATCGCGCGCACGGTGAAAGTATTCGAGTCCGAAGTGCGCGATGTCGGTACGCGATGGGTCGGACCAGGTGCCGAAGCAGCGGTCCCAAAGGGTGAGCACTGCGCCGAAATTGCTGTTCGTCTCTGACCTCAGCGCTGAGTGATGGACGGCATGTACCGCTGGCGTGACCACGACCAGAGACAACACGCGATCGAGGGCGGGCGGGAGTCGCAAGTTCGCGTGGGTGACAAATGAGATGACACTCGCGACCAGCACATAGAGGGCGATGCCCGCGGCCGGCAATCCGAGCGCGACCACCAGCGCCATCATGATCGCGGTACCTGCCAACGACTCGAGCGGATGGTGGCGTTCCGCCGTGGTGACGTCGACTGCCGCGTCGCTGTGGTGCACCAGGTGCAGCCGCCACAACACCGTGAAGTGGTGGAACAGGCGATGTTCCCAGTAGCGCCACAAGTCGATGAGCATGAAGGTGAGCACGATCAGCGCACCCGGCGGCCAAGCGAGCTGCCCCAACATGCGTGGTTCCTGGCGCTGCGCGAGCGCGACCGCGCTGATCGGCAGCACCAGCGACACCAGCATGTTGCCGGCCACGAGCAAGCCGAGATTGGCGCTCCAGCGTCCGGCCAATGGAACCGGCACGCGTTGGAGTGACCTGACCCTTTCCAGCAGCAGCAAAGAGCCCGCTGTGACGAGAAAGACCGTGAGGTAGAGGTGATCGAACTGTTCGATCATGGAACGCGCCTCAGCCGCGCACGGTGCGCGGCCATCGAGGGCACTCCTTCAGCGACCGGTGGGCGAGGCTCGAGCGCCGCAACCGGGGGAGGATCAACGGCCTTGCTTGCGGCCGACGATGCGGATGCCGACAACCAGGGCGATGGCCGCAATCCCGAACACTGCACCGCCACCAATGGCTTCGATCGGCAGCCCCGTGACCTGGGCGATGGCCGTGCCAACCGTGGTGCCGACAACTGAGCCAACAGGGAGTCCGAGCGCTACTGGGCCTAAGCCTGCGAAGGCCAGCCCACTCACGGACAGACCGACCAGTGCAACGGCATACTTGTTCTTGTTCAAGGCAATGCTCCCTCTACGGTGCGTGGCAGAGTCGGGGGACCCTGAGTTCCCATTGCAGCAATTTACATGCCGGTGCCGATCAGGCGACTCTATCGTCATAGAGCGGGCCTGTACTTTCCAAGGTGCGGGCGTCACGATCGCAGGCGCCAACTGTCAAGAAGCCCGACATCGCTCTGTCGCTACCAAGGCGTGGTCTGGTAGTCCTTCAGGAACTGTCCCCAGACATGCTCACCGGTATTGATGCCGCTGATGATGGGGTCGAGGATGCGGGCCGCGCCGTCGATGATGTCCAGCGGTGGGTGGAAGCGCTGCTCGACGGTCTTGCGCGCCGCGATATCGACGGGGTCTTCGTCCGTCACCCAACCGGTGTCGACGCTGTTCATGTGGATGCCGTCGCCGTGGTAGTCCGCCGCTGCGGTGCGGGTCATCATGTTGAGCGCCGCCTTGGCCATGTTGGTATGGGGGTGACGCGTCGTCTTGAAGCTGCGATAGAACTGGCCTTCCACGGCAGACACATTGACGATGTGCTTGTCGCGGCCGGGCGTACGCAGCATGAGCGGCTTAAGCCGCGCATTGATGACAAACGGGGCGATGGCGTTGACGAGTTGCACTTCGATCAACTCGACAGCCGGCACTTCATCCATGAGCATGCGCCAGGAATTGCGTCCGCGCAGATCGACTTGCTGCAAGTCGGGGTCAAGCCGGCCTTCGGGAAACAGATGCTGTTGGGACAGAAGCTCTTCGGGTAGCAGCGGGATCTGCGAGAGCTCGGCCGCGCGCGGAAGTGACGTGAGGGCCGTTAGCGCAGAGAGAGGCGCGAGGTCGTAAGTGCCGATCAATTGGCGCGCGGCGGCCGGCGCGTGCTGCAAGGCCTCGGTTTCGCCCGCCATCATGTGTGCGTAGAAGCCCGGCGGGCGTCGCACGGTCTGGCAGGCGTTGTTGACGATGAAGTCCAGGCGATCGCGCGTGGTGAGGAGCTCCTGGCAGAAGGCTTCCACGCTGGGGGTGTGGCGAAGATCCAGGCCGAAGATCTCGAGGCGCTGGCCCCATTCGCCGAAGTCCGCCTCTTGCGCATAGCGTGCCGCCGAGTCCCGAGGGAATCGGGTGGTGACGATCAGGTGGGCGCCTGCGCGCAGCAGCTTGAGCCCCGTCTGGTAGCCGATCTTGACGCGCCCGCCCGTGAGCAGGGCGACACGCCCGCGCAGGTCGGCCAGTTCCGTGCGCTTGCTGAAGTTGAGCTGGGCGCAGGCCGGGCAGAGCTGGTCGTAGAAGTGATGGATGAGCTGGAACTTCGCCTTGCAGACGTAGCAGTGCTGCGGCTCTGCGCACGGCCGTTGATGGCTGCCGGCGCTGTCTTCGAGCTTGGGGATGTCTTGGGCCGAGAAGCCCTCCGGCGCAAAGAATGCGGGCGCTGTGAAGACCGGCTTGCGGCGCAGCGCGCGAATGCCGGTCTCATGCAGGACGGCATCGCTCTGGCGGATGTGCGTGGCACGGCGCGCACGTGCCGCGGCCTTGCGCTGGTTGCGGCGCTCGAAGTGGTCCGGGTGATGAACGCGCGCCACGGCCTGGAACAGGCGCTCGCGCTCGGAAGGCGGCAACACGTCCACGACGCGGGCGTCCTCAGCGATCTTTTCAAGCAGCATCGTGGTGCCGCGCAGTTGCTCTAGCAGGCCGTACTGGGGCTGCGGCGGCGGGGGGGCGGTGTCTTGGCTCATGGGTGGATTTTCAACGGTCATAGGAAAACCTGTGCTTACTTAGAATCGCGCGCCATGACCGATCGGATCGAAGCCTTTGCCACCAGCCTCGATCGGGAAGAGCCGCCCCCGTTCGCGACACCGATGCTGCGCGCCGTCTGGCATGGTCTGCGCGGCGAGTGGGCCGCGGCGCACGAGCTCGCGCAGGCGCAGGACGACGAGGAAGGCGCCTGGGTCCATGCATGGCTGCATCGCATCGAGGGAGACCTCGGCAACGCCGCTTATTGGTACCGACGTGCGCACCGAGAAACCCGCCGCGACGGCACGCGCGACGAGGGGCTCGAGATTGCCCAGACATTGATCCTGTCGATCACGGAAAACTGACTGCCTGACGACGCGATCCATCCATGGCCGAACTTTCAGCGCTGCCCGACACGCCGCTCGGCCTGTACCGCCACTACAAGGGCGGCGAGTACGAAGTGCTCGGCGTGGCCCGCCACAGCGAGACGCACGAGCCGCTGGTGGTGTACCGGCCGCTCTACAACGCCACGGGCTGGTGGGTGCGGCCGCATGCGATGTTCTTCGAGGTCGTGGAGGTGGATGGCGTAAGGCGGGCACGGTTTGAGAAGATGGGGTGAGTGCCCAGCGGTATCTCTGCGCAGAGGTCGACAGGCCGCTTCCGACCCACAACAGACATTCGCTGCACCAGGTTGACCGCCCGGAACTTCACGCTCGGACGTGAGCGTGGTGACCTTTCGATCTGGCGCTTGGCGCCGATCCGAGATGGCGCAGCGCCCGAAGTTCGACACGCTCAGCGTCCACCGAAATGCCACGCGGCCGCCAGCCGGCAAACTCGAATCTTGACGATGTAGTGCGTTCGCACTACATTATCGCGATGAAAACCGCCTTCATCCCCCAAGTTCGCGTGGAACCAGAGTTGCGCGCTGATCTCGATTCCGTGCTGCTGCCCGGTGAGACCCTGAGCGACTTTGTCGAGGCATCAGTGCGCAACGCAGTCGAATTTAGGCGTGTGCAAACCGACTTCGCCGCACGTTGCGACGCCTCGCTGGCGGAATTCGAGCGCACCGGGATCTCCATTCCCTCGGAGGTTGTGCTGTCGAAGCTGGAGGCAAAGGTCGCGGCGCGGGTGAAGCAACTGCGCAAATGACATTCAGGGTCCAGTTCACCCCTGAAGCAGATGCCAATCTGGATCGTTTGTTCGACTTCCTGCTTGAGCGAGCCGAGACGGTCGAGGAGGCCATGCGTGCCTACGAGGCCGTCGAGGTAATTCGCACAGTGGCCAACAGTCACCTTTCGACCACGCCCTACAGCTATCGCAAAGTGGGCGCCCGTCCAACATTGCGCGAACTCATCGTCCCATTCGGCTCCACAGGGTACGTCCTTCGCTTCGACATCCGAACGCCGGAGCTAGTCCTCGTGCTCGGCGCCCGCCACCAGCGCGAAGAGGATTACCACTGAGGTCCAGCCGAAGGCGCAGTGATTTGAACTGGTAGCCGTTCCCGAAAGCGGG
>JAZKIW010000091.1:0-19779 GCA_040384625.1 Pseudomonadota bacterium | reverse complement strand
GCGAGGCTCGGCGGCGACGTGCAGGGGTACTCAGGCTTGCGGATCGTCCATGAGTTCTCGGACTTCCTGAGCGCACCGGCAGGCGACCGCGATCTTCGCGGCCCATTCGAGCGCGTCCTCGCGCGAGGGCACCTGGATGATCGAGAACCCGCCGATCACGGCTTTGGTCTCTGGGGACGGCCCATTGGCGACCACACCATCGGTGCCAACGATGCTCGCTCGCTGCTGCGCAAGCCCGCCGCCATGAATCCAGACGCCAGCGTCCTTGGCCTCCCTAACCACCGCGTGCGATGCCTCGCCGACGGCGGGCCACTCGTCATCCGGAATGTGAGCCATTGCGCCGTCATCGAAAGAGATCAGGTACCGTGTCACTGCGCTGCTCCGTTTCCGGCGCCCAATCGGGCCGCCTCTCACTTCGGGTGGTCCGAAGTGCGTGCTTGCGAATGCTCCAGGAGTGGTCGGTGTCAATTTTTGCCGCGACCTATTTTTCGATCTGCCCGTACTCAGGTTTCCCGCTGCGCGCGAGCCGGAGGTAGGTCGCGCCCTTGTCGCTCGTGACCGACTCAATTGGATTGAGCGCCATCGGAACCGTGCCGCTGCCAAACAGACGCTTGCCGGAGCCGAGCACCACCGGGAAGATGAACAGCCGGTACTCGTCGATCAGGTCGTTCTCGAGAAGTGCCTGGAGAAGTTCCGTACTGCCCCATGTCTGCAGGGTCTGCCCGGGGTGCGCTCGCAGACTCCGGAGTTCGCCGAGCACGTCGCCCTTGACCAGGCGGGAGTTGTTCCACGCGACTTGTTCAAGCGTGCGCGAGACCACGTACTTCGGCCGCGAGTTGAGCGCAGTCGCTATCGGGTTGTCGGGGTCCGTGACCTTCGGCCAGTAATTGGAGAAGATGTCGTAAGTCTTGCGCCCGAGCAGGAAACCGTCGGCGTCCGCTAGTCCTTCTGTCACTAGCCGCCCCATGACGGGGTCCGAATAGGGGCCCTGCCAGCCTCCATGCACGAAGCCACCTTCGGGGTCCTCGTCTGGGCCGCCGGGCGCTTGCATGACGCCGTCCAGGGTCAAGAATGCATTCACGATGATCTTGGGCATATTTGTACCTTCCTCCCTGAACGACGAACCAAGACCGCTCGAATCGACACTCGTCCTGGGGTGAAGCGCAAATTCTTGGCGGGATGCTTATCGTCGCTCAACTACTCTGCAGAGGGCCGGCCTAAAGCGACCCTTGGCGACACAAGTAGTCTGGACCGATGGATAAACCATCCGATCTGGAGTCTTGCCGATCATGGACAGCAGCTGGTTGGTCGTGACTGCCTGAGCGACAGGCATGGCGGACGCGGTCATTCCCGCCCGCGTCCTGAATTCACTATCTCAGCTCCATTGCTGACGCCCGAGCGCGCGGAAAATCGCAGCCCAACGACGGGGTATCAAGGCGCTGCAGAAGGAGCGGGTTCGACGATTGCAGCCGTCAGGCTGACCGGCATGCGCTCGGCTGCCGCCGCAGCCCCTGGACAGGTTAAGCGCCTCGCAGATCGATGTCCCGGCCCTCATGCGCGGAGCGCAGGAGCGAAAGGCAGACTTCGAGCGTGGAACGCGCCCAGGGGCCGTCGTGCAGCGGCCGGGCTCCGTCGATGAGGGCCGCATGCAGTTCGTCGATGACCTCGTAGCGCGGCAGTGGTGGCACGGGCAAGGCCAAGTGCTCACGCCGCGCATCGCCGTAGACCCACACGCCATCCGGCGTGGCGCGCAGGTCGGCGCGATCGCAGGACACGATGATCGGTCCGAAGTGCTGGTGATGCGCCGGCTTGACGCTGGTCGCCGGTATGTAGTTCGGGCCGCCGTAGGTGCTGGCCGCCTTCAGGCGAGACTCCTCGGCCGCGTCGTGAAGCGTAGCCAGGCGGCGGCGCGCGAGCCCATGGTCTTCGGGCCGCTTCGGCGCGCCCAGCTCGCCGGTCCAGTCGCACCACTCGTCGGAGTCGAAGTGACCGTAGCCGCTGTACGTGAGGGTGGCGAACGCACCGCTGTCGAACCACATCAGGAGGGCGTAGGCGCCTTCGGTCGGTCGGTTGGGGTCCCAGGTGCCTGTGGCTGCGCGCACGCGGTTGACCGGACTTGCTGCCAGCATGCGCACGACGTCCACTTGGTGTGCCGCCTGGCTGAACACCACGCCGCCGCCGGCCTCAGTCTGCAGTTCTTCTGGCCGCCGCGGTCGATAGAGAAAGTCGGTGTAGTTCAGGGCGTGGATCATTCGCACCGGGCCCACGGTGCCGCCCGCGATCAGCTCGCGCGCCTTCAGGTAGGGTGCGTCGAAGCTGTGGCAGTGGCCGACGATGAGCTGCACGCCGGCAGCGCGGCAGTCGGCGATCATCGAGTCGCACTCGGCCAGCGTCAGCGCCATCGGTTTTTCGACCAACACGTGCTTGCCATGCCGGGCCGCGATGCGGGTCTGCTCGGCATGGAATTGATGCGGGCTGGCGATGTAAATGGCTTCGACCGAGGGATCGCGTGCAAGGTCTTCGATGTCGCTGTAGACAGGTGCCGCGAAATCACGCCCGAACTGCGCTCTCGCCTCCTCGCGCGGATCGCAGGCCGCGACGAGCTGCACACGCGGATCCTGCACGAACGTCGGCAGCATCAGCGTGAACGCACGGCCGAGCCCGGCGACGCCAAGGCGAATTGCTCGCTCAGCGCTCACAGATCGAGTACCAGGTGCGCGGACTTCGCGCGCGAGACGCAGATCATGATCTGACTCGCCAGCTCTTCGGGCATCAGCACCATGTCACGATGGTCGGCCTCGCCTTCGAGCAGGGTCGTACGGCAGGTGCCACAGGTGCCGCTCTCGCAGGACGAGGCAGCGTTGCACCCATGCTCGCGCAGCGCCGCCAGGATCGACTTGCCGACCGGCACTTCGAAGGCACTGCCCGTGCGGACGAGCCGAACCTGGAATGGCTTGTCGTCGGCCTTGACGCCGCCGCCCTCGTTGAAGCTCTCGAAGTGGACGTTGCCGGGGGACCAGTGACCCGTCATGTCGCGCACAGACTCCATCAGCGGGCGCGGGCCGCAGCAGTAGATGTGCGCGCTGTTAGGTTTTTCGAGGGCCGGCCAGAGATCGAGCGAGCGCGCTGGGTCACCATGGTCGTGGTGGATCTTCACTTGCTTGCCCAGGCCGGCCAGCTCGTCGATGTAGGCCGTGCTCTCGGGCGAGCGCGACAGGTAGAACAGCTTCCAGGGCGCCGGCGGCAACTCGCCGAAGGAACGGATCATCGACAGGATCGGCGTGATGCCGATGCCTCCTGCGATGAAGAGGTAGGCCTTGGCCTTGTCCACCAGCGGAAAGGCGTTGTCCGGCACCGAAGTCGGCAGCGTGTCGCCCTCATGCGTGTCGTCATGCATGCTCACTGAGCCGCCCTGGCCGCGGTCATCGCGCTTGACCGTGATGACGTAGCGTTGGCGCTCTGCTGGGTCGTTGCACAGCGAATATTTGCGCAGCGCGCCGTTGGGCGCCTGCACCTTGACGTGTGAACCGGGGGTGAACGGCGGCAGTTCGCTGCCATCGGCCTGCACCAGCTCGAAGCTGCGGATACCTTCGGCGACGTCGAAGGTACGCGCGATGCGCAGCGGCATCTGCGTGTCGGCGTGGGTCTCGACGCTCATGAAGCCCTCACTCGGCCTTCAGACCGGCTCGCTTGGCGGCCTTGGCCACGCGGTCGGCTTCGCTGCGCATCGCTGCGGCCAGTTGTTCGGGTGTGCCGCCGACCGGGTCAACCCCAGCGACGCGCAGCGGCTCCACGGCGTCCGGTGCCTTGACCGCCTTGGCGATCTCGGCGCTGAGGCGATTGACCACCTCGGGCGGCGTGCCGGTGCGAGCCAGAACGACCACGTTGAAGGCGAAGTCGAAGCCCGGGATCTTCTCGCCTAGCGCCGGCACGTTGGGCGCCAGGTCCGAGCGTTTGGTCGAGTTGATGGCGATCAGCTTGGCCTGGCCCGACTTGACAAACCCCATCAACGCCGGCGGCGACGCGAACACCATGTCGACTTGACCGCCGATCAAGGCCGGTACCGAGGCGCCGCTGCCCCGGAACGGGATGTGCGTAATGAAGACGCCCAGGCCATCCTTCATCGCCTCGGCCGTCAGGTGGTGAATGCTGCCGATGCCCGCCGAGCCGTAGTTCAGGGCGCCGGGCTTGGACTTGGCCAGTGCGATGAACTCGTCCAGCGTATTGGCCTTTACGTTCGCGTTGACGGCCAGGAACAAGGGCGCGGTACCCACCAGCGATACCGGCACGAAGTCCTTGATCGGGTCGTAGCTCATCTTCTGCGTTACCAGCGGCGCGATCGCCAGCATCGGGCCGTCGGTGACAAGCAGGGTGTGGCCGTCTGCGGGTGATTGCGCAATGGCAGCCGCCGACACGGCACCGCCGGCCCCCGGCTTGTTCTCCACGACCACGGGTTGCCCCAGCGGGCCCTGGATGCGCTGAGCGATCAGGCGCGCGACGGTGTCGGGCAAACCGCCCGGGGCATACGGGACGACCAGCTTGACCGGCTTGGATGGGAAAGCCTGGGCCTGTGCCACGCCAGGCAGTGTGAGGCCGGCGGCGGCGAGCGCGACGGATTGGAGGAAGGTCAAACGATTCAAGAGAGTCTCCTGGTCAGATGCTGTAGGTTTCGTAGGTGGCGGGGTGGAACAGCTCTTCAACGGGCACGAGTCTTGAAGAGAGGCCCTGCGAGTGGTGATGGCGTGTGAAGGCCTCGAGGGTCTTGCGTGCCGGCGCTACGCCGTAGGACCAGTAGTCCTCACCCATCGTCTCGCGCGCCGCCTTCAGCTGTTCTTCGACGAAGGGCAGCGTCACCTTGGTGGCCGACGTGTCGCCCAACAGCTCCAGCGCCGCGGCCTTGGCCTGCGTGAAGGCCTTGAGCACGGCACCGGGCAGCCAGGGATGGCGCTCGGCAAGCTCCTTGCGGATGGCGGCCACATGCATGATCGGGAACACGCCGGTGCGGCGGTAGTAGTCCTTCGCGACCGCCGTCGGGTCGTCGAAGAGCCAGCCGACATTGGGATTCTTCAGCACATGCCGACTCGGCGGGCGCGGCCCGATGAAGCCGTCGATCTCGCCCCGGTCGAGCAGCTCGGAAATCGTCGTGCCTTCAGGCGCCGACTCGATGCGCACGTCCGGAGGCAGCTGGAGCTTGATCTTCTCGGGTCGCCCGGGCGTATCGATGCCGCCGCGCACCCAGGTCACGTCGGATGGCTTGACGCCGAAGTCGTCCTCCAGGACCCCGCGCGCCCAGACATTGGCGGTGAGCTGGTACTCGGGAAGGCCGATGCGCTTGCCTTTCAGGTCCTCGGGGCGCTTGATGCGGTCCTTGCGCACGTAGATCGAGGTATGCCGAAATGCGCGCGACAAGAACACCGGCACCGCGATGTACGGGCACTCGCCGCGCGAGTGCTTGACGAGATAACTCGAAAACGACAGCTCGGTGATGTCGAAGTCCATGCTGCGCATCGAGCGGAAGAACATCTCCTCCGGGTTCAGCAGCATGTAGACCGGGTCGACACCGTCGATCTGCACCCGGCCGTCGAACAGGGCGCGGGTGCGGTCGTAGTCGCCCATGGCGACCGAGAGTTGCAGCTTGCTCATGGATTCACCGAATAGGACGGCTCGAGCGCCGGATGATCGACTCCGTCCTGCCAGACGTAGTGCGTCTCATACGCGCGCCAGTCGGTCGTCTTGGGCACGATGGCCTGGAACGAGCACACCGCGGGAGTAACGGCCTCGTCGCCGGTGCCGATGGCGGGCGCGCCCTGCTGGAACGCCTTGACGGCGTCGAGCATCTGGCGCCGAAACTCGACGATCGCCAGGTCGCTGGCACCGAGCCGGTCGTTAGTCCGGTCGGCGATCGGACCCATCGTCAGCCACATCGCCACGTCCTGGTTCGGGAAGCCTGTGATGCCGGTGAAGTTGCCGGCCTTCATCGCCTGCCGGTCCTGCCAGAACTTGTTCTCGAGCGTGCGCAGAGGGCGGTAGTCTTGGTCAACATCCACCCCCACGGTCTGGCGCAGGAACTTGCGCCAGGTCTCGGTTTCCGGCGTCTGCGCGGCGTGGCCCCAGGCGATGAAGTAGAAAGCCGTGTTCGTGTCGTCCATCGGCACGTTGATGTTGGCCACGTTGTACAGGTTGTTCGGCGGGATCAGGGCCGTGGCCGGCGCGACGAAGACGGTCGAGCGAACGTACTCGTGGGTGGCGGCGTTCTGGATTGGTCGGCGCAGCGCGGCGTAACGGAACCCGTATCCGGTGCGCTGCACCTGCATGCGTGGGGCCTTGTCGGTCGACGGGCGCAGCCAGGTGTTGGCGGTGGCCTTGGCGCTGTCGACGCGGGCAGGGACCATGTCCGACGAATGCAGGCTCGAGCTGTGCGCGGAGTCGATGGCGCCTTCGAGGATCTGGGCCCAGTTGCAAGGCAGTAGCACCTTGGCAATGGCGACGCGGGTGTCGGCGGTGGGCGCCCAGGCCGGCGGTCGGAATGCGGGCATCACGTCGGCCGGGCCGAACCAAGCCCACACCATACCGCCCCACTCCTGCGTCGGAAAGGCCCGGTGCTTGACCTTATCGACCATGCCGCTGGCGGCGGGCTCAGATGCCATCTCGAGGACGTTGCCCTCAGCGTCCATCTTCCAGCCGTGGTACAGGCAGCGCAAGCCGCCTTCCTCGTTGCGGCCCAACGCGAGCGACGCACCGCGGTGGGGGCAGGCCTCGTCGAGAACGCCGACGCGTCCGTCGCTGTCGCGGAACACGACCAGGTTCTCTCCGAATACGCGCGCCTTGACAGGTGTGCCATCGGGCTCGCTCACTTCCTCGATCAGGCACACCGGCGTCCAGTGGCGCCGCATCAGCCGGCCCATCGGGGCGTCGCCCTCGACGCGGCACAGCAGTTCGTTCTCTTCACTGGTCAACATAGCACTCTCGTTGGCTGATTGGGGAAAGGGCCGCGGTCAGGCGTTGACCACGGGATCCGATGCGGGAATTTGGCGGCGCACGACGACCGGCGTGCCGCCCAAGCGCCGCTTGCACATCCACTGGGCCAGCGGCGCGTCGAGGTAGTCGGCGTGGCCCGGGAACCAGTCGGCGAGCGCACGCCCCAGCCGGCGTGCGGCCTCGGACTCGCCCGCGGCGACGCGCTCTCGCACGCCCTCTATGGACGTCATCACGGCCGCGTGCTCCGCAGCGTGGCACGCGCGCGCGGGGAAGTCCGTTGCGGCCATCCAGGCCTCCTCGACCCTGAAGTGCTCACGAGCATGGACTGCCAACGCATCGAGCTCGTCCAGGATCGCAGGGGCCGGCGCCCGCAGCAGCACGTCGATCTGCAGCACGAACTCCTCGTGCACGGCATCCATAGGTGTGTATCCGAGGAGCATGCCGTCATGCCAGGCGAACGTTTTCATATCGAGGGCGGTACATCTGCACTTGATGCGCTATATTATTAGTGTCCTAAGTATATTGATCCGCCTCCAGGAGAACAAGTGTTGACACTCCTGGTAAACCCTCGCCCGCATGGCACCAGCAGGGCCGCGACTCCAAGTGGCCAAAGGCGTCTGAGAAGATGTCTGCTTCGCCACCTCCGTTAAAGGCTGTCTAAGTGGCCAAGACCACCGCAACCAGAGAGGCAGAGATCGCGCGCCGCGTGCTTCGGCACTGGCACGAAGCGGTCCCGAACGACCGAATGGCGCACCTAGTGAAGGATGCGACGAGGGGCTTTCTGCGGGCACTGCAGGCCCGATTGGCCACGTACGACGTGCAGATGGGCCACTGGGCGTTCCTGCGCATTCTGTGGGAGAAGGACGGCATCACCAAACGCGAACTGAGCGTCGAGGCCGGCGTGATGGAACCGACCACCTTCGTCGCCTTGCGCGCTATGGAGTCGCTGGGCTACGTCACGCTCAAGCAGTTGCCTGACAACCGCAAGAACGTCTACGTCTTTCTGAGTCCCCTCGGCAAGCGGCTCAAGAAGTTGTTGGTTCCACTGGCGGAGCACGTGAACGCAGTGGCCACGCAAGGCTTGTCGGCGGCGGACATTGCGACCACGCGCCGAGCACTGCTCGTGATGATCGACAACTTGGCGCAGGACTCGGTTGGCACTGCGTCTTGAGCGTCATGTGCCCATGTATCAATCGGGATCGTGATGGCTTCAGTCGGGAACCGAGGACGTGGTCAGCGACGGATGACGCATCCGGCGGTGGAAGCCCCGTTGGTGGCGGTCCGGTCTCGACCAACTTCCGGCATGGAACCCCGTTGATCTGCCCACCGCACACCGGCGTTTAAAGGGGCAGCTCCTGCGCTGGAGTTGCGGGTCATCCCGGTGTCGATCGGCGTTACAGGTCGCGGCGCCTGGCAGTGAGACCCTGGTTGCGGGACCGGTGCGAGCCCCCTGGCTTGGGGGTGATGCGCCACCCGCCACGGCAGGCCGGCACCGAGGCGAAGGACATGCGCCGCGCCCAGCAGGTGGCGCCCGGGGCCGCCCTCGCGCAGCACCTGGCGTGCCGCGGGCCTGGAAATTGCGCTTAGGCCCGGGTTGCCGCCTCACTCCACCGGAGAACCCCTTGAATCCAGTTCGTCAGCTTCGTTTCATGGCTTGCCAGGCCCTGGCGGCCACGCTCCTGGCAGCGACCTTCGGTTGGGGGTCCGCCAGCGCGGAGGTGGTCATCTCGAACCTCGACGGCAACGACCAGAGTGCCTCCACCCTGGTGGGCAACCTCAAGCGCTCGAAGGCCATCGGCTTCACCATGGCGGGCGCGGACGCCTACCTGTTGGGCAGTGTGGTGTTGCGCCTGGCCGTGTCGGACACGACCGAGACAATCGGGGCCGCCCTCTTCGGCGAATCGGCTGGCGCCCCGACGGGCACGGCGCTGGTCAACTTCACCATCCCTGCGTTCTCGGTGGGCACCCAGAACTACACCCTGTTGCCGGACGCGGACTTCGTCCTCCAGCCACTGACGACCTACTTCCTGGTCGCCTATGGCACCTCGCAGGGGTCGAGCACCAGCTATATCGACTGGCTGGCCGGTTTTCCTGCGGTCGTGCCGACGGGCCTGGCCACTTATGCCGGCGCCTTCGCCGACAACACTGGCGCGGCCGCTGTTCCGCCCAGTCAGGCGTCGAGCACCATCAACTCGTTCGCTGTCAACGCCACGGCGGTGAACACGAACGCCGTGCCGGAACCGGGCTCGCTGTCCTTGCTGGTCCTGGCGGCCTTCGCCGCCGGTGCAGCGCAGTTCAGGCGACGGGCCCAGGCGCACGCAGTCGCCTGACCGACGCGAGGCGTCGTTCAGCGCCGTCAGGGCCAAGGTACTGCCCGGCAGCCCCAGGCTGTACTGAAAGCCGGGGGCTAGTCGAGGAAGACTAGGCTGTCGAAGCCCACTGCAGACTGCCGCCGACCGTCATCAGCAGCAGCTGGTCGCCCGCGGCGGGCAGCTGCACGTCTAGCAGGCGCAGCGTCCGGTGGCCGTCTAGCAGCGCTTTGTCGGCGACGCACGGGGCCGTTGGGCCTGTCGGCCGATGCCTCAAAAGCGAGGCTCCCGAGGTGGTGAACCCGCACGGTCGCAAGCCGCGTGCTACCCCTCAATCGCTCAGGAGCGTCGCCTCCCAGAAGGTGCCTACCTACTCATCACCGCGTTCGGTTGATCCCATTCGCGGACGCATCGGGATGCCAGGAAGCTGCCGTTCGTCGATGACCGTTGATGGCCGGTTGCAGACCCGCAGCACCCTAACGCGCCGATGCGGCCACCGCCTCCACCGCCTCCAACACCGCCTCCGGCGTCGCCGGCGCCCGCAGCGGCGGATCGATGCGGTGCCCGCCCACCGCCGCCACCGCATCGCGGATCGCGAGCAGGGCCGAGAACGGCAGCAGCAGGGGCGGCTCACCGACGGCCTTGCTGCGGTGGATCGTGTCGGCCGGGTTCGGCGCGTCGTACAGCGCGACCTTGAAGTGCACCGGCGTGTCGTTGGCGGTCGGGATCTTGTAGGTGCTGGGCGCGTGCGTCAGCAGCGCGCCGCTCTTCGGGTGCCAGACCAACTCTTCCATCGTCAGCCAGCCGTAGCCCTGGACGAACGCGCCTTCGACCTGGCCGAGATCGATGGCCGGGTTGAGGCTGGTGCCGACGTCGTGCAGCACGTCCACCGCCAGCAGTCGGTGCTCGCCGGTCAGGGTGTCGACGATCACCTCGCTCACCGCCGCGCCGTAGGCGAAGTAGAAGAAGGGCTTGCCGGTCATCGTCGCGCGGTCCCAGCTCAGGCCGGGCGTGGCGTAGAAGCCGTCGCTCCACAGCTGCACACGGGCGATGTAGGCGGCGGTGACGAGTTCGCAAAACGGAGTGTCGCGCCGCCCGCCGAACTGCTGGTCGGCCAGCGCGTCGAGGCGCGCGCGGATCTTGCGCGCCGCGTCCTGCGCGGCCTTGCCGTTCAGGTCGGCGCCAGTCGAGGCCGCAGTGGCAGAGGTGTTGGCGACCTTCTGCGTGTCGGTGGCGGTGCAGCGCACGGAGGCCAGCGGAATCCGCAGCTCGTGCGCCACCACCTGCGCCACCTTGGTGTTCACGCCCTGGCCCATCTCGGTGCCGCCGTGGTTCACCAGCACCGAGCCGTCGGTGTACACGTGCACCAGCGCGCCGGCCTGGTTGAAGTGGTTGACGTTGAACGAGATGCCGAACTTGACGGGGGTGAAGGCGATGCCGCGCTTGAGCACCGGGCTGATGGCATTGAAGGTTGCGATCTCAGCGCGGCGCTCGCGGTAGCGGCTGGTAGTTTCCAGCTGCGCGGTCAGCGGCTCGAGGATGTTGTCTTCGACCTTCTGCAGGTAGGGCGTGACGTTGTTGGTTTCGACGCGGTAGTAGTTGGCGCGGCGCACGTCCAGCGGGTCCTTGCACAAGCGCCGCGCGATGCTGTCGAGGATGAACTCGATGGCGATCGCGCCCTGCGGCCCGCCGAAGCCGCGAAAGGCCGTGTTGCTCTGCGTGTTGGTGCGCGCGCAGTAGCCGTGCAGGGCCACGTGCGGCAGCCAGTAGGCGTTGTCGAAGTGGCAGATCGCGCGCGTCATCACGGGCGGGCTCAGGTCGGCGCTGAAGCCGGCGTTGGCGATCAGATCGATCTCGACACCTAACAACCGGCCGGCCTCGTCGAAGCCGACCTCGAAGTCGAACTCGAAGCCGTGGCGCCGACCGGTGACCATGAAATCGTCGTCGCGGTCCAGGCGCAGCTTGACGGGCTTGTCGAGTTTTTTCGCGGCGAGTGCAGCGACACAGGCCGGCAATGCTGACTGCGATTCCTTGCCGCCGAAACCGCCGCCCATGCGCCGGCACTGCACTTGCACCTGGTTCGAGCTGAGGTGCAGCGCGTGCGCCACCAGGTGCTGCATCTCGCTCGGGTGCTGCGTCGAGCAGTGCACCAGCAGGCCATCGTCTTCGAGCGGGATGGCGTAGCTGATCTGGCCTTCGAGGTAGAACTGCTCCTGGCCGCCGATCGACAGGCTGTCCTTGAAGCGCTGCGGCGCCAAGGCGATCGCCACGGCGGCGTCGCCGCGCGACAGGTGCATCGGCGGCACGACATAGCTTTGCGCCGCATGCGCGTCGCGCGCGGTCAGCAGAGCAGGCAGCGGCTCGATGGTGACGAACTCCTTGGCCCGAGCGGCGACGCGGCGCGCGACGCGACGGTCGCGGGCGATCACCGCGAACATCGGCTGGCCGAGGTAATGCACCTCGCCCTCGGCCAGGATCGGGTCGTCGCCCTTGACGATCGGCGCGCAATCGTTGACGCCCGGCAGTTCGGCGGCGGTGAACACCGCCTCGACGCCGGGCTCGGCGCGCAGACGCTCGACGTCGATGCGGACCAGCTTGCCGTGTGCAACGGGCGACAGTCCGAGGGCGGCGTGCAGGGTACCTTCGAGCTCGCGCAGGTCGTCGATGTAGGTGGCCTCACCGGCGACGTGCAGGTGCGCCGATTCGTGGGCATGGTTCACGCCGACGCCCGCCTGGGCTTCGGCCTGCAGCGCGGCGGCGATGACCGGCGTTTCGGCCTGCTTGTTCATGGGAAAGCTCCCTCGCGCGCCCAGACCGTCGCCTGCGCGGCCGGCAGCGGCACCTCGGCGCGGGTTTCGAGCCAGAAGCGTCGCAGCAGGTTGCCGGCGGCGCGCTGGCGGTAGTCGGCGCTGGCGCGCAGGTCGGTCAGCGGCGCGAAGTCGCCCGCCAGCGCAGAAATGGCCGCGTCGACCGTGGCCTCGGTCCAGGGCTGGCCGCGTACCGCGGCCTCAGCCTTCGCCGCGCGCTTGACGATGGCGGCCATGCCGCCGAAAACGAAGCGGGCCTCGCGCACCGTATGCCCATCGAGCGTAACCGCCAACCCGGCCGCCAGCGCCGAGATGTCGCAATCGAAGCGCTTAGACAGCTTGTAGGCGCGCAACGCGTTGTGCGCCGGCGCTGGCACTTCGATCGCTTCGACGAACTCACCCGGCTGCAGCGCGTTCTTCATGTAGTCGAGGTAGAAGGCTTCGAGCGACAGGCGGCGCTGTGTCTTCCCGTGCCTCAACACCAGCGACGCATTCAACGCGATCAGCACCGGGGCGCTGTCCCCTATCGGCGAGCCGTTGGCGACGTTGCCGCCCATCGTGCCGGCGTTGCGTACCGGCAGCGACGAGAAGCGCAGCCACATCTCGTTCAGCTCGGGGTGGCGCTCGGCCAAGGCGCTCCAGGCGTCTTCGAGCGGGGCGCCGGCACCTATCGATAGGCTGCCGTCGGCGCTGGTGCCGATGCGCGCCAGGCCGGCCGCTTCGCCCAGGTAGATCAGGTCGGGCAGCGGTTTGAACTGCTTGGTCACCCAGAGGCCGATGTCGGTCGAACCGGCGAGCAGGCGGGCTTCGGGCCGCGCAGCGCGCAACTCGGCCAGGGCCTCGATGCTGCGCGGTGCTGCGAAGCTCGCCCCCTGCCCGTCGGTATAGGCCAGCGGCGGGTTGGCGGCCAGCCGGCGCAGCGCAACGGCGATTGGCGCCGTGTCCAGTCGCGCAGCCGGCAACTGGAACATGCGCTCGCCGGCATCCAGGATCGGCCGGTAGCCGGTGCAGCGGCACAAGTTGCCCGACAGCTCGTCGGCAAGCTGCTGGCGCGTTGCGCTCATGCCCACCTCGGCATGGCGCTCGTAGCAGCTGGCCAGCGACATCACGAAGCCGGGCGTGCAGAAACCGCACTGCGAGCCGTGGCACTCGACCATCGCCTGCTGCGCCGGGTGCAGCGTGACGCCCTGGGCCCGGGCGATCGGCTTCAAGTCTTCGACCGTCAACAGCGCCTTGCCATCGAGCGTGGGCAGGAACTGGATGCAGGCGTTGATCGTGCGCAAGCTCAGGCCGCCGACACGGGTGGCCTTGGCCGAAGGCGTGCCGATCGCGTCGGCCTTCTCGGCTAGCTCGGCCACGATCACCGTGCAGGCGCCGCAGTCACCCTCAGCGCAGCCCTCCTTCGTGCCGCTGCAATGCGCATCCTCGCGCAGCCAGTCGAGCACGGTGTGGGTGGTGGCGGCGCTCTTCACCTCGACCACCGCGCCGCGGTGGAAGAAGCGGATCGGACGCTCAGGCGCAGAAGGTGCTTGGGACATACCCGAAAGATACGCCGAGCAGCCGCGATGTCTATACGATCGGCGCCATGTTGTGTATGCGCCAACCCGTATGACCGAGCGCCTTCTTTTCGACAAGATCGAGCTTCACCTCGTCAGGGTCCTGCACACCGTGATCACCGAACGCAGCGTCTCGCGCACCGCCTTGAAGCTGGCCAGCACGCAACCGACCGTCAGCGCCCAGTTGCGGCGCCTGCGTGCACTGACGGGAGATGCGTTGCTGGTGCGCAGCGGCACCGGCCTGGTGCCGACAGAGGCGGCGCTGCAACTGGTCGAGCCCGCGGCGCAGCTGCTGCGCCAGGCCGACCTGCTGTTCGGCGCACGCCAGCGCAGCCGCGCCTTCGATGCCGCGCACAGCGACACCACGCTGCTCATCGCAGCTAGCGACTTCCTTGACCCGCTGTTCCTGCCTGAGCTGGTGGCGCGCGTGCGCCAGCAGGCCCCGAACGTGAGCGTCGAGCTGATGCCGCTGACGCGCGACTTCGACTACCGCAAGAGCCTGGCCCGCGGCGAGGTCGACCTGGTCATCGGCAACTGGCTTGAACCGCCGGGCGAGATGCACCTGGCGCGCTTGTTCAGCGACGAGATCGTCTGCCTGGTCAACGAGGACCACGCCGCCGTGCGCAACCCGCGCGGCTGGACCGAGGCACGCTACCTCGGTGCCGAGCACGTGGCGCCGACGCCCATGCACGAAGGCGCGCGCGGCGTCATCGACGAACACCTGGCCGGGTTGGGCCTGGCGCGCCAGATTGCGGTGCGCAGCCCGTACTTCGGCCTGATCCCGCTGATGCTGGCGCAGACGCAACTGGTGCTGACGACCGGGCGCCTTTTTTGCACACGCTACGTGGATCCGCTGCCGGTGCGTGTGGTGAAGTGCCCGATCGCCTTTCCTCCCCTCACCTACTACCAGCTCTGGCACGACGTGACGCATGCCAGCGCGCGCGGCAAGTGGCTGCGCG
Organism: Pseudomonadota bacterium; assembly: GCA_040384625.1. Classification (GTDB taxonomy): domain Bacteria; phylum Pseudomonadota; class Gammaproteobacteria; order Burkholderiales; family Burkholderiaceae_C; genus CADEEN01. The sequence goes on along the minus strand of JAZKIW010000091.1, from coordinate 5,170 downwards.
AGCAGGTGCGGGAGGTCGCGCGCACGCTGGCCAGCCACGCGCTGCCAGCACGCCGCAACGGGAAGGCGGCATGAAGAAGTTCGCCATTCGCGCTGACCTCCTCGACTTCACGGCCGATCCGGGCTGGGGCGTGCCGAGCGATTCGTCGCCCGGCCTGCGCTGGCGGCCCGACCACTGGCTGCTGGTGGAGGCCGACGGCCGCATCGCGGGCGTGCAGTGGGAGGCACCCGACGACGCGTGGACGAAGAAGGACCACTGCGGCCAGCTGCTGATGCCCGGCTTCATCGACACCCATGTGCATATGCCGCAGCTGGAAGTCATCGCCAGCTACGGCACCGAGTTGCTGCACTGGCTCGAGACCTACACCTTCCCGGCCGAGCTGCGCTATGCCGACCCCGAGGTCTGCGCCGCGGGCTCGACGCGCTTTCTCGATACCCTGCTCGCCCACGGCACGACGTCGGCGGTGGTCTTCCCGACCGTGCACAAGGCTTCGGTCGATGCACTCTTCGCTGCGGCCGAAGCGCGCTCGATGCGCCTCATCGCCGGCAAGTGCCTGATGGACCGCAACGCACCGGCGGGTCTGACCGACACGGTCGACAGTGCCGAGCGCGACAGCGAAGTCCTCATCGCACGCTGGCATGGGAAAGGCCGCCTGGCTTACGCGCACACCGTGCGCTTCGCCCCGACCAGCAGCGATGCGCAGCTGGCCCTCGCCGGCCGCCTGCTTGCCGCGCACCCCAGCACCTACCTGCAGACGCACGTAGCCGAGAACCGCGACGAGCTGGCATGGGTGGCCGAACTCTTCCCCGATGCACGCAGCTACCTCGACGTCTATGCCCGCCACGGCCTGATCGGCAAGCACTCGGTGCTGGCTCACGGCATCTGGTTCGATGACGCCGATCGCGCCCTACTCGGCCGCGAAGGCGCACAGATCGCGCATTGCCCGAGCTCGAACCTGTTCCTCGGCAGCGGCCTGTGCGACTGGCGCGGCCTCGAAGAGGCTGGCGCGTCGGTCTCGCTGGCCAGCGACGTCGGCGGCGGCACCAGCCTGTCGATGCTGCGCACGATGGCCGATGCCTACAAGGTGCAGGCGCTGCGCGGCGTGCGCCTGCCCGCGTGGAAGGCCCTGCACGCGGCGACGCGCGGCGCCGCCGCGGCGCTCGGGCTCGACGGCGAGATCGGCTCGTTCGACCCCGGCTGCATGGCCGATGCCGTGCTGTGGAACGTTGCGGTCGGCCCGGTGGCGTCGGTGCGCGATGCCGCGGCCTCTTCGCTGCATGAACGGATCTTTGCGTGGATGACCTTGGGCGACGAGCGCAACGTCGTCGCCACCTATGTCGCGGGCCGCTGTCTGGTCGGCGCTTAAACGGGAAACAGACGATGACTGCTCCGAGACTCGAGCTGACGGGCGTCAGCAAGCAGTACCCGGCCGTCAAGGCCAACGACAACATCAGCCTGCAGGTGCAGCCGGGCGAAATCCACGCCCTGCTGGGCGAGAACGGGGCCGGCAAGTCGACGCTGATGAAGATCGTCTTCGGCGCGGTGCAGCCCGACGAAGGCGAGATCCGCGTCGACGGCCAGCTGGTCCAGATCAGGAACCCGCACGAGGCCAAGGCGCACGGCATCGCGATGGTGTTCCAGCACTTCAGCCTGTTCGACACCCTGACGGCCGCCGAGAACGTCTGGCTCGGCCTGGACACCGGCGAGACCCTGGCCGAGGTGACCACGCGGATGAACAAGAAGGCTGGCGACTACGGCCTGCAAGTCGACGCCTCGCGGCCGGTGCACAGCCTGTCGGTCGGCGAATGCCAGCGGGTCGAGATCGTGCGCGCGCTGCTGTCGGATCCCAAGCTCCTGATCCTCGACGAGCCGACCTCGGTGCTAACGCCGATGGCGGTGCAGAGCCTGTTCCTCACCCTGCGCCAACTGGCCCAGGAAGGTTGCTCGATCCTCTACATCAGCCACAAGCTCGACGAGATCCGCGAGCTGTGCCACCAGTGCACGGTGCTGCGCGGCGGGCGCGTGACCGGTGCGGTCGATCCGCGGTTGGAGAGCAACGCGTCGCTGTCCAAACTGATGATCGGTGCCGAGCCGCCGCAGCTGGTGCACCGCGCCGCGACCCTGGGCGACGTGGCGCTCGAACTGAAGGAACTGACGCTCGCGCCCGAAAGCGTCTACGGCGTGCCGCTCAGCAAGGTCTCGCTGCAGCTGCGCGCGGGCGAAGTGCTCGGCATCGCGGGCGTCTCGGGCAACGGCCAGCAGGAGCTACTGGCCGCGATGTCGGGCGAAGACCGGCGCGCGCCGGCCGGCAGCATCCAGCTCTTCGGCCAGGACATCGCACGTGCCGGCCCGGCGCGGCGGCGCACGCTGGGCCTGCATTTCGTGCCCGAGGAGCGCCTGGGTCGCGGCGCGGTGCCGACGCAGTCCCTGGCAGCGAACACCTTGCTGACGCGGCGCGAATCGCTGCGTGCCTTCGGCTGGATCGACATCGCCGCCACGCGCGCGCTGGCCACCCGCCTGATCGAGCGCTTCAAGGTCAAGGCCGGGGGCGCCGATGCGGTGGCCAAGAGCTTGTCCGGCGGCAACCTGCAGAAGTTCATCGTCGGGCGCGAGATTGACGCGAATCCGAAGGTGCTGATCGTCGCCCAGCCGACCTGGGGTGTCGACGTCGGCGCCGCGGCGCAGATCCGCGGCGAACTGCTCGCGCTGCGCGACGCAGGCTGTGCGGTGCTGGTGGTCAGCGAAGAGCTCGATGAGCTGTTCGAACTGTCGGACCGGATGGTGGTGATCGCGCGCGGGCGGCTGTCGCCGAGCGTACCGGCGCGCGAGGCAACGATCGAACGCATCGGCCAGTGGATGGCCGGGCTGTTCGACCAGGACAACACGTCAAGACAAGACAAGGAGCCGGCCCATGCTCAAGCTTGAAGCCCGCGCCGCGCCCTCGGGCGCGATGGCCCTGGCCTCGCCGTTGATCGCACTGGCAGTCACCGTCGCCCTGGGCGTGCTGCTCTTCTTGCTGCTCGGCAAGGACCCTCTGCTGGGCCTGCGCATGTTCTTCGTCGAGCCGGTGAAGAGCGGCTATGCCTGGAGCGAGATCGCGGTCAAGGCGGTGCCGCTGATCCTGATCGCGCTCGGACTGGCGCTGTGCTTTCGCGCCAATGTCTGGAATATCGGCGCCGAAGGCCAGTACATCCTGGGCGCGATCTTCGCCGGCGGCATCGCGATGCAGGCCACGCCGCAATCGTCCGGCGCGATCGTCGTCGTGATCCTGGTCGCGGGCATCGTCGGCGGGATGATGTGGGCGGCCGTCACCGCCCTGCTGCGCGACCGCTTCAACGCCAACGAAATCCTGGTCAGCCTGATGCTCGTGTACGTGGCCGAGATGCTCTTGTCTTACCTGGTCTACGGGCCGTGGAAGGACCCGGCCGGCTTCAACTTCCCGCAGACCGTGACCTTCGCCAAACCGACCCAGGTACCGCGCCTGTTCCAGGGCCTGCGCATCAACGTCGGCGTGATCATTGCGCTGGTCGCGGTGATCGGCATGACGATCTTCCTGTTCCGCCTCTTCCGCGGCATGCAGGCCCAGGTCGGCGGGCTGGCGCCGCTGGCGGCGCGCTACGGCGGCTACAGCTCGCGGGCCTCGCTGTGGACGGCGCTCCTGGCCTCGGGCGGGCTGGCAGGACTCGCCGGTGCGCTCGAAGCCACCGGCCCCCTCGGTCAGCTGACGCCTTACGTGCCAGTGGGCTACGGCTTCGCCGCGATCATCGTCGCCTTCGTCGGCCGCCTGCACCCGGTGGGCATCGTCTTCTCAGCCGTGCTGATGAGCATGTTCTACATCGGTGGCGAACTGGCGCAGTCGCGCATGCAGCTGCCGAAATCGATCACCGGCGTGTTCCAGGGCCTGCTGCTGTTCTCGCTGCTGGCTAGCGACACGCTGATCCATTACCGCTTGCGCTGGGTGGCTTCGCGCCGCGTTGCCGGAGCCACCGCATGAACGAATTTGCCCTCCTCATCGCCGCGACGCTGAACGCCGGCACCGTGCTCGGCATCGCCGCGCTCGGCCTCCTGATCAACGAACGCGCCGGCATCGTCAACCTGGGTGCCGAGGGCCTGATGCTGGTGGCCGCAGTCGCGGGCTTCGCCACCGCGGTGCACACCGGCAGCGACTGGCTGGCCTTCGGCGCCGGCGCCATCGCCGGCGGCGCGCTGGCGGCGGTATTCGGCATCCTGGTCATCTGGCTCAACACCAACCAGTACGCGACGGGCCTGGCCCTTTCCCTGTTCGGCGCCGGCTTCTCGGCCTTCGTCGGCCTGCCCTACACCCGCGAACGCCTGGGCGAACGCGCCAGCCACGACATACCCTTCCTGTCCGACATCCCGCTCATCGGGCCGGCGCTGTTCAAGCAACACCCGATGGTCTGGATCGCGATCGCTCTCGCGATCGGCCTAGCTTGGTGGCTGACGCGGTCGCGCAGTGGCCTGATCCTGCGCGCGGTGGGCGAGTCGCCCGAGTCGGCGCACGCGCTCGGCTATCCGGTGCGCAGGATCCGCCTGGCCGCGGTGATCGCCGGCGGGGCGCTCTGTGGCGTGGCCGGGGCCTACATCTCGGTGATCTACACGCCGCTTTGGGTCGAAGGCATGGTCGCGGGCAAAGGCTGGATCGCGCTGGCACTCACCACATTCGCTACCTGGCGCCCGGCGCGCGTGCTGGCAGGCGCCTACCTGTTCGGCGGCGTCACGATGCTGCAGTTCCACCTGCAGGGCCAGGGGGTCGACATCCCGAGCCAGTTCCTGGTGATGCTGCCCTACTTGGCGACGATCCTGGTGCTCGTGCTGATCTCGAGCAATGCGGCTTGGATCAAGGCCAACATGCCGGCCTCGCTCGGCAAGGCGTTCTCGCCCGGGAGTTGATGATGAAGACCTACCAGATTGCGACCATCCCCGGTGACGGGATCGGCAAGGAAGTTGTTCCTGCCGGCCAGCAGGTGCTGGAAGCACTGGCCTCGTCGAACAAGTCCTTTGCTTTCGAGTTCGAGAACTTCCGCTGGGGCGGCGACCATTACCGCACGCACGGCGTGATGATGCCGGCCGATGGCCTGGACGCGATCCGCCACAAGGACGCGATCCTGTTCGGCTCGGCCGGCGACCCGCACATCCCCGACCACATCAC
>JAZKIW010000090.1:9115-34915 GCA_040384625.1 Pseudomonadota bacterium | reverse complement strand
ACCAACGACCAAAGGATTATGAGTCCTCTGCTCTAACCGACTGAGCTAACGGCCCGAGCGGGCGATTCTAGGGACAGGGCGTCGCTGGACCGCGGGCAGCGGCACGATCTGGTCGATCAGGCGCGCACCCTCGTCGAGCAGGAACTGCTTGAAAGCCTGCGCCACCGGCGGCAGGCGCTTGTGGCGGCGCTGCACGACGTACCAGTTGAGCATGCGCGGAAAGCCCTGCACATCGAGAACCGTCAGGCTGCCCGCCTGCAGTTCGCGGCTGACGGTGTGCGCCGACAGGAAGCTGATGCCCATGCCGGCGATCACGGCCTGTTTGATGGTCTCGGTGCTCTTGATCTGCATCGCGATGTTCAGCTTTTGCAGATGCCGGCCGAAGCCATCGGCCATCGACTGCCAGGTGTCCGAGCCCTGTTCGCGCACGACGAACGGCTCGCGCATCAGACGTGACAGCGGAATCCTGCCCTCCTCGGCCAGCGGGTGCCGGGCCGCCGCCACCACGACGTACGGGTGCGGCGCGAAAGCCTCGCTCTCGGTGTCGGCGCCGACCGGTGGTCGCACCATCACCGCCAGGTCCGTCAGGTTGTCTGCCAGGTGGGCCAGCAGGTCGCTGCGGTTGTGCACCGACAGGTTCAGGCTGACGCCCTCGTGGCGGCCGGCAAACTCGACCAGCAGGCGCGGAAAGAAGTAGTCGCCAGCGCTGATCACGGCGACATTGAGCTTGCCGCCCGCAACGCCCTTGAACTGCGTCATCGCCGCCTCGGCCTCGGCGAACTGGCCGATGATCAAGCGGCTGTGGTGCAACAGCTCGGTACCGGCGGGTGTGAGGAAGACCTTCTTGCCGAGCTGTTCGAACAAGGGCAGCCCGGCGTGCTCCTCGAGCTTGCGGATCTGTGTCGACACCGCCGGCTGCGTGAGGTGCAGCTCCTCGGCGGCGCGCGAATAGCTCAGCCATCGCGCGACCGCTTCGAAGACCTTCAACTGGCGCAGGGTGGCGTGCTTCATCGCGGGTGCAACATCATTACCTATGAGTAATGCAATCAATCATTTACTTTAATTATGCGTTATTGAAATGCAAGCCTAGCATCCCCTCCATTCCCCGCCCACTCTGTTCGCCCCAATCTCCCCAGGAGCCAGCCATGCCGCAGCAGCACAACCCCCAGGACGACATCGAAATTGACCGCGCCGCCTTCAACGCGGCGTTCTACGAGCTCGGGCTGCGCTGGCACTGGGACAGCGAGACGTACGAAGCGCTGGCCAGCCGGGCCTGCGAACGCAGCCGTGTGCGGGCCTACCTCGAAACCGAGCAGGCGCACCTGCTGCGCGCCTATGAGGCCGACTTCCTGACCGATGCGATCCTGACGGCCAAGCAGCGCAGCCGCCAGTCGCTCGCTGCCTGCATACCGCGAACGATCCCGCGCTTCAATTGGGCCGACGCGCGCTGGGGCGAAGTCGGCGTCTGAGGGCGGCGAGATGAAAATCGCAGTCATCGGCGCGGGCGCGATCGGCGGCTACGTGGGCGCCAAGCTCGCGCTGGCCGGCGAGGCGCTCACTTTCATCGTGCGGGGCGCCAACCTCGACGCCATCCGCCGCAACGGCATCAAGCTGATCGGCAATGACGGCAGCGAGCAGGTTGCGCGAAACGTGCGGGCCACTAATGACTATGCTGAGGCCGGCGTGCAGGACATCGTCGTGCTTGCGATGAAGGCGCACCAGGTCGAGGCCGTCGTCGACGAACTGCCACACCTGCTCAGATCACAAACCGTGATCGTGACGATGCAGAACGGCATCCCGTTTTGGTACTTCCATGGTCACGGCGGCGCGTTTGCCGGCACGCCGATCCAGAGCGTCGACCCGCTCGGAAGCATTGCCGCCCGCGTGCCGGCCCGGCAGATCCTCGGTTGCGTGGTCTATCCTGCCGCCGAGCTGGTGGCGCCGGGTGTCGTGCGGCATGTCGAAGGCGAGCGCTTCCCGATCGGCGAGCTCGACGGCAGCACCAGCGAGCGGGCACTGAGGGTTTCGCAGTGCTTTGCGGGCGCGGGGCTCAAGGCGCCCGTGCTGGAAGACATCCGCGCCGAGATCTGGCTCAAGCTGTGGGGCAATCTGTGCTTCAACCCGATCAGCAGCCTGACGCACTCGACCCTGGCCGACATTTGCCAGTTTCCGCTGACGCGTGAACTGGCGGCCGGGATGATGGCTGAGGCGCAGGCCGTGGCGCACAAGCTCGGCATCCGCTTTCGCACCACGCTCGATCAGCGCATCGCCGGCGCCGAGAAGGTCGGCCGGCACAAGACCTCGATGCTGCAGGACATCGAAGGCGGGCGCTCGCCGGAGATCGACGCCCTGGTCGGGTCGGTGGTCGAGCTGGGCCGCCTCACCGATACACCGACACCACGCATCGACACTGCCTACGCCCTGGTCAAGCTGCTGGCCAGGACGATGGCCGCCGAACAAGGGCGGGTGATGATGCGCGCTGTTGCCTGAGCGCCCTCAGACGCTCAGGCCTTCGAGCGCCTGACCGCCGCCGTAGCTGCCCTGCCGGGGTGCCTGGCCTCCGCGCTCGATGCGGATGGCGCAGTACTTGAACTCGGGGATCTTGGCGAACGGATCCAGAGCGGCATTGGTCAGCTTGTTGATCGCCGCCTCGTAGTAGCAGAACGGCACGAACACGGCGCCGCGTGGCGTGCCGTCGTCGGCGCGCGCATACAGCGAGACGCTGCCACGGCGCGACGCGATCGTCACCACCTCGCCGGGCTGCGCGCCCATCGCCGAGAGGTCGAGCGGGTGGATCAGCACGGTCGGATCGGGCTCGATCGCGTCGAGCACCGTCGCGCGCCGCGTCATGCTGCCGGTGTGCCAATGTTCGAGCTGGCGGCCGGTGATCAGCACCATCGGGTACTCGGCGTCGGGGCGCTCGTTGGCCGGGATGATGTCGGCCGGCACGAAGCGCGCCTTGCCCCCTTCGCGCGGGAAGTCGTCGACGAAGACCACCGACTGGCCCGGGTCGCCCTCTTTTTCGCAGGGATAGGTCACCGCATGCTCGCGCTCGAGACGGTCCCAGGTGATGCCGCCGATGCTGGGCATGGTGTGGCGCATCTCGTCGAACACCTCGGAGACGTGCGCGTAGTTCCAGCCGCAGCCGAGTTGATTGGCGATCTGCTCGATGATCCAGAGGTCCTGGCGCGCATCACCCGGCGGGTCGATGGCCTGGCGGCCGAGTTGCACCAGGCGGTCGGTGTTGGTAAAGCTGCCGGTCTTCTCGGGGAAGGCGCCGGCGGGCAGGATCACGTCGGCCAGGTAAGCCGTCTCGGTCAGGAAGATGTCCTGTACCACCAGATGCTCCAGCGCGGCCAGCGACTCGCGCGCATGGTTGGCGTCGGGGTCGGACATCGCCGGGTTCTCACCCTGCACGTACATGCCGCGGATCTGACCCTTCTTGATCGCGTGCATCACCTCGACGACGGTCAGGCCGACCTGGTCGTCGAGCGTGCCGGGCGCGAGTTTCCAAGCCGACTCGAAGCGCGCGCGCACCTCGGGCTTGGTCACGTGCTGGTAGTCGGGCAGCATCATCGGGATCAGACCCGCATCGGATGCGCCCTGCACGTTGTTCTGACCGCGCAGCGGATGCAGGCCCGTACCGGGCCGGCCGATCTGGCCGGTCATCAGCGACAGTGCGATCAGGCAGCGCGCGTTGTCGGTGCCGTGCACGTGCTGGCTCACGCCCATGCCCCACAGGATCATCGAGGCCTTGCTCTTGGCGTACAGGCGCGCCACGTAGCGCAGGGTCTCGGCATCGACGCCGCAGATCGGCGCCATCGCCTCGGGCGTGTAGCCTTCGACGTTCTTGCGCAGTTCCTCGTAGCCGATCGTTCGCTCGGCGATGAAGGCCTCGTCGACCAGCCCCTCCGTAACGATGACGTTCATCATCGCGTTCAGCATCGCGACGTCGGTGTCGGGCTTGAACTGCAAGAACCGGTGTGCCACGCGCGACAGGTCGGAACGCCGCGGGTCCAGCACGACCAGCTTGGTGCCGGTCTTGGTCGCGTTCTTGATGAAACTCGCCGCCACCGGGTGGTTGACGGTCGGATTCGCGCCGATCAGGAACACCACCTCGGCCTGGGTCACGTCCATGACCGGGTTGCTGACCGCGCCGGAGCCGATGCCTTCGAGCAGGGCGACGACCGACGAGGCATGACACAGCCGCGTGCAGTGATCGACGTTGTTGCTGCCGAACCCCGTGCGCACCAGCTTCTGGAACAGGTAGGCCTCTTCGTTGCTGCCCTTGGCCGAGCCAAAGCCGGCCAAGGACTTCTTGCCGTGCTTGTCACGGATGTCGCGCAGCCCACCGCCGGCAAACGCGATGGCCTCTTCCCACGTGGTTTCGCGGAAGATGTCCATTACCCGCGTCGGATCCATCTCGAAGGCGCCGGTCTTCGGCGGCGCGTCCTGGCGTCGGATCAGCGGCTTGGTGAGGCGTTGCGGGTGGTGCGCGTAGTCGAAGCCGTAGCGGCCCTTCACGCAGAGCCGGCTCTGGTTCGCCGGACCGTCGCGACCCTCGACGTAGAGGATCTGGTTGTCCTTGACGTTGTAGGTCAGCTGGCAGCCGACGCCGCAGAAGGGGCACAGCGACTCGACTTGCTTGTCGGGCACCGTCAGCGCCACGTCGCGCGCCGGCATCAGCGCGCCGGTCGGGCAGGCTTGCACACATTCACCACAGGCAACGCAGGTCGAGCCGCCCATCGCATCGTCCATGTCGAAGACGATCTTGGCGTGCTCGCCACGGAAGGCCAGGCCTATGACGTCGTTGACCTGTTCGTCGCGGCAGGCGCGCAGGCAGCGCGTGCACTGGATGCAGGCGTCGAGGCTGACGGCGATCGCGGGGTGCGACAGATCCTGCGCCGGCTGCGCGCGCGACGTGAAGCGCGGCTTGCCGACCCCGAGCTTGGCCGCCCATTGATCGACCTCGTTGTGGCGTGTGTATTCGCGCTCGGGCATGTCGGCCAGCAGCAGCTCGAGCACCAGCTTCTGCGACTTGACGGCGCGCTCGCTGTCGGTCGTGACCTTCATGCCGTTGCTCGGGTAGCGGCAGCACGAGGGAGCGAGCACGCGCTCGCCGCCGATCTCCACGACGCAGGCGCGGCAGTTGCCGACCTCCTCAAGACCGGGCTTGTAGCAGAGGTGCGGGATCTCGACGCCTTCGCGCTTAGCGATCTCGATGATCGTTTCGCTGGCCCGACCGCTGACGGCTCGGCCGTTGAGCTCGAAGCTCACTGTCGGCGCGTCAAGCGCTGCGGCTTCCTTGCGGGTGATGGCATTCATGTCAGCTCCCCTGGAAAGTACTTGACGACACAGTCGATCGGGTTCGGCGCCGCCTGGCCGAGGCCGCAGATCGATGCGTCGCGCATCACGGTCGACAGGTCTTCCAGCAGCGGCAGGTCCCACTTCGGCTGGTCGATCAGGGCCGAGGCCTTGGCGGTGCCGTTGCGACAGGGCGTGCACTGGCCGCAGGATTCGTGGGCGAAGAAGCGCATCATGTTGCGCGCCGCGCCGACCGCTGTGTCCTGGTCCGACAGCACGATCACCGCGGCCGAGCCGATGAAGCAGCCATAAGGCTGCAACGTGTCGAAGTCGAGTGGGATGTCGCCCAGCGTGGCTGGCAGGATGCCGCCCGACGCGCCGCCGGGCAGGTAGGCGTAGAACGCGTGCCCGTCCAGCATGCCGCCGCAATGCTCGTCGACCAGTTCGCGGATCGTGATGCCGGCCGGGGCCAGCTTGACACCCGGACTTTTGACCCGCCCCGACACCGAGAACGAGCGCAGGCCCTTTCGGCCATGGCGGCCGTGCGATGTGAACCAGTCGCCACCCTTCTCCAGGATCTCGCGCACCCAGTACAGGGTCTCGAAGTTGTGCTCGAGTGTCGGCCGTCCGAACAGGCCCACCTGCGCGACGTAGGGCGGGCGCAGCCGCGGCATGCCGCGCTTGCCTTCGATCGACTCGATCATCGCGGACTCTTCGCCGCAGATGTAGGCCCCGGCGCCGCGGCGCAGGACGATCTCGGGCATGCCGGGATACGGCGGCGCTGCGCGCAGATTCGCCAGTTCTGCCTCGAGCATCGTCCGGCAGGCGTGGTACTCGTCGCGCAGGTAGACGAAGATCTTGGCGATGCCGACCGCCCAGGCCGCGATCAACATGCCCTCGAGGAACCGATGCGGGTCGCGCTCGAGGTAGACCCGGTCCTTGAACGTGCCGGGCTCGCCCTCGTCGATGTTCACCGCCATCAAGCGCGGCGCGACTTCGTTGCGCACGATGCGCCACTTGCGACCGGCCGGAAAACCCGCGCCGCCGAGGCCACGCAGGCCGGAGTCTTCCATCGTCTTGATGACCGACTCGACCTCGTGTTCACCGGCGATGCACTGCTTGAGCAGGCGGTAGCCGCCGTGCCCTTCGTAGGCCGCGCGATCGATGAAGCCGGCGGGCGCATGCGTGCCGCCACCAGCCCGCGCCTGCGTCACCACGGCGTCAAGCGTCGCGTTCGGTACGGCGTGTTGGCCCACAGCCACCGCGGGGGCCTGCTCGCAGCGCCCGATGCAAGGCGCTGCGATCACGCGAACGTCCTTGCCGAGGATCTGCGGCAGTCGGGTGAGCAGGTCCTGGGCGCCCGCCATCTCGCACGACAAGCCGTCGCAGACGCGCACCGTGAGAGCCTGCGGCACCGCGTCGCCTTCTTTGACGACGTCGAAGTGGTGATAGAAAGTCGCGACTTCGTAAACCTCGGTCTGCGCCAGGCCCATCTCGCGCGCCAGCGCGGCAAGATGGCGCGCGCTCAGGTGGCCGAAGTGGTCCTGCAGGCGGTGCAGGTGCTCGATCAGCTGGTCGCTCGCGCGCGGCGACGAGCCCAGCAGGCTGCGCACCTCTTCGAGCGCCGCTGGGTCGACCGTGCGGCCCTTCGGCCCTTCGCGCTTGCGCTGGCGACTCGCGCCTTCGGCGACGATGGGGATGGTCCTGGAGTTCATCTGGTTGGGCTCTCGTCAAACGGCGCCTTGCGTCCGCAGCGAGGCGACCTCGGCCGCGCTGAAGCCCAGTTGCGCGAGCACCTCGTCGGTATGCTCGCCGAGCAGCGGCGAGCGTGTGACCTCGGTCGGGCTGTCGGACAGCTTGATCGGATTCCCGACGCTCAGATACTTGCCGCGCTGCGGATGATCGACCTCGACCACGGTCCCGGTGGCGCGCAACGAGGGTTCGCTGGCGATCTCCTTCATCGACAGGATCGGTCCGCAGGGGATGTCGAGCTGGTTCAGGATGTCCATGGCCTCGAACTTGTCCTTCGTCATCGTCCACTGCTCGATACGCGCGAAGATCGGTTTGAGGTGCAGCAGCCTCGCCTGCGGCGTGGCGTACGCCTCGTCGTCGATCCAGTCCGGTTCTCCGATCACCCGGCACACGGCCGGCCAGACACCGGACTGGGTGATGAAGTAGATGTAGGCGTTGGGGTCGGTCTCCCAGCCCTTGCACTTCAGGATCGCGCCGGGCTGGCCGCCGCCCGAGGCATTGCCCGCGCGCGGCACCGCATCGCCGAACTTGCCGTCCGGGTACTGCGGGTACTCGTGCATCGTGTGGGTGCGCTCCAGGCGCTGCTGGTCACGCAGCTTGACGCGGCACAGGTTCAGCACCGCGTCCTGCATCGGCGCCAGCACCTTCTGGCCGCGGCCGGAGTGCGTGCGCTGGTACAGGGCCGCGACGATGCCCAGCGCCAGGTGCAGGCCGGTGCCGCTGTCACCGATCTGCGCACCGGTGACCATCGGCGGGCCGTCCGGCATCCCTGTGGTCGAAGCCGAGCCGCCGGCACACTGGGCGACGTTCTCGTAGACCTTGCAGGCCTCGTAGGGCCCCGCACCGAAGCCCTTCACCGAGGCCACGATCATGCGCGGGTTGATGCCCTGGATGTGCTCCCAGGTGATGCCCATGCGGTCAAGCGCGCCAGGAGCGAAGTTCTCCACCAGCACGTCACAGGTTGCGATCAGGCGATCCAGCACCGCCATGCCCTGCGCACTCTTGGTGTTGATCGTCACCGAGCGCTTGTTGTGGTTGAGCATCGTGAAGTACAAGCTGTCGGCGCCCGGGATGTCCCGCAGCTGGCCACGCGTTGCGTCGCCCTCACCGGGCCGCTCGACCTTGATCACGTCGGCACCGAGCCAGGCCAGCAACTGGGTACAGGTTGGCCCCGACTGCACATGCGTGAAGTCGAGGATGCGGACGCCTTCGAGTGCCTTGCCCATCGCTTCGTCCTAGGCCTTCGCGGCGAGCTGGGCTTCCAGGTCGGCCAGGCGCTTCTTGAGCGCGCGGTCATCGTTAAAACGGCTGGTCTCGTCGCGGATGACGGCGGCGATCGCGCTCACTTTTCCGTCGTCGTCGTGCAGGAGTGCGACGCTGAAGGCGATCGACAGCGAGGCGCCCTGCTTGTTCACTGCCGGAACGCGAAGCACGTCGTGGCCGTACTTCGTGATCCCGCTGGCCATCGTCTTGTCGTAGCCTTCCCAATGACGCTTGCGCAGGCGCTCGGGAATGATCATGTCCATGGACTGACCGAGCACCTCGGCCTCGGTGAAGCCGAACATGCGTTCGCAGGCGGGATTCCACAGCGTGATGGCGCCGTGGGCGTCGCAAACCATCACCGCGTCGCCGATCGCAGCGACCAGCGCATTCAGGTCGATCGTGGATTGCATGCTGATTCCTCCTGGCCACCCTGGAAGGCAAGGCGGCGCCCGCTCGGGGCGCCGCCACCGAATTTTCCCCAGCCGCGACCGCGGCCGGAGCGAACCTTCAGACCGCCTTGACCTCGTGCATCGCGGCGATCTGCTGCGCCGAATAGCCCAGCTCGGCCAGCACCGAGTCGGTGTGCTCGCCGAGCAGCGGCGACGCCGTGACCTCGGGCTTCATCCCCGAGAACTTGATCGGGCTGCCAACCGTCCAGTAACTGCCGCGCACCTTGTGCGGCACTTCGACGATCGAGCCGCTGGCGCGCAGCGACTTGTCGTGCAGCAGTTCCTTCATCGACAGCACCGGCGCGCAGGGGATGTCGAACTTGCGGAAGATGTCGACTGCCTCGAACTTGGTCTTGTCTTTGATGAAGTCTTCGATCGTCGCGAAGATGTCCATGATGTGCGGCTGGCGCCCGCGCGGCGTGTTGTAGGCCGGGTCGTTCTTCCACTCCGGCTTGCCCAGCGCGTCGCAGATCGGCTCCCAGGCGTGGCCCTGCACGGTGAAGTAGATGTAGGCGTTGGGGTCGGTCTCCCAGCCCTTGCACTTGAGGATCCAGCCCGGCTGGCCGCCACCGCCGGCGTTGGCGCCGCGCGGCACGACACCGTCCTTGAAGGCGTCCATCTCGTGCGGGTACTGCGGGTACTCCTCGAGGTAGCCGACCTTGTCCAGCCGCAACTGGTCGCGCATCTTGACGCGGCACAGGTTGAGCACCGAGTCCTGCATCGACACGGCCACCTTCTGGCCCTTGCCGGTCTTCTGCTTGCCGATGTAGGCAGTGAGGATGCCGATCGCCAGGTGCATGCCGGTATTGGAATCGCCCAGCGCGGCTGACGAGATGGTCGGGCCCGCGTTCTCGCCCTTCCAGTAGCCGGTGGTCGAGGCCGCGCCGCCGGCGCATTGCGCGACGTTTTCGTAGACCTTCAGGTCCTCGTAGTGGTGGCCGTCGCTGAAGCCCTTGACCGACGCCAGGATCATGCCGGGGTTGAGCGACTGGATGTGCTCCCAGGTGAAACCCATGCGATCAAGCGCGCCGGGGCCGAAGTTCTCGACCATCACGTCGGACTCCTTGATCAGCTTCTCGAGCACCGCCTTGCCCTCGGCCTTCTTGGTGTCCAAAGTCAACGAGCGCTTGTTGCTGTTGAGCATCGTGAAGTACAGCGCGTCGGCATCGGGGATGTCGCGCAGCTGGCTGCGCGTCACGTCGCCGGAGCCCGGGCGTTCGACCTTGATCACGTCGGCACCGAACCAGGCCAGCAACTGTGTACAGGCCGGACCGGCCTGGACGTGCGTGAAGTCGATGATCTTGATGCCCTGGAGGGGGAGTTGACCGGCCATGTGCATTTCTCCTTGAGTGCTCTTGTGAAAACGGGTTATTTCTTGAGGGCGGCAGCCGGGTTCAGGCTGGTGATTCGACCGCTCTCGGTGCCTGCAGTTTCGTCGATGATGGCGTTGATCAAGGTCGGCTTGCGCGACTTGATCGCCTCTTCCATGCCGCGGCGCAGTTCGGCCGGTGTCGTTGCATAGACGCCGACGCCGCCGAAGGCCTCGATCAGCTTCTCGTAGCGGGCGTCCTTGACGAACACGGTCGGCGCGACATCGGTACCGCCCGACAGGTTCTTGTCGGTGCCGCGATAGACGCCGTTGTTGTTGAGGACGACGATACAAACCGGCAGGTCGTAGCGGCAGATCGTCTCGACCTCCATGCCGCTGAAGCCGAAGGCGCTGTCGCCTTCGATCGCGATCACCGGCTGGCCGGACTCGACCGCCGCTGCGACGGCGAAGCCCATGCCGATGCCCATCACGCCCCAGGTGCCGACGTCCAGGCGCTTGCGCGGCTTGTACATGTCGACGATCGAGCGCGTGAAGTCGAGCGCGTTGGCGCCCTCGTTGACCAGCATCGCGTCCGGATTGGCCTTGACGATGTCGCGCACGACGTTCAGCGCGCTGTGGAAGTTCATTGGCGACGGGTCCTTGGCCAACGTCTCTGCCATCTTTGCGATGTTCTTGGTCCGGCGCTCGGTGATGGCGTTGAGCCACTCGGCCGGCGGCCGAGCCCAGGTCGAGCCGATCCCGGCCAACAGCGCCGAGACGCAGGAGCCGATGTCACCGACCAGCGGTGCGTCGATGCGCACATTGCTGTCGGCCTCGGTCGGCGAAATGTCGATCTGGATGAACTTCTGTCCACCCCAGCTCTTGTGGCCCTTGCCGCCCCAGGTCTTTCCCTTGCCGTGCGAGAGCAGCCAATTCAGGCGCGCACCGATCAGCAGCACCACATCGGCCTCGGGCAGGACATAGGAGCGAGCCGCCGCGGCCGACAGCTCGTGCGTATCGGGCAGCAGGCCCTTGGCCATCGACATCGGCAGGTAGGGAATGCCGGTCTTCTCGACCAGCGCGCGGATCTCGTCGTCGGCGCGGGCATAGGCGGCGCCTTTGCCGAGCAGGATCAGAGGCTTCTTCGCGCCCTTCAGTAGGTCGAGCGCGCGCTGCACTGCGTCGGGCGCCGGGATCTGGCGCGGCGCCGGGTCGACGACCTCGATCAGGGAGGCCTGGCCGGCCGCCTTGTCCACCGTCTGTGCGAACAGCTTGGCCGGCAGGTCGAGATAGACCCCGCCCGGGCGGCCAGAGACGGCGGCACGGATCGCGCGGGCGATGCCGACGCCGATGTCTTCGGCCTCGAGCACGCGGAAGGCCGCCTTGCACAGCGGCTTGGCAATCGCCAGTTGGTCCATCTCTTCGTAGTCGCCCTGCTGCAGATCGACGATCTCGCGCTCGCTCGAGCCGCTGATCAGGATCATCGGCCAGCAGTTCGTCGTCGCGTTGGCCAGCGATACCAGAGCGTTCAGGAAGCCGGGCGCAGACACCGTCAGGCACACGCCGGGCTTGCCGTTGATGAAGCCGGCGATGGCCGCCGCGTTGCCGGCGTTGGCTTCGTGGCGGAACGAGATCATCCGCAGCCCCTCACCCTGCAGCATCCGGGTCAGGTCGGTGATGGGAATGCCAGGCAGGCCGTAGATCGTGTCGATGCCGTTGAGCTTGAGGGCGTCGATGACGAGGTGGAAGCCGTTGGTCAGCGGGGCTGTCTGAGCTTCGTTCCCGGCGGGCTTCAGCGTGTCGACCGGGCTGCGCGCCGGCGCGAGTTTGACGTCTAACGACATGCCTGTGTCTCCTGCTGATCTGGTTGGACGTATGATAAAAATCCGCGCGTCCCGAGACCGTTGACCGCGGTCAATTTTCGGTATTTGAATCCTGGCGGCGCAGGCTGGCCAACGCGCAGACCCTTGCACCGATGATCTCGACTTCGATAGACAACCACCCGGAACGCAACGTCATCCGCGTTCAATTGAGGCAGAACGTCGTCCTCAAGGAAATGAGCGAAGGCGAGCGCAGCGACCTCGACGAGCAACTCGTGGTCGTCGACTGCAACAAGGGGGACTATCTCCTGCACCAGGGTGTGCACGAGATGGAGCAGTACTTCGTGCTGGACGGCGTCCTCAAGCGCGTGGTCACGAATGCCGACGCCAAGGAAATGATCCTGCGCTTCGCCGACGAGCGGGACATGGAAACGAGCTACGCCGCGTGGCGCCTGAACACCCCCACGCCTTACAGCATCGTCTGCGTCACCAAGGCGCGGGTGGCCAAGCTCCCGATGCCGGCCTGGGTGGCGTTTCTCGATCGCCATGCGAAGTTCAAGGTCACCTTCGAGTATCAGGTGATGAAACTGATGAGCGAAATCATGGCCCACACCATCACCCTGCACCTGCTGGACGGCCCCGGCCGCGTGCACCGCTTCGAGCGCAAGCACCCGGAGCTGGCCGAGCGGATCCCGAAGAAGGAGCTGGCCGCATACCTGAACCTGTCCGCCGAGACGCTGAGTCGGCTCAAGCAGCGCGGGAAGATCTGACCCCTCTCTGGCGAATGCGCCGCGCTTGCCCTTGCCAGGAAGCTGCCGGACTCAGATCTTCGCGGAGGTGAACAACCGAGATGCCGCCATCACGCGAAGTTGATTGTCGATGCCAGCCACGCCCGGGACGGCTGCAGCGACCTGCTCGACAGCGGCCCTCTCGGCCTCGCTGACCACGATGCCGCGCAGGACGACGCCCGCATCCGCGCCCTCGATCGTGATGCTCACGTCACGCGTGGCTTCGTTGGCGCGCAGCGCGGCGCGAACGCGCGCTTGCAGCGCCATGCCGAGCAGCAGGGCGCGCGAGGCCGCCGTCTCGGCGAACTCCGGCCGTGCCAGCAAGGCCTTGATCTGCTGCACGCAGGTGTCGACCGAAAGGCGGTCGGTGTTGAGGACCAGATCGAACAGCACCGGGTCCCCCCAAGTGACACCGAACTGATCGTGCATGCGCGCGGCATTGGCCTCGTCGCTGCGCCGGATCTCGGCTTCGGCCAGGTCGGCATCGTCGGTGTCGAGCTCGGTCATCAGCCACTGCACACGCTTGGCCAGCGGGCGCAGGATGCGCACGCAGGGCACGTGCGGCACCGGCCGCAGCAGCGCCGTGGCGCCCCAGCCGCGCAGCACCACATTGCCTGCGGCAGCGGCGTCGAGCACCTCTTCGGCGGTGTAGATGGCCATGCCTTCTCGGTCGGCCTTCAGGCGTTCGAAGGTACCGGCCTTGCCGGCGCGAAGCCGGCTGATCAGGCTCTTGGAGACGTGCATCTTGCTGGCCACGCGCTCGGCAACTTCGTGCTGCAAGGTCGACAGGTTCAACTCCTGGGCGAGCTGCTCGGCGATGTCCTGGGCCAGCGAGCCCATTCCCTGGGTCAATGCGATGACGGGCATGACGGTCCCCTTCGAATCAATCCACCGGCCGCTGCGCGGCGAACTCGTCGACCTTGGGCGCACGGATCACACGCAGCACACGCGAGATCAGCGGCCAGCACAGCATCAGCAAGGCCAAGGTCGTGATCGTACCGACCAGGGGGTTGGCCCACATGATCGTGACCTCACCCTGGGATACCAGCATGGCCTGGCGGAACGAGTCCTCGGCCTTGTCGCCCAGCACCAGCGCCAGCACCAGCGGCGCCAGCGGGTAGTCGAGCTTCTTGAACACGTAGCCGATCACGCCGAAGCCGAGCATGTACCAGATGTCGAGCATGGCGCCGTGCACGGTGTAGGCGCCGATGGCGCAGATCACGATGATCACCGGCGCGATGATCGAGAACGGGATGCGCAGGATCGACGCGAACAGCGGCACCGTGGTCAGCACCACGATCAGGCCGACCAGGTTGCCCAGGTACATGCTGGCGATCAGACCCCAGACGAAGTCCTTCTGCTCGACGAAAAGCAGCGGGCCCGGTTGCAGGCCCCAGATCAGCAGGCCGCCGAGCAGCACGGCAGCTGTGGGCGAACCCGGGATGCCCAGGGCCAGCATCGGCAGCAATGCGCTGGTGCCGGCGGCATGGGCGGCGGTCTCGGGTGCGATCACGCCTTCGATCTCGCCGGTGCCGAACCTGGCGCCGTTCTTCGAGAACTTCTTGGCCAGGCCGTAGCTCATGAACGAGGCTGGGGTCGCGCCGCCGGGCGTGATGCCCATCCAGATGCCGACCAGCGAGCTGCGGATCGAGGTGGCCCAGTACTTCGGCAGTTCCTTCCAGGTCTGCCACACCACCTTGGCGTTGATGCGCGCCGACTTGCCCTGGAAGTTCAGGCCCTCCTCCATCGACAGCAGGATCTCGCCGATCCCGAACAGACCGATCACGGCGATCAGGAAGTCGAAGCCGCGCATCAGCTCGGTCTGACCGAAGGTCAGGCGCAACTGGCCCGTCACCGTGTCCATGCCGACCGCAGCCAAGGCGAAGCCGAAAGCCATCGCGATCAGGATCTTGAAGGGCGAGCCCTTGCCCATGCCAACGAAGCTGCAGAACGTCAGGAGGTAGACGGCGAAGAACTCCGGTGCGCCGAACTTCAATGCGAACTTGGCCACCAGCGGGGCCAGGAAGGTGATCATCAGCACCGCGACGAAGGCGCCGACGAAGGACGAGGTGAAGGCGGCTGTCAGCGCCTGCCCGGCATGGCCCTTCTGCGCCATCGGATAGCCGTCGAAGGTGGTCGCGACCGACCAAGGCTCGCCCGGGATGTTGAACAGGATCGAGGTGATCGCACCGCCGAACAGCGCGCCCCAGTAGATGCATGACAGCATCACGATGGCCGAGGTCGGCGACATCGAGAAGGTCAGCGGCAACAGGATCGCCACGCCGTTGGCGCCGCCCAATCCGGGCAACACGCCGATCAGCACACCGAGGATGATGCCGATGAACATCAGGCCGATATTCATCGGCGTGAGCACCACGGCGAAGCCCTGCATCAGGGCATTGATTTCTTCCATTTTTGGTCGCGCTCCGGGAGGTTGGCGTGGCGAGTTCAGTAGCCGAGGAAGCGCAAGGGTTCGAGGGTGCCTTTGTACAGCGGCACCTTGAACCAGACCTCGAACATCATGAAGAACACACCGTTGACGATGGCGGCCAGGATGACGCTCTTCACCGGGGGGTACTTGCCCAGGACGATCATGAACAGCGCGATGTAGATGGCCGAGGCCACATAGATGCCGAGAAACCAGATCCCGAGCACATACACCGCAGCCGGCAACAGCACCGACAGGACGCGGCCCATCTGCTCACGGTCGACGAAGGTGTCTTCGTCGCGCGTTTTCGCGGCGCGCGCCTGGTAGATCACGCCGATGGCCGAGATGCAGATGATCAGGCCGATGTAGAACGGGAAGTAGCCCGCACCGGGGCCATCGGTGGTCCAGCCTGCACCGAGTCGGCGCGCCTCGGTCACCACCACGACGCCGAACACGAACAGGATCGCGGCGACCACCATGTCGACGCTGCAGTTCTTGACCAGGGGTTGGCTGGCCGCCGCGTCGGAGGGTTCTTTGTCTGACATGGTTTGCTCCAGCAAGCGGCCGCACGGGCCTCGCTATGCAGGCGCCGGGAGGCCGACGCCAGAGTGCAGGTGCGCGCCGCGCCCAAGACGCGGTGCCGCACCCGTTCGGTACTTCTACTGCATCAGGGCTTGGCGAGGAAGCCCGCTTCGGTCATCAGTTGACGGTGCAGGATGTCCGCACCCGACAGCCACTTCACGTAGTCGGTGCCGCTCATCGCCGTGGTGTTGAAGGCACCCTTCTCCATGAAGTCCTTCCAGTCCGGAGTCTCGCGCACCTTCTTCAGCAGGTCGACAAAATAAGCCGTCTGTTCGGACGTGACACCCGGGGCCATGAAGATGCCCCGCAGCATGACGTAATCGGTCGGCACGCCGGACTCCTTGCAGGTCGGGATGTCGGCCCAGGACATCGTGGTCGTCACCTTCTCCTTGTAGGGCATGCGTGTGTCGTCGAAGACGCACAGCGGCCGCAGCGAGCCGGCGCGCCATTGCGCCACCGCCTCGATCGGGTTGTTGACCGATGAATCGATGTGCTTGCCCACCAGCTGGACGGCTACCGCGCCACCGCCACCGAAGGGCACATAGATGAACTTGGTGCCGGTCGCCTTCTCGAGGCCGACCGTGATGATCTGGTCTTCCTGCTTGGAGCCGGTGCCGCCCATCTTCATCTTGTTCGGGCCGGCGGCCTTGACCGCCGCGATGTACTCGCTGGCCGTCTTGTACGGCGACTCTGCATTGACCCAGAGCACGAACTGGTCCAGCGCCATCATCGACACCGGCGTCATCTCCTTCCAGTTGAAGGGCACACCGGTCGCCAGCGGCGTCGTGAACAGGTTCGACAGCGTGATGATGATCTTGTGCGGGTCGCCCTTCGCTTCCTTGACCGCGAGGAAGCCCTCGGCGCCGGCGCCGCCGCCCTTGTTGACGACGACCATCGACTCCTTCATCAGCTTGTGCTTGACGATGATGCCCTGGATCAGGCGCGCCATCTGGTCGGCGCCGCCGCCGGTACCGGCCGGGATGACGAACTCGACCGGCTTCGACGGCTCCCACGCCGCCATCGACGGGCCGGACGCGAGCAATGCGGCCACGGCGAGCGAGGCACCGAGCGCGATCTTTCCAAGCTTCATCATCTTGTCTCCTGTGAGGTCTTTAAAGCAAACCGCGGCCGATGCTGATGTCGACTGCGCGTGATCGTCAACGCGCAGCGATGGTCTGACCGATGACAGCAAAAACGATTGACCGCAGTCAACTTCCAAAAAAATGGCGCGTCTCGCGCGCGCCATCGCATTCGGGTTTTTGCTGAGTCAGGACCGTTCCACAGCCCCCTGATCGGAGTGCATCGACTTGTCCCAAGGAACCGTCGATGCGCCGCTCATACCGGCGGCCGCCTGATCCAGCGTGAAGTGCGGCACGTGCGGCGCGCAGGTTGCCTTCCCAGGCACACGCGATCGACAGGCATCGATAACGCCGCAGCGGTATGACCAGACTGATCAGCCGATCGAACCAGCGGCGCGGAATGCGATCCAGGCCTGCGCCGCATTGCGGGCAGGCCTGGCGTCGCAGCTTGCGGCCTTCGTGCGCGGCGCGTGCCGCCGCCCGAAGCCGTGCTCTAGGGAGGCGGTGCTCGCTCATCCCTCACGGACCATAGATCACGCGCGCGGCTCGCCCTGCTCGTTGACGGTGACGGTGGCGCCCGGCGGGGTGGTCATCTGGACACGATGGTCCATGCCGCGGAAGTTGTAGGTCACATCCCAGTATTCCGGCCGCGCCTGGTTGGGTGCGCTGGTGCAACGCTGCACGTTCTGCGACACCACCTGTTGGCCGCCGCTGTCGCGGTTGGTGTTGCCGCCGATCGCCGCGCCGGCCACCACGCCGACGGCCGTCGCCGCGTCGCGCCCGCTGCCGCCCCCGACCTGGTGGCCGAGGATGCCGCCGATCACGGCACCGAGAACAGCGCCGCCCACGTTCGGCTGGCTGCGCGTGTCCTGCACCACCTGTTCACGCTCGACCCAGCAACGCTGCGTCGGCGCACCGACCACGGCACGCACCGAGGTGATGTTGGCCTGGTACAGGCGCTCATTGGGACGGCGGCCGTAGTCGTACACAGCCATAGGCGGTGGCGCGAAGCGACCGTCGTCGATGCGCGCATTGGTGGCGACCGTACGCACGGAAGACACGCGGTCGTTCAGGCCCATCGCTGCCAGCGACGGGTACTGACCACGGCGCAGAACGACACATTGGCCGCGGAAACGATCATCGGAACAGACTTCCCAGCGTTCGCCGCGCACGACGACGGAGGAAGCACGGTCGTTGAAGCCGGCACGCTGAAGACTCGGCAGCGCGCCTTCGGTGGTGAACGAACGCCCCTGGAAGCCTTCGTGCTCGTAGAACGTGACCTGGCTCATCTGGACGGGCGGCGGCGCCGGTGCGTAGCGGTCGTCGTCGACTCGTGCGCTGCGATTGATCGCACGCACCGAGGAGATGCGGTCGTTCAGACCCATCGCCGCCAGCGACGGGTACTGCCCACGGCGCAGCACGACGCAGCGGCCCCGGAAGCGGTCGTCTTCGCACACTTCCCAGCGCTCGCTGCGCACGATGACCGAGGACGCACGGTCGTTGAAGCCCGCGCGCTGGAAGCTGCGCACTTCACCCTGTGTCGTGAACGAGCGCCCGGCGAAGCCTTCGTTTTCATAGAAAGTGACCTGCGCCGCAGCTTGGGTCACCAGCACCAGCCCGGCAACGGCCAGGGCGATTTTGGACAGTTCTTTCATGGAGGTCTCCGATGTGTTGGGCATGGAGCGACTGTGACGCTGCTGCGGCCGGGCGACCACCGGACGGCGGCGCCAGCGGCGGTAGTCGATTTCCTACGGCCACCGGATACCATGTAGGAATCGTCCGACACTGCCGCGCACCGCTGCCCGATAGCCGCTGACCAAGTTCGCCCTTAGGCTAGGGCCACCGTGCGGGCAGGCGCCCAGGCCGCCGGGACCCACGCACGCCGTATCCGATGCCACCCCTCAAGACCTTTGTCGTCGAAGACAGCCCGGTGATCCGGGACAACCTGATCGCGACCCTCGAAGAGTTGGTGCCGGTGGCCGTGGTCGGCACTGCTGAAGACGAATCGACAGCGGTCGAATGGCTCGGCCAGCAAGATCACCGCGTGGATCTGGTGATCATCGACATCTTCCTCAAGCGCGGATCGGGTCTTGGCGTGTTGCGCGATGCGAGCGGCATCCGCAACGGCGCCAAACTGGTCGTGCTGAGCAACTACGCCACGCCGGAGATGCGGCGCAAATGCCTTGAACTGGGCGCCGACGAGGTGTTCGACAAGTCCGACGAGATCGATGCACTGATCCAGTACTGCGGCCGCTTGGCCGCGGACCGCGGAGCCGACAAGAACCCCGTCGCGCCGGCCTGAGCGGGGTCTATTGAATCAGGCCGTTCTTCAGCGCGTAGTAAGTCAGGTCGCTGTTCGAGGTGAGGTGCATCTTTTCCATCACCCTCGTGCGGTAGGTGCTGATGGTCTTGACACTGAGCGACATGCTTTCGGCCATGTGGCCGACGGTTTCGCCCTTGGCCAGACGCAAAAAGACCTGCAGTTCACGCTCGGACAGTTCTTCGTGCGGCAATTTCTCGCCGCCCCCACCCAGGCCTTCGGCCAGCCGCTCGGCAACGCCAGCGGTGATGTACTTGCGGCCACGGCAGACGGTGCGGATCGCCTTGACGATCTCTTCCGGGTCGCAGTCCTTGTTCAGGTAACCGCTGGCGCCCTGGCGCAACAGGGTGGTCGCGTAGTGCTCTTCCGGGTAGCCGCTCAGGATCAGGACCGGCAGGTCCGGCGCGCGGGCCCGGATGGCAGCCAGGGCGTCGACGCCGCTCTGGTCGGGCATCGCGACATCCATCAGGATGACGTCGACTTCGCCCCTGCGCACGATGTCCAGGGCCTCGCGCCCATTGGCGGCCTCGGCAACCACCGAGAAATCGGGCTGGTCCGCAAAGAACTGGCGCAGCCCGGCGCGCACCATGGCATGGTCATCAACGATGGCGATTCGAATCATGGTCGTAGCGTGTCCAAGGCATCACATGATCCCATTTTTTGAGGGCCCCGACGATGGAAGCATTCAAACTCATCCGCCGCAGCCCTGTGGTTTTCCCGCTAGCGGTGCTGGCCGCCGTGGCGATGCTGTTCATAAGCGAGGGATCGTACTGGCAATCGGTCAACACCCTGGACCGCCTGGTTGCCGAAACCGAGGCCCGCGCCAGCGTGCTAGACCTGCGCAAGAACATCCTGGATGCCGAAACCGGCCAGCAAGGGTATCTGCTGACCGGCCGCGAAGAGTACCTGGCACCCTACCGCCTGTCCCTGGGGCCGATCAGTGACCTGCTCCGGCTGCTGGAGACGCACTACAGCGGCGACCCCAAGGCCAAGACGGCACTCGAGCAGCTGGGCAAGCTGGTCAAGTCACGCTTGTCCCTGATCTCGGAAACGATCCGTCTCAAGCAGGAAGGCAAGCCGGATCTGGCCGCGGAGCTCGTGCTGACCGGCTTCGGCCGGGACCAGATGGACGACATCCAGATGCTCGGCGCCGAGTTGCTGAAACTCGGGACGATCTCGGTCGCCGCCAGCCGCAGCGGCATCGACGGCACGCTCCAGCTCGGCCGCATCGGCGTGATCGCACTGACCTCGATCTGCCTGCTCGCGCTATACGTCTACCTGCGTCATGCGGCCGCCGCCGAAGCGGTGCAGCGCGAACTCAACCGCACGATCCAGGCCGAACGCGACCAGCTCGAGATCGTGGTCGCACGACGCACCGAAGTGCTGACCGCGCTGGCCGATCACTTGCAGACCGCGCGCGAGGACGAGCGCAACCGGCTGGCGCGCAATCTGCACGACGAACTCGGCGCGCTGCTGACCTCGGCCAAGCTCGATGCGGCACGCATCAAGTCGCGCCTGGCCGACGCCGCGCCGGAGGCTCAGGAGCGCCTCGCGCATCTGGTCGAGACCCTGAATGCCAGCATCGCCCTCGGACGCAGCATCATCGAGGACCTGCGCCCGTCGACACTGTCCAACCTGGGCCTGGTGTCGGCGATCGACATCCTGGCGCGCGACTTTGCAGAGCGTGCCGGCGTCGAGGTGCACCGCTCGCTGGCCCCCGTGAAGCTCCGGGCCAGCGCCGAGCTGATGGTCTATCGGATGGTGCAGGAAGCCATCACCAACATCAGCAAGTACGCGCAGGCCAAGCAGATCTGGATCGACCTGGGCTCGCAGGACGGGCAGGTGCGGGTCTCGGTGCGTGACGACGGCATCGGCTTCGATACCAACGTGCAGCGTGGCTCGGCGTATGGCCTGGTCGGGATGCGCTTTCGGGTCGAAGCCGAGCGTGGGGTGTTGACCGTCGTGTCAGCGCCTGGCAACGGCACCCGGATCGAAGCAACCCTGCCTGAATCGGCCTAGGGCCAACAGGAGGCGCCACGACGGCAAGCCCTGTCGGTGACGTCCTACCCCGAGGCGCCCGCGTGCCCGACAGGCGGACGGCTGTACCGCCGATCGTCGCGCCACGGTGCGCCGCCGACACTGGGGACGTCAAAAATTCAGGAGCCCCCAATGCTTCATTACGCCGTCGTCTTTTTTGTGATCGCCTTGATCGCCGCAGTGTTCGGCTTCGGCGGCATCGCCGCCAGTGCCGTGGGCATCGGCAAGATCCTGTTCATCGTGTTCGCGGTCCTTGCCGTGGCCACTTTCCTCTACGGGCTCATCAAGAAGGGGTGACCCCATTTGATCCCGCAGCACTTCAACCCAAAGGAAACTCTCATGATCACCAACAAGCCTTTCGAATCCTCCAGCAGCCTCGTCGACCAAGCCTCGGACTCGGCCGACCGCGCGATCAAATCGACCCAGCGCCTGGCCAACGAGACCCTCGATTCGCTGTCCGGCAGCGTTCACGACGTGCGTGACCGCGTTGCGCCGGTCCTCAATCGCAGCAGCGAACAGATCGCCGCCCTCGCCCAACGCGGGGTCGATGCCGTGCGCGACGGGTCCCAGCAATTGAAGGACAAGGCCTTGCGCGCATCCGACAACACCGTCGGCTACATCAAGGACGAGCCGGTGAAGGCGATGCTGATCGCCGCTGCCACGGGTGCCGCGTTAATGGCCCTGATCGGCCTGCTGACGCGCTCGCGCAACCATTGATGGACCAGCTGCAGCCCCGCCATGAACGGTGGGGCTGCGGTTTCAAGGCCTGAACGAGATGCATCCCCTGTTGAACCTCATCGCCACGCGGCCGCAGCTGCTGGCCGACCATGCCCAGGCCTACGCCGACCTCTTGGCCGACGAAGTGCCGCGGGCCGCCATGCTATTTAAGCGCAAGGCGCTCCTCTCTGTGCTGTGTGCACTGGGCTTGCTGCTTGCCCTCATGCTGGGCGGCGTTGCCCTGTTGTTGTGGGGCGCCCTACCAGGCTCATCGATGAACGCCCCTTGGCTGCTGTGGGCGGTGCCGCTGCTGCCCCTACTAGTGGCACTGGTTGCTTTCATGATTTCGCGCGCAGGGGAACAGGAAGCCGGGCGCAGTGAACTTCGCCAGCAATTGAGTGCAGACATGGCCCTGCTGCGCGCCGCAGCAGCGTCGGCATGATGACAAGCACCATGCAAACTCCTGCAGAACGACTGAGCCTCTCGCGCGAGCGCTTGCGTCACGCGCTTGCGGGCACGTCGGACACGACTACAGAGGCCGGCGCGACGCCGCGGGCCCATCCGGCGTGGTGGCACAGCCTGCGTTCACTGCCGGGTGCCGGCGTCTTGATCGAAGCCGCAGAGCAATGGTGGGCTCGGCATCCGATGCGCGTGACGACCATGGTGGCGCTCAATGCCGCCCAGGCGGTCGTGCAGCCCCTCGCGAAAAAACATCCTCTCGGCTTGGTCACGGCGGCTTTTGTCGTTGGAGGCCTACTGGGCTGGCGGCGGCCCCGCAACTGGATCCTCAAGCCGGCGCTACTGGCGGGCCTGCTGCCCCAACTGCTGATCGCGTCGTTGAAGGCACACGCCCAGACGCAGCGCCCACCGACGACGGCTCGAGACTAGCTTGTTCTCTCGACGGCGGCTGAACTTGGCCTGCCTCGGAGGCCGGACCCTGAGCGTCCACCGCGAAACAACAGCTCGCCCAAGGTTGGGCGCGCGACGATCGCCACCCACAGCAAGTCGATCAAGACCAATGTAGCGGTCGCCGCCGCGAAGGCGGCGACCACTTGCAGGATGGCGTTCACGCACCCACTCAGGCGCGATGCAACTGGCCGTCGCGAACGACGACACGGTCACCGACGCGCAGGTCATCGATGCGCTGGTAATCGAACTGGGCCCGGTCGCCGCTGTCCAGGCGAACTGTGACACGGTAGACCTCGTTGTCAGACTTGTTGCGCTGCTCGATCTGGTTGCCAACTGCCGCGCCGCCGACAGCACCGATCACAGTGGCCGCTGTACGCCCGCTGCCGCTGCCGACCTGGTTGCCGAGCACACCGCCGATCACGGCACCGAGCACTGCGCCGCCACCTGAAGTGCGCGCCGAAACCGGCACGATCTCGATGTTGCTGACGTTGCCATAGCCCATCGCCATGCTGGAGCTGCGCGTGCCGTCGAACACCGCCGTGTCGTTGCGCGGCGGGCTCGACGAGCAGGCCCCCAGCGTCAGCGCCAGGACGGAGGCGGAACAAACGAGAGCAAATCTGGGTGTCTTCATGATAGGTACCTCGATGGTTTTGGGGGGGTTTTGGGGAGTTGAAACGGCCGCCTGTATAGGAGCCTGAACGAGTGTCGAAGTGAGGGGCCGCAGCGCGTATCGGCGCCCGACGCAACCTGCCCTCGGCGACTGCGCCCGCACGGCGTAGGCCGTTCCCTACGCGCCCGATCACAGCCAGTATTCCCAGGCGCGCGCGAACAATTCCTTAACCCGCAGATCCAGGCTGCGCTGCTGCCAGGTCTGCAGAGTGATCGTGTCCGATGCAGCGAGGTCCTTGTCGAACATCGCCTGCACCTGCTTGCCGAACTCGGCGCCGAGAACGACCGCATTCAGTTCGTGGTTGTGCAGGAAGCTGCGCCAGTCGAGGTTGGTTGAGCCGACGGTCGCCCAGACACCGTCGATCAGGGCCGTCTTTGAGTGCAGGATCACACCGCGACGCTCGTAGATCTTGACGCCGGCGCGCAGCAGCCTGGCGTAGTAACGGCGACCGGCGTGAAAGACGAGCCAGGAGTCGCTCTGGCTGGGCAGGATCAGGCTCACGTCGACGCCACGCTGCGCTGCCGCTTCGAGCGCGGCCAGCAATTGCGGGTCGGGCACGAAGTAGGCATTCGTGATGCGCACGCTGGTTTCCGCGCTGCCGATCGCCGACAGCAGGGTCGCGTAGATCTGGCTGTACGGTTCCTCGGGCGAGCTGCCGATGGCACGCACGACTTCGCGGCCGACCACCTGCGGCGGCGGAAAGTAGTTCTTCGTGGCCAGCGGCGGACCCTTCTGCTGTGCCCATGTGGCAAGGAAGAGCTTCTGGAACTCGGCCACGGCCGGCCCTCTGAGTTGCATGTCGGTGTCACGCCAGGCCGGCCCGAGTTCACCGCGCGCTGCAGCGCGCGAGTCTTTCTTCAGCGAGCCGCCCGAGTAGACGCTGCTGATGTTGATGCCGCCCAGGAACGCCACCCGCCCGTCGACGATCAGCAGCTTGCGGTGA
Source organism: Pseudomonadota bacterium (assembly GCA_040384625.1). Classification (GTDB taxonomy): domain Bacteria; phylum Pseudomonadota; class Gammaproteobacteria; order Burkholderiales; family Burkholderiaceae_C; genus CADEEN01. Next base: position 10,545 of record JAZKIW010000090.1, on the reverse strand, counting down.
TCGCGCTGGTTCAACTCCCAGCCCTTGCGCGCCGCCAGGGGGTTGACCGGGTTGAACTCGAGCACCCGGATGCCGCTGGCCGCCAGCCGCCTGAAGAACTCCGGCGAAGTGCCCAGCGTGCCGACGCTGTCCCGGATCAGGTTCACCTGCACACCCTGACCCTGCTTGGCCAACAGAGCCGCTGCGAATCGCTGGCCGACCTCGTCGTCGTCCAGGATGTAGGTCTCCATGTTGATGTGGTCGTTCGCCGCGGCGATGGCCGCGAGCATCGCGCGGTACGTGGCCGGCCCGTCCTCCAGTAGGCGCACCTCGTTGCCGGTGGTCAGTGGGCTGCCGACGATCGCCTCCTCGAGCGCCAAGTGGCGATCCAGGACGTCACTGTCCTTGCCGCCGCTCTTGAGACGCTCCAGAACGGCCTTGGTCTGCGCGGCCGTCAGCGGCCCACGAGCACCTTCCATCTGGACCTGCTTGCCTGTCGGTCGTGCGAGGTCCGGCACGATCGTCGGCAGGCTGCCGCAGGCAGCCAGGCCGAGCGCGACGCACAGCAGCAGCCCGTGGAGCAAAGCCGATTGCCGCTTCATGCTAGCGCCTCGCACTGACGCGCCAGACGGTGTTGCCGACGTCGTCCGCGACCAGGAGCGCACCCGTCTTGTCGAGTGCCACGCCGACCGGTCGGCCTTGCGCTTCGCCTTCGGGGCTGAGGAAGCCACTCAGCACATCCACCGGCAAGCCGGAGGGTTTGCCGTTGGCGAATGGCACGAAGACCACCTTATAGCCGCTGTGCGGACGCCGATTCCACGAGCCGTGCTCGCCGATGAACATGCCGTTGGCGAAGGTCGCGGGCAAGCTCGTGCCGAGCGACGAGACCAGCCCGAGCGGCGCGACATGGGGCCCGAGGGCGAAGTCGGGTGCGACCGCCTTGGCGACCAGATCGGGGCGCGGCGGCTTGACGCGTGAATCGACGTGTTGACCGTAGTAGCTGTAGGGCCAGCCGTAGAAGGCGCCGTCGCGCACCGACGTCAGGTAGTCCGGCACCAGGTCGCTGCCGAGTTCATCTCGCTCGTTGACCACGGTCCACAGGGCCCCGCTTTGCGGCTCCCAGGCCAGACCGTTCGGATTGCGCAGGCCGCTGGCAAAGAGGCGCTGGGCACCGCTGTCGACACGCACCTCCCAGATCGCGGCGCGACCGGCTTCGGCCTCCATGCCGCGCTCCGCGACATTGCTGTTCGAGCCGACGGTGACGTACAGCTTCGTACCATCGAGGCTGGCGATCAGGTTCTTGGTCCAGTGATGGTTGATCGGTCCACCGGGCAGATCGACCACTTTCACACCGGGCGCGGTGATGCGTGTGTCACCGCGCACGTAGGGAAATCGCAGCACGGCGTCGGCGTTGGCGACGAACAACGCATCGCCGATCTGGGCCATGCCGA